>CAVQZH010000019.1:0-158885 GCA_963718345.1 uncultured Pseudomonadota bacterium | reverse complement strand
CATTCTCGCTAAACACGCAAGAATGTTCCCCGCCAGCAACACGCGGTGCCCGACCTTGTAACCATTGCCTTCCGGCTTGCCCTGCGGCGGCAAGGCGCGCATGAAGTGCCATACCAGGTAAATAGCCAGCAGCAACAGCAACGCCCCGACGATACGCCCCACAACGCTTCCCTCTGGAGTAGGCGCTCCGAGCATTTCCAGCAGGCCGTTGCCGGCTGCTGCCACCCAGCCCATCGCCAGCGTCTGGAACATGAAGAACCACGCGGCAAAAATATTCAAATTCGGATACTTCATTACTTCCCTTCCAACTTCAGTTTGTTTAGATCCCCGATGATTTCCGTCGAATGCCTGGAGGTCTCGACCTTCTCGTACACTTTCGCGATCCTGCCCTGCGGGTCGACCAGAAATGTGTAGCGTTTGGCGAACTTGAACAACCACAAATTCAACAACGCACCATAGCGTGCTGCCACCTCGCCCGACTTGTCCGCCAGCAACGGGAACGGCAAATGATATTTCCTCGCAAATTCGGCGTGGCTGTTGCTGTCGTCCACGCTGATCCCCACCACCTGCGCACCCAATGCAGCCAGCTTGTGCAAATCGTCGCGGAAGGCGCACGCTTCCTGCGTACAACCCGGGGTATCGTCCTTGGGATAAAAGTAGAGCACCAGCCACTTACCCGCAAATTCCTTGAGGTTATGCTGTCACGCCGTTTTGGTCGGGCAAGTCGAAATCGGGGGCAGGCTCGCCCACCTTGGGCAGCTCGCCCGAACGCGCAGCCTGGTTCACCAGCAACGCCAACGCGGCAAACAAACCGAACAGGATCAGCCATTTCATTGGAAACTCCATGTACCGGATAAGCGAGGATGGGATTTTACGTTAGAATGCGCGCCGCATCTTGCACATCTGTCCTCGTAGTTAAATGGATATAACCGCCCCCTCCTAAGGGGCAATTACAGGTTCGATTCCTGTCGAGGACACCAAAAACCAGTACAACGCCGTCCATTCCAGTCCAAAAAAGCCCGTAGTTATTGGCTTTCAGTCGAATATCAAGCGCAACCCCGTCTTTCCCCGTCTATTGCAATTTACCAGCAAGTGTGGGTAAATATGCTGGTAAATCATTTCAAGCAAATATTTTTACCAGCAAGGGCAGATATGGCACTCAGCGACTTATCCATCAAGAAGGCCAAGCCGGAAGCCAAGCAGCGTAAGCTTTCTGACGGCGGTGGCCTGTACGTTTTGATACACCCGAACGGGGGCAAATACTGGCAGCTAGGATATCGGTTCGCCGGCAAGCAGAAAACGCTGGCGCTTGGTGTCTATTCCGAGGTCAGCCTTGCCGATGCCAGGGAGCGCCGCGACCAGGCCCGCAAGCAGTTGGCCAACGGAATAGATCCTGGCGAGTTGAAACAATCCCAGAAACGGGAAGCAAAAATCAATGCCTCAAACACCTTTGAAACAGTAGCGCGTGAGTGGGTAGAGAATCGATCCAACGATTGGACTGCCGGTCACAAGGCGTTGACCCTGAGAACGCTTGAACAGGATGCATTTCCTGCAATCGGTAGACGGCCAATTGCAGAAATATCACCTCCCGAGCTCCTGGATGCGATACGAACAATCGAAAAACGTGGTGCGCTCGAGATCGCCAGCCGCGTATTGCAGCGCAGCAGTGCTGTATTTCGATATGCGATCGCAACCGGACGATGCAAAAGCAACCCGGCAACTGAATTGCGGGGGGCACTCAAAAGCCCGAAGAGAACTCATTACACGACGATTGAAAAAGGTGAATTCCCGAAACTGCTGCGAGATATTGACGGATACCAGGGAAGCCCCCTAACCACGTATGCGATGCAGCTGATGGCGCTGACCTTTACCCGCACCGGGGAGTTGGTCGAGGCAAAGTGGAGTGAAATAAATCTAAAGACCGCTGAATGGTTGATCCCTGCAGAGCGCATGAAGATGCGCCGGCCGCACCTGGTGCCACTATCTAAGCAGGCCATCACGATCTTGAAGAAGCTGGCCAAGATCACATCCGACAGGGAGTATGTTTTTCCCAATCGAAACGACCCGAGCAAGCCGGCCAGCAACGCAATCATTCTCCGCGCCCTGGGACGCATGGGCTATACCGGGAAGATGACCGGGCATGGCTTCAGGTCTGCCGCATCGACCATGCTGAATGAGAACAAAACCAAGTGGGGTATACACAAAGACGTGATCGAGCTGCAGCTGGCACACGTCGAGAAGAACGCAAGCCGTGCCGCTTACAACTTTGCCGAATATATCGACGAACGCAGGGCCATGATGCAGCGTTGGGCGGACCATCTGGACAAACTCAGGGCGGGTGCAGACGTCTTGACTATTGCAAGAGTTTCAAATGGTACACGTTAAAAACTGTCGGGACATGTTTGGACAGTCGGGACATGGCGTATCTATTGGCTTTGCGCTGTCCCGACATTTTGTATCGTTGTCGGGACAGTCGGGACAAATCAGCCATTGCCGTCCAAGCGCGTCTTGTGTGACGAGCAAAAATCGTTGCAATTGCTCAATGCCTTACCTGAATTGGCGCGCGAAGGTTATTCCCCTGCCGCCAATCACCCGCGAATCCGCGGTTTCACGTTACCTTGCTTTGCAAAATAGGCGGCCACAATGAGCAGAAAAAAAATAATTCCGGGGCTGTCATTTTCGTGGAAGCGTGCGATCGGGATATCAAGCGAAAAGGCAAAACTTTCACGAGAAATAGGCGTACCGCTCACTCGATCAGGCAGGCAGCGCAAGATTGGCAGGGCAACCGGATGCATCTTTCCGGCCATCGCCATCGTTGCGGGATTAATTTTTGCCGGAGTGGAGGTTTCACATTTTATTGTCACATCGATATAGGGAGACGGTCATGTCTGGACTTGGAATTAGACAAAGATTATTGGCAGTACTGGACTATGACGGTATCGCGGCATGCCGGCGTGCTACTCACCTTTCCGAAGCGAGTGGCTTATCGAAATCCTCTGCAAGGCGGTGGCTATCCAATGATGATGCAGCTGACAAGATGGGAGGCCGCTGTCTGCATCATCTTGCGCAGGGGCTTGACGTTGATTTGATTTGGTTGTTGACCGGTGGAGTAAAAACATTTAAGCCCAGAACTGCTCGCATATTTATGCAACAAGTAAAGGGTTATCCGGCGTATGAGGTTGACAGGGTGATGCGCTTGTTTGTTGCCACGTGTGCTGGGCATCGCAAGGCCGATAATTTGGTGCGCCTGGTGGTTGCAGATAAGTTGAGTTTGCGCGCTGCCGCTAGCCTGCTTTGACCGAATTTAATTGAGGAACTCCGTCTCCCATGCGGATCATGGGAAAGCGGGGAACAAAGTGCGCTAACACTTTGCTCCCCTAACCAAAAAGCAGCACTACATAGGAGTATTGCATCATGGCTACCAATGATTCTACCAACAACAATGAAGTTGAAAACGTCGCGTATGAAGTATTTACGCTGCGCGCGCAAGTGCGCTCTGCATTGTCACTTTTAAGGGACCGTCAGGATTATGGGTCGGTCGAGGACAAAGGATCGCTTGAGGATGTCGGATTTATACTTTTTGACGTCGCTACCAGGCTGGATTGTTTAGCGTGCGTCACTGACGGCCTTGAATCCGATCTTGGAATAGCGAACAAGAAACTGCTTGAGCTGAAAGCGGCTTAATAGAGTTTGCCACCCCTAGCCCGGCCAGGCGAAAAACGGAATCCTTCACCGCTTGGGGTGGCATCTATTGAGGGGTCACTTCGAAGGGGTGCGGCATGAGCAAGAAGCAAGACACAGGATGGAAGCGGCAAGCAGTGGCAACGTGTGATATTGAAATAACTGAAGAATGCGCGCCAGCTGTGCGCGATCATTACGTTTCAGTTGCAAGCAAGCTTGAAGTGCCGCGCCATCTGATGCGTAATGGCTATCAGGATCAGCGGCGCGAATGGCTGGGGGTTATCGCGGACGCGCTGAAAAATGGATCACCAATCCCTGAGGTTGATTTTCTAGAGGTGGTGAAGATGCTCAAGAACGTCGCCGACGGTGCGTTACCCGCCGAAGAATTTGGTTTGCATAGCACGCGCGGGCGAAAAAAAGATACAGGGCGACTTAACCAGATGCATAAAATTGCCGACGAGGTATTCAGATATTCAAAATGTGGTCACTCTTTGAGCGTTGCGCCTTCATCAAAAATTGGCACATCGAATAGTGCCTACGATATGGCCGCTACTAAATTCAACGTCAAGGAAAGCCATGCACGCGAAGCATGGGAATTGTTCGGAGAGTCGCTGACCAAGTTCTATGCCGACGGTCTATGGCAGGAACCATTGCCCAGCGCAACGAAGTTGAATATGAAAAAGAGAAGACAAAAACCGCTCAAATAAACAAATTGCGCGGTTTTTATAAATACCGCCACGTCATTAATCTGCCCACACGGTCAAAGACATCCAGTTGGATTGCCTGCCGTGTAAACCTTAGGGGCAGAACATGCAAACCTCAAATTCAAATGCCGGGATACCTCAAACCGGATTCGTCAGATTACCCTCAATTCTTGCCGTCATTCCGGTAAGCCGTTCAACCTGGTGGTCTGGTGTCAAATCGGGAAAATACCCGGCACCAGTTAAGACCCTCGGCAAAAACATCACTGCTTGGAGAGCGGAGGACATTCATGCCCTCATCGCCAAGCTGTCAGGAAAGGCAGTCTCGACATCCGTGATCGGCAGCTAATCATGGGAAAAATACATGCATCGTCAAAACGCACTCAGGCTGATGAGTACAGTTTCTTAACCTGGCAGATCATCAATCTGCTAAAGAAATTGGAATCAATCGGTAACGCTCGATACCAGGACTACCTTGACGCAGAAGAATACAGGCTTGCATGCACGCTAATGCGTGCCGCCGTTGAAAGTGTTAGTGCAAGTAAAGCGAGGCAGCGCGGTTCGCGTTGGTTGCCCCCCAAAACCTTCCGGTTGTATGGCCGCAGATATCAGCTTCGGCACTCAAATCTTGGCAGGGTATTTATCGTTACCAAGAATGGCGTGAATGTCCTAGGAAGTAGTTTCTTTGCTATATGAGCGCCGCCAACATTAAGCGGGTGGCCGCAGTCGCCCTATCCGATATTGATCGCGTTCTTTCTTCATGGCTGCCGGGCGGCAAGATCGAAAGCGGCAACTACGTTGTGTGTAACCCAACGCGTGACGATAAGAAACCATCGTTCAAAATCAGGTTAAGCGACGGCTTCGCAAAAGATTTTGGTAACGGCGATACATGCAGCGACCTTGTGTGGTTGATTGCTTATATTGACGGGGTAAAGCCCGGTGAAGCAGCCAAACGGCTGGCCGAATTCCTTGGCATCACTCAGAAAAAATTAAACCCGCCAAAACGCTCTACAAGCCTTCAAACGAAGTCGGCTGATGCCAGTGCATCACCTCAGCCGATAAAACCGGTCTGGCAGGCGATTCTGCCCGTCCCGGATAGCGCACCGAAGCCGCCGCAATCTCACTATAAGCACAGCAGGCCTTCCATGCGCTGGGAATATCGAGCAGCTGACGGCAGCATGGCGTGCCTGGTGTATCGCTTCGAGGCGAAAGAGCCCGGCGATCGCAAACAATTCTTTCCGCTGACCTACTGCGCAAATGAGTCAGGCAAGCGCGAATGGCGCTGGCAGGGTTTGTTGGATCCGCGGCCCATGTATCACCTGGACAAGATCGCGGCAGCTCCGACTGCTCCCATATTGGTGACCGAGGGCGAGAAGGCATGCGACGCAGCCGCCCTGCTCTTTCCTGAAGCTGTATGCACCACGATGCTGAACGGGGCGCAATCCCCTCAAAAAACCGATTGGTCGCCGTTGGCGGGCCGCACAGTGTGGCTCTGGCCAGACAACGACGAAGCCGGGCAAGAGTGCATGGCCAAGGTTGCGGCATTGGCAAAAGCGGCCGGCGCCACGACGATAAAATTAATCAATCTATCTGCATTTTGCTGCTTTCCGGGAACCGGTACGGACGATGCGCCGGCAGTTTCTGGGCATCGCCCTTTGCCGGAAAAATGGGATGCGGCCGATGCGGTAGACGACGGATGGAGTCAAGGGCACATAGAGCTGATGATGCAGCGGCCTGAATTTTTGCAGGAAGTATCAGTGCAGACGCCCGCACAAGTGGCAAAAGCAGATGCCGGTACCGAAACAATAGTTGACGACGATAACCAGCTGTCGCGCTTTCATCTCAATGATCGCTCGGTGATGTATTTCGACAGCAATGACAGCAAATGGTGGTGGGTTTGTTCAAAGCTTGAGATTACCGCATTCACGCGCGACGCAAAGAACGAGAGTTGGGGGCGTTTGCTAGAGTTTGACGATCTGGACGGCACGCATCATGCCTGGGCCATGCCCATGGAAATGCTCAAGGGTGATGGTGCTGAATATCGCGGGGCATTGCTTTCCATGGGCTTGCAAATTGCTGGAACCAATAAGGCGCGTAACCTCCTGACACAATATATTCAAACCGCACAAGTCGAGCAGCGGGCCCGCTGTGTGGAGCGCACTGGCTGGCATGGGAATGTATTCGTAATGCCGGAGCGCACCATAGGCGAGGATGAAGAGCGAATTCTGTATCAGTCCGCCACCGCATCTCATGGAACATTTAAACAAAAGGGCAAGCTGGCAGATTGGCAAACCAAGGTGGCTGCATTATGTGTTGGCAATTCACGCCTGGTGTTCGCCGTTTCCTCTGCATTCGCTGCACCCCTATTGAACATCACCGGCATGGAATCTGGGGGCGTGCATTTGCGCGGGGAGTCGAGCTCAGGAAAAACAACTGCCCTGCGCGCGGCGGCATCGGTTTGGGGCGGCATGGACTACCTGCAGCGTTGGCGCGCCACTGACAACGGGTTGGAGGCATTAGCAGCGCAGCACTCTGACTGTTTGTTAGTTTTGGATGAACTGAGCCAGGTGGATCCCAAAGCGGCCGGCGAAGTTGCTTATATGCTGGCAAATGGAAGCGGAAAGGCCCGAGCGAATCGAACTGGAGGCCTGCGCGATCCGGCGAGCTGGCGCATCTTGTTTCTCTCCAGCGGGGAGGCAGGCCTGGCAGAGCATATGGCCGAAGCCAAGAAAAAACCGAAGGCCGGACAGGAAATTCGCTTGCTGGATATTCCTGCAGATGCCGGCGCAGGTTTGGGCATGTTTGAAAATCTCAATTGCTATGCGAGCGGATCGGTCTTTTCCAAGGCACTGACAGAAAACGCATGCAAGCATTACGGCACGGCTTCCATTCCCTATCTTACGAAGTTGGTTGAGCATAACGCCAAGTTGGCTGACTGGATTAAAAATACACAGCGAGAATTCACCCGTGCGCATGTTGATTCAGAAGCCGGCGGGCAAGTTCATCGGGCCGCGTTACGGTTTGCGCTGATCGGCGCGGCTGGTGAGTTGGCTACCAAATGGGAAATTACTGGCTGGCAACCAGGCGAGGCAATGAAGGCTGCAGTAAGTTGCTACAAAGCATGGCTGGCTCAACGTGGCGGCGCCGGGAATCTGGAAGAGTTGAACATGCTGGCGCAGGTTCGTAGATTCTTCGAGTCGCATGGAGAGTCTAGATTCACCGATTGGGACAGGCCTGTTAGTAACACGGATTCACACCCGCCACGGACACTGCTGCGCGCCGGATATCGCAAGCACAACGATGCATACGATGACGACAACAAGGCCATCTACCTTCCTGATGGCGGAGGTCGGGCAACGCATACCGAGTACTACGTCTTTTCGGAAACGTTCAAGCAGGAAGTGTGTGGAGGATTCGATTATCGAGTCGTTTGCAAATTACTGGTTAAACGCGGCTGTCTAAAGACCGAAGGCCGAGGATTCACACGCAAGGAAAGATTGCCTGGCGGAGAGGGGCACGCTCACTGCTTCCGTATCACACACAAATTATTCGAAGACGCCGACGATGCCATCTCTAATGAGGTGGCGGAATGACTTGCGACGATCTCAGCCGAATCATTGAAATCGTCGCAGATATCTATCCGGATATAAGCGATGACGGCAAACACACAATTGAAACACGAATAATTGCCGAATTCGGCGGGGAATCTCTGTACATCAGAAAAACTCCCTCCAATCGCGCACTGGCTATCCGGAGAAAATTCAACGGAAAAAACGTCAACGAGCTGGCGAAAGAATTTGGAATAACCGTCCGGTCCGTCTATAGACACCTGAGTGATAAATAGTGACGACTTTTTTTTAACTGTCACTGCAATTTATGAAAAATCCACAATCGGAAATATCAAATACCACCGAAACAAGCAGCAAGTGGTGGTCCATTAACGTAAGCAACTGAAAGGCACATCATGAGTAACAAACTTCTAATTGGCATGACCGCTTTGGAAAGAGCGGCCTACAACCCCGGAAACGCTATCCGTGCGCTGGTTACCGGCGATTGGAGCAAGGCGGGGCTCGAGCGTGAGATTTCCCAGGCAACCTCAAAACTATTTGGCCAGGCAACTTCCGGATTTTTGATACCTCCGGATTACAGGCTGCTCAAAGTTGACAATCGCGCATTCGATGTTGGAACGGCAACCAATGCCGGAAACCTTGTCCAAACTAGCGTTGATATAGACGAACTGGGCCGGGCGCTGGTGCCTAATATGGCTCTGGCACAGCTGGGGTGCACGTTCATCCGATCTGACGGCGAGAATTTCACACTTCCTGGCATATCGACAGCAACGGCAACGAGCGGAGCGACGGAAACCGGCACGGTGTCAGGGTCCAATCCAACAACAAGAAGTCTGGCCTTTACTGGTCACCGCGCTTTTGCCCAAGTGCCGTTAACCAGGCAGTCGGTAATTAACATTCCTGATTTGTTCGACAAAGTAATTATGCCGGATGCCCGTATGTCACTGGGCTCCCAAATGGAAAATCTTGCAATCAATGGCAACGGTGCTGCTGGCATTCCAACCGGGATACTAAACATGTCCGGCCTTGGCTCTGTTGTTGGTGGCACGAACGGCGCTCAGATCAACTGGGGGCATCTGGTTGACCTGGAGGCCGCATGCGCCCTGCTCAACGCCGAACCAAATATGCAGGGTGGATATGTCGTCAATACGAAGTCTCGTCAATGGATGAAAAAATCTCAGAAAGCGACGAATCTTCCTTTCATTTGGGGAGGGGCCAATCCTGAATTTCCATTGAATGATCGCCGCGCCGGGGTTACGACTAACGTTCCGTCGAATCTCACGAAAGGCACAAGTGTTGGCGTATGCAGCCCGATTATTTATGGTGCTGATTGGAGCCAGTTCATCGTCGCGTTCATGGGTGCCTTGGACGTTACTTGGGACCCAGTAACTGCTGCTGATAAAGGACTTATCAAGGTCAATTTCACACAGCTTTTTGATGTCGGAATCCGGCAACCGGCAGCCTTTGCCATGATGGTTGATGCGCTAACCGCTTAAGTGAGGCAACGATGAGGGGAAATCCTTTCCCCTCATTTTTTAAACTTGAAAAGGAGATTCAAATGGACATGGTATTTCCACAAACGATGTATCCAACAGAGCCGCTAATGCATAGCGGAAGAGCGTATGTGCCTGGTCAGACCTTAGAAGTTTCCAATGAGGACGATTGCGCATCCATTCTCCACTCCGGCCGGGGTACGTTGAGTGCCGAAGCTGGCAAGGCGGCTGCGAAGATTTATCAGGACCGGCAAAAATCTGCCGCCCAGAAATAAGTGAAGTGAGGGGCGGTATTCCTCCTATCACGCTCTAATTAACCCAAGGAAACATCATGGCCGAATCCACGATCAAAATCACCGCACAAACTGAGCAGGCAGAATCCGCCCTGGCATCGCTCGGTGAAAAAGTAAAACAGGCGGACGAAAAATTCCTTGGACTCGGTGAGGCGATGGGCACGTTGGGATCCGCCGCTGTCGCTGGAGGCCTGTTTGAGCTCATGAAAAGCAGCCTGGAGACTGCTGACCAGATGGGAAAGCTGGCGCAAAAGGCTGGTATTACCGTCGAGTCCTTGTCTCGCATGTCAATTGCCGCACAGCTATCTGATGTCAGCACGCAATCCTTGGCTGATGCGATGGGCAAGCTGGACAAGAACATGGCTGCTGCCCAGGACGGAACCGGCGCTCAGGCGAATGCGTTTGAACAGCTCGGCATCAAAGTTACCGATGCGCATGGGCATCTCAAGAGCGCCGACGAGATCATGTCGGAAGTCGCCGACAAGTTCCACGGCACCGCTGACGGAGCAGGCAAGACAGCTGCCGCTATCGCCATCTTTGGCAAGGCAGGCGCAGAACTCATTCCGATGCTCAACGGAGGCAGCGAAGAGCTAAAAAAATTCAGCGATTTGTCAGATCAGCTAGGCCTGACAATCGATGGCAAGACGGCCCCCGCAGCTGCTGAAATAAACGACAGATTCAAAATCATGAGCCTGGCTGCCCAAGGCATCGGCCAGACAGTGATGCGCGACATGCTGCCCACGTTTGACAACCTTTCCGAAGTGATGGTCGGCACAGCAACAAATACGGAATTGATGCACGGCGCGGCTGAGACACTTGGCTTTGCACTCAAGGGAACGGTATCCATTGGAATGGGTGCTGTATATGCAGTCACTGAAGTAGGAAAAAGCCTGGGTGGACTTGGAGCCACTATATCTGCGTTCGTACATGATGGATGGGATGCGGCAAAAAAGGTAAATGAAGACGAAATGAAATCCATGCAAGAAGACGGCGCCGCATTTGCCGCTTCCATGGATAAATTGTGGTCTACACAAACCGCTAAGGTGCGCGAACAGGCCGCGCAGGCTGCCAAGCCTGATTTGAACTTCAACCCAAAGGCGGGATCATCGATCGATGACAACCAGAAGATCCTCGATGCAGCCAAAAAGCTGGACGACCAGATGCTGGCTGCGCATGAGGATTCATTTACCAAGCAGATCGAGGCATGGGCCAAGACCGAGGACCAGCTCACCGCAATGAAAACTGCAGGAGACGAGGCGCGCAAGGTGCACGAACGGGCCTATACCGTGTTTGTCGACGCAGAAGTACAGAAGCGTAACGATGACGCGCAAAAACATTTGGCCGCTCAATACGCGCAAGAAAACCAGTATTTTGGTCAGATGCAGGCGCGCGCTGATATGTTGGGCAAGAACGCGACACAGCGCGAGGATCTGCGTTACAAGCAGGAAATTCTAGATTACCAAAAACGCTACGACGAAAAAAAGAAGGATCACACTCTAAATCAGGAAGAAGAAGAGGGATTCCAGACTGCGCTGGATAACATCCAGAAGAATCACGAAGACGTGCGCATGCGCTCTGACAATTCAGTGGCCAACTTCTCCAAGCTCATTCGAAATGGCGATTACCAGGATGCCATGACAATGGCGCAGGCCATGACGGCCGGACTTGCATCGCATAGCCGAGCAGCGTTTGAAGTGAATAAGGCAGCTTCCCTGGCTAACGCTATCATCAGTACTGAACAAGCTGTCGCTGGCGTATTGGGCGAATTTCCGGGCCCTATCGGTTGGGGTATGGCTGCTGTTCAGGCGGCGTTGGGGCTGGCGCAGATATCATCCATTGAGTCAGCCTCGTTTGGCGGTGGTGGATCCGTATCCACACCAGGCGGCAGTAGTACCAGTATTCCAAGCCTTGCGACTACGCCAGGCGCTCCGGTCAATGTGCAGCCTGCAGCTGCAACAGCGCAAGGCGTTGTCGCTGCAGCACCACGCATAGTCAACATCAACATGGCCGGCGGACAGAACTTCTATTCCGCCGATGCGATCCGCAACCAGCTCATCCCTGCTCTGAACGATGCTGCAGGCGATGGCGTTGTCATCAACGTAACCGGCGCTTAATTATTTATCAGTTATTGGGGAAGTTATGAAAAGTCTGCAGAACATTTTTAATATTGGTTGGAGAACGTTTGGATCTGCCGTGGCATTCGCGCCGGCTGCATTCTTTTTCGGGATACTGGCTCACGTAGTAAGCGTGTGTTTCAACGCCGGCTATAGCCTCTTTGGCTGGTGGTAGATCGAGCCATGGCGAAGAGTAAGGAATCTACATTTGCAGAGCTGGTTGGTGCTGCATTTAGACAGATAGAAGATGATCGGAAGGTGATGCGGCCGTATAGAGCCCATTCAAGCCTATCTTTGAGTCAGCAATCCGCCCTGGACAAGTTTCTGAATGCTGCAGCCGCCCATGCACTCAATTATTCTGCCAACAGGACCGCTCAAAAATTCAAGAGTTTCAGATTCGATGGGGCAGCGTGTGACCTGGAATGCGTGGCAGACGGTGACGCATTTGTAGTTTGGGCTCTCAGTCCCAGAAGCGGAGACAGATTGATTGGGCTTTATCAGCGCAATGTATCGACGTTTTAGTTGTTTCGTCCTTGGTATGGCGAGTCAGTGAGGGCATGGCCTACCAAGTATTATGCCCTCACACCGGCAGCGTGCAGACCAATGCACGCTGGTGTCAACCGGGCGCGGACAGTGACATTAAGGTTTCTCCTTTTCCCTGGTGTCGTGGCGTGCTACTGGCAATCTTAAAACCCGCCATTTCCCCTGGCGGGTTTTAATATTTGGAGATTCCGATGAGTAATATTGTCCGTCGTGCCGTAGGCAGATTGTGCACCTCGCAAAGGTTTTTGGATGGCCTGGCGGAGCTGATTGCCGTCGAATTGGTGCGGGAACTTCGCACAGAGTATGGCGGGGACTATATCTACATCACAAAAACTACCAGTCTGCGTGAGAAGGAAGAAAGAAATGCCATGCTCAGATCGCTATTCACTGGTAATAATTATCCTGAAGTGTCAAAACTTTCAGGGCTGAGTACAAGGCAGGTAAGGCTGATCTGTGCGAACACCAAGACGCGATTGGACGGCAATGGCTGATTTGTCCCGACTGTCCCTACAACGACACGAAATGTCGGGACAGCGCAAACCCAATAGATACGCCATGTCCCGACTGTCCAAACATGTCCCGACAGTTTTTAACATGAACCTAACTCGAAAGCTACGGCGAGGCGTGTGTGATGTGCGGGCAGAGAATTTTATTCGCGCTGCAAAATCGTTATGTTGTGCAACTTGCAATGCAACCTGAGACCGGAATGCTGCAAGGTAATGGGTCCTTCCTGGCTAAAACGCATGCGGGTCAATTCGAGCGCATGTGTTTTCTAGTGTGAGCATTTTTAAACTAAGTCAACTGTTGCAACTGGCGTTGCAAATGAGTTGCAGCTTGTCAAAATGGAGGAGTTATGCAGCTGTTAATGGCAAATGCAAAGGTGAATTTGGCGAAGGATCCGCTGATGGTGGCCGGTGATGCGATCCAGTGGGAGAAAGTCGAGCAGCACATGCAAGATGACTTCTGGCGGGCAATGTTCAGGAAGGGCGGACGAGCACCATACAGTTACAGCTCAATGTACCGCGCTCTGCTGATCGCCAGGTGGTTTGGTCTGTCCTATCCCGGGCTGGAGCGTGCGCTGCGGGTCCGTCTGGACTTCATGCTGTTCTGCGGCTTCGTGGTCGGCAACAAACTGCCAGATTCATGCACTCTCAACCGATTCAAGGGCAAGCTCGAACAGAGCGGCGTGCTGTCACTCATGCATGATGAGGTGGATCGCCAGCTGCTCGACGCCGGGATCCGCATTTATGCTACTCATGGTGCGATAGTGGAAGTGAAATTCTCGCGCGAATAGACTTCCTGCCGCCAATTTCTCAGCAAAAAAACGGAATGCTGGTAAATTTGATGGTAAATGGCATTTCCGTTAACGCACATACCGCGCCAATATTGGCCTTCAAGAGACTATTCATAGTCTGTCGAGGCACCCGATACGCAGTTCCTGCTTTCCATCCCACGTAATTCCAGCCTCCGTAAGCCGAAAAGATTGCTCCCGAATTACGCCTGCCGCACATGTTGACGAAACTACATAGAAAGCTGTACTTTACCCACATTATTAGAACAGGGGCATTGATAACTGAATGCATAGCTAAAGAAGCCCGGAGTTGAGTTAAACGGCTTCAGATGCGTTTTACGCGCGAAGGTGAACACGAATTACACGGGAACGTGAACAAGGTTTACACGGAACGTGAACACGAATTGCAGACGATGGTGAACAAAACGGCGGATTTTGTGTAAACCCTGTTCATCATCGCGTAAACCGTGTTCACGGTGCGCGTAACGAAGCAAGAAGTGCTGGAAATCAACGAATTGTTTGGCATCCTCCCGAGATTTCGGAGGAACGATGCCAGCCAAGAGGGTTTCCATGCACAAGACCAAAGAAGTCATCCGGCTCAAATCTGCCGGCCTCACCCTCCGAGTCATCGCCAGTGCGGTCAAGCTGTCTCTGGGCGCCGTATCCAACTACGTCAGGTCAGCGGAACAGGCCGGACTGACTTGGCCATTGCCGGAAGGAATCAGTGATGACGTTCTACACGCACTGCTCCATGGCCACACGGCAGGGTCGGTCGCCACCGGCAAATACGTCACCCCAGACTGCGCCATCATTCATCAGGAACTCAAACGCAAAGGCGTGACCCTGCAACTGCTGTGGCAGGAATACCGTGATCTTCACGGGGAGGCGGCTTATGGTTACAGCCAGTTCTGCACGCTCTACCGCCGGTTCGCCAAGACGCTGAAACGCTCCATGCGGCAAACGCACCGTGCCGGTGAGAAGCTGTTCGTCGATTACAGCGGTCAGACAGTCCCGATCCGGGATCGACTCACGGGAGAAATCCTCCAGGCACAGATCTTTGTGGCCGTGCTGGGTGCATCCAACTACACCTATGCGGAAGCGACTTGGAGCCAGCAACTGTCGGATTGGCTGGGATCCCATGTCAGGGTATTTGAATTCATAGGAGGGGTTTCAGCCGTTGTCGTTCCGGACAACCTCAGGAGTGCGGTTGACCGCGCCTGCCGCTATGATCCGCAAATAAATCGCAGCTACGCCGAACTGGCGGCGCACTATGGTTGCGCGGTCATCCCGGCGCGCCCCTACAAGCCAAAGGACAAAGCCAAAGTAGAAGTCGGCGTGCAGATCGTCGAACGCTGGATATTGGCGGCGCTGCGCAAACATACCTTCTTCAGTCTGGAGGAACTCAACCAAGCCATCAGCCAACTGCTTGAGCATCTCAACAACAAGCCGTTCAGCAAGTTGCCGGGTTGCCGCAAGGATGCATTCCGTTCACTGGATGCACCGATGCTCAAACCCCTGCCGGCGCATCGTTATCAATATGCCCAATGGAAGACGGCACGGGTCAACATCGACTACCACGTTGAATTCGAGGGGCACTACTACAGCGTGCCGCACGCGCTGGTGGGAGTTGAGGTCGACCTGCGCATCAGCGCCAAAGCGATCGAGTGTCTGCACAACAATCAGCGTGTGGCGGTTCATGCGCGGAGCAGCAAACGCGGCCACCACACCACGGTGGACGAGCATATGCCGAAGTCACATCGCGCCCATATGCGCTGGACACCGGGCAAGCTGCTGAACTGGGCGGTATCCATCGGCACCGCCACGCGCGATGTGGTGCAGTTCCAGTTGACACACAAACCCCATCCTGAAATGGGCTATCGCACCTGTCTGGGATTGCTGTCGCTGTCCAGACAGTATGGCAATGCGCGACTGGAAGCGGCCTGCCAGCGGGCGATGGCCTTGAATTCACCGTATCGCAAAAGTGTGCTGTCTATCTTGCAGGCGGGCCTGGATCAGCAGCCGCTGCCATCTCCAGTCATTGCGACCGAACCGATCGCGCCGGCCCACGACAACGTCCGAGGTGCCGAGTATTTCAGCCGCCCAGACACCACAGTGATTCACTGACCGCATCCAGTTCACCCCATCAACGCCAACCCATCGAAAGGAGTTTTACCATGTTGAATCACCACACCCTGACCACGCTGCGCACCCTGAAGCTCTCTGGCATGGCATCCGCATTTGAAGAACAGCAAAGCCAGACGACAATGCAATCGCTGTCCTTCGAAGAACGCTTCGGCATGTTGCTGGAACGGGAATCCACGCACCGCAACAACAAGCGGCTGGAGCGATTGCTAAAACTGGCAAAGTTGAAGCATGGCAGCGCCTGCATTGAGGACATCGATTACCGCGCCGGTCGAAGTCTGGACAAGAGTCGCATCGCATCCTTGCGCAGCTGTGACTGGATTAGATCGGGGCACAATCTGCTGCTCACCGGTGCGACCGGCGGCGGCAAGACTTGGCTGGCCTGTGCCTTCGGCAATCAGGCTTGCCGACTTGGCCTGTCAGTCATCTATCTGCGTTTGCCCAGACTGTTTGAGGAATTGAAGGTGGCGCACGGCGATGGCAGTTATGGAAAACGGATGAGTCAGTTCGCCCGCGCGGATCTGCTCATCCTGGATGATCTGGGGCTGACTTCGATCGGGCAGGCCGAACGGTCTGACTTGCTGGAAATTCTCGATGATCGGACCAATGCGCGCTCGACCATCATCACCAGTCAACTGCCGGTAGATCACTGGCATGCCTATTTGAATGACCCAACCCTAGCCGACGCAATCCTCGATCGTGTCATCCACGGCAGCCATCGGATCGAACTGAAGGGCGAATCAATGAGAAAAATGAAAACTAAAAATGCACCTCAATTTGACTGATCGTGAACATCTGAGGTAAAAACATAACACCAGCACTTCTACGCTTCCGCTTGTTCACCATCCGCGTAAACGCTGTTCACCATCGCTGGAATCCGCATTCAGACATTTTCAAAGTCCAAGGCAAGTAAATCCGGGGAAATCATTGGGGGCAATTCCAGATAGCGCACGGCAATGCATGCCCCATTAGTTTGCGTGGTGCTATACACCTGTCGAGGCCAACCGATAAAGGCAGGTAAAAAACCGCATGCTCGATCCTCGCACTTCAGACTTGTCGAAATCCGGTATACACAAGATCGTCCTGATCTATGCCATTTTTGCCGGGCTCTGGATACTTCTGTCCGACGCGGTGGTGCACTGGCTTTTTAAAGACGAAATCGTCCTCGAAGTGGCAGAAGTCCTCAAAGGTTGGTTCTTCGTAGGCATTACCTCGCTGCTGCTCTATTACCTGCTCAGACGGTCAGTCCAGCATAACTTTCAGAACCACAGTAGCGATGAGCTGAAGCAGTACGCGGGCCTTGTCAACTGGAAGCGCTGGCAGCAATACCTTTTTGCGGCTGCAGTAACACTTGTCATAGTGCTAATTCGACTGAGCATCGCCGTGTCTTTCAGCGAGCGGTCTCTGCTAATCCTGTTCATGCTTCCCGTCATTCTGAGTGCAGCAATCGGCGGGCTCGGGCCTGGACTGATTGCCACTCTTATCGCCGGACTTTCCGCCATCTATTTCACCCCTCCCATCGGAAGCTTGAGTGTCGAACATTCGTTTGACTGGCTGCAGATTGGATTCCTGATCGCAAATGGAATACTGGTGAGCTACCTCAGCATGATGTTGCATGAAGCGCGTTACCGCTCGGAGCGAGAAAAACGCAATGCGGAATCCGGCCTGGCAGACAAATCGCGCGCGCTGGAGCTGCTCGATGCCATCGCCGGGGGCTCCACCGATGCCATCTATGTCAAAGACGTTCACGGACGTTATCTGCTGGTCAACCAGGCTGCGGCACGCATTGCGGGCAAAACGGCAGAGGAAATTCTTGATCGGGACGACGCATCGATTCTTCCGGCCTTCCAGGCCGGACTCGTTCAAAGCAATGACCGCCGGGTAATGCAAAACGATCAAGTCATGACGTTCCAGGAGAATCTCGACACCAAAGACGGCAAATCGATCTTCCATGCTACCAAGGGGCCTTTGCACGACGCCGCAGGCAAAGTGATCGGCATATTCGGCATCTCGCGCGACATCACCGGGATGAAAGCAACCGAGGAGGCATTGCGTCGCGAGCGTGATCGCAACCAGCGCTATCTCGACACCGTCCAGGCCATCATGGTCGCCCTCGACGATGAAGGCCGCATCACCATGATCACCAAATACGGCTGCGACCTGTTGGGTTATCGGGAAAACGAATTGCTTGGCCAGAATTGGTTCAAGAACTACTTGCCGCAACCGGAAGGGATGGAGACCGTGTTTCCGGTTTTCCGCAAATTATTGGCGGGCGACTTGAAGGACACACAACATTACGAAAATGCAGTGCTTTGCCGCGATGGCAGCCGGCGGATGATCTCCTGGCGCAATATCTACATCAAGAACGAAGCGGGAAATATCGTCGGAACAGTCAGCTCGGGCGAGGACATCACCGAACGCAGGAAGGCAGAAGATGCGTTGCGCGAGAGCGAGAATACCTACCGCTCGTTGTTCGAACACATGCTTAATGGCTTCGCCTACTGCCGCATGTTGTTTGAAGACGGCCGCCCCTATGACTTCATTTATCTCAGTGTCAATCAGGCATTTGCTTCCCAGACGGGACTGAATGATGTTGTCGGACGCAAAGTCAGCGAGGTCATTCCCGGCATCCGCGAGGCCGATCCGGAACTGTTCGAGAAATACGGGCGTGTCGCGGCAGGGGGCAATCCGGAACATTTCGAGGTCTTCGTCCAGGCGCTGGACATGTGGTTCGCAATCTCGGTATACAGCCCGAAACCGGAACATTTCGTCGCGGTATTCGATGTCATCACGGAACGGAAAAAAGCCGAAATCGACTTACGGGAAGCAGAAGCCCAGTATCGCTCCCTCTTCGAAAACAACATGGACGGAGTACTGCTAACCCTGCCTCTTGGCGGCATCGTGGCAGCAAACGCAGAGTGCCAACGAATTTTCGGATACACCGAAGAGGAGTTGCTCGAAATCAACCGACAACAGCTGATCGACATATCTGATCCGCGCCTGGCGGAAGCACAAGAAGAACGCAAGCAAAGCGGGCGCTTCCGCGGCGAACTGACGCTGATCAAGAAGAACGGTATCAAGTTTCCCGGGGAGGTTTCTTCGGTCATGTTCAAGAATGAGCACGGACAGGAATTGACAGTCGTGATCGTGCGCGACATCACTGACCGCAAACAGGCCGAAGAGCAACGCGATCTTTTCAGCGATGCGCTGCGCCAGTCAGCGCATCCGCTGATGCTTACCGATCTCGAGAGACGCATCACCTATGTCAACCCTGCCTTCACCCGCCTGTTCGGCTACCAGCTGGAGGATATGGTAGGCGCACATGTCTCGCGCATGGTACCCAAGGCCGATCAATACAAACTTGAATATGAAGAAATCATCCGGCATCTCGATGCATCCGGTATCTGGTCAGGCGAGGTCGACCGGCTGGCCCGTGACGGTTCGCTGATCCCCACCGTCGCGACCATGGGCCGGATTCGGGGAGAAGCGGAAAAATTCATCGGATTCGTGGTCAGCTACCTCGACTTGCGCCCATTGCGCGAGAAAGAATCCAGCCTGCGCAAACTCTCGCTGGCAGTGGAGCAAAGCCCGGAAAGCATCATGATCACCAATCTCGATGGCCGCATCGAATATGTAAACGGCGCATTTGTGCAAAACACCGGTTACAGCCGTGAAGAGGCCATCGGCCAGAATCCACGCCTATTGCAATCTGGCAAGACACCCAAGAGCACTTACGCCGAGCTGTGGAAAAGCCTGAATGCAGGTGAAATCTGGCAGGGTGAGCTCTACAACAAACGCAAAGACGATAGCGAATATATTGAGCACGCCATCATCAGCCCCATCCGCCAACCGGACGGGCGCATTACGCATTACGTGGCAGTGAAGGAAGATATCACGGCAAAAAAACAGGCTGAGGCCGAGATTTTCCGCCTCGCCTTCTACGACGTTCTGACGGGACTGCCCAATCGCACCCTGCTGCTCGAACGCATGGAGCAGACTCTGTCCATGACACGCCGCTTCGGCCATTACAGCGCGATGATCGCGTTCAACATCGACCGTTTCAAAACCGTCAACGACGCTGGCGGGCAGACATTGGGAGATGCGCTGCTCAAGGCAGTAAGCGAGCGACTGCAGCATTCCCTGCGCGAAGGGGATGTCGTGGCACGCATCTCGGGAGACGAGTTCGGCATCCTGCTGCCCGACCTTTCCCCGCAACAACATGCCGCCGCGCATCTCGCCCTCAAAATATCGGAGAAGATACATTCAAGCCTGCAGCAACCGCTGCACATCGGCAACGAGAAGCTCTCACTTACCGCATGCCTGGGAATCGCGCTCTTCCCCGATAATAATGAAGACTTGCCGCTGGACATCCTGCGCCGCGCCAACACCGCGCTCCACCATTCCAAGACGAGGGGAAGAGGTCAGACCGCTTTCTTCGAGGGCGCGCTGGACGAGATTGCAAAACGACGCTTCGATATCGAACGCGAACTGCATCAGGCCATCATAGCCGACGAGTTGCGGCTGTTCTTGCAGCCGCAAGTGGATGCCGCCGGCAACATCGTCGGCGCGGAAGCATTGGTAAGGTGGCAGCATCCCCAGCGCGGACTGGTGCCGCCGGCTTCGTTCATCCCGATCGCTGAAGAATCGAACCTGATCATTGGGATAGGCAACTGGGTGTTTAATGAGGTTTGCCACCTGCTGGCGCGCGAAGAGATGGCCGCCCTGCCGCTACGCATCGCGGTCAACATCAGCCCCCGCCATTTCCGCCAGCCCGATTTCGTCAACACGATCAAACAAGGCCTCGCCAGTACAGGCGCCGACCCGGCACACCTCACGCTGGAAGTAACCGAGGGCCTGGTGATAGACAACATCAACGACGTGATCGCCAAGATGACCGAACTAAGCGCGACGGGCATTCACTTCTCAATGGATGACTTCGGCACCGGCTATTCCTCGCTGTCCTACCTCAAGCGCCTGCCCATCCATGAACTCAAGATCGATAAAAGTTTCATACAGGACCTGACGATAGACCCGGAGGACGACGCGCTGGTCGAGACCATCCTTGCGGTGGCAAAACTCATGCATTTGAAGGTGGTGGCAGAAGGCGTGGAGACGATCGAACAGGCGGCCTTCCTCAACCTGCGCGGGCAAGTCATCCACCAGGGTTATCTGTTCGGCAGGCCGGAGCTGGCGGAAACGGTAATCGCAAACATCATCAGAAAAGGCAGCTAGCCAGCCACCGTCGGAACCCGCGCCGTCAGCGCGCACATCAGTTCATAGCTCACGGTTCCGGCGGAAGTCGCCACTTCTTCCACCGGCAATCCGGCACCCCACAGGGTGACGCGACTACCGACTTGCGCATCCGGCAATTCACTCAAGTCCACACTCAGCATGTCCATCGACACGCGGCCCAGGGTACGCGCACGCTTTCCATCCACCAGGATCGGCGTGCCGCTCGGCGCGTGACGCGGATAGCCGTCTGCATAGCCGCAGGCTACCGTACCGATGCGCATTGATCTGTCGGCGCGAAACAGTCCTGCATAGCCAACGCGATCACCCGCCTTCAGTTCGCGTACCGAAATAATCTCGCTGCTCAATGTCATCACCGGACGCAGGCCGAGTTGTTGCGCGCTGGTATCGGCAAACGGTGAGGCACCGTACAGCATGATGCCGGGGCGCACCCATTCGCTGTGAGTGGATGGATAGCGCAACAGTGCCGCGGAGTTAGCCAGGGAACGTGGCAAACGATAAGCGGCCGTCAAGCTCTTGAAACGTTCCAGTTGCTCCGCGATACCTTCCGTCTCGTCCGCATGAGAGAAGTGTGTCATCAACGTGATGTCGCGCACTGCCGAATGCGATTTCAACTTTTCCATGACTGCGGGAACCTGCTCCGGCACAAAGCCAAGGCGGTTCATGCCGGTGTTGATCTTGAGCCATACGGACAGGCTGTTGCGGCGCGGATAGGCATCCAGCATGGCAAGTTGATGCGCGCTGTGAATGACGCTGGTCAAGTCGTATTCGGCGATCAACGGCAGTTCATCGGCAGTAAAAAAACCCTCGAGCAACAGGATGGTCTGGCGGAATCCGCCTTCACGCAAAGCGACTGCATCGCGTACATCCAGCATGGCGAAGCCTTCCGCTTCGTTCAATGCGTCGGCCACGCGCAACAGGCCGTGCCCGTAAGCGTTGGCCTTGATGACGGCCATGATACGGCTGGATGCAGTGCGGCGTGCCACACGCAAATTGTTTTGCAAAGCGGAAAGGTCGATGTGAGCTTGTATCGGGCGGGACATGAATTAATGGATAAAGCAGTTAAACTGCGGCGAATGATAGCAGGCCATAAATTTTCGTGTTATAAAAGACTGTCCCACAAAACATAAATCCATAGTGAATCGCGGCTTTTACACCATCCTTGCAGCGCAGTTCTTTTCCGCACTCGCAGACAACGCACTTCTATTCGCCGCCATCGCCCTGCTCAAGCAGGTAGACGCTCCGAGCTGGCACACTCCCGTCTTGCAACAGTCGTTCATCGTCTCGTTCATCGTGCTGGCACCTTTCGTCGGCGCTTTCGCCGATTCGCTGCCCAAAGGGCGCGTGATGTTCATCAGCAATGCGATCAAGATGGCAGGATGCCTCGCCATGCTGTTTGGCGTCGATCCTCTGTTCGCCTATGGTCTCGTCGGTTTTGGAGCTGCGGCATATTCGCCGGCGAAATACGGCATCCTCACTGAATACCTGCCACCCGAAAAACTCGTGCTGGCGAACAGCTGGATGGAAGGTCTCACGGTTGCTGCGATTATTCTCGGCGCAGTGTTGAGCGGCATCCTGATCAGCCCGTCCATCGCGGATGCGATGCTGCACTGGTGGGATGTACCGTTCATCGACACCGGCATTGATACCGCCCCGGAACTCGCCATCACCATTGTCTTCGGGCTTTATTTCATTGCCGCGATCTTCAACCTTTATATCCCGACACTGCCACTTGATCACAAACCGTTCAGGCGCAACCCTGCGTTCCTGATCAAAGAGTTTGCACACTGCTTCAAATTATTGTGGAACGACCCGCTGGGCCAAGTCTCGCTTGCGGTCACTACCCTGTTCTGGGGAGCGGGTGCGACCTTGCGCCTGATCGTGTTGACATGGGCAGCGGTCGCGCTGCATTACAACATGAGCAGCGCAGCCAAGCTCACTGCCTGGGTCGCCGTGGGCATTGCTATCGGCGCCATATTGGCGGCCCGTTTGGTCAAACTTGACCACGCGGTGAAAGTGCTGCCCGTCGGGATCGGCATGGGCTTGCTGGTGTTGGTGATGACGCCTGTTACCAGCCCGCTGCTCGCCACCCTGCTCCTGATCGGTATCGGTGCCATGGGAGGATTCTTCGTGGTGCCCATGAATGCGCTGCTGCAACACCGGGGACATTTACTGATGGGTGCAGGCAGCTCCATCGCGGTACAAAATTTCAACGAGAACATCAGTATCTTCCTCATGCTGGGGCTCTACGCCCTGATGGAGAAGCTCCACTTCTCCATCTACATCATCATCGTCGTGTTCGGCTTGCTGATGGCCGGTATCATGAGCCTGCTTTACAAGAAACACGGTCACGACCAAGATTCTGGCAATATTTAGTCCCCGTACTGGGAGTTCAATATGGAAATCTGGATACTCGTACTGCTGATCCTGTGCAGCGGCTTCTTTGCCATGTCGGAAATGAGCATCGGCGCCAGCCGCATGGCCATCCTCACGCAAATGGCCGAGGCCGGTAACGAGGGTGCACGCATCGCCGCCGAGTTGCGCAACCGGCCTTCACGTTTGCTGGCAGCGACACAGATCGGACTTACTGCCCTGGCAACACTGCTCGGCGTGTTCGGCGAATCGATGTGGGTGCCGCGTCTCGAATCCGCCATCGATACCAATGTCGCCTGGCTGGCTTTCGCCAAGTATCCGCTGTCGCTGCTGCTGGTCGTCGGTGGCATCACCTTCGCCACCATCGTCGTCGGCGAGATCATCCCCAAGCGCATCGCGCTGGCCAAACCGGAAACCATCGCCGCAACGCTTGCTCCCTTCATGGCGCTGTTCGCCAGGCTGAACCACCCCTTCATCTGGGCACTATCGGTGACGAGCGAAAAGATACTCTCGCTGTTCCCGTTCAAAGAAAGCGCCGAATACCTCGCTTCCGACGAGATACGCGCGATGATCGCTGCCGGACGACGCGACGGCGACCTGGATGAGACCTCCGGCGAATTGCTAGGCAACGTGTTTCGCCTGGACGACCGCAAGGTGGCCAGCGTGATGACGCCCGCCAACGACATCATCTACCTCGACCTGCAGGCGCCGAGCCAGGTCAACCTGGACAAGATCAAGACGCAGCGTGTGTCGCGCTTCCTCGTGTGCAAGGGCGGCATCACGCAACTGGTCGGCTATATCGAGAGCCGGGAACTGCTGCAGCACCTGCTGGAAGACGAACAACTCGATCTGGGCAAACTGCCCACGCACGCCATCCACTACATCCCCAACACCCAGTCACTGATCGGCGTACTCGAGTTCTTCCGCCAGCAAAAGACCCATATCGCCGTCGTTGTCAACGAATTCGGCCAGGTCGAAGGGCTCGTGACAATGAGTGACCTGCTCTCTTCCGTCGTGGGCGACGTGCCCAGCTCAGTGGATGAAATGCCGCTCGCCGTGCAACGCGAGGACGGCTCCTGGCTGCTGGACGGATTGTTGCCACTGGATGAGATGAAAGAAAAACTGGGCCTGACCTCGCTACCCGAAGAAGATCTCGGCAACTATCACACCGTGGGCGGCTTCGTCATCACCGCTGTCGGTCGCATCCCGAAAAAAGCCGAGACTTTCGATTGGAACGGCTGGCGTTTCGAGGTCGTCGATATGGACAAGAACCGTGTAGACGAGATATTCGCGCGCCGGATCGGCCCTGCGATCCCCGACGAATGAGATCGTCGACGATAAGCGCTTAGCGCCGCTTTCGACCGGCTGTTAGCGAGATTTTTTTAACCCAAAACTGAGGAGTACATCATGAACATTCGCACGCTCACTCTACTATGCGCACTCTTTCTGCTTGGTGCCTGCGGAAAAACCGACACCCAACCCGCACCCAAGCTGTTCAAAGATCAGATCGACGTATTGGACAAGGCCAAGGCCGTCGATCCAGCGCTGCAGAAACAGGATGAAGAGCAAAGAAAGTCGATTGAGCAACAGACCAAGTGATTCGTCGAAGATGCACCGTCTGCAGATGGAGTGTCCTCAATACCCGGACAGGATTCGTATTGGTGTGTTGGCATTTCTTAGGTAGATCGCCAGATTTGAATCACCATCCCCGTGTAACTTAGTTCCGTTTCAAGCGGCAGTTTCGCCCTGACGGCGCAACGCGCTTTGACGATGTTCTGCTTCCTTGTTTGCATTCGTCATGCTCTGCCGCACGAACTCGATATGTTCGCGCGATGCGCGTGCGGCGACGTCCGGCTGATGTTCACGGATTGCCTGCCAAATCGTGTAGTGCTGCGAACGAATTTGCAGCCAGCGTTGCGGGCGCGAATGAAGATGCTCCAGATTGGTCGAAATATGGCCGTGTATGAGGCGCATCAGGCTGGACGTCATATGTCCGATCAACACATTATGCGCGGCTTCCGCGATCGCCTGGTGAAACGCCACGTCGGCGTCGATACAGGCAGGCACATCGTCGGTTCCGTACACCGCATCCAGTTTGGCGTACAGGGCGTCAAGCCGTTCTATATCTACGTTGGTGGCGCGTTCCGCGGCCAAGTACGCCGCGTGGCTTTCCAGCATCTGGCGGAATTCAAGCAAGTCAGTGTGCAACATAGGATGCCCACTCAGCATCTCCTGCCACGGATCTACGAAGTGCGCTTCCAGTCGGTTGGTTACAAATGTACCTCCGCCATGGCGAGAAGCTATCAGCCCCTTGGAAGTCAATTTCTGGATCGCTTCGCGCAAGGTCGGGCGCGAGACGCCCAGCTCAACTGCAAAGTCGCGCTCCGACGGAAGTCGATCTCCGGCCTTCAACGACCCTTCAAGTATGCGTTTTTCGAGTTCCCCTGCGACAGTATCGGATATACGAACAACTGCGGGGCGGCTTGGTTTCATCGGCTTTTCCTTGGTATGACCACTTAAATAATATTTCCAGTTCTGGAATTAGTCAACAATAAATCGTTGACAGACTAGCATTTATCAAATTATAGTCTGCACATCAATGGTAAGACCACTTTACCAATAACCAAAAAACGGGGAAAGTAATCATGGCGACAGATGCAGCAAAAGAGCGGCATTACCCGCAAAAACCTTCTGATGTCTATCTTTTCGCCACCTGCCTCGTCGACCAGTTCGCTCCGGAAGCCGGCCTCGATACCGTCCGTTTACTAGAGCGCGAAGGCATCAAAGTCCATTTCCCCGATCAACAGACTTGTTGCGGACAGCCTGCCTATAACAGCGGCTATCCGGACGAGGCGCGCGCTGTCGCCCGCCAGCAATTGAACTTGTTTCCCCAACCCTGGCCAGTGGTCGTACCTTCCGGATCCTGTGCCGCGATGATGCGCATCCATTATCCGAAACTGTTTGCCGACGAACCGTCATTGCTGGCCAAGACTCAGGAACTGGCCGAGCGCATCTTCGAACTGACCGAATTCCTGGTGCATGTCGTCGATTTCAGGCAACAAGACATGGGTACGCCATGCACAGTAGCACTGCATACCTCGTGTCACGCAAGGCGAGAAATGGGATCGCATGAAACAAGCGCTGCGCTGCTGAGTAGCTTGTCGCAGTTGAATGTGGTGGAACAAGCGCGCGCAGAAGAGTGTTGCGGTTTCGGCGGAACCTTTGCCATCCGTTATCCGGAGATCTCCGAAGCGATAGTTAGCGACAAGGTCGACTCGCTTCGCGCAACCGGTGCCGAACTTGTGGTCAGTGCCGATTGCGGCTGCCTGTTCAATATTCTCGGCCGTGCGGCAAAGCAGGATGAGATCGCCGGTCTTACCACACCTTCCCTACCAGGCGAACATATAGCCAGCTTCCTCTGGCGCCGCACTTCGAAAGGCCAATCATGAGCGCACGCGACAAGATACTCAGCCGCCTGCGCGGCACAGCCACAGTCGTGCCGTCACTGCCGGATGTCGGCGACTGGTATGCAACCCACCGTCGGAACGAAGGTATCTCACAACGTATCGCACGTATGCGCACCGCGCTTGAGTTGGTGCACACTGAAGTGCACATCACCACTTCCAGCGATTGGCCTGAATTATTGTTACAGATTGCCGCCACCAAAGGACTGCGCAACCTGCTCATCGGCGATAACACTCCGCATGGCGCAGAGCTTGAATCGCGCAGGCCACAAAACCTGCAACTGGTTCGCTATGCCAACCCGATCGAAACCTGGCGCGACCAGTTGTTCGACGATATCGATGCGTCGCTGACATCAGCCAGGAGTGCCATCGCGGAAACCGGCACTCTGATCCTGTGGCCCACCCCTGCCGAACCGCGCCTGATGTCGCTGGTACCACCGCTGCATTTCTTGCTGGTTGATGCAAGCACCATACACGCGGATTTCCATTCGGCGATGAATGCCGAAGGTTGGCAGAAGGAGATGCCGACCAACGCACTGCTGATCTCCGGCCCCTCCAAGACGGCGGACATCCAGCAAACGCTGGCCTACGGGGCACATGGTCCGCGCGAATTGGTCGTGCTGCTGTGTCACCCGAAAGGAGACATGGCATGAGCGAGGTCATACATTTCCAGCCGGACGACGCTTTCAAGGAGCGCAGTCGCGTTGCCGTTCACGATCCTGCTCAACGCAAGAACTTCCGTGGCGCCATGGATTTTTTGCAAGATAAGCGCCGCATGCAGTTTCCCGATAAAGATGAACTGGCCGGCCTGCGCGATCTAGGCGCAGATATCCGTCGCTACAGTCTGGCCCGACTACCGCAACTGCTGGAGCAACTGGAAAAGAATCTCACTGCCAACGGCATCCAGGTGCACTGGGCAGAAACGGCCGACGAAGCCAACAGCATCGCTCTCAATATTGCCCGCAGACACAATGCTCGCACGCATCGCCAAGGGCAAGTCCATGGTCAGCGAGGAGATCGGCTTCAGTCACGCAATGGAAATTGAAGGTATCGACGCGTTCGAAACCGATATGGGCGAATACATCGTGGAACTGGCCGGCGAAAAACCTTCCCATATCATCATGCCGGCCATCCACAAGACCAAGCAGCAGATCGCCGCACTATTCGCAGAGAAAATACCCGGCGTCGACTATACCGAAGACGTGGATGCGCTGATCAAGATCGGTCGCCAGGTATTGCGCCGCAAGTTTGCCGAGGCCGACATCGGCCTTTCCGGCGTCAACTTTGCCGTGGCCGAGACCGGCACGCTGTGTCTGGTCGAGAACGAGGGTAACGGTCGCATGTGCACCACGGTGCCCAAAGTGCATATCGCCGTCACCGGCATCGAGAAGGTCGTGGAAAAACTCGAGCATGTGCCCCCGCTGTACAGCCTGCTGACACGCTCGGCAACCGGTCAACCGATCACGACTTACTTCAACATGATCAGCCACCCGCGCCAAGCGGGAGAGAAAGACGGGCCCGAGGAAGTGCACCTGATCCTCATCGACAACGGCCGCAGCCAGGCTTATGCCGACGAGCAATTGCGTTCCACGCTGCAGTGCATCCGCTGCGGTGCCTGCATGAACCACTGTCCGGTGTACGAGCGCATCGGTGGACATGCTTATGGCACGACCTATCCCGGCCCCATCGGCGCCATCGTCTCGCCGCACATGCTGGGTCTGGCTGCCACCTATCCGCTGGCCTTTGCCTCGACCTTGTGCGGGGCCTGCGTCGAAGTCTGCCCGGTGAAGATCCCCATCACCGACATCCTGATCCGTTTGCGCAACGAAGCGCAGGCCCGTCCGGGCAGCGTCGCTGCCTCTTTGCGCGGCAGCGGAGCCGGTCGCAGATCGTTCGCCAGCGCCGTATGGAAAGCCTGGTCGCTCGTCTATAGCCGGCTCGGACTCTATCGCATCACATCGTGGTTCATCAGTCGTGGCCGCGCACTGTCTCCCACCGATCAAGGTGCCTGGACGCGCTGCCGTACGCCGCTAACTCCTGCCCCAAAACGCTTGCGTGATCTTTTACGTGAACGCAAACCATGAGCCCGATCATCCGGGCGATATCTCAAATCCTGCCAAATAACCGGGTCATCACCGACGACCTGCGTCGCCTGGCTTACGGAACCGATGCCAGCTTCTATCGCATGATCCCCGAGGTCGTCGCCATCGTCGAATCCGAAAAGGAAGTGCAGGCAATGCTGCAAGCTGCGCTTACCCACAAACGCCCGGTGACCTTTCGCGCCGCAGGTACCAGCCTCTCGGGACAAGGTGTTACCGACAGCGTACTGGCACTAATTGGCGAAGGATTCGCCACCTGTGAAATCTCGGATGATGCCGCGACTGTACGCGTCGGTCCCGGCATCATCGGCGGTGAGGTCAATTCCAGACTCGCTCCGCACGGGCGCAAGATAGGCCCCGACCCCGCATCGATCAACGCCTGCAAGATCGGTGGCATCGCCGCCAATAACGCTTCGGGCATGTGCTGCGGTACGGCACAGAACAGCTACCGAACATTGTCCGGCATGCGCGTAGTTTTGGCCGATGGTGTCGTGCTCGATACCGAGGATAGCGTCAGCGTCGCACAATTCCGTCAGAGTCATGCCGCATTGGTCGATGAACTCGACCGACTGGGCCAAGCCACCCGAGCCGATGCAGAGCTTGCCGCACGTATCCGTCACAAGTTCAAGATCAAGAACACGACCGGCTATAGTCTGAATGCCTTGGTGGACTACGAAGACCCGATAGATATCCTGTCTCATCTGATGATCGGCTCTGAAGGCACGCTAGGCTTCATCTCGAGCATCACTTATCGCACCGTCGTTGAGGATCCCAACAAGGCGAGCGCACTGGTGTTCTTCCCCAACATCGAAGCCGCCTGTCAGGCCGTGATACGGCTTAAGCAGGAGCCGGTATCTGCTGTCGAATTGCTCGATCGCCCGGCACTGCGCTCGGTAGAAAACAACCCCAGCCTGCCACCAGAGATGCGCGCATTGAGTGACGATGCCGCCGCATTGCTGATCGAGGTGCGCGCCAGTTCAGCCCTCATTTTGCAGCAACGCATCAACTCAGCTCTCGTCGCACTGGCCGGTATAAAGACAGTCGAACCTCCCACCTTTTCAACCGATCCCGCCACCTGCGAGATGTACTGGAAAGTGCGCAAGGGAACCTTCCCTTCGGTCGGCGCAATGCGACGCACCGGTACCACGGTCATCATCGAAGACGTGGCCTTCCCGATCGAATCGCTGGCTGCAGCTACACTCGATCTGCAGCAGTTGCTGCGAAAGCACGGCTATCACGAAGCGATCATTTTTGGCCACGCGCTTGAAGGCAACCTGCACTTCGTGTTCACGCAAGACTTTGGCGATGTGGCAGAAGTAGAACGTTATGCCAGATTCATGGATGACGTCTGCCATCTGGTTGTCGACAAATATGATGGCTCTCTCAAGGCCGAACACGGCACCGGTCGCAACATGGCGCCATTTGTCGAGATGGAATGGGGACAGCAAGCCACCAATCTCATGCGCCAGATCAAGCATCTGTTCGATCCGGACAATCTGCTTAACCCGGGCGTGATTCTGAATGACGACCCTGAAGCACACTTAAAGAACCTGAAGCCATTGCCGGCCGCCGAAGATATTGTCGACCGCTGCATAGAATGCGGTTTCTGCGAACCCTTGTGTCCATCGCATCTGCTCACTTTCTCTCCGCGTCAACGCATCGTTACTGCACGCGAATTGTCGCGCCGCATGGCCAATAATGAAGACACTGCAGATATCGAAGCCGTATTTGCCTACAACAGTCTCGATACCTGTGCCGGATGCGGCTTGTGCTCCAGCGCCTGCCCTGTCGGTATCGATACCGGCGCACTGACACGCCGCTTGCGCGGACGCAGATTGGGCAGGCTCTCACGCAAGCTCGGCGAATGGACGGTAGGCAATTTCGGCAAAGTGAGCACCGTGTCACGTGTCGGACTGGCCTTCGGTCACGCCGCCTCCAGCGTTGTTGGTGACAAATTTGTAGCAAACCTCTCGGGCGGTGCATGGAAGCGCAACATGCCGCATGCCGGCAAACTGCCCTGCTCAACATACAGGTGCAGGTGACCCGGTTGTGTATTTCCCCACCTGTGGCGGCCGCATCTTCGGCGCCAACAGCAATGGCGAACCGGTTCTTTCCGAAGTCATCATGCAACTGTTAGAACGTGCAGGCTACGCACCGCGCCTGCCGCAAGGACTGGACAAGCTTTGCTGCGGCCAGATGCTCGCCAGCAAAGGAATGACGGAAGAAGCGGATCAAATGGCCGATGCGCTTACTGCTGCTCTCCTGCAAGCAGCGGACGATGGCAAGGGCGGCCTCTACCCCATCATCATGGATGCCAGCACATGCTCCGTGCGCATGCAAAAACATCTTGCGGGTCGTTTTACCCTGCTGGACTTTCACGAGTTTGCGCATGACGCGCTTTTGCCGCGCCTGATGATCACGCGCAAAGCCGGACCGATCGCCCTGCATATCAATTGCAGCGTGAGGCTCTCGGCATCCGACAGCAAATTGCGCCGCGTAGTCGCTGCATGCGCCGAACAGGTCATTGAGCCTGCGGAAGTCACCTGCTGCGGATTCGGCGGCGACCGCGGCTTTACGGTACCGGAACTCAACATCCACGCATTGCGCAAGATCCACGACGCTCTTCCCGCAAATTGTTGCGAAGGAGTTTCCACGAATCGCACTTGCGAGATCGGGCTGACTGCCGAAACGGGACGGCCATACCGCTCCATTGCCTATCTGCTCGAAGAATGCAGCCGGACAGAATTCCATATGTTGATCGCCAATACCGAATTTTCACGCCAAGCAACACCATCACTACTTATAACTGACCATTACAGAGGAGAATAATCATGCAGACCTGGCAACAGATATACGATCCCTTAGGCAACCTGTGGCTGTCGGCACTGGTCGCCGCGATCCCCATCATCTTCTTTTTTGTTGCCTTGGCTGTTTTTCGAATGAAGGGATATATCGCCAGTACCATCACGGTCGGACTGGCACTGCTGGTTGCGATCCTGTTCTACCACATGCCAATCGAGATGGCTGCAGCGTCGGCCGGCTATGGATTCTTCTTCGGTATATGGCCGATTGCCTGGATCATCGTCACCGCCGTGTTCCTGTACAAGGTCACCGTCAAGACCGGACAGTTCGAGATCATCCGCGCCTCGGTCGTATCCGTTACCGAAGACCAGCGCCTGCAAATGCTGCTGGTCGGATTCTCCTTCGGCGCCTTCCTTGAAGGGGCCGCGGGCTTTGGTGCTCCGGTGGCTATCACTGCCGCTTTGCTGGTTGGTCTGGGCTTCAACCCGCTGTATGCTGCCGGTCTGTGCCTGATCACCAACACCGCCCCGGTTGCTTTCGGTGCGATGGGCATTCCTATCCTGGTCGCGGGACAAGTCACCGGCATCGATGCTTTCAAGATAGGTGCAATGGCGGGACGCCAACTTCCCTTGTTGTCGATCCTCATCCCCTTCTGGGTCATCATGGTCATGGACGGCTGGCGCGGTGTGCGCGAAACATGGCCGGCAATTCTGGTTTGCGGCGCGACCTTCGCCGTCACCCAGTTTCTGACCTCCAACTTCATCGGTCCGGAATTGCCCGACATTACCTCCGCGCTGGTGAGTCTGATTTCGCTCACGATCTTCCTTAAATTCTGGAAGCCGAAAAATATTTTCCGCTTTGAAGGCCAGGAAATAACGGTAAAAGCTGAAAGCCATACACTGCAACAAGTGTTCAAGGCATGGTCGCCCTTTATCATTTTGACGCTGTTCGTGACGATCTGGTCGCTCAAGCCGTTCAAAGCACTGTTCGCAAAGGGAGGAGATTTGGTGTGGACAGTCATCAACACGCCGGTACCCATGCTCGACAAATTGGTGATTAAAGTGGCGCCCATCGTCAACGCGCCCACACCTTATGCGGCTGTCTACTCATTCAACTGGTTGGCGGCCACAGGTACTGCGATCCTGCTTGCCGCCATTGTCACTGTGGTGGTGCTGCGCATGAAGCCGGTGGACGCAATCAAGACCTTCGGCAGCACGCTGTTCGACTTGAAGTGGCCGATTTTTTCGATCGGCATGGTGTTGGCTTTTGCATTCATCGCCAACTACTCCGGCCTGTCTGCCACCCTGGCATTGCTGCTGGCAGGAACCGGTATCGCTTTCCCGTTCTTCTCGCCTTTCCTGGGTTGGATAGGTGTTTTCCTCACCGGATCGGACACTTCATCGAACGCACTGTTCTGCAACCTGCAAGCCAACACCGCCCATCAGATCGGTGTCAGCGACACCTTGATGGTGGCGGCCAATTCGACCGGCGGCGTCACCGGAAAGATGATCTCGCCGCAATCCATAGCGGTAGCCACTGCGGCGACAGGGCTGGTGGGGCAAGAAGGTGACCTGTTCCGCTTCACCCTCAAACACAGTCTGCTGCTTGCCGGACTCGTCGGTGTCATCACTACCGTGCAGGCTTATTTGCTGCCCTGGATGATTCCGTAACGGATGTAGCAGAAACAACGGTGCCAACCGAAGAGTTGGCACCGGCCTAGGAGGGCATCATGAATACTTTTCAAGAAGTCTACGAATGGTCCGAAAGAGAAATCTGGAATACGCTGACGAAGAAGCTGATGAGCTTTCTCTTCCTGTTCGTGATCGACCTCTTTTATCTCTTCACCTATTTCAAGGTACGACACGATATACAGGCCACGCTTGCGCATAACATTATTTCCGACGCGGCCGCATCTTCGGTCATGACGGATATGGATTTTGGTCTGAAGGTATTGCTCGTTCTAACGGCGATTTCCCTTGTCTGGAATGTCCTGCAGATCCTCTACATGCGGCATCTAATCGTACATCCGGTAAAAACCATCACGCAAATCTTCGAAGAAATCAGCAAGGGTGAAGGCAATTTCTCGCGCGACCTGCCGCTCACCACCCACGATGAATTCAGGCAATTGGCCGAAAGCTACAATCTGTTCGCCCACAAAATGCGCCAGATCATCGGCGAGGTGCGTAACGTGAGCGTTTCCATCGCGCGCGATTCTGTCCTGGTCAATGTAAACCTGGATGAAACGGCGGCCAATGTACGCCAGCAGGCAAAGTTGACGGATAGCGTATTCAATGCCAGTAACGAGGCGACCAAGGCCATCGACGAAGTGTCGCGAAGCACCCAGATCATTGCCGATTCGACTAATGTCAATCTGGAGCAGGCGCGCATCTCGTTGCACGAAATGCTGGACATTACCGAAAGAATCAATGCAGTCGGTGAGAAAGTATTGCACTTCAACCACACCGTCGATGATTTGTGGCATCGCTCCGAGAGCGTCAATCAGTTCGCCTCGATTATCCGCAAGGTGGCCGACCAGACCAATCTCCTGGCCCTGAATGCCGCCATTGAGGCTGCGCGGGCCGGCGAGGCAGGACGCGGTTTCGCCGTTGTCGCCGATGAAGTCAGGAAACTCGCCGACAGCGTCAATAAAGCAGCCACTGAAATCACGGGCAACGTCGCTGCCATGTTGTCACAGGTCAAGAACACGCGCGCCGAGAACGACGAGATTAACATCGACGTACAACATACGCGTGAGGTTGTTGGACGGTCTTCCGCTCAGTTCCAGAAAATGGTGGGCGACTTCGAGCTCACCGGTGAACAGTTGCTGCAAATCGCCACCGCGATGGAACAACTCTCGGCTACGAATGCCCAGGTACATGAAAATGTGGGCACCATTCACGAGCTGTCGGCGCGGGTATCCGGTCACATGGTGGATTCAAACAAACGCACTGTAGCGCTATCTCAATCCACCGAAGGGATACAGGAGCTGGTTTCCCGTTTCAATATCGGTGCTGGAGCTTTCGAAGAAGTAGTCGGGAAAACACGTGTATTCCGCGACAAACTTAAAACAGCACTGGAAGAGATGGCGCATTCCGGTCAAAACATCTTTGACAAGAACTACACGCCAATCGGCAAGAGCAAACCGCAAAAATACGGTGTGCCTTGGGGTGAGGAATATACGCGGCGTTGTCAGCCGCTGCTGGAAGAGGCGTTCAGTTCGATATCAAACTGTGCGTACGCTGTCGGCGTCAACACGGACGGCTACTTGTCGTCACACAACTTGAAATTTTCCAAGCCGCTTACCGGGGATAACGCGGTAGATATGGTTGGCAACCGCTGCAACCGAAAGTTCGAGAACGCTGGAGAGTTGCGGGCGGCAAAGAATACACAACCGATGTTGCTGCGCACCTATCTGCGCGACACCGGGGAGGTGTTGTGTGATATCGCCATGCCGATCGAAATCGACGGGCGTCTGTGGGGGAATGTCCGGATGGGGATCACGGCTGAGTCGCTAATTAGCACGGGTTGACGAGGAGATTTCCTTGAAGAGCAAAATTCAATCCGGCAATTTATGCAGGATGACATCAAGGAATGCTTGAGTTGGCCCCAAGTTTGGCAAAGTAGTCAGTTTCCAAAGGAGAAAAGACAAAAATGATTTCATTCAGGCGGATGCGTGTTAGCACAAGACTCGTCACTATGGGTCTTGCGGTATTACTGGGATTGGCACTGATAGTCAGTTATACCCTGGCGCAAATCAGGATTGAAGCGTTCGATGCACATAAAGCGCGAATCAAGGATCTGGTCGAAGTCTCGACGGGAATTATTGGTAACTACCAGAAGCTTGAGGCCAACCAGAAACTCACCAGGGAAGAGGCGCAACTGCAAGCCAAGGAGGCCTTGCGCAGTCTGCGATTTGGCAATGACGACTATTTTTTCCTCTATAACTTCGACGGCCTTACGCTGATGGTGGCAGGGAAACCATCAATTGAGGGGCAGGTACTCTTGGGAAAGACTGACGCGAAAGGATTCAAGCTGTGGGATGCGATTGTGGCAGTTGGAACAGGGCCTGGGAAAGGCTACATCGAGTATTCATTCCCACGTGCAGGACAAACCGAGTCGAAACCAAAACTCTCTTACCTGTTAGCGGTTCCAGAATGGAGGTGGATTGTTGGAACAGGCGTGTATGTCGATGATGTGGATGCTGCCGTTAAGGATGCCGCCATTCGCTACGCCTTGTTGTCGCTACTTGTTCTGGTGGTCGTTGCTATTCTCGGATTTCTTGTATCACACAGTATTGTTAACCAACTGGGTGGTGAGCCTCAGGATGCCGCTGAAGGCATGAGGAAAATAGCCAACGGCGACTTGGCCGTCGAGATCGTGTTGAAAAATGACGATAACACCAGTTTGATGGCTTCGTTGAAGTTGATGCAAATGAAATTAAAAAACATCACATCGACAATTCAGGGGAATACAGCCTCATTGGATGAGCAGATTCAGATTTTTACAGCCACCACCAAATCGTATGCACAATCAAAATCTGACGAAGACTTGAACAATATGCTTCGGTCAATCCAGAAGCTATGGAAAATCGCGGACATTCTAGGAAAATCGGTATCTCGATTCAAGTCATAATTCGTTGCGACATAAACTGGTCTCGACGTTTATTTAATGAATGGTTGAGGGATAAATATGAAATTATCGGCTAGTTTGTCCCTTACCCCCAAAGGGGTGGAAGAAGTACTGAATCGAACATACAAGCTTAATTTTCGTCAAAGAAGCGTACTCATTCTTTTGGGAAAACCGCAAACCATTGATCACATCATTCAAAAACTACAAATTTTTAGTCAGGATGAAGTCATCGAAGTCATCCGCGACATTGAAAATGGAGGTTTTATCGCCGTAAACGGCGGAGCCATACCGCGTGCAACTGCCCCCGCGTCCGGCGGAAATATCCAATTACTGGATGGCATCATCATCACTGAAGCCAAATTCTTGCTTGTTGATTTCTGCGTGGACAGCTTTGGGACGCAGTCGCAAGAATTTATTGATGAAATTGGCAGCTGCGAGAACAAAAACAACCTGCAGCTTTGCCTGAAAAAAATCTACGCCACTACCGAAATGCATGCTCATGACCGTATGCCTATTCTGTTGAAGATTATCGCTGAAATCAACGCAACGGCCTGATTCTCAGGCGACATACTAATGGACAGCTTTCAATTCATGAAAACTAGAACCGGCAGGTAAATCATGCCGTTTTTTCGATTCGATTTCCAACCCAACACCGCGGAATTTTATTCACTGCACTAGTCATAGGTAAAATAGATCCCTGATTTCGCTTTCCGGCCAAACGCCTCTGCTGCGCCGACGTGATTCTCTGATCATGTTGGTCTCGATCCGGCCGGCAATACAGGACATATCTAAATTTGACCTCCCTTTTTTTCAATGTCCAAAGTCTGCTTTATGCTGCAGACTGTCTGGTGATGAACTTGATTTCGTATATCTGATTTAGAATCCTGAACCGTCATCGTCCGATGAAATAGTTTTACAGAGGCTCTCCGATCAACGTAGTCTTTCGAACCAGGTGGCTAAACAAGTTGGCTATTCCAAGAGCTCATGCATTAGCCAATGCTCTGACTGTATTGAGTCATAGCCTAAATATTATTGGGGGATCCCATGATGTATCAGCACAGTGTGGGCACCACAACCTACGGCTTTAATTCACTAAAGGAAGTGATGGCGAAAGCCACGCCGGCCCGTTCGGGGGATTTCCTGGCAGGAGTGGCGGCTGAAACGTATTCCGAACGCATGGCGGCGCGAATGTGCCTGGCGGAAATTCCGCTCAAACACTTTCTGCAAGAATTGCTCATCCCCTATGAAACGGATGAAATCACCAGACTGATCGTTGATAGCCACGATGCGCTGGCTTTTACAGATATCAGCCATCTTACCGTCGGCGATTTTCGTGACTGGCTGCTTTCGGATGCGGCGGATTCCGCCACGTTGAAGCGGATTGCGCCAGGCATCACGCCGGAAATGGCGGCGGCCGTATGCAAATTGATGCGCAACCAGGACTTGATCCTGGTGGCAAAAAAATGTCATGTGGTCACAGCATTCAGGGACACCATAGGATTGCCCGGCCACTTGTCTTCGCGCCTGCAACCCAATCATCCGACCGACGATGCGCGCGGTATTGCCGCCTCCATGCTGGATGGCCTGCTGTATGGCGCCGGCGATGCGGTGATCGGGATCAATCCCGCCACCGACAGCATCCCTGCACTGATGAACTTGTATTACCTGGTCGATGAGATCATCAATCAATACGGTATTCCGACGCAGTCCTGCATACTGACCCATGTTACCAACCAGATTCAGATCATTGAAAAGGGCGTACCGGTCGATCTGATCTTTCAATCCATTGCGGGCACGGAGAAAGCTAACCAAAGTTTCGGCATCAATCTGGCCATCTTGAACGAAGCGCGACAAGCTGCGCTTTCCCTGAACCGCGGTACGGCAGGAAACAACGTGATGTATTTTGAAACCGGCCAAGGTTCCGTACTTTCCGCGAATGCCAATTTTGGCGTGGACCAGCAAACCTGCGAAGCCCGTGCCTATGCGGTTGCCCGGCATTTTTCGCCGTTGCTGACCAATACTGTTGTCGGTTTTATCGGGCCTGAATATTTATACGACGGGAAACAAATCATCCGCGCTGGCCTGGAAGATCACTTTTGCGGGAAGTTATTGGGCGTGCCGCTCGGGTGCGATGTCTGTTACACGAACCATGCCGAAGCGGACCAGGATGATATGGACACCCTGATGACGTTGCTCGCCAATGCCGGACTCACCTTCCTCATGGGCGTCCCCGGGGCGGACGACATCATGTTGAATTACCAATCGACTTCCTTCCATGACATCCTTTACCTGCGCAAGCTGCTCGGCCTCAAGGCGGCACCGGAGTTTGAAAAATGGCTCAAGACAATGAACATCATGGACAGCAACGGCCAAATTCAGCCAGTAAATCAGACCCACAACATATTGAAGAACTTGCCGAAGTACCTGTTGACGTCGACATGAACCAGCTGACCTCTCCAGATCCGTGGGACGAACTCAAACGCTTCACCCGCGCCCGCATCGCCTTGGGTCGGGTTGGCAGCAGCCTGCCCACGAAGGAAGTCCTGGAGTTCGGCGCCGCCCACGCACTGGCGCGCGATGCGGTAAATTTGTCGCTCGACGTCGTCACATTGGATGCAGGCATTCATGCACTGGGTTATTCAACCCTGCGCGTACACAGCAGAGCGCCAACTCGTCAAACCTATTTATTGAGACCCGATCTGGGCCGCAGACTGGATGATCCCAGCAAACAACTTCTGCAAACGCAAGGGCGTTCTACTCCACCCGATTTGGTGATCGTGGTAGGCGACGGTTTGTCTTCGCTGGCCGTTCAACGCCATGCCGTTCCGTTTCTTGCAGAGTTGCAAAAATGTATCCCAACATCCTGGAATATTGAGCCTGTTGTCATTGCCGAACAAGCACGCGTTGCGCTCGCAGACGAAGTTGGAGAAAACGCTGAATGCGCGCCTGGCCATCATGCTGATCGGAGAACGTCCCGGTTTGAGTTCTCCTGATAGCCTGGGAATTTATTTGACGTACGCACCCCGTGTCGGTCGCAGCGATGCCGAGCGCAATTGCATTTCCAATGTAAGGCCCGAGGGACTGTCATATGCCGCGGCCGCCAACAGATTGGTGTGGCTGGCAAAGGAAGCCATGCAACTCAAGGTAACGGGCGTGGCGTTAAAAGATAGAAGCGAGATGCAACAAATTGGCGTTTAGCGCTGTAGATAGTCCAAGTAATAGTCGTATCCAAGTTTGTGGAATTTTCCGAAAACAAAAACTCGATCAACAATTGCAAATCTTAAGTCTGTCGGAATAGGAGCTGTTCGACGGCACCCTGAATATATTTGTGCTGTTTCGCATTTCAACTTTCAGTTTTACTTTATCAAACCATTAACCTCGAAATGGTCATGTGACACGCGATTCAAATTTGAATTTGCGCCGATGATTATCGCTTTTGCAGCGGGAAAGGATACAATCACAAAACCGCGCAGAATCATGGCCGGCATGACACTCCTGTTTGTATAAGCAATCGATATTGATTCAGTATCAAAAACGTTATGTCGATTGTTCACTGTGTAGCCTGCTTGACCTGTAGGTTGGCATTAAAACGGATTTGCTAGACCATACATTCCGGCTTGAATTTATTGGCCGGATTTAACCAACAAGACCGAAGGAAAATAAAATTGGCTAACATCGGAACTCTACTAAAGGAAGAAATTTCCCGACTGACACGCAAAGAGTTGCGCGTCGAAACCCAAAGTCTGAAGAAGGCTTCCGCGCAATACAGGTCGGATATTGCGGCCCTCAAGCGGCGTACAATTGAGCTTGAGCAACAATTATCGCGTCTGAGCAAAACACTCAAAAGTAATACTGTGACAAAAGAAGAGCCTGTTGTAACCAGTAGAGCACGGATTACCGCAAAGGGTTTTAAAACACTAAGACAACGGCTCGGACTGACTGCTGCGGAAATTGGAACTTTCCTCGACGTAACGCCTCAAACTATATATAACTGGGAAGCTGGCAATGCCAGTCCGCGCGCACAGCAAATGGCCAGGATTGTAGTACTCAGAGGGATGGGCAAGCGCGAAGTCCAAGCCTTGCTGCAAAGCTTTGCCAAGTAAGCTGCAGCACGAAGGTGCGGAAGGATCGTTTTGATGAACGTTCCGGAGCTAAGAACTTATCGTATGGGCAAATTCGTTCATGCAGGTTGTATTCATACCGGATTTTATTTTAGGAGCATATCTTGCCTGACAAAATGGACGAAGCGCTTTATCAGCAGCACAAAGAAAAAACTGAAAGAGCTGTGAAGAAACTTGTGATATTTTCAGCAATCTGCTTTGTGATTATTGTTGTCGGCGCATTTTTCGTTTGAGCTGTTCGCAATTCCCTCAAATTGAATCTGGTAAGCAGGGTGTTGCAGATGTTCGTCTGTTTAGCCATATCAACATATCAAACAGAACATGATCGGGCCAAGGCTTGAAACTTCCTAGTAGTGACAGCCTCAATTGTTCATCAGGCATCAAATGGGTTTGTAGCACGGCGACAGGAAATACGCCCTGTCACCGATTACGACGCCCGCGATTCGTCTCAAGCAAAACGCTGCTGCAGATATTTGATGATATCGTTTGATTCGAACATCCATTGAACATCGCCGCGACTGTCGGCAATTCGCAAGCACGGCGTTTGTATCTTGCCGCCACCTTGCAGTAAATCTGCCCGCAGGTCGGCATTGTGCTGCGCATCGCGCAGTTCTATCGGCAGAGACAGCCTCGCCATTTCATGGCGGACTTTGATGCAAAACGGGCAGGTCTTGAAGTGGTACAACGCCAACCCGGCACATTCATTGTTTATCTTTTGTTGCGCCTCATTCGTTCGCGCCATTCCTTTCGGCATTGCAAGCTTTGCCCATAGCAGCATGAGCGGCTTCAATACAAAACGCAGCGTCCTGAAAAACATTCTAATCATTGTTCTGAACATATTCATCCTCAATACTTATCCCTGCAATAGTTGTGGAAATCACAAAATCGGAAGAATGGATTTTACGAAAACCAAAGACAGTCAGGAAATCAATATGTCCTTTATTCTGTGAGGACTATAGACCTAAAACAGTCGCGGTTCTTCATACAGCGACTTGATCACAACCTTGCGGATTTCCGGCCGGTCGGGTATCTGAAAAAGTACAGGTGCCAGCATTTCCTCGAATATCCCTCTCAAGCTGCGCGCCCCTACCTTGTATTCAAACGCCATTTCGGCGATTTGCAGAAACGCTGCGTGCTCAATATCAAGCTCGACACCTTCTTCTTTAAGCACCCCACGGAACTGGTTATAAATGGAGTTGCGCGGTTCGATCATGATCCTGACCAGAAGTTCCTTGGACAGGTTTTGCAGATTGGCAACGATAGGCAAGCGTCCGGCAAACTCGGGGATGAGACCAAACTTAAATAGATCGGTTGGCTTTACGCGCGAGTTCAGCCGGTCGAGAACTTTCTGGTTGTCGCTGTCGTCTACCGAAATAAACCCGAAGGCGTGATTTGTGGCGGCGATGCTATCCAGCCCGACGAATGCACCCGCACAAATGAAAAGAATATCGGTGGTATCGATGGTTTGCGCATTTCCCAGCCTGACAGAAGCACCTTCCATGATCTTGAGCAGCGCATGTTGCACCCGCTCGCCCGAAGTGCCGCGCTGCTCGGCATCGGAAGTTTTCAACTTGTCGATTTCATCGATAAACACGATGCCTCGCTGCGCCATGACAACGTCCCCGGCGGCTTTGTCCAGCAGGCGTTGCAGCAATGCCTCGATTTCCTCGTTAACATATTTCGACTGTGCCAGCGATGTGGCATTTGCCGCGACGAAGGGAACCCGCGCGATTCTCGACAAGGTTTCGCATAGCAGCGTCTTGCCGGTGCCGGTCGGTCCTATCAGCAAAATATTGCTCTTGGCGATCTCAACGCCACCCAACAGTCGCTTGCCAAACTTGCGGTAATGGGAATACACCGCTACCGCTAGGATCTTCTTGGCATCGTCTTGTCCGACAACATACTGGTCAAGATAGCCGGCGATCATGCTGGGAGTCAGTTTCTTTACCGCTGTTTGTTGCCCGTTAGTACTGTCCATTCCGATCTTTCTCCAAGTATATTTTCGTGCGCACTATCACGACTCAGCGGCACTCTACCTTGCCGGCGTCCCGCCCGGCAAATAGGGCTTCAGCAATTTTTCAAGTCTGCCCCAGGCTTGCGAATTTGCGGCGCTATCCGGCGCTGTTACGGTGGTGAAGCGTGCGCTATTTGCGTATTCGAACTCGGACAGCGGTTGTTGCGTTGCTTTCAATTTTTCCAGCACCTCAACATCTGCCTCGGACGCATCATTGCGTCGCAGCCGAAGACGTTCACGTAGCGTAACATCGTCTGCATACAGTGAGGTGATTGCGAATGGCAATGACATGCTTTGGGCAAGCTGGCGGAAAGATTCTCTCTCGTCCAACTTGAGAAAGGCGGCATCCACGATCACCGGAAAACCTGCCTTCAGTATTTCGCGTGCCAGTTCACGCAATCGAGCATACGTTTTTTTGGTCGCCTGCGGACTATAGATGTCTCGGGCAAGCGGGCGACTGCTCTCCAGTTTATCCACGCCAAACAGGCGCTTCCGCTCGACATCGGAGCGTATGCGTATCGCGCCCAATTGTTGTAATGCCAACTGAGAAAATAGCGTTTTGCCCGAACCGGGCAATCCGTGAGTGATGATCAGGGCTGGGCGATTCCGTTCCAGGCATTGCCGTGCCAGCGCCAGATAACTGCCGCACTCGGCCAATTCATTCGATTTGATCTGTGTGGATATTCCGGTTTGTCCGGATCGAATTGCGCAAACCTTGGCGCGCACCGCCGCACGGTAGCCAAGATAGAAACGCAGCACCGATACTCCACTGTAATCACCGCTCGCCTCCAGGTAGGCATTCAACAAACGCCAGGCAAATTCCGCATGATCGCGATGCAGCAGATCCATCACCGTAAATGCGATTTCGTTCATCACGTCAATCCAGCGCAGGGCGGGATTGAATTCGATGCAATCGAACAGAACGGGAACATCTCCATCGAGCACGATATTGCCCAAATGCAGATCGCCGTGGCATTCGCGCACAAAGCCCTGCGCCCGGCGCGCCGCAAAGTGTTTTTTGCACAATTCGAACGTGGCTTCGGTAGCCGACTGCAGTGCATCAATACTTTTCCCGGTTTGCCTCTTCCGTCAGCCACAAGCGCAACTGTCTGAAGTTCTCCATCGCGGCTGCACGGATGGTTAGCGCGGTGCCGAATCCGGAATCCGCTTGTGCTGCGGGAATGCTTGCGTGAAAACCGGCGAGGTTGGTTGCGAGATTATCAATGTGCAGTGAAGTTACCCTGCCTCGTACAAGTTGGGTATCCATCAAGTCTTCGTCGGCAAAGCGACGCATCCTGACAGCGTATTCAATCGCGGGTTGCGCACAGAGTTCCGGCTTGTCCGGGCTGCCTCCGATCGCAACTGTGTCCAGATAAATTTCTGGCGCCGTGCGCCGGTTGAGCCTGACCTCCTCCTCGCAAAAGAAACGCCGCAAATCCAGTGTCGAATAATCCAGGAACCCCAGATTGAGTGCCTTCTTGACCTTGTATGCATAGTGGCCCGCCAGCAGCACCCAGGAAATATGCGTCTCGATCAACTGGACGGATGCCGAAATTTCCGGATACAGGATTGAATCGCGCAGAGAGGCGATAAGCTTTTGCTGGTTCTCATAACTGTTGCGAAGATCGATCATGTGCTTTGCACTATATAGGCTCACTACAAGCAGTCTGACTTTCCCATGTTACCAAAAGCAACGTTTCGCAAGCCGAATCAAACTCTGAAGTAATTCTCCCGGATACCTGGAACGTAGGCGTGCATTAGCGATAATTTCAAGTTGTCTGTTGAATTCCGGTTTTCGTAAAAGTAATTCGGGCAGTGGCCGTGCAACTCAAAGGAAAACGGTTGAAACTAGCATGGCAAACGCATCAAACGTTAATTTCCCACAATATTTCCGGCACTTATCCGCTCAAGTGCACCCACATACTTGACAAGAACAATCAACAGTTGAATCATGACCCTCATATCCGGAAATCGAAGATAAAAACGAACCTCGGTAGTTTAAGGGGGCATCATGCTTCAGCTCGATACAGGCTTCAACTGTGGCCGATTCCAAGTTGCGGCGATGTTTGTGTGCGCTACACATTGCGTCTTGGCTGCAGAACGCGAAGTCACCCCCGATCAGATGAATTTACAAGCCGCGGAGCTATCTTGATACTACCCGACGAACAAACGATCCGAAGCAGCTTACCTCATGAGGATACCCTCTCGTTGCGCCTGAAGGCGCAAGCTCGCGTTGCTCGCCTGTCCTCCACTGCTGCTTCGACACTTTCCGCCGAAGAGTTATTGTACGAACTCCGGGTACACCAGATCGAACTGGAAATACAGAACGAAGAGCTGAGGAATTCCCGCATCGCCCTGGAGAAAGCGCGCGACCATTACATCGAATTTTATGATTTGGCTCCCATTGCCTATTTCACGCTGCTTAAGACCGGCCAGATCTCTGCAATCAATCTCACCGCAGCCAGACTTCTCGGGGTGGAACGCGACAAATTGGCGCGGCGCTTTCTTTCCCGCCACATTGCGCCCGAAGACAGAAACAACTGGCAACAATTCTTTACTTCCGCCGTTAGCTGCACCGATAAGCTGAGTTGCGAGCTCGCTTTCAGAAGAGACGACGGTTCGCAATTTCATGCGCATCTGGAAACGCTGCGCGGGTCGAAGATTGGCGAAGCCGGTGAGATTCACTTCGCATTGACGGATATCACCAGGCACAAGCAATCGGAAAATGCACTGCGTGAACAGGAAGTGTTCCTCAACATGATCACCGAGAACTCCGACGACTTCATCGCGGTGCTGGATTTGAAGGGGCGAAGACTGTACAACAGCCCCTCCTACACCAGGCTTTTTGGCAATGTGGATTCGCTGATAGGCTCGGATTCATTCGCCGAGATACACCCGGACGACCGAAAATATCTGCAGCAAGTATTCAAGGAGACCGTTGAGACCGGCAACGGCATGCAAGCTACTTTTCGCTTCCTGCTCCCCGATCGTAGCGTTCGCCACATGGAATCGCGAGGTACGGTTTTGAAAAACAGCAATGGCGTTGCCTTGCGTGTCGTCGTGGTATCGCGCGACATTACCGAACGCAAGCGGGCCGCGGAAGTAATCAATAGCCTGGCTTTATATGATTCGCTCACGGGAAAGTCCAACTATCGTCTGCTGCACGACCGCCTGGAACATGCCATGACCACCAATAAACGCAGGGGATGTTTCGGTGCGTTGCTGTTCATCGACCTGGACAATCTCAGTGGGGTCAATGAGCTGCACGGCCAGGCAGCCGGTGACTCGCTGCTGGTTGAAATGTCCGACCGTATCAGCTGCTGCGTACGAGAAGTGGACACCGTATCCCGCTTTGGTGGCGATCAGTTCGCCGTGCTGCTCGGAGAATTGAGCGCCGACAAATTCCATGCAAATAAGGAAGCGGGAATTGTGGCAGAAAAAATTCGCCTCGCACTGTCCGAGCCGTATTCCCTGAAGGTCAAGCGCGAAGGCAAAGGCGACACCCAGCTGCAACATAGCTGCGCTGTAAATATCGGAGTTTTTCTAATCGCCAATTCGGAGAGCAGTGCCGAAGAATTCATCAAGAAAGCGGATCGGTTGATGCATCAGGCCAAAAATGACGGCGGGAACAAGATCAGTATTTTCGACTCGATTCGCTAAAGAATTGAGGCCTGCCCGACAATCATGACGAGATGAACATGATATTCGAGGACAAACAGTTTTTCCCTGACCTTTAGTGGCAAATAGATTCAGTACTCCCATTATCCGGATTTTTGAATTTCAGGTTGCAACGAGGAGGTGTCATGGATAGCGTCGATATATCCGTCCTGAAAACTCTACTCGAGTGGCAAGCAGGTGAGCTTCCGCTGTGGCTAGTGACCGTGGTGGAAACCTTCGGCTCCAGCCCGCGCCCCAAGGGCGCCATGCTTGCCCTGCGCGGCGACGGCCTCGCAGTCGGTTCTGTATCCGGTGGGTGCATCGAGGACGATCTCGTGCGCAAAGCCGTACAGGGCCGCTTGAAAACCGACCGGTGTGAAGTGGTCATCTACGGCGTCACCCAGGATGAGGCGCGAAATTTCGGGTTGCCTTGCGGAGGATCATTGCGTCTCGTCATCGAGCCGGTTTCCAGTTCGGACTGGATCGAGCGCGTGCTCCAATCGATCCAGTCGCAGCGGCTGGTCAGCCGCACTTTGCACCTTGCCTCCATGCAGATCGTGCTGGACGACGCAAACCGTACCGAAGTGACCACGTTCGACGGTGAAAGGCTTAAAACAGTGCATGGGCCGCGCTGGCGGTTGCTGATCATCGGCGCGGGCCAGACTTCAAGTTATCTGGCGCGCATGGCCCAGGCGCTCGATTACCAGGTCACAGTCTGCGACCCGGGCATAGAGATGCAGCAGACATGGAACGTGCCTGACACTGTCTTGACAAGCGAGATGCCGGACGATGCGGTTCTGGCGTTTCAGGTGGATGCCTGCACGGCCATCGTGGCCCTCTCGCACGATCCCGAAGATGGATGACATGGCGTTGCTGGAAGCGCTTAAGACGCCTGCTTTCTATATTGGCGCGCTGGGCTCCAAGGCCAACAATACGAAGCGGCGCGAGCGGCTGGCACTGTTCGACCTCACCCGGGAAGAGATAGCGCGCCTGCACGGCCCCGTGGGCCTGCCCATCGGCAGTCATACTCCGCCGGAGATCGCCGTCTCCATCCTGGCACACATGATTGCGGTCAGGAATCACGCAACCCAAACCAGCAGTTTCATTACACCCGACAAGCAGGAGGTCTCCTCATGATTTCTTTCAATCTCAACGGCAAAACCACCATGGTCGATGTCGATCCAGGTACGCCTTTACTCTGGGTACTGCGCGACCACTTGCATCTGACCGGGACCAAGTACGGCTGCGGTATTTCGGAATGCGGTGCCTGCACGGTGCATCTGGACGGCAAGGCGATTCATTCCTGCATAACGCCTGTATCGTCGGTAAATGAAAAACAGGTCACCACCATCGAGGGACTGGCCGAAACTGCTTTGGGAAAGACGGTGCAGGCGGCCTGGCTGGAAGTGGATGTGCCGCAGTGCGGATACTGCCAGTCGGGCCAGATCATGGCGGCCACTTCCCTGCTGCGGGAGAATCCGCATCCGAGCGATGCCCAGATCACCGCCGCCATGGATGGCAACCTGTGCCGCTGCGGCACTTACAACCGTATCCGCTCCGCCATCCACACGGCAGCGCAACAATTGGGAGAGGCCAAATGAATAGCACAACTTTGCAGGACTCATCCCGTCGCACATTCCTCAAACAGAGCGCCGTATTGATGGGCGGACTGGTGATCGGTTTCTACCTGCCGCCTAAAGGCGGTCGCGCTTATGCCGCCGAAGCGAAGCCCAAGCCGGTCTATCCGCCCAACGCATTCATCCGCATCGCGCCCGACAACAGCATCACCATCGTCGTCAACAAGTCCGAGATGGGGCAAGGCGTTTACACCTCGCTGCCGATGCTGATCGCCGAGGAACTGGAAGCCGACTGGAGTCTCATCCGCATCGAATCGGCGCCCGTCGGCGGCGGTCTACAACCACACCGGCTTCGGCATGCAGTTGACGGGAGGAAGTTCCAGCGTTCCCTCGTCGTGGGAGCAAATGCGCCGGGTGGGTGCCAGCGCCAGAGTAATGCTGATCAGCGCAGCGGCACAGCAATGGGGCGTACCTGAAAACGAATGCCATGCCGAAAACAGCCGCGTGATCCATGCAAAAAGCGGGAAGAAAATCAGCTACGGCGACCTGGCGGACGCTGCGGCCAAACTGCCGCTCCCGAACGACGTCCCGCTTAAGAATCCGAGGGATTTCAAACTGATCGGCAAGCCGGTCAAACGCCTCGATACGCCGGTCAAAATAAACGGCAGCGCACAGTTCGGCCTCGATGTTTATCTGCCCGACATGCTGACTGTTCTGATCGCACGCAGCCCCGTGTTCGGCGGCAAGGTGAAAAGTTTTGATGCGACAGAGGCACGCAAGTATCCGGGCGTGCAGGGCGTCTATCAGGTACCCAGCGGCGTCGCGGTTGCGGCAACCGGTTTTTGGCCGGCCAAGACGGCGCGCGACCTGTTGCAGATCGAATGGGATGAAGGTCCCGGGGAGAAGCTTTCCACCTCCAAGATGCGCGAGGAATACCTCAAGCTCGCCAAATACCCGGGCGCGGTAGCGCGCAAAGACGGGGATACCGCACAGGGCCTCAAGGATGCCTACAAATCCGTGAGTGCCGAATATGAAGTGCCCTATCTGGCCCATGCCACGATGGAGCCACTCAACGTCGTGGTGGACCTCAAACCGGATCATTGCACCATCTGGACCGGCACCCAGGCGCAGACCATGGATCACGCCATGGCCGCCGCCACCGCCGGACTCAAGCCGGAACAGGTGGAGATCCATACCACGTATCTGGGCGGCGGTTTCGGCCGGCGTGCGAATCCGCGATCCGATTTCGTGCAGGAAGCGGTGCAAGTGGCCAAGGTGATCGGCAAGCCGATCAAGGTGGTATGGGCACGCGAAGACGACATGCGCGGAGGTTATTACCGGCCGATGTGGGCCGATCACATCGAAGCGGCGATCGCAAAAGACGGACGACCCGTGGCATGGCAACACACCATCGTCGGCCAATCCATCATTGCGGACACGCCATTCGAACCCATGCTGGTCAAGAACGGCATCGATGCCACCTCGGTGGAAGGTGCCGCCACCCTGCCCTACCTCATCCCCAACCTGCAGGTCGAATTGCACAGCACGAAGAATGTCGTGCCGGTGCAATGGTGGCGCTCGGTAGGTCACTCGCATACCGCATTTGTGGTCGAAACCATGATCGACGAACTGGCGCATCTGGCGGGCAAAGACCCCGTCGCCTACCGGCTCGATATCCTGCCCGCCGCGTCCCGTTACCGGGGTGCACTAAAACTGGCCGCAGAAAAGGCCGGCTGGGGAAAAACCAAATTGCCTGCCGGTCACGCGTACGGCGTCGCGGTACACCAATCATTCGACAGTTACGTGGCACAGGTCGCCGAAGTGTCGCTGCAAAAGGGCAAGATCCGGGTACACCGTGTAATCGCCGCGGTCGATTGCGGCATTGTCGTCAACCCGGACGGCGTGCAGCAACAGGTCGAAGGCGCCATCGTGTACGGACTTTCCGCCGCCTTGCATGGAGCAATCACGCTGGAGAACGGCCGCGTGATGCAGTCCAACTTCGACACGTACAAGCCGTTGCGGCTGTCTGAAATGCCGCAGGTCGAGGTGCATATCGTGGCAAGCGATGAGCACCCTTCCGGCATCGGCGAACCAGGCACACCACCAATCGCTCCGGCAGTCGCCAATGCCGTGTTTGCCCTGACCGGCAAGCGCCTGCGCAGTATGCCGTTTGACCAGGCCACCCTTGCCTGATCCGCGGCAGATCGCTGCCGTTGTTCTGGCAGCAGGAGGTTCAAGCCGCTTCGGCTCGGACAAGCTGTTGCATGCGGTTACGCTGAACAATGTGACGCTTCCGCTTGCAGCGCACAGCCTGCTGCCCTGGTTGCAGAATTTCGGATCTGTCACGGTCGTGGTTCGGCCCGCATCGCAAGCATTTTGCGCTGCGATTGAAAGCGCGCTGGGTGCAACCCGTTCCGCGGCGATTCGCTGGCTGGTATGTCAGGATGCCGCGCACGGCATGGCTGCCAGTCTTGCCTGCGGCGTGCGCGCCAACCCCGATGCTGCGGGATGGCTGATCGGGCTGGCCGATATGCCGGCAGTGCCTGCGGCGGCCATCGTCGGCGTGCGCGACGCCATTGCCGCCGGTGCAGATCTGGCGGCAACCTCGCGTGATGGCAGGCGCGGTCATCCTGTCGGGTTTGCTGCGCACTATCGCCAAGAATTGCTGGCGTTGCAGGGAGATGCCGGAGCGCGACATTTGCTGGAACGCGATATCTCCCGATTGGTGCAAATAGAAATACACGACAACGGGATTTTTACCGATGTCGACATTCCCGGCGATCTGGAATCGCTCTCAACAATGCAGTACACAAGAAGAAAGGTGACCACATGAAACTCTATTATTCGCCCGGTGCCTGTTCGCTGGCCTCACATATCGCCCTGCAAGAAACCGGACTGCCGTTTGAAATCGACAGATTTATAGCCTCCACGGGAAAGACCGCCAGTGGTGAAGATTTCCTGCAGATCAATCCCAAAGGTTACGTGCCGACGATCAGAATGGACGACGGTGGCATCCTGACCGAAGGGGGCGCAGTACTGCAATACATTGCGGACCAGAATCCGGCGTCAAACTTGGCCCCGAAAGCCGGCACCATGGAACGCTACCGCCTGCAGGAATGGCTCACGTTTCATCGGTACTGAAATTCACAAAACATTCAGCCCGCTTTTCAACAAGGCAGTGTCCGAAGAAGTGAAGAACCGCGGCTTTGAATTGCTCACGAAGCGTATTGGCTATGTCGAGACACGGTTGGCTGACAGTCCGTATCTGATGGGCGGCAGTTTCACCGTCGCCGATGCCTATTTGTTCGTGGTGTTGCGCTGGAGCGCGACTGTCGGTTTTGATCTTGCCCCCTTCCCGAAAATCCGGGAATACATGGAAAGAATCTCGATGCGTCCGGGCGTGCAGTCGGCAATGAAAGCGGAAGGTCTGATCCAGTAAGTCGTCCGTGGTGCCCCTTCGACAAGCTCAGGGCGAACGGAATTAATCTGCGTTTCCTTAACTCTTCTTCAGCAAATCGACGCGTATCGTCGTGTGAAAATCGGCGCCGTGTGCCGTCAGATGTCGATTGAATTTTGAGCGAACCTGCGCAAAGGTCTCATCCGATAATTTATGTTCGGTATGAGTCACTTTAATGACCTGTTCCTCGAACTGGGCGAAGCTTTCATAGTGCACCGGTTGCAGGAAGAATTTCTGCGCCACCAGAGCAAATCCTCCCGCTGCCAGCGCACGCTGCTCGGCCTCAAACGCCGCCTCGCGCACCGCCCGCTCATCGTGAAATAATTTCAATATTTCATTGAATTCGCCGGTATAAACCGGCTCCGAAATATAGGCCACACCACCCGGTTTCAGGACACGCCGAATTTCGGCGAACGCACTGTCCATCAGTCCAACCGGCACATGATGCAGCGACTTGAACATCAGCACGATGTCATAAGTAGAATCGGCGGCCGGAATTTTCTCCGCACCGCCATGCGCAAAGGTCACATTGGGCAGATCGGTGACCGCCAGGTTTTTCGCCAGTTGCGTTGCGTCGACTTCCAACGCCAGCACCGAAGCAGCCTTGCGCGCCACAAGGCGCGTCTTCTCCGCCTTGCCGCACCCGAGTTCCAGTACTTTCGCGCCGTTCAATTGCAGAAGTTCGTCCAGAATATCTCCCTCGTTCGCCACGAGGCTGGTTTCAGGATTGGAAATACACATATCAGTCAGTTTCATTTTTAAATGTTGTACCAAGGATATAAAGATTTAACTCAAATTTGGTTTATGACACGAATTCCTGGATTGCTGCAATCGCTTTTACTACCCCACCCTCATGAAAATTGAGATTGGATTGCCAGAGAGCAGACGGTGGCGGCCGGCAGAGAGTAACCCGTAGGCGACAAAACAAATACCAGGCAAGGCGCTGCAGTTCTTAAAGTAGTTGCTGGCCAATTCCAACGAAGATATCTCTTCAACCATGTCGGATATTGTCACTTGAGAAAAATCACCTAATATTCTAAGTTCTAATGCTAAGCCATAACCCATCTTATTTCTAAGGAATACATGGCTGAGGAAATTATATAGGCCGTGGTATATGCAGTATGCCATATGGACTTTGGTGCCTAACAGAGTAGCGTTAGCCGTGAGATTCGCTATCAACAACTAAGCTGCTTTTTTGCGAATTTCCAATTTCTGCACGAACTGAAGCAACTGTTATTCAAATGGCCAAAATCCCATATGGAGGCTATATGCAAATCGATATCCAACATCCCGCGTTCAATCTTCAACATTTATCAGTCGAGACAGCCGGGTTATTCAATGAGCCGATGCTATTGCTGAATGGAGCTATTTTAAAAAGGCAGAATGGATTCTATAGGGCAATATCTGACACTGGAACTGAAACCACAATAGGTGTGATCTACAATTATTTCAGCCGAAGTCTCAAACTCGTCATCATTGATCTGGCAATTGACTTGCCAACCCAGTTTAAGTGGTACGAGCTGGATTGCCCTGTCCATTGAATGCTAATCCTCGCTGCTCACCATACCGAGTGACGGTCTAGATGTCGGACGAAGGAAATAAATTTAAAGATGCCAGCGAATGACTCTTGGTGGCTGCCTACGGAGGGCGGCCCACATTTTTTCACCGCCGTAAAACCGCCAATCAGAACTATCTCTTGGACATCTTTGAAAGCTAAGTTCAGACACTATCTGTCAGCTCAAGTCTGAACTGCTACATATAAAGTTTGCTGTTGTCCGAATGCTCCGGAGCAACACTATGATTGAGCGCGTAGCGTAGTAACGAACATTTCCAGTTCATTAGCCGCCAGATCGGATACTGCCCAATACGCCATTCCATTCGCCGACCAGCTGATCAAATTATAACCTTGCCGCTCCCGCGTCGTTGACGCTACGCTGATCTTGCTTGGCCAGATATAAACGTTGATGGGATGCAGCTTGCGCCGATAGACCAGCACGGCCACGGCACGACCGTCGAGGTAATCCAGTCGCCCGCCGGTCAGCGGGAACCCATTGGAGGTCAGGTCGAATACCGGCGGAGAATAATCCAGCTTGCCGTTGAACCACGGTTTTACCGTGTGCTTGTCGGACGAAGCCACGTCCGACAGATGATCGACCAGAAGCGAGCGCACGTGGCTGGAAACCAGTTCATCCACCAGCTTGTCCTGGGTTGATGGCACGGCCACATACAGGACACCGCTCCACACCAGCGCCACCAGACTACCCAATGCCACGCCCACATTCATCCAGTTCAGGCCCCATCCATTGTAGCCTGCGTCGGTTCTATGGCTGCGAGGAAGGTTCGCCGCAATGCGGTGCGCGAGATGGGCGGGGGCGGAAAAGTAGGCAGCCTGTTTTTTAATACCTTCGCTCACTCTTCTCAATTCGGCAAGCTCATTACGGCACTCGGCGCAACTGCCGAGATGTTGTTCCACATCAAGCAGGTCGGGCATGCCCAGCTCCTGATCGAGATAGGCAGGCAACAATTCGATATATTTTTGATGGTCCATCATGCGTTCCATTTCTCTGTTTATTTTTCGGCGGCAAGGATTTCCGCCAGCTGCTTGCGACCGCGCCCGAGACGCGACATCACGGTGCCTATCGGGATTCCGGCTATTCCCGCAATCTGCTTGTACGACAACTCTTCCAGTTCGCGCAAAACCATCACCTCTCGAAATTCAACCGGCAATGCTTCCAGGGCCCGCTGCATCTGACGCTGACAATCTTTCTGGATGAGCATGTATTCGGGATTGTCGTCGGCAGACATCGCGGCTCCGTAGTCGGAATTCATGGCGCTGTGCACCTCGTCCTCGAATTGGGTGTTTTGCGCCCCGGACTTATTCTGCCGATACCAAGTGTAAAACGTGTTGCGTACGATACCCAGTACCCATGCGCGCCCATCCTCGCCATGGAAGCCGTCGAAAAACCGATATGCGCGCAAATACGCCTCCTGCACAATTTCCTCCGCATCCTGATTGTTGCGTGCAAGCCATCGCGCCAAGTTGAAGGCCGAATCAAGATGGGGCAACACCATTGCCTGAAAACGTTTTTCTTTTGTTTTTGTCTGGGAGTCCATCCTTACGTTTCCATGTTTAATGGTAATACCGGGTTTGCAGGCGTTTTATTCCCTGTCATTACAGCTTGGAGCGCAATATTTTGCAAATGCGGGATGAGGCATGTGAGACCACGCATGCCTTCAGGTCGTTCCGGAGTCTGATCACGCTGATGAAGAACAAGAAAAAGCGGGACAGCTCCCCTCTGTCCCGCCGCAATACCCTTACTGCCCTATATGAAACAGGATCTGCACCGGATCATCCAGTGTGGACGTGTCAGACCATTCCCCCTGACCCACTTTGAACAACGTTCGCGAGATGGTGAACGTGCCGTCGAACCAGCGGCCCTGAGGGCCGGTAGTCGTGACGAATGTGACCGGCAACGTCACCGAGTGCCCCTTGAGTGAAAAGGTACCCTTGGCGACGTAGTGGCCTGCATCCTGCGCATGAAACTCGGTAGCCTCGAAGGTTGCCTGCGGAAACGCAGCCGCATCGAAGAAATCAGTGCTTTTTATCAGCACGTTCGCGGCCGGAGTGCCTGTACTCACAGAGCCCACATCGACACTAACCTTAACCGTTCCAATTTCCGGCTGCGCCGGATCAAACTTCACGTTCGCCGCAAAATCATTGAAAGTGCCTTGCAGCGAAACGCCTTCCTGCGAAGCCTTGAACTTGATTTCCCCTGCGGATGTGGCGCCATCCGCGCTCGCGCTGACGGCAATCAGCATGCAGATCGCTGCATAGATAAAATTACGTAACGTACTCTTCATGCTTTCAGTCTCCTGTTCTGTTGGGCATCCGCATAGACGGCCGCAGAAAATGCCCCTCCACCGCGGCCAATTTCCTCCTTTCACCGCATCGCTCAAGCTATCGGATGCTCGCGCTCCTCGATCGAGCGCTCGCTGCCCTTCGCTTCGATTTCCCGCCAGCCGAGACCGCGGTAAGGTTGTGTCGCGTCCCAGGGTATGGGCTTGTGATCGGCCGAGCCGGGCGCAGGCAGGGGGAATATCAGGGACTTGGCTGAGTAATGGGGAATATGGCCGGTCATGTGCTGGTTCTCCTGGTGAATGTGCCCATAAAAAACGGTGACGCGCGGATAAGGTGTCAGCACCTCGATTGCCTTCGCACCGTCGCGTGTCGCCCATCCCCATTCCGGCTGCAGATCAAACAACGGACGGTGGGTCAGCACCACGATGGGAACCTCCTTCGATCGCCCCCCCAGATCTTTTTCCAGCCAGGCAATCTGTTCATCGCCCAATGATCCCGTGGGATCGGACACGTTATCCAGCGCCACAAAATGAACTCCTTTGTGGTCGAAGGAATAATGCGTGGGTCCGAAGAATTCCCGGAATACATCTCCGTGGTCAGCTGAAGCGTCGTGCTCGCCGGGCAGGAAGCGGATATTGCGCACGCGCAGCGCGGCAACCTGATCGCGAAACTCTGTCATGCGTTCTCGGCGCACCTTTTCATCCAGCGTGAGTTGGGTCAGGTCGCCGGTGAAGACGATAAAATCCGGATCGACCGGCAAAGCATTTACCGCAGCAATGGCTTTGGGCAGCGTACCGCGCGCGTCAAGATTGGCGGGACCGCTATATCCCCAATGGGTATCTGACAACTGCACAAAGAAGAAATCCGATTCGGAATATTTTTCCGGGCCGGTCGAGGAGCAGGCGCTCAATCCGATTCCCGAGGCATAAATAGCCCCCCCATACACCGCCAGCTGCAGGAATTTCCTTCTGTCCATATTCATATCATTCGTGCTCATAGCTTCCTCCGATTTGATAGTGACTGGATGAACGGCACTCACACGCTGATTCCTGTGCGAGACTTCAATGCCATGACGTGGCACCATTCTCCATACCTGCAATACTGTTGCGCAGGACGGTTTATTCCGGAAGATTGATGCCATGACAGGAAAAATATTTTTGTTATGGACGGGAATATTTCGGGCTGCAGGTCGGTATATGCGCCACTCTCCTGAACCGGAAAGTGCATGTTCGAGACGGGCATGGAATCAAACCGCGGCACGTGCATCTAAAAGGATGCAAAGCCTGTACCATGTGACGAAAAACGGCTGCCCCACTTCTAAAGGCACACAATGAACGTTGTCCATCGTCCAAGTCCATTTCACTGGCTGCACCGATACGGTGCCGGCACGGTTCGCCGGTTCGTTCTGGTAATTGCCGCTCTGATCCTGGCTACCGCGTGTAACAAAATCAAGGAAGAAGCCGTTCCTCCCGGCAGCGTGGTGCTGGCGTTGGGCGACAGCCTGACCGAGGGCGCGGGTGTCAATCGCGAGGAAGCATGGCCCTATCTGCTGGCAAGCCGAACCGGATGGATAGTGATCAACGGTGGAATAAGCGGCGACACGAGCGAGGCTGCGTTGCGACGCTTGCCTGCTCTGCTGGATCCGCCCACACCAGCACTGGTCCTGGTAACAGTGGGCGGCAACGACATGCTGCGCCATCTCCCCCAACAGGAGACTGTATCCAATCTGGGAAAGATTATTGCGCTGATCAAGTCACGCGGGGCAAAGCCGGTCTTGCTGGCAACGCCTAACCCGAGCCTGATGGGTGCGGTTTTCCAGCATCTGTCGGCGGCCGATTTCTACCAGCAGGTGGCCGACGCGCAACAGGTTCCCCTGATCAAGAACGCGGTTGCCGACGTCCTTTCCGATCCGCAATTGAAGGGCGATCCGCTGCACCCCAATGCTGCAGGCCATGTACGTCTTGCAGAAAAGATATTCGATGAACTGCAATCGCTAGGTATTCGTGCGCCCGGAGAACTGAAATCATGACAAGCGCGTGGTTCACAAAAAATCTTGGCGATGCGATGCTGGCCGGAGATGCATTGGCCCAACTTGAAGCGCTGTTTCTGTCGACCTATGGAGAATCCGGCCAGCGGCGACAGAATAGGCATCTTCATCCGCCACGAATCGGAGGGGCATTTGCATTGCGAGGTGAAAGCCTACTTTTCGCCCGACACGGTGAATCTGGCGAAGACGCTTGATGCCGATCCCTGCGCAAGGCCGTCGCGAGACGGGTTGAGTTTGCTGGTTGGATCGGAAGCTGCCTGGAAGACTCTCTTTCCGGAATCGGAGGAATGACGCCGTGTTGGTCCGGAATGTAACTGCAATCGGGTGCCGGCAGTAGTCAGTACTCGGCACTATAACGCAAGGGGAAAAGATGAATTGTTCCAAGCCAGTATTCATCGTTCTCGCACTAGTCCTGCTCACTTGCACCGGCTGCAGCAGGATTACCTTTGGCTACAATCATGCCGACTGGTTGCTGCGCTACTGGATCAACGATTACACCTCGTTCAATTCCACGCAAAAGGAAGAAATTCACAACGCCATAGATGACTACCTGCGCTGGCATCGCAAGAATGCGCTGCCGGAATACATCGCTTTTCTACAGGAACTGGAAGTCCTGACCGATCGGGATTCCGCGTTGACACCCTCCGACGTCATGCATATCAGAGAGCAGATCAGCCGGCTATACAGATTTACCGTGACGCCTTCCATCCGGCCCGCCGCACATGTATTGAGCTCGCTGGACGACAAACAGATCCAGGAACTCCGCAAATACCTGGCCAAAAAGAACCACGAACAGAGAGATGAAATGCTCTCCGGCGACATAAAAGAAAATCTCGCCAAGCGTGCCAATGATCACATCCACTTTGTGCAAGAACTGGCTGGCCACCTGAGCGATGAACAGGAAGACAAGATCAGGGAAATAAGCATGCACATCCCGTTTGTGACGCGAAATTACATCGAACACCGAGAAGCGATGCAGGTCGACCTGATCTTGTTGTTAAGAAGCCATGCGAGCGAAGACAGCATTGCCGCATTGTTGACGCAGTGGATCGATACGCCGCCGACGCCCGCTACGGCGGCAATGCAGCAGGTGCTCGAATCCTACGACAGCGCAATGGATGAAATGACAGTGCGTGTCTTCGGCCTGCTGACGCCTGGCCAAAAGGATCATCTGCGCAAGAAGATATCTGGCTACATCGACGACCTGCAAAAACTGCATGCGAAAATCGAACCCGTCAGTGCCACCGCAGCACCTTTAACTGCTCGGCGTAATCCGCTACGATGAGACCATGACAGTTGTCTCGACACCCGACTTGCTCAACACGCCCGAGATCCGGTTCACCAACCTGCTCGACGCAGACCCGCTTGGGCGAGGAATTCTGGAAATGCTGGCTCGGCGCCGTGCGCTTCGGGGAACTGCGCAGTCATTTCAGCGCGCTGGGAGAAAGCGGTGCGCTGGCAACCGAACTTTCGGCCCGTGCCGACAAACAGGGCCCGACGCTTGAGACCCACGATGCCCGCGGCATACGCAGAGACCGTGTGATTCAGCACCCCGATTACCATGCACTCGAAAGACTGTCTTACGGGCGCGACATCGTCGGCATCAAATACAACCGGAAATTCCTGGCCCGGCATCGCGCGGTCAGGCACCTCGTCGGGTTCGGCGCGGGCTACTATTTCGCGCAGAGTGAAATCGGCCTGTATTGCCCGATCTGCATGACCGACGGTGTGGGCCGTGTGCTTGAGCGCAGACCCGAAGGAACGCAGACCCCGCTGTATGAAATGACGATTGCGCATCTCGCTGCCAGCAATCCGGACGAACTGTGGCAGGGCGCCATGTTCCTGACGGAAAAACAGGGCGGATCGGATGTCGGGGCCAATGCCGTCACCGCGACCCGTGCAGGCAGACGCTGGCTGCTCAACGGCGACAAGTGGTTCTGCTCCAACGTGACGGCCGATGCGATCCTCGCGCTGGCGCGCATGCCCGGCAACATTCCCGGCACCAGAGGACTAGGACTCTTTCTCGTCCTGCGCCAGAAACCCGCCGACAACTCGGGCACGATCCGCATTCACCGGCTCAAGGACAAGCTCGGCGTGCGTTCGATGCCAACAGGTGAAGTGACTTTCGAGAACACGCAGGCTTACCTGATCGCCGGCGAAAACGAAGGCTTCAAGCAGATGGCCGAGATGCTCAACCTGTCGCGACTCTACAACGCCGTCGCGAGCGTCGCCGGTATGCGACGGGCGCTGCTGGAAGCGCTCAAATACGGCGCCGGGCGCAGAGCATTCGGGCACAAGCTTAATGAACTGCCGCTGTGGCGCGCGACAATGGCCGATCTTGTGGCCGAACATCTTGGAATCTTCACGCTCGTTTTCGAAACCGTGCGCACGCTCGATCGCGCCGACACCGGCGACGAAGCAGCCCGTAAACTCGTGCGGCTCGCCATACCGATGGCCAAGGCCCTGAGCGGCAAGCTTGCAGTCTTCGCGGTGAGTGAAGCGATGGAAGCGATCGGCGGCAATGCCTACATCGAGGAAAGCATCCTGCCGCGGTTGTTGCGCGACTGCCAGGTATTGCCTATCTGGGAAGGTACGACGCATATCCTCACACTGGATGCACTGCGGGCGATACAGAAGGAAGGCAGCCACGAAGCTTTGTTTGCGCGCATCACGCTGGCACTGTCGCGTGCCAAACAATTCGATACTGCACTAGTGAAGGCCAGGCTGGCAGACGACGCAAAACATCTCGAAGCGCTGGCGAAACTGCCCGCAGAACTGCAGCAACGCGAGGCGCGGCAATGGCTGGAAAGTGCAGGCAGGACTTTTACGCTGGCGCTCCTGCTCGAAAATGCAGCGCATCCACCGTTGCGCAAAGCCTGTCTTGCGGCATACCAGAGGCTTTGCGTGCGCCCCACCGGTGTTATGCCCGTGTGCCACGGCACACCTGCGGCGCTGCTGGATACCGAAAAAGTGTTGCTTCAAGCGGCCGTGCGCTAAGGGCAAGCTGGACGCATGATCGTCGCCCGTTGCTCAAATCGTAGTAGTTCATACTTGAACTGACAGATAGCGGCTGATCTTAACTTTCAAATATGCCCAAGCGGTAGTTTTGAATGGCAGCATTGCGGCAGTAAAACAATTTCGTTAGACTTCCATAGTCGGTCAATGACTGCCGTTTGCGGTTGCCTCCAATTCTACTGATCTTCAAAGTATCCAGGCGAAATGGCATATTGATTTTTTCCATCCAGTCGGATAGCGTCCGAAAAATTCATAGCCAACCGGGAACCTCTATGCCGCTCACCATTCATCGACGATCCGTACTTCGAGCAGTTCTTGCACTTTCTCTCAGTGTCGTAGCTGTCTTGTCGCAGGCGGCTGATGCGATGAACCAGAAGTATCCCGATGTCGTCACCGCGAAGGTTCAACCCAGTGGTCCGGAGACATTTGACTTTGATGTCACGATTTCTTCGCCCTACGACACCCCACAACGTTATGCAGATGCAATTCGCGTCATGGGTCAAGGAAGGCATGGTCTATGGGGAGCGCAAGCTCATGCACGACCACGCTGACGAGCAACCCTTCACGCGCGATGTGTACGGAGTGAAGATCCCGAAAGGCGTGCGGGTGGTTGTTGTGCAAGCGCGCGATCAGCAGTTCGGCTACGGCGGCAAAACCATTGAGGTAACCTTGCCAGGACGTTGAGACTTGTTACCTTGCGGCACACCTTCGGAATGCTATCCCCGGTAGCGCAGGAACTGAGAGTGGATTGCTTATTCTGGACTTTGCTAAGCCCCCTTGGCACTACGATTGGGGCAGGTCAAATTGAAACCGTTTTGGTAAAACAATTCACGGCTGGGTCGATTTGATAAATGGGTCGTCTAACAAACGGGCATGCTCTTCAAACAACTCTGACATCCTTTTATAGAGTTGCCGGTAGGCTTCAGCAGTTTCACCATGTGCATCAAGCAAAGCGCAGAGACTGATTTTCGCATTCAACTCGTTCAAAATATTATTGTGTGCTTGCTGATGACTACGAAAGTCCTCGTATTCCTCGGTGACGACTGACAGCCTCCGCATAATTGATTCTTCATGACTAAAATGATTGGTCGTGATATTGATGATGTTATAGAAGAAGGAGATCAATCGTCCTTGGCATGTCGCGATTCGTTCACGGGAGCAACTTTGGCAATTGCCATGATTGTCCAGATTGCGGCAGGTACTGCGAATGTTCTGCAAGGAATCACTTAGTCGCGAGTGTTCATCTTCAATCAGTTTGTATTCTGCCGTGGTAAGTTTTCTTGCTTCCAGAATATTGATGGTCACGAGATTCACCTGGTTAGCCTGAAGAGATCTTGCGAACATCAAAGTATCTCTTATTCGTTTGCTCATCGAATTGAATACAAAGTAACGGCAAAACACTAGATGTATTTAGTGCAATTTTGTATCAGCTTTGTAACAGCATGGAGCAAAATGGCCGTTCAAGAAACATTTAATGTCGCAAATGGCTTACGTTCTGCCGATCGCCTCTTTCTGGCAATTCAATTTCAGATCGCATGAATGTTAGGCAGCAATAACGATTGCAGTGATCTGCAATCTTTGTCAGCTCAAGTTTGAGCTGCAAACTTAAGTACGTACTCATTATTTTCAACTTACTCGCCCTGTATGGTCACCACAACATGGCGATTGCCGCCATGGTTCCTGTGTTCGCACAGGTAGATGCCCTGCCAGGTGCCCAGCCTGGGCTGTCCGTCGGCAATCGGAATGTTCAGGCTGGAGCCGAGCAAGCTTGATTTCAGATGTGCAGGCAGATCGTCGGAACCCTCGTCCTGATGCCGGTAATAGGATTCGTCTTCCGGAACGGCACGATTGAAGTAACTTTCAAAATCCTGGCGCACCGTAGGATCGGCGTTCTCGTTGATGGTTAACGATGCAGAAGTGTGCAGGATAAAGACGTTCATCATGCCGACCCTGATGTCTCGCAGTTCGGGAAGCTCGCGCAGCAGTTCTTGCGTGATCTAATGAAAGCCCCGGGTCCGCGGTTTAAGGCTAATCTCTTTTTGCAGCCACATGATGACGGGTCGTTATCCGGATTGAAAAGAAGATGCGACATATTATCGCGTAAGATTGCGCCTCCATCGCCCGTTCCGGAAAATCCGGGCCGGCAACCATTTGGCGCCTGACTCCTTTATTCTTTAGTGATGTGACAAAAGCTACTATAAAATGCGCAAATGAGTCCTGAACTGACCGGCACATCTAAATGAGAGCTCTTCGGTGAAAAAGTTTTTCCTTGTTTTCTTGCTTATTGCAGCCGCATGGCTGCTGATGAGTGTAGTCTGGTCGAGCATATCCATGCACATGGCGCAGTCGGTATTTCACAAGAATTAAAATCGGATTGATTTAAGGAATAGGGACAATGAAACTGGGTCTTGCTGCAATCGCGTTGATAACCCTTTCTTGCAATGCTCTGGCTGACGACTATGGACTTTTTTATGTCGCTGGCGGAGCCAGTACGGGAGGGGCCAATTACAGTATTGGCGCCGGAACGAATGTAGACGTTTTTGAAATCAGCTCCATCGACCTGGGGGCGGTAAGCGGTAATAGCTCTGCAAAATTCACCGGCTTGTCGCTGGTTCAAAATTCTGCTCCGGTCAACAATTTCAACCTGCTGTTTCGTGTCGGCTTTGGAAAAACAACAACCTCTTTCGCCAATGGCGCTTCAGCCAGCAGGGTTGGTTTTGGCAACGGAGTCATTTTCGGCGTGGGAGGACAATACCAGATGAACAAACACGTTGCCTTCCGCGCAGAAGTGAATCGGCTGTCGTACGCGACCTCGACCGACGGCTTGTCGTCCAAGTTAACCTATCCGGTAACCGTCAGCGCAATGTACTTCTTTTGAATTTCCATGCGAATTGTTTTTCGCGCTTGTGTCGGCTTGAAATTGAATCCAGGAAAGTGGTGATCGGTTACTGAAGGGACATGTCGATCAGTTGACCGCAGAAATCATCCATGCCGCCCCTTGTAACAAAGTGCCGCCGCGTGGACCACCTCCGAATAAGGAATTTCCGCCAACTCACCCCACTTCTGCACCGCGCTTTCCGTCAGGCCGTCCACATTGTCCACCACGGCACTCTCATTCAGGACGAACTGCAATCCCCTCAACCCGCCGCATTGCACGCGCATTTCCTGCGCATGCGACAAAACCGTGTCTTCGCGTACCATTCCCAGCGCAAATGCAAAGCTATGTCGCAATTTACCGTGCAATTCCGTACAGCGCGCAAGGCTGGCCGCATTCCGGCACGTGACAGCCTCGCGCTCGGCGATCTGTACCCGGTCCGAGCGCTCGCAAGCAACACAGCGGGTCTGCAATGACTTTTCGAACGTGCAGGGACGCTGGATCGCCTCGGCCAGCTTCTGTCGAAATGCGCTCTCATCCATGAGTCTTGGCCTTATGGGTTAGCTTCACGTCGATTTTCAACCATGTAGACCTGTTGCCCGCACAATAGATTCAAACCAGCCTTTTTGCAAAGCCGGTTTCAATCGTTTCTTGCCGACCCAATTGGCTTTTTTAATAATGACCTACCATTCAGGTAGTGAAAACCCCCATGCCTGATTCGGTATTTACCCGATTCCTTGAAATTCACCGACTCATCAAGATTCAATCCAGGTTAAAAAAGGCTATCCGCACTGAACGGACGCGCAAAGTCACCGGTCTAAGAGCCATGCTTTTGGATAGCGGGATTACCAGATTAAAGTGTAACGGGTCTCAAAATTTAGAAGCCGCACCGTCGTACCTTATCTTCGATCCCGCTTGATCCAGCAACCCGGCCGGAGAGGTTGCAATTGGCTATTTACGGGGAGTAGATCATGCACGGTCTGGTAAGGGTATCTGCAAATGTGCTCGCCTTGATGCTGGCGTTGTTATCAATGCAAGCGATGGCCGCGACGCCTGCCGTTCTTGACTTCGATCATACGGCCACGGGATTTCTTCTCAACGGAGTGCACGCAACGACGGCTTGCGAAACCTGCCATGTTGGCGGCGTGTTCCAGGGCACACCCAGAAATTGCGACGGGTGTCATGCGCTGGGCAAGCGTGTTGTAGCCACGCCAAAATCCACCAGTCATATCGTTACGGATGCACCTTGCGAAACATGCCACTTCAACACCTACACTTTCCAGGGTGCGCGCTTTAATCACGGAACGGCCATACCCGGACAATGTGCAACCTGTCACAACAACCGGCAGGCCACGGGCCGGCCGTCAAGCCACAGCGTCGGACTCAAAGCGACCGACTCCTGCGATCGCTGTCATCGATCCTACGCCTTTCTTCCGGCGAGCTGGAATCATGTCGGCGTGGTACCGCACAGCTGTGCTAACGTCGGCTGCCATGTGGCAGGTGCCAACCAGTACTACAAACCGGCGAACCATCAGACAGCGCCATATCTGGGCAGGAATACGTACTACTGCGACGAGTGTCATAACTATGTCACTTGGCTGCCCGGCACGTTCATGCACGATCGCCCCTCCCCCTCGGGAGTATGCATGGGATGTCATGACGGCATAACCATTGCGCCGGGCAAAAGCTCGACCCACATCACCACCACTGCGGATTGCAATTCGTGCCACTTCAATACCGTTTCCTGGTTGGGAGCAAGCATGCATACGGGCAACATCGCCGGTATCTGCGGAACTTGTCACAACGGAACGACTGCCAAAGGGACAGCCAACGATCCGAACGGACTACATATCCCGCTGACGGCCGGAGGAAACCCGAACTGCGACTTGTGCCACATCAGCACGACAACGTTTACCGCATTCACGATGAACCATGCAGGCATCACGACCTGCAATACTTGCCATGCATCTACGTCCCCCTATGTCGTGAACACAAAGCGGACGATCGGTAGCCATCAGGGCTCAACAGTCGGACAAGATTGTTCGAATTGCCATCATAGATTCACTGGATGGAACGACTGATTCTGCAAAAAGAGAAAGCCCGGCACGCGGGCTTTCCGTTTACGACGCAGCTTCTTAAACCTTCCGGAATGGACGTTTCAGTGTCGCGTTATATTTTTGAATTCATCTGTGCCAGCTTTTCCATCGCCTCTTCCGCTATTTCCTGCACTTCTTCGTGCGCGTCCTTGAGGCAAGCTTCGATATAGGCGCGTGCGGCAACATTGCCGCTGAGGCCGAGCAGGTAGCACGCGTCTGCGCGTACGCGATGATCGAAATGGAAAGTCAGCTCACCCAGTTGCGGCAACAGTGCCTGCAGTTCCAAGGTGTTGGCATAGGCTTCCAGTAACGCGCTGACGCCGAGGCGCACCGAAATATTGGCTTCGGGATTGGCAACGATAGAGAGTAGCGGTTTGAGACGATGCGTGTCCCCGGCGATGAACGCAACCGCCTGCTTGTAACCGCCTTCCATTAGCAAATGTTCGACATAATGCGCAGTCCCTTCGTCGCCGCTCGCCCATTCGGCCCACTGCCTCAGCTCGGCCATGCTCTGTGCACCGGTAAGCGTAAAAGAACCCAGACGCACCCAGGGCGCGCCGCGCACGTCGTATTCCGCAGCCTGCTCCGGATGCGCAGCGATATTCACCACCGTCAGTTTCCCGACCTGCGACTGTTTAACCAGTTCGCTCAACGACTGCAAAACGGAGGGGCAATGCGTGCAGACGGGAGTAATGAAAAGCAGTGCATCTGGTGGAGTCGGAGACATGTTTGTTCCCTCGCTTATTTGCCATGAACAGTAACTATGATACGCCGACCGTCGCCGCGGTTCCTGCGTTCGCGCAGGTATATCCCTTACCCCGTCACCAGTTTTGGTTACCCGCCAGCGGTCCGGATCGAAAAGACTGCGCGACCTATAATCGCGTAAGATTGTGCCGCAATTCCGGATTCCGGAAAATAAAGGGCGAAGCACTCCGACACTGACCATTGATTATGAAAATAAATGCACTCGCAATCCTGTTGCTGCTCAGCACGGCAGCCTGCACCCAGGTAACCCCGCCACCCGTGGTGGAACGGCCCCCCGCGAAGATCGCACTTGTCTTGGGCGGCGGCGCGGCGCGCGGCTTTGCCCATATCGGCGTGATCAAGGCTCTGGAAGCACAGGGAATTTCTCCCGACATCGTCGTTGGCACCAGCGCGGGCGCTGTAGTCGGCTCGCTTTATGCTGCGGGACTCAACGGCTTCCAGATACAGGAACTGTCGATGAACATGCAGGAAGAACAGGTGATCGACGGCTCGGGTCTGTACCGATGCCTGGCCGAGACGGTGGTCTCGGACAAAAGGGGTTGCATCAAGGGACAGGCACTGCAGGATTTCATCAACAAGAACGTCAACGCTCGCCCGCTGGAAAAGCTCAATAAGACCTTTGCCGCAGTTGCAACCAACTTGCGCACGGGCGAAATGGTGGTGTTCCGCTCGGGCAATACCGGCATGGCCGTTCGCGCTTCTTCGTCCGTACCGGTGTTTTTCGAACCCGTTACGATCAACGGCCAGGATTACGTGGATGGCGGGCTGTCCGCGCCGGTTCCATCCAGCGTAGCGCGCGGCATGGGTGCAGATTTCGTCATCGCCGTCGACATCTCGGACCGCCCGCAGGACAGAAGCACGACCGGCATCTCCGACATCCTGTGGCAGACGTTTTCCATTTTTGTGCAGACCATCAATCGCCACGAACAATCCAGCGCCGATCTCGTCATCCGGCCCGTCACCTCCGGCCTTCCCTCGACCGACATGAGCAGCCGCAACAAGGCCGTCCTCGAGGGAGAAAAAGCGGTTGCGACAATCCTGCCGGAGCTGAAAGCCAGGCTGGCAAAACTGAACGAGACACGCCATGTAGCCGGAATGCCCTGAATAAAAAGGACAAAGCTAACCGATGAGCGCGAATTCATCCAAGGTCACCAAAGAACATCAACGGCTTGTCGAGGCAGACGGCTCCTTGCACGTTACGTGGAGAAAATGGGGACCCTACCTGAGCGAGCGTTCATGGGGAACAGTGCGGGAAGATTACAGTCACGATGGAGAAGCCTGGGATTTTCTGACTCATGACATGGCACGAAGCAAAGCCTACCGTTGGGGTGAAGACGGGCTGGGAGGGTTCTGCGACCGCTACCAGTTGTTGTGTTTTGGCTTGGCGCTATGGAATCAGAAAGACCCTATCCTTAAAGAGCGTGCATTCGGCGTTTCGCACATGCAGGGGAATCACGGCGAGGATCTCAAGGATTACTACTTCTATCTCGATAGCACACCGACGCACAGTTACATGCGCTATCTGTACAAGTACCCGCAGGCGGAATTTCCATACAAGAAATTAGTTGAAGCAAACCAGACACGCGAATGGAAGCGGGCCTGAATTTGAATTGATCGATACCGGCACCTTCGATGAAGACCGCTACTTCGATGTGTTTGTGAGTTATGCAAAAGCCGGACCGGAAGATATTTGCATTCGCATTGAGGTCCACAACCGCGGCCCCGAAGCTGCTCCGGTACATATCATCCCCAACCTGTGGTTTCGCAACACCTGGTCATGGGGTTCAGAGCCTGAGCTAGAACCAGTCATAAGTCTGCTTGAAGAAACAAACGATCATTTATGTTTCCTGGCTGATGATACGGAAACGCAAGGGCTAACCAATCTTCCGTTCAAATATAAACTGGGCCGTCGCTATATCTATTGTGAAGCTGGCGGAACGCCCCTGTTCACCGACAATGAAAGCAACAAGTCCGCGCTGTACGGAGCTAAGTCGGCAGATGACAGACGCTATTTCAAGGATGCTTTTCACCGGCATATCGTCAATGGAGAGTCCAGCGTCAACACGGAAATGCAGGGCACTAAAGCTTGCGTCAATTATGAGCGCATGATCCCCGCAGGGGGGCATGTAAAGATAGAGCTCCGCATCTCCCAGGAACAGCTGGATAAACCGTTCGCGGATACCGACGCCATTTTTAAGCGCCGAAAGAACGAGGCTGACGAATTCTACGATTCGATACACCCGCCCGGTGCAAGTGCTGATGAACGCCTGATACAACGTCAAGCTTTTGCCGGTCTGATGTGGGGAAAACAGAGCTATATTTTCGATGTGAACAAATGGTTGGACGGTGACAACCCTGAAGCGCCGCCGCCACAATCGCGCAAGCACATACGCAACCAGCACTGGCGCCATCTAAATTCACAACGCATCATTTCCATGCCGGACAAATGGGAGTACCCGTGGTTCGCGGCATGGGATCTTGCCTTTCACACTTTCCCCATCGCAATAATCGATCCCGCTTTTGCCAAGAAGCAGCTTTGGTTCATGCTATTTGAACAGTTCCAGCATCCGAACGGACAGATACCTGCGTATGAATGGGAGTTTGGCGATCTGAATCCGCCGGTGCATGCATGGGCGGTATGGCGCGTTTACAACATGGATCGTATCCGCTCCGGCAAGGCCGACCATGCCTTCCTGGAAAAATGCTTCCATAAACTGTTGATCAATTTTGCCTGGTGGGTGAACAAGGTCGATCCGGTCGGCAACAATATCTTCGAGGGCGGATTTCTCGGACTGGATAACATCACGCTGTTCGACCGTTCGAAAAAACTCGCGGATGGAGCGGTACTCCAGCAATCCGACGCGACCGGGTGGATGGGCATGTTCTGCCAGAACCTTATGCGCATCGCGCTGGAATTGGCAAAGAACAATCCTGCATACGAAGGTCTGGCAACAAAATTCTTCCAGCATTATGTCTACGTCGGTGCCGCCATGAAGCGCATGGGAGAACATGGTGATCACAATCTGTGGGACGAAAAAGACGGTTTCTTTTACGATGTCATTCGCTATCCGGACGGCAGGTTCGAGAAGCTCAAGGTGCGTTCCCTGGTCGGTCTGATTCCGCTATTCGCAGTCGAAAGACTGGAGGAAGCATGGACCAAACCGTTTTTGGAATTTACAACTAACCTGAACTGGTTCGTCGACAATCGCCAGGAGATCGTTTCCCAATGCGTGAATACGGTGATCCGGGAAAATGAAAAAACACTCGTGCTTACCATCGTCGCACCGGACCAACTGAACCGCATCATGCAGCGAGTCTGGGATACCGGAGAGTTCAGGTCAAAATTCGGGCTGCGTAGCCTGTCGAAATGCCACAAGGATCACCCATTCGTCTTCTGCGGCACCGTTGTTCGATATGAGCCCGCCGAAGCCGAAAGCAAGATCAAGGGCGGCAACTCAAACTGGAGAGGCCCCGTTTGGTTTCCGACTACCTTTCTGATGATTGAATCCCTGCGCAAACTGGGCAAGGCGTACGGAGACACGCTCAACATTCAGGATGTTGATGGAAACAAGATTGTCGTCGGCGACATAGCCAAATATTTTGCGAACTCATCGATTTCAATATTTACCCGCGGTGCAGACGGCAAGCGCGCGGTTTTTGGAGATGTCGAAAAATTCCAGAACGACCCGCACTGGCGGGATTACATACCCTTTGCCGAATATTTTGATGCTGAAACGGGAAAAGGATTGGGGGCCACCCATCAAACCGGATGGACTGCATTGGTTGCCTCGATGATCGATGAATGGCGACAAGGATAGAAATTGACTCCGTTACTTTGTTGCTCTGACAAAGGAAAAACATAAGAATGTATCAACAGCAATTTGATTTCATCATCATTGGGGCGGGCAGTGCGGGATGTTTGCTGGCAAAACGCCTGACCGAAAATCGCAATGTACAGGTGCTGCTGCTGGAAGCGGGCAAACAGGACAACTACCTGTGGATCCATGTTCCGGTTGGCTACCTGTACTGCATCGACAACCCGCGCACCGACTGGCGCTTCCGCACCGTGGAAGAGCCTGGTCTGAATGGCCGCTCCCTGCTCTACCCCAGAGGCAAAGTCATGGGTGGTTCCTCGTCCATCAACGGCATGATCTATATGCGCGGACAGGATGCCGACTACGAGCGTTGGGCCCATGAGACTGGCGACACCTCCTGGTCGTGGCTCGAGGCGCTCAGGCGCTATATCAAGTTCGAGGATTACCACGGCGGAAACAACGCGTGGCATCGGCAAGGCGGCGAGTGGCGCGTGGAAAGACAACGCCTGAAGTGGGATATCCTGGAAGTGTTCCGGCATGCTTCGCAAGAAGCGGGCATTCCTTTTTCCGACGACTTCAATCGCGGCGACAATTTCGGCGTGGGCTATTTTGACGTCAACCAGCGTTCCGGCTGGCGCCTGAATGCATCACGCGCTTTCCTGAAAGATGCCGCGAAAAGGCCCAACCTCACCTTGCGCACCGGCGCCCTGGTCAAGCAACTGAAGATCGATCCGGCAAGCAAGCGATGTCTGGGGGTCGAATACATACACGATGGAAATATTCATGTGGCAGAAGCCCGGAAAGAAGTGTTGCTGAGCGCCGGTTCGATCGGCAGCGTACAGATCCTGGAACGCTCCGGTATCGGTTCTGCGCAACGCCTGAAACAACTGAGCATCGCGGTGCAAAGCGATTTGCCCGGCGTCGGCGAAAACCTGCAGGATCATTTGCAGCTGCGCATGGTGTATCGCGTAAACGGCATCTCCACCCTGAACACCAGGGCCAATTCCTTGTGGGGCAAGGCCATGATCGGCCTCGAGTACGTGCTGAACCGTTCCGGCCCGATGGCGATGGCGCCCTCGCAACTGGGCGCATTTGCTTTCAGTTCCCCGGACCAGACGCGGGCCAACGTGGAGTATCACGTGCAACCCTTGTCGCTGGAAAAGTTCGGCGAGCCGCTGCACCAGTTCAACGCCTTTACCGCCAGCGTCTGCAACTTGCACCCCACTTCGCGCGGCAGCGTGCACATCACCTCTGCCGACGTGTACAAGGCACCGGAAATCAAACCGAATTACCTGTCCACCGACGAAGACCGCCGGGTGGCCGCCGACTCCCTGAGGCTGACACGCAGAATCCTCGCCAGCCCGGCTTTCAAGCGCTACAGCCCGGAGGAATACAAGCCGGGCAACCAGTATCAAAGCGACGAGCAGTTGGTCAAGGCTGCAGGAGACATCGGCACGACGATCTTCCACCCGGTCGGAACCTGCAAAATGGGGCGCGCCGACGATCCCATGGCAGTGCTGGATTCCGAGTTGCGTGTCAAGGGAATCGGCAACTTGCGAGTGGTTGATGCATCCGCGATGCCGTATATCACGTCCGGCAATACGGCCGCGCCCACCATGATGATTGCGGAACGCCTGGCGGAGCTTTTGACTTTTGATGCCAAGGCGTAGCGGTGGCTAGACCAAGCTGCCCGTTGCCCGACATTGCCGCAATAAATCAAACCTGGCCCCATAACCCGTAACAACGACATGCAATCCCCCGCCTCTTCAACCCGCGAACTGGTGCACCTGGCCTGGCCGATGCTGATTGCGCAACTGGCAATGATGGCGAATGCCGTCATCGACACCGCAATGGCCGGGCGGCTGACCGTCATCGACCTTGCCGCTGTCGGCATCGCCGCCTCCATCATGGCCACCATCCTGATGTCGCTGATCAGCGTGCTGCTTGCCGTGCCGCCCATCATCGCCCACCTGCACGGCGCAGGGCGGAGCGCCGACGTCGGGCGCGAGATACACCAGGGCATGTGGATATCGCTGGCGCTGGCACTCGTGGCGATCCTGCTGCTGCGTTTCCCCGGACCGCTCATCGCCATCTCGCATTTGCAGCCCGCAGTGGAAACCAAGGTGCGCGCCTATCTGGCCGTCTCGGCCTGGGGCGTGCCCGCCGCCTTTGCCTTGCGTTTGTTCTTTGGCCTTTCCACGGGAGTCAAGCGCCCGCGTCCAGTGATGTTCTTCAACCTGCTGTCGCTGGCCATCAAGATTCCGCTGAATGCGCTGTTCATGTACGGCCTGCTCGGCTTCCCGGCGATGGGTTCTACAGGTTGCGCGGTCGCAACGTCGCTGGATGCGTGGCTGATGGCCGCGCTCGCGTGGGGCTGGTGCCTGAACAGCCCGAAATATGCGGAGTTCGAATTGCGCAGGCGCATCACCGCGCCGGACCTCGCCGCCATCCGCGAGTTCCTCAAGCTCGGTATTCCGATCGGTTTAACATTCATCGCCGACCTGACCGCGTTCACTTTCATGGCGCTGTTCATCGCGCGCCTGGGTCCCGTCGTGTCCGGTGCACACCAGATCGCCGCCAACCTCGCGGCACTGGCCTTCATGATCCCGCTGTCGTTGGGCAATGCCACCTCGGTGCTGGTCGGCCAAGCACTCGGCGCCGCACAACCCGAGCGCGCGCGCCACATCTGCTGGGAAGCAATCCGCCTCGGCATGTCCATCGCGATCGTGCTGTGCCTGACCTTCTGGCTGGGCGCGCCACTGATCGCTGCGCTCTACACCACCGACCTGCAGGTGCAGGCAGTCGCCATCCCGCTGATCATGATGGTCGGCCTCTACCACCTGGGCGACGCCATGCAAGCCATCACCGTCAATGCGCTGCGCGGCTACAAGAATTCGGTCGTGCCGATGGTGATCTACACCGTGACGCTGTGGGTGCCGGGTCTGGGCGGCGGCATTGTGCTCGGGCTCACCAACTTCTTCGGTCCCGCCCGTGGCGCACCCGGCTTCTGGCTGGCCGCGATAGCGAGCATCTGGTTGGTCGGCGCCTTGATGGCGCTGTATCTCAATTCCACCTCGAAGAAACAGTGCACACGCTAACAGTCCGGTGACTTCGGCAACGCCGCTGCAGTAGCCATAATTTTTATAGGGCTATTTAATCCACTGCAATAATTTTGCACAAATTCAGGTACATCTCGTCCACTGACTTATGGCAATATTCAGGGAGGTGTTTTGTTATTCAAGGAATGAAATAAACATATCAAACCATGCGAACTAAAATCCCTTCCGACAAGCTTGTGGCCGGTATGTTCGTGGCGGATCTTGACCGTTCCTGGACAGGCACACCCTTCCTGTTTCAAGGCTTCCTGATCGAAAACGACGAACACCTCATGCAGTTGCGGCAGTATTGCCAATACGTTCTGGTGGACGCCGAGTTCTCGACCGCGCAAGCGCAAGAAGCAATATCCAAATTTGGAAATATGCCGGAAAAAAGCAGCCCCGGTCACGCGCACGTTTTTGAGGAAAGTTTTGCAGACGACGCCAATGATCTCAAGTTACAGGCTTCCTTCATTCCCGAAAGCATCAAGTTAACGCCATTCCGTACCGTAGTCCCCCTCGATGCCGAACTGGCCCCGGCCGGAAGTACTTACGCACGCACCGCCGAAGTCCTGGGCAACCTGTTTAAAGACCTGGCCAGCAATAACCTCCTCGACCTGCAGGAAGTCGATGCAGTGGTGCGCGACATGGTGGACAGCATGGTGCGCAACCCCGACGCGCTGATGTTGATCTCGCGCCTGCTGCAAGAGGATAAAACTGTCTACGGACACGGGATCAATGTCGCCATCTACCTGGTTGCGCTCGGCCGCCACCTGAGTTTGCCCAAAGAGATGCTCGAGCGTCTGGGCACCCTGGGGTTGTTGCTTGATGTCGGCAAGACTCGATTGCCGCATGACCTTTTGCATAAAGAAGGCCGACTGACTTCGGAAGAGTTTGAAACCATCAAGGATCACGTCCCCATGTGCCTTGATATCCTGAAAAATTTACCCGATGTGCACCCGGAAGTCCTTGAAGGCGTCGCGCAGCACCACGAGCGGGAAAACGGGAGCGGTTATCCTGCCGGGCTGTCCAAGGGAGAGATCAGTCTGTTCGGACGCATGGCGGCCATTGCCGATTCATTTTCCGCAATGACCAATCCACGCCCTTATGCCGAGGTCATTCCGGCCTATGAAGCGCTGCAGGTAATGGCCAATTTTGGCCGCGATTTATATCACCCTCCCATCGTTGAACAATTCATTCGTGCGATCGGAATATTTCCGGTTGGCTCGATGGTTGAACTTTCAACCGGTGAAGTCGCGATCGTCATCAGCCACAGCAAGGTTCGACGCCTGAAGCCACGCGTGCTGATCATCAGCGACAAGGACAAGACTCCGGCGCAGAGCCCCATGACGCTGGACTTGCTGCACCCGCCCGCAACACAAGAAGATCCGCCGACAATATTGCACGGGCTGCCAACCGGCGCATTCGGCCTGAATCCGCGCGAGTATTACGCAGGATGACCGACCCCAAATCGTTCGCGGCGCGTCAACCCGTTGCGGCATTGGTGCAACACCAGTTACCCCACGAACAACTGGTTGATTATTTCCACAGTGAAATCGAAAAGGGCGGAACCCGAACAATTGCGGTACTGATCATCGAACTGGGCGTGGTAAATCGCATGGAAGTCCTCACCGGCGGCATTTCCATGCAAGCCATCAAGCGTTACACCGACCAGTGTCTCGACAATCTGTTGCGTGCAGCCGACCGCTACACAAACTTTTCCGGCGACCAGATATGCCTCGTGCTGCCCAATATCGCCAGCAAGGATCAGGCAGTTCTGGCCGCGATCAAGATCATTTCCGAATTGCAGAAGCCCGTCACGCTAGGCCAGCAGCAGATAACACTGCGACCGTATATCGGGATCGCCAACTTCCCCGAGCTTAGCCGCGATGCGGGACAGTTGTTGATGTATGCCGATATTGCTTCACGCATTGCGGCAAGCGAAGAAGATAGATATCACGTCTACCGGTTCGAGGATCAAGTCGAAACAGAATCCTACGTTGGTCTCGACATCGATCTGGACAAAGCCATCAAGGCGAACGAATTGCGCGTCAACTATCAGCCGCAGATCGACATCAGGACAGGACGTTGCGTCTCCGCCGAGGCGCTGGTGCGCTGGACTGCGCCCGGAAATCGTGAAATCACTCCCGGCACCCTGGTCAGCATTGCTGAGAGCCGCGGCCTGATCAATCCCCTGACCGTAATGATCCTCAACACCGCGCTACGCCATACAGCCGGCTTCGCGGCAGCCGGTGCGAACATCGGCATCAGCGTCAACCTTCCGCCAAAGATGCTGGAAGACAATGAGCTTCCCATGATCATTCAACATTCACTCGATCTGTGGGACGTGCCGGCAACCAGCCTTACCCTGGAAATCACCGAAGGTTCGATCGTCAAAAACTCATCCGCAATTTCCACGTTGGCCAATCTGAGGGAGATGGGCCTGAACCTCTCCATTGATGACTTTGGTACCGGTTATTCCTCGCTGGCATATCTGAAAAGCTTCCAGGCACAGGAACTGAAGATCGACATTCTTTTCGTCAAGAATATCCATAAATCGCGCGGCGACAAACAGCTCGTCCAGGCCATTATCGATCTCGCCCACAACTTTGACATGATCACCGTGGCCGAAGGCGTGGAAGACCAGAAAACCAGCGACCTGCTGCGAGAGCTCGGCTGTGACGTGGTGCAAGGTTTCCTGTTCAGCCGCGCGTTGCCGGAGACGGACTTCCTGGAATGGTACCGGCAGCATCACTGAAATATTCCCTCTTGTTTCATTGAGCCGAAACAGAATCAACCGGCAAAAATAATCAACTCGCGGCTATTGCGCCGAGAATCCCCCGAACTTCCCCCAACAACTTCCACCGGATCAAATTTCCGGCGTCTCCATGCTCAATTTTTTGGGGCCGGAAATTGAACAGATGATTGCGCAAACCTGTCTTAAGACACGCTAGACCGCGGTTTTGCCACGTGGCAAAGGCGCACAAATTAAGTACACAAGAAGGAGGGATTAATCATGATTTTCTCTGACGAAATGACTAAAGCCTGGACTCCCCGTGTTTTGGGACTGCTGCGCATCATTGTCGGCTTTCTTTACGTGCAGCACGGCACGGCAAAGCTGTTCGGCGTACCCCATATCGCAATGTTCGATGGCCTGCACCTGGCGTCACTGCTGGGCACGGCCGGCATGCTGGAACTGGTAGGCGGAATCCTGATCCTGATCGGCCTGTTCACCCAGCCAGCGGCCTTTATTCTGTCGGGTGAAATGGCGATAGGCTACTTCATGGTACATGCGCCCCAAGGCTTCCTGCCCATCCTGAATCAGGGCGAACCGGCTGTCTTGTACTGCTTCATCTTCCTCTATTTGTTTGTCGCGGGGGCTGGTGCCTATAGCGTGGATAACCTGATCGCCGCCCATCCTCCGGGGGCGGGGCATGAGCACACGGGAACACCAAGCCATGCGTGACGAATCAGTGCAGCGGGACAAATAAGCGCAGCTTCTGAAACACCTGAGCAGCGATATGGCGGGAGAGACCTGTGCCGACACCAATCGGCACAGGCCTCCTCATTGGCACGCCAAGCCCTTCCTTTTATTATTCCAATTAGTTATTAAGATGTAACAAATAAGTATTTTACCAGCATATGGCACGCCGCTAGACTTGGCACCAAGTTGAACGACTCAACCAATCATCCACGAAAGGAAGGTGTCATATGTCCACGCTGAAAGATAGATTCGAAGATGTGCCAGACAACTGGAAGTTCTTGCGCCTCGGCGCGGATGATACGCCGCACGACGTCAAGCTACCGGTCGGCCCGGTGCTGGTGCCGCTAGCGGTATGGCGGGCGCGCCGCGCCGAGCTGATCCGCCGCGAATACGACCATGGCTGGCCGCTCGGCGTCTGGCTGGGCGCTGGGGAAAGTGCTGCAGCCATCGAGCACGACATCGACGACTTCACCGTGGTCGGCGTCGAGCCCGACAAGAGCGGCGACCGGTACCACAACGCGTGGCAACTACTCGAACGTCTCGGCTATCGCGGCGCACTCACTACGACACCCGCCTAACCGAACGGCGCAGGCCGGGCAAGCCGACCTGCGCCGCCCTTTCCGGGGGCGACAAGCTCGCCTCCACGCCTGTCTTCAGTGGCAACCAGACCGATCTAGTGCAGAGTTCTGATCGGTACCACGTTGCCATTGGCCGTCCGCGGAAAAACGTCGACGGAAAAATCACCATCTGTTACGAATACCTCGTTGTTGACGTTATCCACGGAAATTCCTCGTGGAGCGCTTGGCGTCGTGGATGTACCGCATAGCTGTTAAACAGTCGCCAGCAAATCCGTCATCGCGCATAATGCGTGACACGAACAGCTTTTCACATACCAGATTCCTTAATTCGACCCATGACGAACGACATTTTTCTGTTTTTGATACATCTGGGAATCACCGCGCTATCGCTATGGATAGCCAGCTTCATCTTCCACGGCATCAAATTTGCCAACACCGGCGCGCTGACCATGGCAGCACTCCTGCTGGGCCTGGCCAATGCTTTCATCAGGCCCATCATCATCTTGCTGACCATCCCGTTGACGGTCGTCACCTTCGGATTTTTTCTGCTGGTGATCAATGCGCTGATGATGCTGTTCGTTTCGTCGGCGGTGCCCGGCTTCAAGGTGGCTGGATTCTGGACGGCATTCTTTGCCAGCATCTTCATCGCGGCGCTCAGCTTCCTCTTTGGATTATTCATCTTCCAGTCGGGCACCCACCCGATCGTCATTCCCACGCAAGGTCTGATCTACACCTGACGCATGAATAGAGCGGCCGCCATTTCTTCAATTCCAGTAAAGTTGTTTCCTCCAATTCACATCAGGATATATCCATGGACAAAGACGAGCTAAGCAAAGAACAGCGCATCCTGCGCCTGATGCGCAAAACGCTGGGCAACGTCGTCAGAGACGTCACACCGCTGGGCGGACGCGCCAACCCGCTGTCCGACAGCACCATCCAGGACATCAAGGATAGTTTCGCCTTGATTTCGGAGCGCGAAAAAGAGCTGGCCGAGAAACTCAACTTCGATCAGGCCAAACCCTATTACACCGATGGCGAACAACCGAGTGCGAACGTCATCAGCTTCGTTAAACCGTCCAAAGAGTAGTTCAAGGCTGCATGTACAAACTTACACTGATCTTATTTGCCCTGGCCTGCTGTGCCGGCAACGCCCGCGCCGAGGTGCAGTTCCTCTGCCCGGCGCAACTCGATTCCCTGCAGCATGACATAGCCGATTATCTGCAGAACCTGAACATCCCCACTGCACTGGTTGCGCAAACCGTGGACACTCAATCTGGCGCGCTGCAATCTGGCACTGACGACACCGCCGGACGACACGCGCACGCTGGATTTCCAAAAGCGCCCGGAGTTCGCACTCGCTACAGAGCAGGTGCGCCTGCCAACCGTCAAAGGCAGAACGCGCGCGCTGAACATCGTATCCAGAAAAGAGATCCTGCTCGCGCTGTTGCAGCATGGCCGCACGACGGTGTTCAAGGGCACTGCCTGCAACATCGAAGCGTTGTCAGACCACGTGGGCGTGCGCCAGAACATCGTCGCCTGGACCGAGGAATTGCACCTGGTCTGGCCCAACGGTGACAAGGCGGAATGGAACAAGAAATACTGGAACCGCGGCACGCCGAAACCCGGCGTCTCCGTGCATGCCGCGGTGATGGATGTCTTCGCGCATCAGCAGAAATATGCCATCGGCTGCTACACCGCAGCCAAACTGGTCATGGTGCAGGGCACGCTGGACTACTACCACCGCGTCAAACGCGATGCGGAGCGCACCCGCTGGGTCGAGGAAACCCTGCTTGCGGATGACGATCCGCTGGTAGGCATCGAACCCGGCAAGATGTGGAGTTTCGAGCAGGACTACGACGCGGAAGAGATGGACCACAAGGGAAAACTGCTGAAACTCCAGACCGACGTGGCGGTGGGAAATTTTGTTCCTGGCGACTGGGGCTACATCCTCAACACCGATCCTGTTTCAGGGCAAAAGACCGGCTACGAAGGCTCCAATGCGATCTACCTGGGCGGCAACCGATTCAGTGACTACTACGACGATAACAACCACAGTTACACCTTTGAGGAAAAGCTCGATGAAGTTTACCAGTGGCGCAATGGCGTATTCAGCCGCAGTCGCGACGCGAAAAAGATAAAGCCGCTCACCGCCGCCGAGCTGGTAATGCTGGGCAACACCCCTGCCAACGGCGGACTGCAGTTGGACACCCGTGCCGTGCCCAGGCATTTCTGAGCAGCACCATCAGTATGAGCGCTATGCAGAACGCCCGCTCCAATCGATTACCCCCGCTGCTCTGACCTCTCCAACGACGACAACCTGGTTCTCCCTGCAAGGACAACTGCCCAAAGTTTGGAATACCCACAAAGTATCCAGGTACTAGTGAAACTAGATAGTTTGACCTATATGCTTCAGGGAGATTTTTTGATACGTTCTGCCACCATATATATTGAGCAGAAGTTCAGCGTGTTGCCAACCCGGTAACAATTTTGTAGCGCACTTTGCGATTGCCTGATCTAAATATCTCAAGTGGGCGAGATAGCATGAATGGCGTGACCGATCTATTCGCGACTTATACTAAAAATGATAAAGAAGATCCCTGTAGCGCAACTCAGAATCGGCATGTACATCCACGATCTTGGCCTCACCTGGATAAAGCACCCCTTCTTTAAGAGCCGTTTCAAGATCGACAATACTTCGATCCTTGACAAAGTCATCGCCTCGGGAATCAAACACGTCGTCATCGATACAGCGCTGGGCCTGGATGTCGATGAACTGATCGCAAACGAGGACCACGACCAGGCTGCGGTTGAGGACCACAATGAATTGTCGTCGATGGCCGCCGAAGTCATCGTCAACCGTTCATCTGCAGAAGAGTTCGAACGTGCAAAAGTCATACTCTCAAATGCCAGCAAGATGATGCAAAACATGATGCGGGATGTTCGGCTGGGCAAGCAGGTGAGCCTGGAACAGAGCGAGCCCGTAATCGACAAGATCGTTGATATGATGTTCAGCAGCCCTTCCTCCGTGCTGCCACTTGCTCAAATCAAGACCCTGGATGAGTACACATTCCAGCACTCGGTTGCCGTCTCTGCGCTCGCAGTCGCGTTCGGTAAAGTTCTGGAATTGCCGCGCATGGAAATCAAGCAACTCGCCCTGGGCGGCATGTTGCATGACATTGGCAAAGCCAAAGTACCACTCCACCTCTTGAACAAACCCGACAAGTTGACTGATGACGAATTTGCCGTAATGAAAACGCATGCAGCGGAAACGGCCGAATTGCTGAAGAAGGTCAGCAATCTGAGCGAGGTTTCCTACAATGCGGCGGCTCAGCATCATGAACGCTATGACGGTTCCGGATATCCGAACAAGCTTAAGGGAGAAGGCATCAGCCTGCATGGACAAATGATTGCCATCGTCGATGTGTATGACTCGATCACTTCGATCAGGGTCTATCACAAAGCAGTTCCCCCGACGGAAGCCCTGCGCAGGCTATACGAGTGGGGCGACGCCCAATTCAACCCGAGACTGATTCGGGCATTCATCAAAGGGATAGGCATCTACCCGGCCGGTTCCCTGGTGCGCCTGGCGAGTGACCGTCTGGGTGTCGTGCGGGATGTCGCTATAGAAAACTCGTTGCAGCCGATCGTCCAGGTTATTTATGACTGTGCAAGATCCTGCCATATCGAACCCGAAATGGTTGACCTCTCAAGCGCCGATGACGAGATCAAGTCTCATGAAGCATTTGAAAAGTGGGGCATCGACCAGTCACGCTGGGCAACCGCAAGTACTTGAAACGCCCAAGTGCCCGACTTCTGGCTAGTCGCAATAGCTAGCATCTGTGATGGGCGGGCTGCTGGCGCTCAACGTTAATTTCACATCAAGAAAGCGTTAAATATTCGTTCGTAGCGAGCCCGCCGAGCCATGAGGCGGGAAATATATCGGCGTTCGCTAGCAGTCCCGATTCGATTTTAGTAGAGTCGAGTCCTGCAATTTTTTCACCCATAGCGAACCATGAACAAAGAAGAGTTAAATAAAGAACAACGCATCCTGAGCCAGATGCACAAGACGCTGAGCAACATCGTCAAGGAAGTCACACCTCTTGCAGGAAAGCCCAACCCGCTATCGAATGGCACCATCGAGGAAATCAAGTATTGCTTTGCTGTAATTTCTGGGCGAGAAAAAGAGCTGGCCGAAAAACTCGGCATCGATCAAGCCAAACCCCATAACGCGGATGTCGAACAACCGAGTTCGAGCGCACTCAGCTTCGTCAAACTTCCAAAGCGACCAGTTCAAAACGTGTAGCGCAGGGAAGCGAGCTCGTTACAATGCGGCATGACCCTGCTCTACAACCAACCGCTGTTCCGCCCTCCATCCGAGGGTGACAACCTCATCATCCAGGCCACGCTTGGCTGCAGCTTCAACCAGTGCAGCTTCTGCGCCATGTATCGCAGCAAGCAGTATGTCGAACGCCCGCTGCCTGACGTGATCGCCGATATCCGCACTGCCGCCGCCGACTGGCCGGACGCGCAGCGCGTGTTCCTGGCCGATGGCGATGCGCTGGCTCTGCCGACGGAACACCTGCTCGCCATCCTGCGCGAACTGGCGGCTGCGCTGCCGCGGCTGACGCGCGTTTCCTGCTATGCCACGCCCGGCAACATCCAGCGCAAGAGTGCCGAAGAACTGGCCCTGCTGCGCGAAAACAAACTCAGCCTGCTCTACTTCGGCATCGAATCCGGCTCCGACCTCATCCTGAAAAAGATCACTAAGGGCGCCACGCAGCGGCGCATGGCCGAGGTGCTGCACAAGGCACACGCGAGCGGTATGAAAGTCTCTGCCACCGTCATCCTGGGTCTTGGCGGCAGCACGCACAGCGATGAACACATCGATGGCACCATCGCCCTGCTCAACAGCGCACCCGTCACCTACCTCTCCACACTACAACTGTATCTGGACGAAAGCATAGTGGAAGAATTCCACCACAAATACGGCGAGCCATTCCAGATGCCGGACGACCTGGCGATATTGAAGGAACAGGAAAGACTCATCAGCGGCCTCAACCCGCCGCAGCCGGTCATCTTCCGTTCCAACCACGCCTCCAATGCGCTGGCGCTCGCCGGCAATCTGCCCAAGGACAAGGAGAAACTATTGCTGCAACTGCGTGAAGCGATGGCTGGGCATCGGCCGCTGCGGCCGTTTTACATGCGCGGGCTTTGAGGCTTTTTTGTCTTAATTCAACCTCGAAGAAGCGGTACCCTACACGGGCTCTGAGCACCCGGAACTGATATAATTCGCAGCAACGAAACTCGCTGAACTGGCGAGTTGTTTTGGGGAGAAAACGATGCAAGTCAGCGCCAACCTGAACCAGAAAATCGCCCAAGCTGTCCAGACCTCAATGCAGATCGAAGGCTGCAAACCGGTACAATCCGATGCGGTCAAAAAACAGGCACAAGCCCTGATGGAACAGCACAGTGTCCAAGTATCAGTTCGCAGAATAGTGACATCTACCTGCCCGGCACCGACATTCCCAAGAACCATCTGGGAATAGAAGCGCCGGACTTGTTGCACGAAGTGGAAGCAACGCTGCTGCTGCAAGCCTACACCCGCTTCATCACCGAACTCGATCCCTCCACCCGCTTCGACGAGAATTACTTCAAAGCACTTCACCACGACACTTACGAATCCCTCTACGGATGGGCGGGCCAGTTCCGCACTGTGGACATGAGCAAAGGCGGCTCGCTATTCTGCCGTGCTGCCTACCTCGAACAGGAATCCCGCCGTATCTTCCGCGAACTGGAACAAGAGCAATACCTGAAACAGGCCGCAGATGGATCGGTGGAAAAATTTAGCAAACTCCTCGCCTACTACCAGTCCGAACTGATCGCCCTGCATCCCTTTTACGAACTCAACGGACGCATCACCCGCCTGTTCTTCGACCTCATTGCCATATACAACGGCTACGAACCCATCGACTACAGCCAAGCACTGGCAGAAGGTCTTTCCGGCCTGAATGCCTACATCGAAGCCTCCATCCTTGGCGTACAACGCGCCGACAGCAGCAAGTTGCAGCAGATCATCCAGCAAGGGTTGCGGCGAACTGGTGAGCCTTAAAGAAACATCGAAAAATCCATTCGCCGTAGATTCGACTGATCAGCGACCTCAACCCGCCGCAGCCGGCCATCCTCACAAACACCCTTCGCTTTCGGCAGATCAAACTCGGTCTATCCCCGATTATTAATGAAACATTGGTCCGGTACTTTTACTCGTTCAATAACTTGAAAAGGAGTTGCCATGGTTTTCAAAGTCAGCCTTATTGCAAACTGCGACGATGTGTTTTTGGCCTGGAACCCCGGTGAGGATATACCCGGCTGTATTGGCTTTGCGATTGAAAGAAATTTGAATGGCAAAGTCTCTGTCCTGGAAAATCGCGTGGGATTCAACGATGGGAAACTACCGAATCCGGCACCGTCGACCGATTATCCTTTCCAGCGCCTGTCATGGACCGATCACGGTGTGAGTCGGGGGGATAAGGTGGCTTATCGCATTACGGCACGCATCGGCACGCAGGGCAATTTAAAAGACGGTCCCGCCAGCAACTGGACAAATGAGGCCACTCTCTCGCCTGTGTATGGGGATGTGGAAGCCTACTTCAATCGCGGCGTTGTTTTGTCGCAATTCATGGGCCGCCTGATGGCGGAAAAAGGATGGAGCGTCGCCGACATCAAGACCCATGCGCAAGAGGTCGATGACAAAGTGCGGAACTTCCTGGGTGGCGAACTCAGGCTGGCGCTGCTCAAAATGCTGGACGATGCGATTGCAAACGAGGACATTACGCTGCATGCAGCGCTGTTTGAGCTGACCGACACCGAGCTGCTGAATAAATTGACGCAGCTGAAAGGACGCCTGAATATCATTCTGGCCAATGGCGCGATAAAGAAGCGCGGCGACGATGAAAATGAGGTTGCCAGAAAAGCGCTGACAGATGCGGGCGCCAAAGTGATTGACCGCATGTGCGCGCCGAGCTTCCTTGGTCACAACAAGTTTGTTGTGTTGTCGAATAATGGCAACCCGGCAGCGGTTTGGACCGGCAGCACGAACTGGCAGCCAACCGGCCTATGCACGCAGGCAAACAACGGATTGCTGGTCACCAACGCCTCGCTAGCCCAATGCTATATGGACGCGTGGACAAGGATATCGAAAGCCGGCGACAAAAAGGGAGGCGCGCTTACCCAGGGCAATATGATCCAGCCTCCGCAAGTGCATACCCTGAAGAACAACTCCTTTGCATTCGCACAATTCACTTCGGTGCCCAGCGCGTCACCGCAGGCAATCGACATGGCCGAGTTGCTGGATTTGATTGCCGGGGCAAAACAGAGTCTGCTGTTTGCCATGTTCATGCCGGGCGTCGACATCTTTAATGCTGCCGTCGGCCGGGGCAAAGACATCTTCGTGCGCGGCGTGGCGAACACCTTCCCGAAAGCCGGTGCAGATACCAGCAACGTAGGGGTCGACCTGGTTAACAACGGACAAAAAGCCGCGAAGTTCCAACTCGAGGTCGTCGAGCCGGAAGGCATCGACAGTCCGTTTTCGGCCTGGGTCGAGGAAGTAACCCGGCGTCAATTCAACGCGATCGGGCACGCCATCATTCACTCGAAGATATTGGTTATCGACGCCTTCGGTGGCAACCCGACAGTGGTGACGGGGTCGCATAACTTCTCGAAGACTGCCAGCAGCTCCAACGACGAGAATTTTGTCGTGATCAGCGGAAACCGGGCGCTGGCTCAGGCCTATGCAGTCAATATTCTGGGACTGTACGACCATTACCGTTGGCGCCAGTATGTCGCCGATTGCGAGAAAACCAAAAAACACGCCTGGAGTCACCTGAGCGAAGATCAGAACTGGCTTAAGCAATATCGGCTCAGCGCTGATCGGAAAGCGTTGCTCGCGGCGCTGGGTATCGCGGATTAATCAGGACAGCGCCACACATCCGTTCGTGGTGTACCGCAAGGAGCAGAGCGTGGCTGTAAGGGGCATGCGCCCCAACAGCACACGCTCAGCCTGATGGAACTACTGATGGAACTACTGATGGAACTACCGATGGAACTACCGATGGAACTACCGATGGAACTACCGATGGAACTACTAGCCATTCGATCAGGCTGTCATAAGACGCCAGCAAAGTCGCGGGCTATGTTGAACCATGAATGGTGAACGCATTCGGTATTTTTCCAAGTTCATCCGCATTGACACACCCCGCCTCGCTCCCCTAAAGTTCAACCCGCTTGCAAATCTGCACCACGCACATCGCGCCGCACGTACGGCGCGAGGCTCAAGGCAAATTCCCCCAGATCAGGAGCTGGCGCAAGACAGGAACCCGCACGGCGGGCCTTGCTGTTGGGCGATTGAAGGGGAAATAGTGACTGCATCAGTTACACAGATCGAATCGCAAATGTTCCTTATCCGGGGACAGAAAGTCATGCTGGACGAGCATCTCGCCACACTCTACGGCGTGGAAACCAAAGTGTTGCTGCAAGCGGTAAAGCGCAATCTCGAACGCTTTCCCGATGATTTCATGTTCCAACTGGATGCTGCGGAATGGCAAACTTTGAGGTCACAAATTGTGACCTCAAAAGAAAAACCCGCCGGGCGCGGCGGTCGTCGTTATGCTCCCTACGCCTTCACCGAGCAAGGTGTTGCCATGCTTTCCAGCGTCCTCCACAGCGAACGTGCCATTCAGGTCAACATCGAAATCATGCGCGCCTTCGTGCGACTGCGGCAAATGCTCGCCACCAACGCCGAGCTTTCCCGCAAGCTCACCGCCCTTGAAAAGAAATACGACATTCGCTTCAAAGCCGTCTTTGAAGCCATCCACGACTTGATGGCTCCGGCAGAAACCAAAAAGAAACGCCCCATCGGCTTCGCACCTTGGGAAAAGAAATGACACAACCAGCAAACAGCCTGCGTGCATTGAGCTTCCATCCCCTCTCCCTTGCAGGGAGAGGGCTAGGGAGAGGGTAGACTCCATGACCCACAACCCCCTCTCCGCCAGCGAACCCTGGAACCTCGTCGCCGACGGCTACGCCGAAACCACCATGCTCGTATTCGAGCAATTCGCCGACGAGGCCATCGCCGCCAGCAAACTCAAACCCAATTCCACCGTGCTCGATGTCGCATGCGGCCCCGGCACCTTGGCGCTCAGGCTCGCGCAGCATGCCGGGCAAGTACACGGCATCGACTTCTCCGAAGCCATGCTCGCCGTGTTCCGCAACAAGATCGAACAAGCCGGACACCGCAACATCGCCCTGCACTGCGGCGACGCGCAAACCCTGCCCTATGCCGACGCCACCTTCGACGCCGCCTTCTCGCTGTTCGGCCTCATGTTCTTCCCCGACAGGCAACGCGGCTTCGCCGAAATCCACCGCACGCTCAAACCCGGCGGCAGCGTCGCCATCACCAGTTGGGCGCCCGTGGACCAATCGCCCGCCATGCAAACCATGTTCGGCGCACTGCGCGCCATCAGGCCCGACCTGCCGCAACCGCGACGCTCCGTCACCACACTGGAAAACCCCGAACGCTTCAAACAAGAGATGGAAGAAGCCGGGTTCCGCAACATCGAGATACGCAGCGTCACCAAAGCCTTCCCTGTTGGCAGCACCGCCGAATTTTGGGAAGGCATGGTCAAGGGCAGCGCGCCGATTCAGATAATGAAGAAATCCATCATGTCCGTTCGTGATCAAACATCCGTTCGTGGTGAGCCTGTCGAACCACACACCGAAAACACGGGCGAAGCGTTGTGGCACGAGAAGGAAAAGCTGGCACTTGCCTGGCTGGAAGAGACGCTGCCTGCGCTGAAGGGGCCGCTGACTTCGGATGCTTGGTTGGGGGTGGGGGTGAAGTGACGGCTGCAAAGAAACCGGTCAGTACCTGATTGTCATTCGTTTGCTATTTTCATAAACTGATAAGGATTACTAGTATCCCATGGATAAACGCTACCAAGTTTTCATCAGTTCGACATACGCCGATCTACAAGATGAACGCCAAGAAGTAATGCAAGCGCTTCTCGAGCTTGAATGTATACCCGCTGGCATGGAACTCTTCCCAGCCGCCAATGAGGACCAGTGGACGCTTATCAAGAAAGTAATTGATGACTGTGACTACTACATGGTCATCGCAGCTGGTCGGTACGGATCAATCGGTCCCGACGGATTAAGTTATACAGAGATGGAATATAGATACGCACTAGACACTGGAAAACCAGTATTGGGCTTTGTACATCGAGATCCAGGCTTGCTGCCTGCAAGCAGATGTGAAGATTCCGATGCCGGCAAAGCAAAACTAGTCTCATTCCGCGAATTAATCCAAAAAAAGATGTGTCGTTTCTGGGATAGCCCAGCGGATTTGGGCAGTCAGGTTAGTAGAAGCCTAGTTAAGCTAATCAAGAGCAGCCCCGGTATTGGTTGGGTTCGCGGGAATCTTGTCCCAGATGAAAGTGCTGTCGAAGAAATCCTGAGTTTGAGGCGTCAAATCGAGGAGCTTCAGAGTGAATTAATTGCAACACGGACAACTGGCCCCGCTGGCACTGCCGAACTAGCGCAGGGGGAAGACACCTTCGAGATAAGATACTCGTTTATCGCATCCCCTGATCAGTGGGAACATAACGGGAAAACCTATAGCTCGACCACTGTACTTGAGTGGGATGAGATATTTTCAGCGTTATCCCCACTAATGATACATGAGGCAGTCGAAGGCAATTTGGCAAAAGCTCTTAACGCACTCGTACGAGACTTTGCCTGGGAAGAACTCAAAAAGGCAAAGGGTTTCGAAAAGATGAACTTATCGAGTTTCCGGGCCGATCCTGATGATTTTCAGACTATCAAAATACAGCTTCGCGCTTTGGGACTCATTACAAAGAGCACCAAGAATCGAAGCGTCAAAGACACCGCGACCTATTGGACACTAACGCCTTACGGCGATAACGTCATGACAAAATTGCGAGCGATTCGAAAAATGAGCGCTTTCTTAGCAGCCAACGACTAGCTCAACAGGAAAAGGTACCGGGGTTGAAATGTTGTTGAAGTAGCGGAACGCATAAAAGTAAATCGACTTCGGTACCTTTTCCATAAAAGGCGAGACAAGGGAATAATATGCACTATCCAAGAGGTTCAGAATGGAAATTGTGGGATCTGCACATCCATACACCAGCGTCTTACAACTTTTCAGACACTAAATTTTCAGAGATGTCTGCAGCTGAGAAGGCGACAGCCATAAACCAAATCATCAGCAATATTAATGACAGTGATGTCTCAGTATTTGCTATTAATGACTATTGGACCTTTGACGGCTACCTCGCACTTCGTGCAGCACACGACGCTGGCAACACCATCCTCAAGACAATATTTCCGGGAATTGAACTTCGCATAGAGTCTGCAACTAGCCATAGGCTAAATATTCACGTATTACTATCGGACAAGGTGACTTCACAACAATTAATGGATTTCAAAGGGCGGCTTAGACTCCAAGTTACTGGTCGCTCCCTTTCAAGCGAAGCTCTTGAGGAATTTGCGAAGACCCTTGATCCCGCCAAGGCACGCGTACATGGGGCAACTGGAAACTACTTGCAAGAACCCAAACAACTCTTACGTATTGGTTCTGAAACTGCCGTTATTACAAAAGCCTCTTTCGAGGACGCTTTGAAAAGCATCCCAGAGGAACAGCGGCTTGTCCTTATACCCTATGATACTTATGGTGGGTCAGTAAAGATCAACTGGCGCACACAGCCAGCTGAACAACTCTACTTTATGAGGCTTGCCAATATTATTGAAGAGCGCGATCAGGAAAATATCGACCTCTTCATCGGCAATAGGACACCCGCTAACGAAGCATTTATCGAGAACATACAATTTTCAATTGGCGGTTACCCTAAACCCTGCATTTCTGGAAGCGATGGTCATTCAATTTCGGCATTCAAAACTTGGCGTCCTGATACATCAACAAGAAAAACTTGGATCAAGGCAGACCCAACTTTTGAAGGGCTACGACAAATTCTTTTTGAACCCGCAGAACGGGTTCGTGTGCAAGAAAATGATCCATCGCTTGATTTTGACAAGCCATACTTCCACTCGATATCAATAACCAAGTCAATGGAGTTGTATCCACAAAGTACAGACCGTGAAAACCCCGCCTTCGAAGCAAATCTAGAATTGCCTCTCAATCCGAACATGGTATGCATCATCGGAGGTCGAGGCACAGGAAAAAGCCGTTTGATGGACTACTTAGGAAGAGCCTTTGGCGGAATTGGACAATCACAAGAGGCTCAAGCATACGCATACCAAAGTGACTTTGTTATCAAATATAACAAAGACCTTCAAAGCAGTGAAATCCATGAGGCTGCGAGCCGACCACGCTTGCCTTTCGTCTACATCTCACAAAGTGAAGTAAAGGATCGCGTTTCACATGGCAAAGTCGGAGATGAGCTACGACGGATGCTAGATATCAGCATTTCCAAAACAGACGAAAACCTAAGTTCTCAAATCACCACCCTGTTAGACAGAGTAAAGCTTCTGGAAAATTGGTTTAGCCAGAAGAACTCTGAAGACGAGCTTATAAACGATTCAGTACAAATTGAATCAGAGCTCGAAGGCTATCGCTCTCTACTCGAATCAATAACAACTGACACTAACAAAGAAAAACTCCATCGTTTTACAGAGAATGTGAAGCGAATAACCGCAACCAAAGAAAAACTTCGACAGCTCGATATATTTTCAGCTGAGAGTACCTCAACTCTGCAGAATCTAAATATACAAGCCCAGAGAATTGACTCCAGAATTCCCGAAATATGCATTGGATTGCAGACACGCATTATTCATGAAATCAAAGAAGAGTCGACGGCGATTATTACGCAATGCAACATTGAGAATGACACCATCAAAGCTGAATTTTCGCAAATATACACAGGTGATCTTTCAACCCTTCTTAGCAACGCTGAAACATATAAATCAGCTATAGAGGGCGGTGAAAATAGATTACGGATAATTGCCCAATATGCGGAGGACTTAAAAAAGATAAGGCAGGATCGCTCAGGTATCCCAAAATTAATTGGGCAGGATTTAATGCGACAAAAAATCGAAATTGACTCTAAATGGGCAGCAGTTAAAGCTGGAAGGGCAGATTGGTCAGAGCAACAGCGTAAGCTGATGCAAAAAATTCTGGCTGATCGGGAAATAGCTCTAGAGGGCACCGTCATTTTTCGGCCCGATGTGTTTTCTTCTCTGCTTAAAGAACAATTAAACCTTACATACTTTCGTGCATCGCGTGACACCACAATTGAAAACAAGATCCATGAGAAATTTCCAATTAGAGACTACGTAACATTTTTGAAATTTATGGAAGATGGGCTACATGAAGTGGAGGCCGCTGAGTTTATTAAAGGCGACTTAAATAAGTTGTTCTACGACAGCGTGAGCCGATCAAAGTATTTGTGTGTGGAACCCAAAATAACTTATCGAGGACGTCCTCTTGAGAAATTATCAATCGGCCAACGGGGAACCGTATACCTTTGCCTAAAGCTGGCGACCCAAGCTTTTTCGCAGCCATTGATATTTGACCAACCAGAAGACGATCTCGATAACGAGTTTATCGTCTCCGAGCTTATTGAAATATTTAGGGGAATAAAGAAATATCGCCAAGTAATACTAATTACTCATAATGCAAACATCGTTGTTAATGGGGATGCTGAACAAGTCATCATTGCCGAAAATATTGGCGGAAATCTCTCATATACCAGCGGAAGCCTTGAACACTCAGAGACGAATAGACACATAAGACTAATATTGGAAGGTGGCGACTTAGCATTTAGAAAGCGCGAGCGTCGATACACACTCCATTCGTAATTGGCAAAATGAGTTAAAGAGGCCAGGCTAATTGTTATCCAGTGATATGGAATCAGCATCGAAATGCCTTCCATTGAAGAAGCCCGGCATCGCCGGGCTTCTTCTTTTCAGTGTACTGAACGCCTCCCCGCCGAGCGCGGTGCACAGATCGCGCCGATCTTCGCCATAACCAATTATATTGAACACCAATATAGGGACGTCGAAGTACGCCTGAAAGCCCTGCACCGCAACAGCCATCACCCGCGTCAGGCCATGGACACTGTGGCAGAGGCTACCGGTTTCCCGCCTTAACCGGCCCGCATCCATTACACTCTCGCCCTCAAGTCCGTCTCGGACGCACGCTAACTTTGCAAAGGTTCACCATGTACTCCGTTTACGACGACGATGCCGCCCTGCTGTTGTCCCTCACCGTTGCGGCCAAGCGTCGCCCGGCCGCGCTGGACGAGATCATCACCGCGCTGGCCATGGCCCAGCACGGCGAGATTCCGGCCAAGTCCAAACTGGTGGATGCGTTTGCGCGCATGGGCGTTTGTGGCCTGATCACCGAGGCAGAGGGTGGCTATACCCTCTCTGCCGAGGCGCAGGCGATGATGACGGGGCAGCGCGCCAAGGACGACAGCGCCACCCGGCTGGCCCATCTCAAGCAACAGCTCGCCAACTTTGATCCCAAGGTCAAGCACCCAAGCATTCAGGTCACCCAGGAGCAGTTGCTGGCGGCGATTCAGAGCTACAAGGCGGCTCAACACAGCCACCAGGGCAAGAACATGCTGACCGACAAGCCCAAATCGAAGAGCAGCTGGATTCCGACCAAGGATCTGGTGCAGGGCAAACAGCACCTGTCCTCCAAACGCCGCAAACCGTAAGTCTGCCAGCAATTCAAAGGAGGCAGCATCGCAATAGTTTTGGCAACAAGCTAAAGTGTAAAACCAAACTGAGTCCGCCCCAATAATTCCGCCCCCGATTGTTGATTTTGGAGTTCAATAAACTTCTCGAGTTAATACGCGGAAAGGCATAGCAATATGTACGAACTCTTCATCGCAAACAAGAATTATTCCTCGTGGTCTTTGCGCCCCTGGGTGCTGATGCGCGAACTTTCCATTCCATTCACTGAGACGCTTGTTCCCTTTGGCAATTTGCCTGGATGGCCGTCCGTTGCCGATATATCTCCTTCGGGAAGGGTTCCCTGCCTGAAAGACGGACAACTGCTCGTGTGGGATTCGATTTCCATCATTGAATATCTGGCCGAACGGCATAAGCATGTGTGGCCGTCGGATTCGGCGGCGCGTGCATGGGCTCGTAGCGCTGCGGCGGAAATGCACTCCGGCTTCTTTGAGCTGAGGAGGCAATGCCCCATGATTTGCGGCATCCGCGCCCGGCTTGGCACTATTGCCGCGCCGCTTGCGCTTGAACTGGAGCGCCTGAATGCGCTGTGGCTGGAAGGGCTGGAAAAATTCGGCGGTCCGTTTTTGGCCGGGCCGCAATTCACTGCGGTGGATGCCTTCTATGCGCCGGTCGCCTTCCGCGTGCAAAGCTATGACCTGCCATTGAAGCCGGCCGCCATGCTGTATGTATCGCGCCTGCTGGAATTGAAGTCGATGCGGGAATGGTACGCGGCGGCGCTGCAAGAACCCTGGCGCCATGAGGAGTCTGAGGCCATCGTGCGTGGCATTCTGATTGAAGATCGCAGGAGCGTGCCACCAACGGCATGATGCACCTGCGGAAATTTGTTATCAGCGACTCTCAGTGGGCCGAACCCGGCTCGTAGTATTTGACCGACTTGCGCGACCCGGGCTTCTTCTTGTGGGTGATCACGCCCTTGATCGTATCCAGACCAGAGATAGCAACATCGGGATAGGCAGGGTTGAGCGCATGCAGCCGCCAGCCGCCCCGTTCATCGCGCTGAAGCTGGCGGAAGATGTCTTCCTCGTTTGCCCAGCCGATCACGAATGAGCCATCCGTTGCGGGTGCGCCCATTTCGATGACGATGATCTCCCCCTCGACGAACTCCGGCGCCATGCTGTCGCCCAGCACCATCAGCGCGACGATCTCTTTGTTGGAACAGCTGCTGTCGTCCATGGCACCTTCCTGCTCGGCGGCGGCAACGACGGGGATGTTGATTGGCTTGCGCGTACGCATGAGAAGAGTTCCCTGACTGAATGAGTTGAATCATAGCGCCAAATCGCTGGCGGATGAACGGCTGGCGGAACAATCGCGGACAGACTTCGGCTTCAAGTTATCGAATGCAAAAACCGTGTCCCTGATTACTCACTCTTGTGATGACTCCCGCGTTTATCCGGCTGCACGTTGAACGACAACGCAGGTGATTCGTCGCTGTCGCGCGGCGCAACTGCCAAAGCAATATTAGTCACCGCGCGAATTTGTCGGGTTTTCCTTAAGTAATAGTACATATATCCATGCTGATTGAAGTGCCGTAGCCTGCTCGCGCTGCGGTGATGCTCATTGAATCGAAGATACGAAGTCGAATTTGACTGGAATCTGACTGGACTAGAAAGAAGGAATTCGACTCCTTTGGATCTTTGTTTGAATCGTTCCGCCTATCATCAAAGGAGAGTTTCAATGTTAATGGCTACTTCAAACAGGATTGTTGACGAGCTATCCAGGGAGATGGAACGCAACGAATTCGTGCTGCCGGCGATGCCTGTATGGGCTGCCAACGTCCTGAGACTGCTGGACAACATCTCCCTCTCAGCCGGCAAGGTCGCGTCTGCGGTAACTCCCGACCCGGTGTTTGTCGCTCAGTTACTCAAGACGGCAAATGGTGCCTTCTATGCCAGCATGCCGAAGGTAGACAACATCAACATCGCCGTCGCCCGTGTAGGCTACGAGAAGCTGCGCAATCTGGTCATTTCGATCTCGATTGCCGAACTTTCAATCATAGAAAAACCAGCCCTGAAGAAACATCTTGCGAAATTCCGGGATCACGGCCGCGAAGTGGCAGCGATCTGTTACGTGCTGGCAAAGAGCCAGCAACATCTCACTCAGGATCAAGCCATGCTGGCGGGGCTGATCCACGATATCGGCAGGTTGCCGTTACTGCTTTACATGGAGGGCAAGAATCTACCCGTGGACGAGGAGGCGATTACCACTGTCATGCGGAAATACAACGCATTGGTGGGCGAACGATTGCTGAAACGCTGGAAGTTTCCACCGGACTTGGTCGAGGTTCCGCGGGCGCATGAGGATATCCATCGCAATAATACGAGCACGCGTGCCAGCTACGCGGATGTTGTGACGGTGGCGAATATGCTGGTTCGATCCGATGTCAAAGTCGCCAATTGGAATAACGTTTCGGCAGTCAAACACATGGGACTCGCTACCGGATTTTATCGCGGGTTCTTTGACCGATTCGAATATGATCTAACGGCGGCACGCGAGATGCTCGCCTGAATGGCGCCCTGCGGCCGAGTTGCAATACGCCGCTCCGTGCCGATCGATTCACAAGACCAATCAAACAGCCCAGGGTCGAGTGGTTTTCAGCGACCCGAACCGGCCGCCTTTTCAAAGCAATCAAGCCATGAAATACCCGACTCATCCCGTCTAATCTGAAGGCGCGCCGCGTTGTGCCGGCCTCGTTCGCTGCCTGTACTGCACGGCAGCCAGAAATGAAAGTTGAACACTTGCCGCACGGGATGATAGATTGCGAAGATTGAATAAGAATTCGACTCCGACTCGGAGCGCATGCCACATCTCAGCCACCTGCCATTGCATAAGGGACACAAATGCTAAACACCCGCACTGAACATCGCCCCGGGCGGATTCTGAAATATTTGGCACCATTGCTGGTAGGCGTACTGCTTGCTTTCGCCGCCTTCCTTGTCTCGCAGTCCTGGCGGGAAGCCAAATCCGAGCAGGCCAGCCAGATGGCGACGATTGCTGCGCTAAGCGCGAACTCGATCGATGTCTATTTTGCCCAGCTGCAAATCGGCATGCGGGACCTGGGCGACGAGATGCCCGCTACGCGCGGCAAGGCGGATCTGGACCGTGCGTATACGGCGGTCAGCCGGTTTCAAGGTCTGCACGCCGAGCTGAGCAATGTCATGCTGATCCGCAGCGATGGACAGATATTGCTGGTCGGGACAAATCCGGACCGATCGGATTTGCCCACGCTCGCGAATGAACCTGCTTTCAGACAGATTCGCGACGAACTGCTGCAAGGTCCGTCCTTCGTTGTCGGACGGCCTGTCACGGGAAATATCGACAAGCGCTGGATCATCTCTGCACGCTATGCCGTTACCGATTCGGCGGGCAAGCTGGCCTATATCATCAGTGCCAATCTGCCGGTCGACATGATGCAACGCTACTGGATAGATTCAATCACCCCCAGGATCTCCGCGCTGGGCCTGGTGCGCGATGATGGATATCTGGTGAGCCGCTATCCCGAACCGGATGCGGCCAGCCTGGACAAGATGTATGGCAAGCCGGTCGAGGGGCCGATGGCCGACTATCTGCGCGCAAATAAACACCCGGAACAAGGGCAGGCCGAAACGCGCAACAACGACGGCGAGACGACGGGTTTGCTGGTCACGCGCCGCCTGCAGCACTATCCGCTTACGCTGTTTGTTGAAATGCCGGTGACGGAGATCCGGGCTGCGTGGTGGCACGCCATGCATGCAGCCTACTTCCTGATGGCGCTGGTGCTGGCATGTACGTTCGCCTTTTATAGCCTGAGGTTCCAACGCCGCGCATGGTCCGTGGAAAAGCGCCGCGAGGAACTGCGGCACCACTATGAACACGCCCTGCGCGAACGCAGTCCGAACGAGATATTCATGGTCGACGCCGAGACCTTGCAAATCACCTACGCAAACGATTACGCGCGGGAAAATCTCGGCTATACCCTGGAGCAACTGCAAAAGAAGACGCTGCTTTCCCTGCAACCGGAATGGCGCATCGAATCCTTTGCGACGATGCTCGATCAATTGCGCCAACACAAGCATGAGCCGGTCACCTATCAGACAGTCCATGCACGCAAGAATGGCAGCACCTATCCGGTGGAGATCAACCTGCAATTGATCACTGCGGAATATGGCGGTGAAAGAATCCTGGCCATCGTCCATGACATCACTTCGCTTCGACAAGTCGAGGAAAACATCCGGAAATTCAACGCGCCGGTTGAACGGCGCGCCGGCATGGAGCTGTAACAAATGAAATGCGTATACGAAGCCTCCACCGGGCTGGACGCTCACATGATCCTGAACCTGCTCGAACAGCGCCGCATTTCAGGGCGTATCGAGGGGGAGTATTTGCAGGGCGGTATCGGCGAACTTTCCGCGATGGGCTTTGTGCGCGTGCTGGTGGCTGACGAAGATTACGCCGAGGCCATGCAGATAATCAGGGATTGGGAAGCCATACAACTGCCCGAGGAAAGACCCAAGCCGGAAACCAGCACTTCGGTTGCTCTGCGGATTTTCATTACGGGCATCTTCGTGGGTGGGGTGCTCATGTATTGGCTGATGAAAGTGCTGGGAGCTTAAGTCCTAAAAGGTGCGGCACGCAACGCGGACGCTACGCGCCGATGTTCAGCGAAATCTCTCCCACGCCTTCTATCATCCCTTCGATGCGGTCACCAGCGACCACGGGGCCGACCCCTTCCGGCGTGCCGGTAAAGATCAGATCGCCGGGCTGTAAGTGGTAGAAGCGCGACAAGTGCGCAATGATGGCCGGAACGGAATGGATCATCATGCCCAAGTCCGAAGACTGCCTGATGGCACCGTTGACCTTCAGTTCGATCCTGCCCTTGACTGGATGCCCGATTGCCGAAGCCGGTGCCAGCGCCGAAACCACAGCCCCGTTCTCGAAATCCTTGGCGATATCCCAGGACAATTTCTTCTCGCGCAACGATGCTTGCAGGTCGCGGCGCGTCATGTCCAGACCGCACGCATAACCGTAAACATGCTCAAGCGATTCGCCCTCCGGAATCTGGAAGCCGGCTTTGCCGATCGCCACCACCAGTTCCATCTCGTGATGATAGTTGGCGGTGCCCGGCGGATAGGGAACGGTTGCACCTGACGCAACATAATGGGCCGATGCCTTGGTGAAATAAAAAGGAGTCTCCCGGTCCACCTGATTCCCCAATTCTTTGGCATGAGCTTCGTAATTGCGGCCGACGCAGAAAATGCGCCGTATCGGGAATTGTTCATCACTGCCTTGAATCGGCACGGATGCGACGGCGGGAGGAGTAAATAGGTATTTCATCGTGATGGCTTCTGCAGGGAATGACGAGGGGCAGATTCTAATCCGAAATCGGTTAAGCGTAGGGAGCCGGGGCTTGGGGTAATGTCTGCATTGATACCCCGCTATTTCTAAACCGATAAGAGCGGCCAAAATACCGGACAGGGAATGTTGAACGGGTGTCACTGGCTGAAATTAAAACTTGTAAATCGCAGCCACCCCAACCTCAGTGAGGTTGCCATTCATCCCGCCGCTTTCGGTATAAGTATCAAACCCGCCGCGTATGCCGATGCTTTTGCTTAGATCATATTGAATCTTGACCCCCACGACCAAACCGTTGGAATTTCCAGACTTCGCGCCACTGCCGGAGCTGGTGAGTTTGTAGCTTGATGTGTGAACGCCAAGATTTCCAAGCAGGGACGTGCTGCTGCTCAAGCCATAGGTATATTGCCCTACCGCGCTTACGGAAGTCAGGCCAAACGTTCCGGTCGTTCCAGGGTACGTCGCGGATAACAAGGTGTCCGCATTGGCATTTCGACAAAGCGAGTTATAGGCCAACTCTATGCCGAAGCTGGAATTGAGTTTGTACCCCGCCAGCAAGCCAAATGCAGGCGAGGTATTTACCCCGTTAATTTTCGCCACTTTTCCCAGGCTTATGCCAAGTGAAAATTTAGACGGGGAAGATTCACCCGTTCGTTCTGCCCCTTCATGTGGCGCGGTAGTGGCTGCCTTGGCTTCTGTATCGGCTTTGGCCTTTTCCTGGACGTCGGGCTTGCTTACCGGGGCAGCGGCTGCTGTAGTGGGTGCCGGCTTCTCAAGCGCATTTTTTGTATGCTCTTTCTCATTCTGCTTCGCTGCTTCGCGTTGCATAACTTCTAATGCACGGGCATTTCCCTGTGCTGCTGATTTTGCAAACCATTCATAAGCCAGTTTTGCGTCTCTCTGCACGCCTTGTCCATTGAAATAGAAAGCACCCACATTAAATTGGGCAGTCGCGTTGCCCTGTTGGGCCAAGGCGAGGAACTTGGGGAATGCGGTGTTGTAGTCCTTTTGCGACAACGCAGTGTTTGCCTCCAGCCAAAGCGTTTTTTCATCGCCGGGAACCGCTGGTGCCTGCTGCGAAGGAGTGAGTGTTTGAGTCTGGGCAGATGACGTTGGCTGCTGAATCGCATTCAGCGCGTTTTTTGCGCTCTCATTTCCTTTTGCGGCTGCGCTTTGCAGCACTTGCAAAGCACGGGCATTTCCCCCTGCCGCTGATTTTGCGAACCATTCAATAGCCTGCTTTTCGTCTTTCTGAACACCTTGTCCATTTAAATAGAAAGCGCCAACGTTAAATTGGGCCGCTGCGTTTCCTTGTTGTGCCAGGACAGAAAATTTTGAAAATGCACCGCTGTAATCCTTGTGGGCCAAGGCGGCATTTGCGTCCCTCGTTAAAGAAATATCGTCTGCATGCGCAAGACCACTGCCGAGAAATAGCGCCAGGAATAACGTGATGGGCAGCGTTGTGTACGGCACGATGTATCCTTTGCATTTTATGGAGACACAGCAGTTGGCTCAATTCAGCGAGTTTATTCAACATGTTATTAAAACCATATTAATGAAATGGCTATACACAGTACGTGTCGGGCTACGAGGCTGTCAATAGATGCAATAGCAGTGAGCGTTGGGTAAGCGCTTGGCACACAATTTCAATGCTGCAAGTTGCCCAACCTCGCGATCAATGCAAAAAAATGTGGACGGCATCGGAATACATTGGATGAAAAGTGTCACGCATAAGCAGGATCTCCGTGCAGCAGCTTCTTACATGGGCATTCCATGTGTGCCCAACACTGGGACCAAGCTTGGGTTAAAATTTCAAACAGTTCCCCCAACTATTTGCAAACACACATTGATTCTTGCTTCCCGCTCCCCGATGCAAATCTCCCAGCTTCGGCAACGTCTGCATGATCTCGGCGCCAAACCGTGTCACGAAGATCGTCTGCTGCGCGGCTGGAGCCAGATCTGTTCGTACGACAGAAAAAGTAGTCCCGCAGAAACTTTCTTTCCGCTTGCCCTGCGCAATGAATTACCCGCTATCGAGGCGGAGTTGAATGGATTGGCGCGCCTGAGCAGTGAGCATCCCGCCACCCGTCATGGAAGCCATGACAGCTCCCCCTCCCCAACCCTCCCCCGCAACGCGGTGGAGGGGGCAAACGTCGCGCTACGCTCATCGTCCAACAACGATGACGTCGCCCGGCTGCTGGTGGAACTGGCCGATGGCCAGATGGTGGAGAGTGTGCTGCTGCCGCGTGGCGGCCTGTGCGTTTCCACGCAAGTGGGTTGCGCCGTGGGCTGTGTCTTCTGCATGAGCGGCCGCAACGGCTTGCTGCGCCAGCTCGGCAGTGCCGAGATCGTTGCCCAGGTGGTGCTGGCGCGCAAACGCCGCGCCGTGAGCAAGGTGGTGTTCATGGGCATGGGCGAACCGGCCCACAATCTGGACAACGTGCTGGAAGCGATCCAGCTGCTGGGTACGCAGGGCAATATCGGGCACAAGAATCTGGTGTTCTCCACGGTGGGGGATTTGCGGGTGTTTGAACGGCTGATGGACGGACTAACTCACAAGCCCCCTCCCCAACCCTCCCCCGAAGGGAGAGGGAGCGAACGAGAAAAACGATCTTCCATTCCTGTGGTGAAACCGGCGCTTGCCCTGTCGCTGCACACTACCGATGCCGCACTGCGCACCAAGCTGCTGCCGCATGCGCCGCAGATCGCTATCGAAGAGCTGGTAGAACGCGCCGAGGTGTATGCCCGCGCCACCGGCTATCCGGTGCAATATCAATGGACGTTGATCGAGGGAGTGAACGACAACGATGCGGAGCTCGCGCGCATCGCCCAGTTGCTCTCGGGCAAATACGCCATCATGAATTTCATCCCGTTCAACGAAGTCGACGGACTAGCCTATCGCCGCCCGTCAGCCGAACGGATTGCGGCTATGGCGCACATGCTTAATCAGCAGGGCATCTATTCCAGGGTACGCGATTCGGCAGGACAGGACGTTGAGGGGGCGTGCGGGCAGTTGCGAGCCAGGGCAGTGCAGGATACGCGGATTAAACAAACACCCTTCGACAAGCTCAGGGCGAACGGCTCAACTTCTATCTAACCGTATCCTGCGATGCGCAACTCAATCCACTTCGATCAAGGCGATGACTTCGCCCTGATCAATGGGGTCGAATTCCTGCACGCGAACCTCGGTGATGGTTCCGTCGTAAGGTGATGGGATGTCGACCGCGACCTTGCCCGTTTCCAGAATGATGATGGTGTCGTCCCGCTTCACTTTGTCTCCCGGCGAAACCAGCACGCTTTGCACAACGATATCGCCGTTGGCGCAGTTCCCGCAGGCGGTCCAGCATTCCGGATACTTCGGCATCTTGATCTCGACGGGTGATCCCATCACATCTCTCCATTCCATCTCAGAGACAAAGCACATCCCCTGCCTTGGCAGTCTACCCGATCAAAGCCTGGGTTAGAATCATCAGCAGTTAAGGAAACGCCGATTAAGTCCTCCGTTCGTGGTGAGCTTGTCGAACCATGAATGGAGGATGCCCAACATTCAATGTGTTATCTCCCGCACGGAAAGGGAACTCATTTCAGTACTCACTCAAACGGGAATGCAGTCCAAAGCTCAGTGATGTGATTTGGCAAGCAACTTGATCATCTTGTAGTTGATCGCAACGAATCGATACAGCTGCCAGAGAACGCACGTCCGCATGAAGCGGGTGAAGCCCGTTGGTGCCGGCGGATAGTAGGCCTGCTGGTACGGCTCTTTGTTGGTGATATTGCCCATGTTCTTTTCCTTTTGAATTCGTGAATGATCAATCAGGCAGCAACGACCAGCCTGGACGCAATTTCGCCTGATAGATGAACGTGTGGTGCAGCAGATACTTCATCCAGTGACCGGCCAAACCGATCTCGCCGAAAGTCAGGTCGATATCGCGACCGAATTCCGGATATTTCTCGAAGTCCGGCACGACCGGGAATACCGTCATGGTTGCCGCGGTGCCTTTCAAGATGTGCGAGCCGGTGGAAGCAACACAAGCTGCGCCCATTTCGGCCATGGATGCGGTATGCGTTGGCTTCTCGGCACCGTTCAGCATGTCGCGAATGCTCATGGCGACGGCTTTGGCCATAGCGGCGGAAGGCATGCCGGTTCTTGGCGCTGTGGGGTTGATCGGCGTGCCATTGGCACTTTGCATCGGCTTGCTGATCAGGTGCGGCGTCGCGAATGCGATGCCGACCGCGAAGATGTTGCGGTACGACGGTGTCTGGTAAGTCCTGGGCCAATCTTTGGCACTCCACTCCAGGTAAGGACGCGCCGTGTAGTCGGCATCCACCTTCATGAAGCCGTTGGGCGCAAACAGTTGGCTGGTGATGTCGACCTCGGCCTTGTCGAAGGCCTTCAAACCGACGCCTGCAAACGGCGGAATCAGCATGGAGAAGTCAAATTCCTGTTCGTGGAACTGGCCGTCCAGGGTTTCGTAATGAATCTTGCCGGCTTCGACTTTCTTCACGTGCGCTCGCGTGATCCATTCGATGCCGCGCTCGACCATCAGCGATTCGGCAAAGGTCTTGCCGTTGGTGATGTAGCCGCCGCGCTTGATATGCACACCACCCATGCCAAAATCGCCCAGTTCGTATTCGTTGCTGAGCCAGACGATGCGCGCCATGTCGCGCACGCCCGCCTCGCGCAAGACGTGGTCGACGTTGTAGATGTACTCAAACGCGGCACCCTGGCAGGTGCACATGCCGTGCCCGGTGCCGATGACGATGGTCTTGCGCTCGCCTTTGCGCATCGCTTCGACGCACGCCTGCAGCTTGTGGTTGGCTTCCTGCGCATGGCTGACGGTGCATACGGAAACGGTGTGTCCGTGGTCAGGCCCCAGCCCCTCGGTGGCGCCAAAGTTCAACTTGGGACCAGTGGCATTAATCAGAAAGTCGTACGCGATATCCTCCTGCACGCCGACCTTGCCCGGATGTGTGTACTCAACCGTCACAAAAGGCTTGGCGCCTTGCGCGTTGCCTTCCGGATGGATAGCCAGGGCCTTGGCCTGGCGATATTCCATATTGGTCTTGCTGTACAACTCGGCGAGATCGAAAGTGACGTCCTTCTCGGTCATCTGGCCCACGCCCACCCAGATGTTGGAGGGTATCCAGTTCCATTTTGCATTGGGCGACACCACGATGATCTCGTGCTCCTTGCCTACCCATTTGTTGAGGTATCTGGCGGCGGTATGTCCGGATATCCCCGCGCCCAAAATTACGATTCGCGACATTTTCTCTCCTTGTGTAATTCTGCAAATTCAAACGAGCAATCCGTCGAATTTGTAACTTCATGTTGTGTTGCGGAACGCAGCATCACCCCGCTTACCTTGGTTCGGCATCTCTCCGTTTGCATCGAGGTCGCGGAAAATGACCAACCGAATGCGTGACAAGCCAAGTCGTTTGGAAAGAGTCCCAATCGTGATTGTTTTCAACCAGGGTTTTAGCCGGAGGATGATCAACAATGACTCATCCGTAGAACCACCGTGCTGATACTGCATTTGTTATGCGGCGAATATCATAATATAAGCATTTGCTAATGTGCAACCATTAATTGCCCGGTGACAGAAGAGGAAGGAGCCTGATTTTCCCTATCAATTTGATCGGACAGAATAATCAGGGCCTCCGTACAACGCAGTTCTGTTCTAATTCAACTTTTAGGGAAGCGCGACAATGAGCCGCGCTGCCCGAATTTAACAACTTGTTCTCGTGCCACATGAAAATAACTGCCCCGACCAAACCTGAAATCGCGCTGATGGAACCATTCGTCGGCCTCGCGCTGGACCACATTCATGTACCCGCAACCATGGCAGAGTTTGCCTCTGCCGCTGCCGCAATCAAGGCAGCCGGCATCGTTGGCTTCGATACCGAATCCAAACCGACGTTTGTCGTCGGCGAAGTGAGTGAAGGACCGCACGTTGTGCAATTCGCCCTGCACGACCAGGCATATTTATTTCAGGTACATCGAACGGAAGGGTTGCCATTCCTGCTTGAGTTGCTGCACTCGGATGAAGTCATCAAGGTTGGCTTCGGGCTTAAATCGGACAGCGGACAGATCTTCAAGAAGCTGGGCGTCAAATTCGGCGGGGTGGTGGATCTCAATGTGGTGTTCAGCATGCAGGGTTACCGCAAAGAAATGGGCGCCCGGGCTGCGGTCGGCCTGATCTTCAAGCAGCGCTTTGCCAAATCGAAGAAGATCACCACCACCGATTGGTCACAGCGTGAACTCACCCAGCAGCAAATGCTCTATGCAGCGAACGATGCTTATGCGGCGCTGAAAGTGCTGGAGGCACTCAAGCTGCGCCGCGAAGAATTGCCAATCATGGGCTTAAGCTCAGGCGACAGCAGGGCCGAAGGCCTCTCGGCCGATCGCGTCGGCTAACAACGCCGGCCGTGCTATGAAACGTGACTGCACTGCGAAGCCGGCGTGCGTGTATCCATGTTGCGGCCCCGATTGATGTGATCGTCAATCTCACCGGCGCATCCCGCCATGCGGCCAAACAGGAATGCCGTGAACGCGGCCATTTCCAGCGAACTTTCGCTGAACTCTCCCTTGCGGTAGCGCGACCACAGGAGTTTCAGCAGCATCGCCGCGATGATGGCATCGATATTCACGCAGAACACGTTGTTGGTCACGCCATTGTCGAACAGGGCCTGAACCAGCGTCCGGTAATAATCGTGGAACACGTTCTTTTCGCCCCGCGCTTCAAATAGTTCCCCGATGTAAACCTCGCGCGGATCCTTGTTGACCTGACGCCCCTTGAATACCGGATGGTTGACGCAGGGGATATTGCGCACCGGCATACCGAGCGCCTTGCCGGCTTTCTTCTCGTCATTGAATGCCAGCGCGAATTTTGTCGCCATCGCCTTGAGGTCGAGGCCGTGGTCGGCGGCTCCCGCGTCGAGCAAATCGGTGCCACTGAAACTCTCGATCAGGAACCGGATACCCTCGAAGCCGTTGCCGCCATGGGCAAAGCCGGTGTGGGTGAGGAAACCGATCATGCCCTTGTTGATCTGCACCCGCTCCGGCGATTCGGGCCCGTCAGCCGAAACCGCGCCTTTGCAGCCCTGCGCCGAAATGGAGCCGACGCCGTTGGAGATGATCAGCCCCAGAATGACCTGGAACGGGAACAGGCTTGCTTCTGTCGGTCGCTCTCCCAGCAGGGATAGATAAGCCAACTCGGTGATCGTCCACGATTCCAGTATTTCCTTGTTGTCGATGCCGCAGAACCTGGCCGGATGGTGGTGCTTGCCCTCGGTTGCCGCACCTATGATGACCGCGAACAAGTGGGCATACCAAGGCAGATTACGCACGGTCAGGCGCGAGATGCGTTTGCGCATCAGCGGCTCCCAGGCGATGGTGGTGGTGAGTGCGGCGATCACTGCGTCCGTTGTCGGGTACCCATCCAACGAGCGCAAGTACCGCACAAACACCGACTTGCCACCGCGCTTGTCGTAAGCCTTGAGCAAAGCCATGGCCTGCGTATCCGGCACCTTGCCCAACAGCGTTGCTCGTTGCTCCGGGCTGGCCGTTTGCGGAGCGATCGCGGCTTGTTCGTCGTCGCCCCGGGCCAGACCGGAGTGTGCAAACAGTTCCACCAACGTGTCGGCGGCCTGCCGCGCACCGTCCACCCGCTTCGGCCCCAGCAGCGCGACAGCCGCGCTGATTGCAGTATTAGGAGCGTTGCCTGCCTCGCGCGCCGCATCGGCAGCAGCCAGCATGACCTCTCCGTAAAGATTGACGCGCGCCGCCACGGCCAGATTGAACAATGCGTTGTCGTTGGCGTCGTTAAATTCGCGCACCAGCGCCATGCACAGATTCGATTCCAGCGGCTGCTTGGCAGTGTCCAGAATGGAAATACCGTTGACCCTGGTGATCTGGGTCTTGGCATCCATTACCGAGCTGCCCGAACAATCTTTCATCGACTGGCGCGGAAAGCTGGCGCCAACTTGCTTGAGCAACTCGGCGATCTGTGCGTCGAAGGGTGGCAGGGCCTTGACCACGGGCATCGTCAAAGCCGGAGGAAGCTTTAACCCCTGATCATCGCCGAACCAGGGTTTCAGTTCCAGATTGCCTTCCGGCGGAAAATCCGGTTCCACACCGTTCAAACGCATGACCGCATTCAACGCCTGCGGTATGTGGGAAATATTGATGACCACTGCGCCTTTTTTTGAGCAGACCGGATTTTCTGGTGTGTAGAGGTCGCTCACACCGAACTTGTCCATGAACCATTTCTCTTTGGCCAGTGCACTGTCGCCCGTGCCGGAAATGGCTCCGGCGTGACCGACAGCCCGCGTCAGGTTTGCTTTCCAGCGCCCGACCACGCAGGCAACGACCGGCTTTTGGAAGGTAACCGTTTCTTCGTAATAGCCGCCCGGTTCGGAATACATCACCGCCGCCCTGGTGCGCTGATCGTTGGCCATGGCATAAGCAAATTCGGGAGCAGCGAAGTTGATGAAGACATCTTTGCCGCTGGAGATCAGTGTGGTCGTTCCCCAACCGCCGATGGCCAGATAGTTGGCGATGGTGGTGGTGAAGTTGCCGGAGTTGGAATAGATGGCGACCGAACCTTTGCGCAGACTTTCTTCCGGCTTGTCGCCGCCCAGCGCGCCGCCGATACGCACATGATTCCACGAATCAGCCACGCCCAGACAGTTGGCACCGAATATGTCCACGCCGCGTTGCTGGCCGAGCGCGCGTATCTCGCGTGCATCATGTGCCGACACTTTCTCGGTAAGGATGATGATCTTTTCGATATACGAATTGATCCGTATCAGTTCAGCGACGCCGTCGCGGACAGCGGATGGTGGAAGATAAACGACGCCGACGTTGAATCTATGTCCCGCATCCATGCCCTCGCGCACATTGTTGTAAACGGGAATATCGCCGATGGGTGTTTCGAGAACTTGCCCGCGGCGCCCCGGCGATGTACCGAACACCACGTTGCCGCCCGAATAGGCATGACTGACCGGGGTCACGGCACGGGATTCATTTCCCGTTATGTTGAGCACACAGATGCGATCTTCGGGCGTCGCAATTTCTGCCAATGAACTGATACCGACGAAGTATTTAAAGCTTTCGATTCTGGGATTTCTCATTGCATGTCACCTTGGCAACTCCCGTTGCTTATCACTTTTCGGCGCAAGAACAACCTTGCACCTTTTATCCACTATTAAAATCTCAGGCGTTGGCTGGCAAACCCAGCACTTTCGCCACTTCAGCGCGGCCACCGCTCTTCATCCAGCGATTCGCCTCCTGCGCGTAATTCACCACGTCTGTCATTGCGGAGTCGAAGCCAAAGATTTTGTAGGGAATGCGCAGCGAGTCGAGCACATCCTTGAAAACGCCCATGCCGCGTATCACGTTGGGACCGCCGCGACCGATCACCACGTACAACGGTGTCGGTCCGTTTTCACTGAAGAAATCGCGCAGCGCATCGGCCATCGCCCTGAACGTGACGAAGATGTCGGTGTTGTTGGCCTTGCCGCCGATGATGAACAGCACATTGGATTGCTTGAGATAATATTTGAGGCAGATGCGCATCACGTCGTACATTTTTTCGTAAGGCGGATTGCCGCCGAAATCGGAAGAGATGATGGCATCGTTGCCCAGCACTTCGGTGACCAGCGAATTTGCGCCGCCACCGAAGGTGGGTGCCAGAATGGTGCCTTTTTCATTGATGACATAAACGTCGCTCTGCCCCTGATAGGTGCGCAGTTCGTTGATCTCATGCTCGAAGTCGTTGACCTCAGTCACAAAGAGCTCATCGGGCAGATTCAAGCGGTACACACGCGGATCGTCGCGATCAAATCCACACTTGAAGTCGCAGGCCACCGGAATCAGCGAACCGGACTTGCCTTCCATCATGCGGATGGGGTTCAGTTCCAGCGTGGACATACCGTAGTGATGGTACAACTCCCAAAGCTTGGGAAGATTTTGCACCAGCGGCGATACGATCTCTCGCGGCGCGCCCAGGTCGGACAGTGCGTTGGAGATGACAAACGACTTGAGCCCGGTCAGCGGATCGAAGGGCACTTCAATGATCTGGGTTTTGTCCAGCTCTTCAACTTCCATACCGCCGTGGTGCGTAAGCGTCATCACCGGCGCGCGATAGCGGGTCGAATCGGTGATTGAGAAATAAATCTCATACTGTGCCGGAACCGCGCCCTCGAAAGTGACGCCGCGCGACTTGTAGGTGACATCGCCCACTTTGTATGCAGCAAAGTACAGTCGCTCCTTTTCGGCCAATGCCGATTTCAGATCCTTGGCATGACCGATCAGCCCGGACTTTCCTTTTTTGCCTATGCCGCCCCTGAAGATGGGCTTGATGAAGACCGAACCGTAACGCTCGATCATGCTGTGGATCTCGTATTCGCTGGCTTCCGGCCCAAGTACTTCGGAAGTTGGAAACTCAACGATCTTGAGCATTTGCGCGCCGTAGAGCATGCCGCTGACATTCATTATTAATGTGCCTTTTCTTTTTCGAGTTCCGCTTGTGTGCGGAGAGTGACTCCGGGATGGTTACCTGCTTGAACGCAAAGTCACATCCCTTGCTCAACGAACTGGGCCGGACGCCATTTCAGCAGTTTGTCTTCAATGGCGGTCAGCAGATATTCCGCCGCCAGTGCCACGACGGCGAGGACGATCATCGCTGCGAAGACACCGGCGGCATTGAAGGCGCCCTGTGCCGTAGCGATCAGCAAGCCGATGCCGTGCCGCGCACCGAGAAATTCGCCGACCACTGCACCCACCAACGCGAAACCAAAACTGACGTGCAGGCTGGCTAAAATCCAGGTCAAGGCCGATGGAAATACGACTGCAAATGTAACCTGGCGTTTGTTTGCGCCGAGGATGTAGGCGTTCGCTATCAGGTTCTTGTCAGCTTCGCGCACACCCTGAAAGGCGTTGCCGAACACGACAAAAAACACCATGACTACCGCCAGCGCCACCTTGGACCCCATGCCCAGTCCGAATATGATGATGAAGATCGAGCCCAATACCACCCGGGGAATCGCATTGGCGACTTTGATGTAGATGCTGAACACATCCGACGCCAGCTTGTTCCTGCCCAGAGCAACTCCGAAAAAGATACCCAGCGCACTACCGATCAAAAAGCCCAATGCCGTCTCTTCCATCGTCACCAGCAATTCTTTCCAGAGCGGACCTTGCGCCGTGCCTTCAGTTATCCAGACAGACAGTTGGTCATAGATTGCCGAGGGCTGGGAAAAAAAGAAGGGGTCGAGCAAGCCGTATTTGACCGCCAATTCCCAGCCGGCCAACGTTACGACGGCCAGCGCGATACGCAAGAAGATCACGAGGCGATGATGATTGACGCTACGCGCGATCGCTTTGCGTTCTTCTTCGCCGATTTCCGGCTGTATCGATTTCTCGTTTGTAATGGCTGTATTCATGATTTTGATTCCGCTCTATATTTGTACTTCGTCTTTCAGGTCGGACCATATCTGTTTGGACAGATGAATGAATTCCTCGGTGTAGCGCGCTTCCGACACGTGTCGCGGGCGAGCCAGGGGAATCTCGTAGCTGCTCTTGACGGAACCCGGTCCTTTGGAAAGCACCACGACACGGTCGGCCAGTGCTATCGCCTCTTCAATGTCGTGCGTAACGAATACCACCGATGCTTTTTTCTCAGACCACAGGGCCAGCAGCTCTTCCTGCATCAGCGCACGTGTCTGTACATCCAGCGCCGAGAAAGGCTCATCCATCAGAAGTATCTTGGGTTCATTGATGAATGTCTGCGCCAACGCGACGCGCTTTCTCATGCCGCCCGACAACTGATGTGGATAGTGGTATTCAAAGCCGGCCAGACCGACCCTGCGCACCCATTCCGCTGCCTTGTCGTTGGCCGACCGCTGGTCCATGCCGCGAAACCTGGGACCTATCGCCACATTGTCGATCACGTTTTTCCACGGGAAAACCGCATCCGCCTGGAACACGAATCCGATGTCAGGATGAATGCCCGTGACCGGTTTGCCGAATACCCTGACGCTACCGGTCGAAGGGGGACTCAGGCCGGTGATCATGCCCAGCGTGGTCGATTTTCCGCAGCCGGTCGGTCCAACGATCGCGCAAAAGTCGCCTTCATTCACTGTCAGGCTGAAATCTCGTAGCGCTAGCGTCACCTTCCCCGCGGGGCTGATGAATTTCCTGCTGACATTTGTCAGCTCTATTGCAACCTTGGTCATGATTTGGTTACTTTCACAAATTTTCATCATCTGGCCGCCTTCAAACTATTTGGCTGCCTTCACGAATTCCGTGGTGAAGGTGTTCGCCAGATTGATGGATTTGCCTTGCACGGCCTTGTCGAAATTATTCAAGACTTGCAGCACCGTTGCGGGACCGTTTCCCGGCATCACGCCGTCGGGGGTGAACATCATTTTTCCGCCATCCAGCGCACTGATGTACAGCTGCTTGTTGGACGAGTAGTAATCCGGCGGCATTTGTGCGGTGATCTCCGCGGCACTGTGCGTATTGATGAATTTCAACGTCTTGACGAAGGCAGTCACGATTTTTTGCACTTCCACCTTGTGCGTGTTGACCCATGCGGTAGGCATATACAGGCAGGCAGCAGGATAAGTGCCGCCCAGCGCAGCTTCAGTTCCCTGCGTGGTGCGCATATCGACCAGGACAGTAGCGGCACCGGTAGAGACCAGTTGCGAAACTGTCGGCTCGGTGGTCATGCCGGCATCGATCTTGCCTTGCGTCATGGCCGCAATAAAGGTCGATCCGCCACCAACCGGCAATGAGGTGAATTCCGTGCTCTTGACGCCGGCCTTGGCTGCCAGGAATTGCGTCAGGAAATTGGTCGAAGAACCGAGGCCGGTCACGCCCATCGTCTTGCCCTTGAAATCGGCCGGCGATTTGATGGTATTCGCTGAAGCTTTGGAAACCAGAATCACTTCACCGGGTGCCTGGCTGAACTGGACTACCGACTCCACCAGCTTGCCGCGTGCCTGCAAGTCGATTGTGTGGTCGTAAAAGCCAACCACTCCCTGCGCCGCGCCTGACAGCATTTCAGTTTCGGCATTCACGCCGGCAGGTTCGCTCAGCAATTCTATGTCCAGGCCGGTTTCCTTCAGGTATCCCAGTTGTTCCGCCAGCTTGGCAGGCAGGTAGATCTGCTTTTCCATACCGCCCACCATGATGGTGATCTTGTCGTCGGCGTATGCATTCAGGCTGGATGCCAGCAACAGCATGGCGGTCAAGAATTTAAGTGATACTTTCATGGTTGTCTCCCTATTTCGGTTAAATACCGCGTTATTGCGGAATAGCGATTCTTTGGCGTCACTTTTATATTTAATTTCAAAAGAACTGAATCCGGTCCGATTATTCAGCAAACAGGATTCATTGCATCTCGCCAGCGATAGCATTTCGAAAACTGTGCATAGCTAAGGGTTCCCTTACTGCCTATCGCCGGACTTGGTGCCAACTTAGAACTTATAGCGTACACCCGTCGCGATTTCGAACTCACCCGAATACGTATTGGTGCCGCCGAATTGATTTCCATTCCCCTGCGCATCGCCGACAACCCAGCCCCCCGTTGTAGTGAAGGAATCTGCAGCAACGTAGAAATCCGTCTGGCTGTCAGCGCGGAAGATGATGGAACCGTACAGCGTTTTCTTGCTGCCGTCAGCAACAGCAGTTACACCTGAAGTATTCCCAAACGGATTCAATATGTTTCCGCCTGCGCTAAAACCGGCATTCTTCCCTTTCATTATCTGGTAGCCGATGTCGTACTTCATTTTTCCTTCAGGCATAAAACTGAACGACGTAGTCCAGGAATCGTCGGTACGTGTCCCCATGCTGTTATTGAGTCCTTGCTCAGCCGTATAGTGCACAAGTCCGGTATTGAAGCGGACGATTCCGATCGTAACGTTGCCGCCGATCAGTTCTGACTTATGGATCAGGTCAGCGGTATTGGCGCGATTGAATGATGCATTGACGTTAAATTTGGCGGCGCCAAGTTCGAGACCATTGTAGGCAATCGATGCCTCCTGCGTCGTCCCTTTTGTGAAGTCTCCAGGTGTCGACCCGCCATTGCCAACGTCGCCGCTACCACCTGCGCCTGCGGAGCCGAAGCCATAACCCAGGCCGGCAACCCAATGCGAATCCAGTTTCTTCTTCCACTCAATGGCACTGTTCAAACGCGTTCCTCCGTTCGCACCAGCGGAATAGAAAATGAACTGCTTGAAGTTATTGACGTTGCTATATCCGCCTTCCTTCAAGGTGACAGCGGAGCTGCCGTAGGGATCTCCCCAGTTTGCGGTGAAATCTCGCGTCAGCGTGTTCTGACGCCCCAAAGTGATCTTGCCCAGATCATCGCTGTAGAATCCCATCCAGGCATCGCGATTGAATAATACATTCTTGGTATCCGAGTTCCCCGTAGGAAGTTCAAACTCCGTCTCCAGTTTCGAGATGACCTTCAACCCGGGCAGGCCGATTTCGTCGCCGAAAGCAAGAGCGTGATCGGCGTCAAAGCCCAATCGGTTACCGCTAAACCACGAGGTTTGAAAGCCTGCTGCAGTACCACCACCGGCAGTCTGATGGTTTGCATCGCTTAAGGTGGCTTCGACGATTCCATAGATATGCATGATGGTATTGGCGTTGTCGTACAGCATCACTGCGTTGGCCCCGCCCTTGAGTGGTTCACCATTTTGATCAGTCGCCATTGCCTTCGAAGGTACGAGGGGTGCTCCCTGATCTGCTTGAACTTGAGTAGCACCAAACAGTGCACCCAGGACGGCGATGGTCAATAATTTCGTTTTCATTTGCATGTCTCCCATAATTTATATACACGGCTCACGGTTTGAAATAATGTATGTCCACAGCACCTGTTTTTTGTTCTGAGTGAACCTACGGCGCAAAATCTACGCTCCCATAGCCTTCTAACAGCCTTCAATAATCCATTTTTTAAAGAAATATTTTTCAACATGAATAGATCCATAAACATATAGAAATGAATTAGTCTATTAGTCATGAAACTCCTTTTGGTTGAAGACAATCGCGAGCTGTCGTCCTGGCTTACCAGACTTTTGACAAAGTCCGGATACGCCATCGAACAGGCATTTACCGGCAAGGAGGCATCGCATTTTTTGCTGACCCAGAACTATGACGCGATATTGCTGGACTTGACGCTGCCTGACGTGAGTGGCCAGACAGTATTGAAAAACCTCAGAAATTTGAAAAATGAAGTTCCGGTTCTCATCATCAGCGCGTTGGATACGCGCGGAGATATTATTGAGAATCTGAATCTTGGCGCCGACGATTACATGGCCAAGCCCTTCGATATCGACGAACTGGAGGCACGCCTGCGCTCGTTATTGCGACGCTCCAGCGGAAAAACCAATCCTGTTATTTCCTGTGGATCACTCACTTACGATAGCAATTCGAAGATATTCAGCGACCATGGCAAGGAACTGACGCTGACTCCAAGAGAACATGCGGTGCTTGAAGCCTTGATCCGGCATTCGGGCACCACGGTGAACAAGAAGGATCTGGCAGACCGCCTGTTTACGCTGAACGACACGGTTTCGCCGAAGGCACTGGAGATATACATCGTTCGCTTGCGCAAGAAGATGGAAGATTCAAGCGCACAGATCATCACATTACGCGGCCTGGGATACATGCTGACTTATGTCGAAGCGTCTTAAAAGCCTGAAGAGCCGACTCATACTATGGTTGTTTCTGCCAACCGTGATCATTTCGACCATCGATCTGATCGTCACCTATAAAAATACCGACACAATCGCAACGTTGATGCAGCAACAGTTGCTGAAGGGCTCGGCCAAGATCATCTCGGAACAGTTGGTAAAGACCAACGGCAACTACGAAATCGACATTCCGCCGGCGGCATTTGAGTTGTTCGCAAACGAATATAAAGACCGTGTGTACTATGCTGTGCGCAGTAAAAATGGCCTGCTGATCGCCGGCGACGAGGACCTGGCAATCTATCCGGGAAAACTGCTGATTGAGCAGGAGCAATACTTTATAAGCGAGATGCGCGGGGAGCCTGTCCGGGTCATCGCCTATGCAAGTGCGTTGCCGAGTACCGCTTCCGGCGATTATGCAATTACGCAAGTAGCGCAGACCCTGCGCAGTCACAGTGCATTCAAGAGAGACCTATTTTTTCTGACGATGAGGGAGCACCTGGTTTTTCTGTCGATCGTGATGGCTGGATTGATCATTGCATTCCGCGTAACCCTTAGCCCGCTAATCCGGTTTGGAGAAATGCTGCTGCAAAGACAGCCCGGCTCTCTGGAAAAACTCGACCAAACCAACGCCCCGATTGAACTCAAACCGGTGATCTTCGCCATGAACGAGTATGTGTCGCGGCTGGATAATACACTGACGTCATATGAGCAATTCGTCGCCAATACTGCACATCAGCTTAGAACCTCGTTCGCCATCATCACGTCCCAGATCAATTTTGCTCAACGCAACGGTGAGCTGGATCCGGTTCAAATCGAAATGCTGACTGCGATTAATAACACCATTGTTCAGGGTACTAAAGTCATCAATCAATTGCTGGTGTTGGCTGCAGTTGAACAGAACCGACTGCATCGGAGCAGCGGCAATCCGGTGCTTGTCGCCGACATTATCAAGGGAGCGATTGAAGAATTGGCACTTCTTGCCGTGCAAAAAAATATTGACCTTGGGATAGACCTCCTGGACGAGACGATCCAGGTATCCGCTCCGAACTTCCTGTTGCGTGAGCTGATCTACAATCTGATCGACAATGCGATAAAGCACATAAATCCAGACGGCATGGTGACTATTTCGTTGCAACGAAAAGACAACTTCGGTGTGTTGAGCGTCATCGATAACGGCCCCGGTATTCCTGTGAGTGAACGGCAAAGAGTATTTGAACGGTTTTACCGCCTGGATCAGACCAAGCCAAATAGCTCCGGTCTCGGACTTTCCATTGTCAAAGAGATTTGCGATTCGCTGAATGCCAAAATAACGCTGAATACCCCCGATAATGGTATTGGTTTGCAAGTAGACGTCGCATTCCCGATTGAAACTCGCAGCGATTAGCGCGTCCCCAAATAGGGAACACCGCCGCCGGTGTTGTACCAAGATGGCTTCGCGAGCAGCAAAACTCTCCTCCGAAAATATGAAATAATAGCGGCGTAAAGGCGTGCCCTTTGCTTGTTGGACATCGCGACAGCGGAATTCAAAGGGATATTCAACTCAACGCATTGGAGATATTCATGTACAAACTGCCTATGGTGATCGTTTATATGATCATCGCCTTCAACATCACCGCGTTTACCGTGATCCTGCTCATGAATGTACTGGTCATCACCTCGCTCATCGCCAAAATAATCGCCTGCGCGCTAACGGTGGGCTCCTGGGTGCTGGCTTACATAAACAGGTACAAGGTGGTGACCTTATTTTGACGGCCGGTCACGGCTAGTGCCGGCACAAATCCGATCTTGATTACGGGCGAAGGTGCCCGCTATTTCAGCGCGTAAGCGCCGCATACAGCATCAGCATTTTTTCCGGCAAGCGTCTGATATGGTCGACGATCATATAGTTTCTGCCACCGAATATTCTGGTTACGTAGCGGTCGGCACGCGGATCGAGAGTGATGCAGAAGGTATTGATCCCGCAGCGGCCGGCGCCCTCGACCGCCTTCTTGGTGTCAAACAGCAGGTATTCCTCGCCGCGCACGTCCACGTCGTCCGGTGCACCGTCGGTAATAAGCAGCAGGAGCTTCTTGCGCGACTGCTGTTTGTTCAGGTGATAGGTAGCGTGGCGAATGGCCGCCCCCATGCGTGTAGCACGCTGGCCGGTCATGCCGGCGATCCTGGCCTTCGGCACATCGTCGTAGGGTTGGTCGAAATCCTTCAACCGAAAGTATTCGACATTGTGCCGGCTTTGCGAACAGAAACCGTGGATGGCAAACGGATCGCCGACTGTCTTGATCGCATCCGCAAACAGAACGCAGACTTGCTGGGTGAGCTGCAGCACCGTGTGTTCCTGCCCGTGAACCTTTTCATTCGTGGATTTGGAAAGATCCAGCAGCAGCAGTACCGAAATATCGCGCGTCTTGCGCACCGAGCGCATCATGATGCGGGGATCCGGTTGCATACCCAACCGCATATCGATACGGGAACGGATGGCGGCATTGATGTCGATCTCGTCACCCTCCTCCAGCTTCCTGATCCGGTGCATGCCGCCAAAGCGGATGGCATTGAGCAGGTTTTTCATGCGCGTAATGAGATGACGGTTGCGTTCGATAATGTCGTCGACAATATTCAGACTGCCTGATTTGGTCGCCCGCTCCCGTACGGTCACCCAGGACGGGGTTTCCGACTGGCTGCGAAAATTCCACTCGCCATAGCGGAAAGTCTCTGGAAGCACTTTCCCGGCTTTCTTTTCTTCGACGAACAGTGCCGATATTTTCGCGGCGTCTTCGTCGCTTTCCAGCGCCGACGTCTTCTTGATGTCTTGCTCGATTGCGGGCTTTTCTTCGTCGGCAACCAGGAATTCCGGATCGTAAAAGGTCACGGGAGATTTCTTTTCCCCGCCGCGATCGAAGCTCGCGAATTCCCACAGCGAGAAATGTTCCGATTCGAAAAACGTGGTGGGCGCGATTGGCTCCTGCACCGGTATCGGTTTCACAAAACCCCACACATAACGGTTGTCATCTCGATAGACGGCACTGAGTGCGCCGGGTTCGACCTTTGGCTTGATCTTCCTGTCCCGCAGCTCGACCGCCAGTTTCATGCCTATATCGATGGAAAGATGACTATCCTCAGGATCGACTGCGGCTCGGAACAGTTCACGCCCCTTGTTGATCCAGGGATCGTCATCCGCGTAGTTTTCATCCAGCAACGCACGCGCGAGGCGATCGAGTAAATCACCGGCGGTTTGGTTTTGCGCGGGTGTCACCGTATGCTGCATGGCCCACAACGCCTTCAAGCCGGGAAATCTGCGTATCGCCAGCATTTCCACGCGAGCGTCCTCGATGGTGGAGATGGTCGCCTTTTGCCATTTATCGAGCGACTTTTCGGGAAAATTGTTCCTGGAAAAAATCACGTGTGCCGTGGCGTGCGCCGCTGCGGCGCGAAAGATTTCCGAACCCGCGCAGCGCGTAACGCCATCCTGTATGAGATCGTAATAAGCGGCGGGCAAATGGATGACGCCATGCTCTACAAACGGCATATGTCCTTCGCTGCGCTCAAAATCCTCGGCGGTCGACTTGAAAACAAAATCGCGGTCCCACAGCGCCCGCACATAGATGCCGATGCGGCGTTGAACTTCGTCGAGCTTTGTCTTGTTGCGGCCCCGGTGCAAGTCGGTCGCCGCGCGCGAGGATGATCGGCCGAGATAACTTTGCAGTTTGCCGACGACGCGAATGAAGGCGGATTTCACGGCTGAATCCAGGCTTGAGACGACATCGGACCGACTGAATCCGGCATGAGCGGCACGCGTCTATCCGCGCGCATCATCGAACATGCCGGTATCTGTTCCATGTCGTTTGTCCAACGCGCTGACTAGCCAAAAAATGTCGTCACCGCGGCATCAAGCGCATCGCGCATATCCGGGTCGTCGGTGATCGGGGACACCAGCGCAACACGGCAAGCCGTCTTTATCTCGACATTTTTAACGATCAGGTTGCCCGCGTAGATCAACATTCTCGTGGAAATTCCCTCGTCCAGTCCGTGCCCCTTGAGATTCCGCGCCATCTTTGCAATGGACACCAGCTTCCCTGCAATTTCCCGCGAAACACCCGTCTCATGCGCAACGATTTCTTCCTCGACCGCGTGCTCGGGATAATTGAAATCGAGGGCGCCAAAACGCTGTTTGGTGGATTGCTTCAGGTCTTTCATCACGCTCTGATAGCCGGGATTGTACGAAATCACGAGCTGAAAATCCGGGTGCGCGCTGACGAGCTCGCCTGTCTTTTCCAGCGGCAGAACCCGACGGTTGTCGGTTAGCGGATGGATCACCACGGTTGTATCCTGGCGCGCCTCGACAATTTCGTCGAGATAACAGATCGCACCGTAACGGGCCGCGACGGTAAGCGGCCCGTCCTGCCAGCGCGTGCCGTCGGCATCGAGCAGGAAACGGCCCACCAGGTCGGAAGCCGTCATGTCTTCATTGCATGCAACAGTGATCAATGGCTTCTGGAGCTTCCATGCCATATATTCGATGAAGCGTGTTTTGCCGCAGCCAGTCGGACCTTTAAGCATCATGGGCATGCGCACCGAATAGGCAGCGTCATAAACGGAGACCTCGTTAGCAACGACCCGATAGTAGGGTTCCTGCTCGACGCGATATTGGCTGATGATGTCCTTCATTAATTGTTCCTCTTTACACGTGAAATCGTATGAGTCCTTGGGGCGGATTGATCTTCAATCCATTCTTGTTGGTGTCGATTCCGACTTCTTGTCTTGGTGATTTCCGAATCGGGGCAGACGGAAGGTTAAGGTTATGCGCCTGTGAAAGTAGTGTGCATGTCGCTTTAACGAGACGTTTTCATTGTATTTAAAAATTCATCTTTCGCATATTGTTCGTTGCAATTGGAGCGAAAAACATGCATCCGGGTCGATTTTGAAAATCGATTTTCGTTGTCAAAGTAAAGAAAGCGTGAATAACGGATAGGTGCCGGAACCGGCTCCCGAGAGCTGTAATGCGGGAATGCGATCATGCCCGATCAAGGACAATCAGAGAAGCCCGGTACGAATGTACACGAGCTGCCTATGCTCATTTCCTGGGTTGGGGTTCAACTACACGGATCACTTCACCCTCAAACACGGCATCATTGCTCGCCATTTCCGCCCGCTCCGTTGCGCGCGCCTGAAACTCACGCATCTGCTTGCGCACCTCGCGCGTTTTCCACCACAGGTATGCCCACGCTGTAGCACCGACAAGAACAATAATTGCCAGCAGCACCGCCGAAAACATGAGCACCAAACCTACCAGTACCAAAGTTGCGATCAAAGCGAGCAATTTGCGCAATGGGTTGGAAGATGTTGCCGGAGAATTGGGTATATATTTAATCTGCATTTCGTTTGTCCGAGGGGTTTACTAAATATTGAAAATATCGCCGATTAAGACCGCCGTTCGCCCTGAGCCTGTCGAAGGGTGAACTCTTACAGGAAGCTAACTTATTTCATCCTCCATTCATGGTTCGACAAGCTGTGCGTGCGCTGTTGGGGCGAATGCACCTTACAGCCACGGCCTACCCCTTGCGGGTGCACCACGAACGGAGGAGCTTCTTGGGGCTTCTCTACTCTTTGTCGAACTTCATCACGCCACCCTTGCAATCCACCTTGATAGTGTCCTTCGCAGCGAAGCGTCCTTCCAGTATTTGTTTGGCCAGCGGGTTTTCCAGTTGTGCCTGGATGGCTCGCTTCAACGGACGAGCGCCGTATACCGGATCGAAGCCCGCGTTCGCGATCTCGGCCAGTGCGGCATCGCTAATGGTCAGTTTCATCTCCATCGCAGCCAAGCGTTTTTCCAGATACTGCAACTGGATGCGCGCGATGCTCTTGATATTCTTCTCGTCCAGCGCATGGAACACCACCACCTCGTCGATGCGGTTGATGAACTCGGGACGGAAGTAGCTCTTCACCTCGCCCATCACCGCCAGCTTGACGACCTGGTAATCGTCGCCGGACATCTGCTGGATCATCTGCGAACCCAGGTTGGAGGTCATTACGATCACCGTGTTCTTGAAATCCACGGTGCGGCCCTGACCATCGGTCATGCGGCCGTCGTCCAGCGCTTGCAACAGCACGTTGAATACATCGGGGTGCGCCTTTTCCACTTCATCCAGCAGGATGACGGAATAGGGTTTGCGCCGCACAGCCTCGGTCAAACCACCGCCTTCTTCATAACCGACATAGCCGGGCGGTGCGCCGATCAAGCGTGCCACGGAATGCTTCTCCATGTATTCGCTCATGTCGATACGGATCAGATGATCTTCCGAGTCGAACATGAAGCCGGCCAGCGCCTTGCACAGCTCGGTCTTGCCCACGCCAGTGGGGCCGAGGAACAGGAACGAACCGTAGGGACGATTCGGGTCGGACAGGCCGGAACGCGAACGGCGGATGGCATCGGACACCAGGCGTACGGCCTCGTCCTGTCCTACCACGCGTTCGTGCAGTTTATCTTCCATATGCAGCAGCTTTTCGCGCTCGCCCGTCATCATCTTGCTCACGGGAATGCCCGTGGCACGGCTCACCACTTCGGCAATCTCTTCCGCGCCGACCTGGGTGCGCAGCAGCCGGTTCTTGCTCGCGCCGCCTTCGGCCTCGCGTTGCGCTGCTTCTTTCAATTTTGCTTCCAGCTGCGGCAGCTTGCCATACTGGATCTCGGCCACTTTTTCCAGCTTGCCTTCGCGCTGCAACCTGACAATCTCGGCGCGCGCGTTCTCAATCTCTTCCTTCACATTGGCGGCACCCTGTGCCGCACCCTTTTCCGCCTTCCAGATTTCTTCCAGATCGGCGTACTCCCGTTCCAGTACTTTGATTTCGCTTTCGATCAAGGCATAGCGTTTTTTCGAGCCTTCATCCTTTTCCTTCTTTACTGCCTCGCGCTCGATCTTCAACTGGATCATGCGGCGTTCGAGCTTGTCCATCACTTCCGGCTTGGAATCGATTTCCATCTTCATGCGCGATGCGGCTTCATCGATCAGGTCGATGGCCTTGTCCGGCAGGAAGCGGTCGGTAATGTAACGGTGCGACAACTCCGCCGCCGCGACGATGGCGGGATCGGTGATCACCACACCGTGATGCACTTCATACTTCTCTTTCAAACCGCGCAGGATGGCGATGGTGGATTCCACGGAAGGCTCGTCCACCAGCACTTTCTGGAAGCGGCGTTCCAGCGCGGCATCCTTTTCGATGTATTTGCGGTATTCGTCCAGCGTAGTCGCTCCGACGCAGTGCAGTTCGCCGCGCGCCAGCGCGGGCTTGAGCATGTTGCCTGCATCCATCGCGCCTTCAGCCTTGCCGGCGCCGACCATGGTGTGCAGTTCGTCGATGAAGACGATGATCTTCCCTTCTTCCTGGGCAATCTCTTTCAGCACGTTCTTCAGACGCTCTTCGAATTCGCCTCGATACTTGGCTCCAGCCAGCAAAGCAGCCATATCCAGGCTCAAGACTTTTTTGTTTCTGAGCGAATCCGGCACTTCGCCGTTAATGATGCGCTGCGCCAGACCTTCGACAATCGCGGTCTTGCCCACGCCCGGTTCGCCGATCAGCACCGGGTTGTTCTTGGTGCGGCGTTGCAGCACCTGGATGGCACGGCGGATCTCGTCGTCGCGGCCGATCACGGGGTCGAGCTTGCCTTGCCGTGCACGTTCGGTCAGGTCTATGCAGTATTTTTTCAGCGACTCGCGCTGACCTTCAGCTTCTTGCGAACCGACTGACTCGCCGCCGCGCACGGCATTGATCGCCGTTTCCAGCGGTGCACGCGTCACGCCGTGCTGCTTGAGCAAGCGCCCGCATTCGCCTTTATCGCCGGTGAGCGCCAGCAGGAACATCTCGGAAGCGATGAACTGGTCGCCGCGCTTTTGCGCTTCCTTGTCGGTCACGTTGAACAGATTCGCCAGATCGCGACCGACCTGTACTTCGCCGCTATTGCCTTCCACCCTGGGCATGCGGGACACCGCATCGGTCAGCGCGGTCTTCAGCGCGTTGACGTTGCCTCCGGCACGAGCCAGCAGCGAGCCAGCCCCGCTGTCGGAATCGTTAAGCAAAGCCAGCAGCAGGTGCTGCGGCTCGATGAACTGGCTGTCGTTGCCGACGGCCAGACTCTGGGCATCGGACAGGGCTTGTTGCAATTTGGTCGTGAATTTGTCGAAACGCATAGTGCACTCCTCAAGGGGATATTTAACTAGCGGTTACATGGGGCATGCCGCAATAATTTCAAGCCCTGCTCTCATTCCCTTATACTACGCCCTCACTCAAGGATATGTACCATGCCCCACACGACGCTTGCCCACCACATCCGCTCCAATGTCGCCGCCGCTCTGGCGGAAGACGGTTACGACCGCGATCTCACCGCGCAGTTGATTCCAGAGCATACGCAAGCACATGCTACCGTCATCACGCGCGAGGCAGCGGTGCTATGCGGTACGCTATGGTTCGAAGAATGTTTCCTCACGCTCGACCCGAATTGCAAGATCGACTGGAAAGCACAGGAGGGCGGCCGCGTTGAGGCCAACCAGACCTTGTGCGAAATACACGGCAACGCCCGGGCATTGCTGACCGCAGAGCGTCCGGCGTTGAATTTCTTGCAGACGCTTTCCGCGGTCGCCACGCTGACGCAACATTACGTCGCGGCCACTAAAGGCACGCAGGCCAAAATCATGGATACGCGCAAGACTTTGCCCGGCCTGCGCATGGCCCAAAAACATGCGGTTAAGGTGGGTGGAGGGCACAACCAGCGTATCGGCCTGTTCGACGGTGTGCTGATCAAGGAGAACCATATTGCGGCGGCAGGTGGTATCGGCAAGGTGATGGAACATGCATTCCAGATCACGCCTCCCGGCCTGTCCATCCAGATCGAGGTGGAGACCTTGGCCCAACTGGACGAAGCCTTGAATGCGGGCGCGCGCCTGATCCTGCTCGACAATTTTTCGATGGCGGACATGCGCCTGGCGGTGAACCATGCCGCAAAACGTGCCGAGCTGGAGGCGTCGGGCGGCATCACGCTGGAGAACGTGCGCCTGGTTGCAGAGACCGGCGTGGACCGCATTTCCATCGGCGCGCTGACCAAGGACGTAAAAGCGGTGGATCTTTCGATGCGTATTTCACTCCCTTGAAATTTTGTGACACACTCCATATATTAGAAATTCCTAATTTATTGAGATCGTCATGAGCAACTCCAAACATATCGTCTGCCCGCATTGCGACGCGGTTAACCGCATCCCGTCCGAAAAACTCGTGGAAAACCCCACTTGCGGCAAGTGCAAGCAGGCACTATTTACCTCCCATCCGGTCGAACTGAATGACCAAAACTTCACGCACCACATTGAGCGCAGCGACATTCCGGTGCTGGTCGATTTTTGGGCTCCGTGGTGCGGCCCCTGCCGCATGATGGCACCCGCCTATGAGAAGGTCGCACAGCGCATGGAGCCGGATTTGCGCGTAACCAAGCTGAATACGGAAGATTCACAACAGATCGCGGCGCAGTACAATATCCAAAGTATCCCGACTCTGGCGCTGTTCAAGGATGGAAAAGAAGTGGCCCGCAAACCCGGGGCAATGGATGCGGCGCTGATCGAGGCCTGGGTGAAATCCAAATCCTGAAAGGGGCGGGCTTGAAACGCTTGCTGCCGATGTCGACCAATATGGCGCTGACGGCCTGCGACAACGATCCTTACCGCAACCTGTACGACGACATCAACAGCAAACAACGACACTAGGAGATCGCCCGCAGAACGTGCCGCAGCGCCTGTGCCGAGCTACGACAACTAGAAAGAACGGGACGCACCACCGGAAAAATGACGGGAGTAAACATGAGCTCGGATCATTTCACCCCGCTTGCAGAACAGTACGCTTCGTATCGTCCCACCTATCCGGGCGAACTGTTCGATTGGCTGGCAAGCATCGCGCCACAGCGCGAGCTGGCATGGGATTGCGGAGCCGGGAGCGGACAGGCGACCACCGCACTCGCCGCGCGTTTCCGCCATGTGCTGGGAACAGACATCAGTTCAGCGCAACTGGCCTCGGCTCCATCTCTGGCAAATGTCGAGTATAAAGTTGCGCTGGCCGAAGCCAGCGGCCTGCCTGACCACTCTGCCGATCTCATCACCGTTGCACAAGCCTTGCATTGGTTCGACCTGCCGAATTTCTATGACGAGGCCCGGCGCGTCTTGAAACCGCAGGGCGTGCTCGCAGTCTGGGGCTACAACCGTTTGCTCATCGGTCAGCCCGAGTTGCAGGGCATCATCGATCACTTCTATGAAGAAACGATCGGCACGTATTGGCCGGCGGAGCGCATGCATGTGGAGAACGATTATCGTCACCTGCCATTCCCGTTCTCCCGCATCCTCACGCCGCGCTTCTCTCTGCAGCAGGAGTGGCCGCTTGCGCACCTGATGGGTTATATGCGCAGCTGGTCGGCGGTGGGGCGTTTTCAGGCGGCTAACGGCTATGACCCGGTCATTTCGGTGGCAAAAGAGCTCAGCCTGCTATGGCCGGAAGGAAAATCCTACTGGATAGAATGGCCGCTTTTCCTGCACGTCGGCCGGATAGATTGATCAGCCGGGTTTGCGCGCAACCATGTCGATCAGCGCCGACATGCCGCTGTGACCGGCTCCTTCGCTGATGATATTGTCGTGCTCGCGCAGCTCGATAATTTCCATGTCGGCGAAGGCCTCGCGCAACAGCGTTTCGGTATACAGGTTTTCGGCTTGCGACGGTCCGCCAGTGCGGTAGTGCAATTGACGCGGCGTATAGCCTTGCAGCAACAGCAAGCCGTCCGCTTTAAGACAGCGTTTGATGTTGCGCGAACATCTGCTCGCGCAGTCCGGGCGGCGCAAACTGGATGAAAATCGCAACCACCGCATCGAAGCGGCTTTCTCCCCATGACCATTGCATCAGGTCGACCTGCTCGAACTGAACAGTCACACTGCGCTGTTGCGCCAGCTTCCTGGCTTTATCCTGCGCCACCGCCGATGCATCCACCGACAGCACATGCAGCCCCTGTGCCGCCAGCCACACACCGTTGCGTCCTTCGCCATCGGCCACAGCGAGGCAAAGCATGCCAGGCTTGAACAGGCTGCGTTGCGATTTCAGAAATTCGTTCGGCTCGGTGCCAAAGTGGTAGTCCTCGCCGGAATAACGCTCATCCCAGATGCGGTTGGGACCGATGACCGTCTGCTCGCCGCTTGCTGCACCCGCTTCGGTTTTTTTGGACATGATCAACTCCGCTAAAATTAGGTCTGAACTCAGTTCCGGTCCGGTGCGACTTCCAAAGCGTCATCCAACAGCTCGATCCAGTGGCGCACGGGCAAATCGGTACCGCTTTGCAGGTGGGTCTGGCAACCGATGTTGGCACTGGCGATCTGCGCGGGTTTTCCGCTTTGCAGCGCGGCCAGCTTGTTGCGCAGCAATTGTTGCGACAACTCCTTCTGCAGGATTGAATAGGTTCCCGCCGATCCGCAGCACAAATGCTTGTCCGCCACCGGCGTCAGTTCATAGCCGGCTCTGGTCAGCAACTCCTCGATCACACCGACGATACGCTGCCCGTGCTGCAGCGTGCAGGGCGCATGAAACGCCACTTTCCCGCGCGCGGCGGGCGAAATCAGACGCAGCAGATTGTCTTTTTCGGCGGCGAGAACTCTCACTTAGGTCGCGCGTCAGTGCGGAAATGAGCGCCGCTTTCTCCGCGTACACCGGGTCGTCGCGCAACAGGTGTCCGTATTCCTTGACCATCACGCCGCAGCCGCTGGCGGTCATCAATACCGCCTCCGCGCCTTGTCTCACATGTGGATACCAGGCATCGATATTGCGGCGCATATAGTCCAGTCCGTCCGCATGCGCATTCAGGTGATAGCTGACCGCACCGCAGCAACCGGCTTTCTTGTCGCCGCGCAGGGTGATGCCCAACCGGTTCAGCACGCGCGCCGCGGACGCGTTGGTGTTGGGTGCCAATCCCGGCTGCACGCAGCCTTCCAGGACCAGCATGGTGCGGGCATGACGCACAGTCGGGCGCTTTTTCGGCGTCTGGGCGGCCGGAATTTGTGCGGCCATCTCGCGCGGCAGCAAAGGACGCAACAGGCGCCCGAGCGCCAGCACGGAATTGAAGACGCGCGTGCGCGGCAGCACCATGCGCAGCAATTTGCGCTGAATGCTCTGGCCCACGCTGCGGTCGATTTTTTCTTCGGCGATGCCGCGGCCGATGTCCACCAGGCGGCCGTACTGCACGCCGGACGGGCACGTCGTTTCGCAGGAACGGCAGGTAAGGCAACGATCCAGGTGCAGCATGGTCTTGTCGGTTACCGCTGCGCCTTCGAGCATCTCCTTGATCAGGTAGATGCGTCCGCGCGGGCTGTCCAGTTCGTTGCCCAGCAATTGATAAGTGGGACAGGTGGCAGTGCAGAAGCCGCAATGCACGCACGCGCGCAGGATGGACTCCGCTTCCAGTCCGTCGGCCGTGCTTCTGATGGAATCGAGCAGATTGGTTTGCATGGCGTCAAAGCTCCGGATACATACGGCCGGGGTTGAATATGCGGTGCGGATCAAAGGACCGTTTCAAACGCTGATGCACTTGCAACAAAGTCGGCGACAGCGGATGGAACGGTTCGGCGTCGGGTTGCGTACTGCGATACAACGTGGCCTGCCCGCCCAGCACGGTTGCGATCTGCCGGATATTCACCGCCGAAATATCGCTTACCAACCAGCGCAAGGCGCCGCCCCACTCGATCAATTGTCGTCCCGGCACATTCAGCATCGGCGCGGCGGAAGGCAACGACAAGCGCCACAATGCATAGGCTTTATTATTATCAGCACGGAAAAAAGCATGCTGCTGTTCGCGTACACCGTGCCAGAAGGACTCGCCATCGGCCACGATCTCGCCACCCAGTTTTGTGCGCACCGAGCGCACTGCGGCGGCAGCGCCGGACAGACGGACCGTGAGTACGCCGTCGTGATAGCAGCTCGCGGACAGGGACAATGGCTGAGCCGCCCAGCGATTCATCGTGTCGATTGCTTCCTGTTCTGCCATGTCGAAACGCAAACTCAGTTCTTCCACCGGCAGCGGCAGGACCTTCAGCGAAACTTCCAGCAGCAAACCCAGCGTTCCGAGTGACCCGACCATCAGGCGCGACACGTCATAACCGGCGACGTTCTTCATAACCTGGCCGCCGAACTTCAGCACTTCGCCTTTGCCGTCGATCAGACGCGTGCCCAACACGTAATCGCGCACCGCACCCGCATAGGCGCGGCGCGGTCCGGACAGGCCGGTGGCGATGCAGCCGCCCAGCGTCGCACCCGGTCCCAAATGCGGCGGCTCGAATGCGAGCATCTGCCGCCGGTCTGCCAGCAGCTGATCGATTTCGGTCAGCGGCGTTCCGGCGCGGGCAGTGAGCACCAGCTCGGTAGGTTCGTAAGAAACGATGCCGCGATAAGCCGTTGCATCCAGCGCATCGCCCTGCGTGCTGCGACCGTAAAACGATTTGCTGCCCGAGCCCGCAATGCGCAGCGGATGCTTGTTTCGCCCCGCGGCAATCACCGACTGGCTGAATTGTTCGATAAGGTTCTGCATGGTTTTATCTGTCTTTTTGTAAGGCTTGCTCAAAAACGCGGCAGGTCCGGAAACGGCAGCTGCCCGTGGTGCACGTGCTGCGCGCCGAATTCCGCGCAACGGTGCGCGGTGGGTATCAGCTTGCCGGGGTTGAGCAGACCGGACGGATCGAACGCCAGCTTCACCTCGCGGAAGCGCTGCAGCTCCTCGGGCTTGAATTGTGCGCACATCTGGTTGATCTTCTCGATGCCCACCCCGTGCTCGCCGGTGATGGTGCCACCCACTTCCACGCACAGTTCCAGTATCTTGCCGCCGATCTCTTCGGCCCGATGCAGTTCGTCCGGTTTGCTCGCGTCGTACAAAATCAGCGGATGCAGGTTGCCGTCGCCGGCATGAAACACATTGCCGACGCGCAAACCATATTCGAGCGACAGCTCGCCGATGCTGCGCAGTACACGCGTGAGTTCGCGCCGCGGAATGGTGCCGTCCATGCAGTAGTAATCGGGCGAAATGCGGCCCGCCGCCGGGAAGGCGGCCTTGCGCCCGGCCCATAACCGCAGCCGGTCCGCCTCATTCTGCGACGTGCGCAACGAAGTGGCGCCGCAGCGCGAGAATATCGCCTCCATCCTCGCGATCTCTTCTGCGACTTCCTCGGGCGTGCCGTCCGACTCGCACAGCAGGATGGCTTCGGCTTCGAGCGGGTAACCCGCATGGACAAAACCTTCCACTGCTTCCGTCATGAGCCGGTCCATCATTTCGAGCCCGGCGGGAATAATGCCGGCCGCAATGATCTCGCCCACCGCAACGCACGCTTCCGTCACGCTGCCGAACGCCGCCATCACCACGCGCGCAAGTTCGGGCTTGGGCAACAGTTTGACCGTCACTTCGGTGATCACGCCGAGCATGCCTTCGCTGCCGGTGAACAGGGCCAGCAGGTCGTAGCCGGCGCTGTCGAGCGCTTCCGAACCGAGTTCCAGCAGTTCGCCGTCCATGGTGTAGGCGCGAACCTTGAGCACGTTGTGCACGGTGAGCCCGTATTTCAGGCAGTGCACACCGCCCGCGTTTTCGGCCACGTTGCCGCCGATGGAACAGGCGATCTGGCTGGACGGATCGGGCGCGTAATACAGGCCGTGCGGCGCAGCGGCCTCGGAGATCGCGAGGTTGCGCACACCGGGCTGGACGCGGGCAATGCGCGCCACCGGATCCAGCGACAGGATGCGCTTGAACTTCGTCAGGCTGAGCAGCACGCCATCCGTGAGCGGCAGCGCGCCACCCGACAAACCAGTACCGGCACCGCGCGGCGACCACCGGCACGTTTTCGCGGCGGCAGGCCAGCAGTATCCCGCGCACCTGTTCTTCGGTCTCCGGCAATACCACCACCATCGGCACTTCGCGATAGGCGGACAGCCCGTCGCACTCGAAGGGCTTGAGATCCTCGCGCTCGAACAGCACCGACTCTGCTGGCAGAATGGCCTGCAATTGCTGGATCAGTTCATGTTTTTTCATGGTCTCGTTGCGGCAATAAATATCATTCCATGACTTCGTAGCAATAGTTGGTCAGGAAACCGACGATGGGTTCCTTGGCAATCAGTTGCTCGAATATCGTCGCGGCCTGTTCGTAGTTGCCCGGAATGAAGCGATGCTCTTTCACCCCGGCGACGATTCCGGAAAACACACCCGGCATCATCAGGCGCACCATATCCAGCGTCACCTTGCGCCCGTCGTCCAGTACACCATGCGGGCTGTGTATCCACTGCCACACCTGCGAGCGCGAAATCTCGGCGGTGGCAGCGTCCTCCATCAGATTGTGTATCGGCACGCAGCCGGTGCCGGCGAGCCATACCCCGAGGTAGCACAGCGCCACTTCGATGTTGAGGCGCAGTCCCGCTTCCGTGATCGGGCCTTGCGGTTCGAACTGCAGCAAGTCGGCCGCGGTGGTGTGCACATCGGGGCGCAGCTTGTGCAACTGGTTCGGTGTAGGCATCAGGCGGTCGAACACCTCCTTCGCCAGCGGCACCAGCCCGGGGTGGGCAACCCAGGTGCCGTCGTGTCCGTCGCCCGCTTCGCGCTCCTTGTCGGCACGTACCTTGTCCATCGCAACGGCATTCGCATCGGGGTCGGACTTGATCGGTATCTGCGCCGCCATGCCACCCATGGCATGCGCATTGCGGCGATGGCAGGTCTTGATCAGCAACAGCGAATAGGAACGCATGAAATGCGAGGTCATGGTCACCAGGCCGCGGTCGGCGAGAATGAACTTGGGATCGCGACCGAACTTCTTGATGCAACTGAAAATGTAATCCCAGCGGCCGCAATTGAGGCCGGCCGAATGCTCGCGCAACTCGTACAGGAACTCGTCCATCTCGAAGGCCGCGAGTATCGTCTCGATCAATGCCGTCGCCTTGATCGTCCCGCGCGCAATGCCAAGCCGCTCCTGGGCATAGACGAAGACATCGTTCCACAAGCGCGCTTCGAGATGGCTTTCCATCTTGGGCAGGTAGAAGTACGGCCTGCTGCCGCGAGCCAGCAATTCCTTGGCATTGTGAAAAAAGTACAGGCCGAAGTCGAATAGGCTGGCGGACACCGGATGACCGTCCACCATCACATGTTTTTCGGTCATGTGCCAGCCGCGCGGACGCACAAACAGCACTGCTGTTTTTTCGTTCAGCTGGTAAGTCTTGCCGTCCGGATTGACGTGCATGATGGTGCGCCTGACTGCGTCGCGCAAATTGATCTGCGCTTCGATCACATTGGCCCAGATCGGGGTCATGGAGTCTTCCAAGTCGGCCATGTACACATTCGCGCCGGCATTGAGGCCGTTGATGAGCATCTTGCGCTCTGCCGGTCCGGTAATCTCGACGCGGCGGTCCTGCAGTTCTTCCGGCACGGGGGCGATGCTCCAATCGCCGTTGCGTACCGCGGCAGTCTCCGCCAGGAAATCGGGATACTTGCCGGCGTCCAGTTCGGCCTGGCGTTGCACGCGCTTTTGCAATAGCGATTGCCGCACCGGCTCAAACTTGCGCGCCAGTTCGCCGATGAAGGTCAGTGCTTCCTTGCTAAGAATGGCGGTTTGCTCCGGCATAACGGCTGTAACTATGTCTATTCCAGACGGATGAGTCATGATAGATACCTCCTTTAAAATGCATTCAGGCGACACGATTGTTGGGGGTGCCGGCCACGAATGCCTCGATGTTGTCTATAAGCTGATCGGCCAGCGTCTGCATCGCTGCCCTGCCCGACCAGGCGATATGCGGCGTCAGGATGAAGTTGGGCATATCCAGGTCCAGCAGCGGATGTCCTGCCACCGGCGGCTCCTTCGCCAGCACGTCGAATCCGGCACCGGCGATGCGCCCGGACTGCAGCGCATCCAGCAACGCGGATTCGTCCACCAGTCCGCCGCGTGCCGTATTGATCAACAGGGCATGGGGTTGCATGAGTGCAAACTCGGCCGGTGCCGATCAGATGGCGGGTCTGCGGGTTGAGTGGCAAATGCAAAGTGATCACGTCGCTTTCACGCAATACGGTTTCGAAGGCGGTATAACCCGGCCTCACCGCTGCGGCACCTTTGTGCTCGGCGAACAGCACTTTCATGCCGAACGCCAGCGCGATCTGTTCCACCGCCTTGCCGATCGCGCCGTGCCCCATGATGCCCAGCGTCGTCGCGTGCAGGTCGCGCACCGGATGCGTGAACAGGCAGAACTGCGCCGCTTTTTGCCACTCGCCGCGGCGCACGTCGGCATGGAAGGCGAGCAGGTTGCGGCGCAAAGCCAGCATCAGCATGAACACGTGCTCCGGCACGGTGTGCACCGAGTAATTGCGGATGTTGGATACCACGATGCCGTGTTCGCGGCAGTATTCGATATCCACGTTGTCGGTGCCGGTCGCAGCGATGGCGACCATCTTCAGCTTCGGCAACTGTTGCAGCGATTCGCGCCGCAGCAGCACCTTGTTGGTGATGGCGACGGTGGCGTCCTGCAGCCGCGCCACGACCTGATCCGTCGTCGTGGCCGGATACGCTTGCCATTCATGCGCGAAGGCCGGACGCCGCACTTCGGCGATCACAGTGGATGAATCGAGGAACACGATCTTTTCCATGATCTTATTTACCGCCCATCCCGGACATGCGTTCGATGATCTTCACCACTGCCGACGAATCCAGATTGGTGTCGCCCGTACCCATCAAGGCATTCAGATGCTGGGTGACCATGGCCGCCGCGGGCAACGCCACGCCCAGCTGGTGCGCGGTCTCCATCACGATGCGCATGTCCTTCTGGTGCAGGCCGACCTTGAAGCCGGGCTTGAAATCGTTGTCCAGCATGCGCTTGCCGTGCACTTCCATGATCTTGCTGCCGGCGAAACCGCCCATCAGCGCCTCGCGCACCTTGGCCGCATCGGCGCCGTTCTTGCGCGCGAAGGTCAGCGCTTCCGCCACGGCTTCTATGGTGACCGCCACCACGATCTGGTTGCATGCCTTCGCCACCTGCCCCGCACCGTTGTCGCCGATGTGCACGATGTTCTTGCCCATGCATTCGAACAGCGGCTTGACGCGTTCGAACACGCTGGCCTTGCCTCCTACCATGATGGAAAGCGTGCCGTTGATCGCGCCGGCTTCGCCGCCCGAGACCGGCGCGTCCAGCATTTCCACATTCTGCTGCGCCAGACGTTCGGCGAATTTCTTGGTGGCCGTGGGCGAGATGGTGCTCATGTCGACGATCACGCTGCCGGCACGCGCTTCGCTGGCGATGCCGTGCTCGCCGAAGATCACGCTTTCCACGTCCGGCGTGTCCGCCACAACGGTGAAGATCACATCCGCGTGCCGCGCCACTTCTGCCGCCGTGGCACAGGCTGTCGCACCCGCCGCAACCAGCCCCTGGGCGGCAGCCGGACGCCGCGCATAGACCCACAGCTTGTGCCCGCCCTTCATGATGTTGTGTGCCATGGGGCCGCCCATGATGCCGGGTCCGATAAATCCAACGTTGATTGCCATCATTTTCTCCCGCGTAAAAATATCTTGAATCGTCAATGCATCAACCAGGCCGTTACCGGCAAGGCAAACCAGTACAGCACGGTGGTCCAGCCTATCATCAGTGCTGCCGCCTCCGTATCCAGATGAAAGCGGTCGGACAGGATCAGCGCGGACATCATGGTCGGCATGCCCGCTTCGATCACCGATGCCTGTTGCGGCTCCGTCGTGTGCTGATACAACAGAGACGAGGCCGCAGCCACCAGCAACGGCATCACCCCGATCTTCACCGCCGTCACACCGAGGATTGCAATGCGCGGCTTGAGGTTGCGCCACGGAATGGACAGTCCCAGCACGAACATCGTCACCGGGATGGTGGCCTGTCCGATCAGGCGCGCCGCATGAATCAGCGGCTCGAACACGAAGCCCGACAACTGCAGCAGCGCCCCGCCTATGAACGCCCAGATCGGCGGTATGCCCAGCATAAGGCGCCAGATCGGCGGGTGCAGGTTGGCCGACTCGGGCGGCCCAAGCTTGGTACATATCCATACCCCCAGGCTCCACACGATGGGCATCGTCATCAGCATGTCGTTGAATGCCGCATAACGCGATGCGTCCGGCCCGAAGAAATACACCAGCACCGGCACGCCGACGAAAAAAGTATTGCCGAACATGCCGCTGACCGTCAGCGCCGCGCGGGTGCCATTGTTCATTCCGCGCCCAAGCGGAGAACGGTAGAGCAACAGATACAGCAGACCACCCGACAGCAAGGTGCCGATGCCGACCAGCAACGGTACCGACAGCAGCTCCGGCGTGATGGGCGTGGTTGCGGCAATCGAAAACAGGATCGCCGGATAGAACAGGTTCAGCACCAGGCGGTTAAGCTGGATACGCAGCGTCTTGCCGGAAATCTCCTTGAAATAGACCGGCCACACGGCGCCGGCGCCGACCAGAATCGAGATCGGCAACATCACCTCGATCGTCAGCTTGGACAGACTGTTCAGGTTCATGACAAGCTCGATTCGCTATGTATCATCCCAGCGTGGGCATCGTGAGCGTGGAGGTGCTGCGCTCCTCCACTTCCGGCCAGCGTGTCGTAATCGCCTTGGTGCGCGTATAGAACGACACGCCCTCCATGCCGTGCATATGCAGATCGCCGAACAACGAGGACTTCCAGCCGCCGAAGGAGAAGAAGGCCATCGGCACGGGAATCGGCACATTGATACCCACCATGCCCACTTCGATCTCGTTCTGGAAGCGTCTGGCCGCCGCCCCCGACGTTGTAAAAATCGCGGTACCGTTGGCGTAAAGATTGCTGTTGATCATGCGGATCGCCTCGTCGAGATTGGCGACGCGCAGCACGATCAACACCGGACCGAATATCTCGTTGCGATAGATATCCATCGCGGTACTCACATTGTCGAACAGGGTGGGACCAACAAAGTAGCCGCGCTCGTAGCCGCCCACCCTGATGCCGCGCCCGTCCGTTACCAGCTTCGCACCTTGCGCCACACCGCTATCAATATATCCGACGATCTTGTCTCGATGCGGGGCCGAAATAACCGGGCCCATGTCCACTCCTTTGCGATTGCCGGGACCGACCACCAGCTTCTCGGCTCTCTCTTTAAGTTTGGCCACCAACGTATCGGCCACGTTGCCCACCGCGACCACGGTGGAAATTGCCATGCAACGTTCCCCGGCCGAGCCGTAAGCCGCCCCCATGATGGCGTCGGCGGTGAAATCCAGCGCGGCATCGGGCAGCACCACCGCATGGTTCTTCGCCCCGCCCAGGGCCTGCACGCGCTTGCCGTTATGCGCTGCGGTCTCGTAGATATATTTCGCGATCGGCGTCGAGCCGACGAAAGAGACGGCGCGCACATCGGGATGCGCGAGCAAGGCGTCGACCGCCTCCTTGTCGCCTGGCACGACATTGAACACACCGTCAGGCAGTCCCGCTTCCTTCAACAATTCCGCCATGCGCAGACTGCACGAAGGCACTTTCTCCGACGGCTTGAGCACGAACGTGTTGCCGCAGGCGATGGCGACGGGGAACATCCACATCGGCACCATGGCGGGAAAATTGAACGGCGTGATGCCAACGCACACGCCTATGGGCTGCAGCATGGAATGGCAATCGACGCCGCGCCCGACGTTCTCGGCATGTTCGCCCTTGAGCAGGTGCGGCGCGCCGACGGCGAACTCCACCACCTCAATGCCGCGTTGCACGGAGCCAGTTGCATCTTCCAGCGTCTTGCCATGCTCTTCGCTCGCCAGTAGCGCGAGTTCAGCGCGGTGCGTTTCGAGCAATTCGCGAAACTTGTTCAGGACGCGGCTGCGGCGCAGCGGCGGCGTGTCGCGCCAGCCCGGAAATGCGGCCTTGGCCGCGGCGACCGCGGCATCCACGTCTTCGCGATTGGCCAAGGGCACCTGGCGTATCACTTCACCGCTGGCCGGGTTGGTCACATCGCCCAGGCGGCTGCTTGCACTCGGTTTGCGCTGACCGTTGATCCACAATAATAAGGTCGGCTTGCTCATTTGGTTCTCCTGATATCGTTGTTTGCCGCCATGCGGCAAGTGCCATGCAGCGGCGATGCATTTCACGTGAGGACGATGCCTCGTGTTCCCAAAATTGCATCGCCATGCGCGAATTAATATTTGCAGCCGAAGCCTCAGCAGGTGCCTGCTTCGGCAGCACCGGTCATCCGCAACAAGCGGATGACCATGCCGCACATCAATGCGCTAGCGCCGAGATAGGCTGCCTTCACCGCAGGATCGTTCTGCAGTTGTTCTGCCGGCCCGTGGCAGGAGATATGCCCGTTTTCCAGCACGTATCCATAGTCGGCCACCTTCAGCGCGGCTGCGGCAAATTGTTCGACCAGCAGCATGGTGATGCCACGTTCCTTCAGTTCACCGATGATGCGGAACACTTCCTTCACCAGCAGCGGAGCCAGTCCCATCGACGGCTCGTCCAGCAGCAACACATCGGGACTTGAGCATCAAGGCGCGCCCCATCGCCAGCATCTGCTGCTCCCCGCCGGACAGTGTGCCGGCAAGCTGCGTTGCACGCTCCCTGAGACGCGGGAACAGATCGAACACTCGGCCCAAATCGCCCTCCACATCGCCGCGTTCGCGGCCGAAGGTCAGGCGCGGAAAGGCGCCCAGCAACAGATTGTCGGTCACGGAAAGCGCGGCAAACACACGCCGTCCCTCCGGTGAATGCGCCAGCCCGGCACGGGCGATCTTGCTGGAAGCTCAGACCGGTAATGTCTTTGCCGTTAAGGCTGACGCTCCCGGCTCGTCGGTTTGATCATGCCGGAAATCGCGCGCATGGTCGTGGTCTTGCCCGCCCCGTTGGAACCGATGAGCGTGACGACCTTGCCTTTCTCCACCGACAGCGAAATGTCGTGCAGTACTTCCACTTTGCCGTAAGCGGCATGTAAATTCTGGATCTGTAACATCGTTATCTCCTCAAGCTTCCTTGCCATTCCCATGCCGCCAAGATAGGCTTCGATGACTTTCTCGTCGGATTGAACCTTCGCCGGTATCGCCTTCGGCGATCTTCTGGCCGAAATCCAGCACCGTCACGGTATCGCTAATACTCATGACCACATCCATGTGGTGCTCGATGAGTATCACGGTGACGCCATGACCGCGTATCTTCTCGATCATCGCGATCAATTCCTTGATATCGGGTGCGGTCAGGCCGGCGGCCGGCTCATCCAGCAACAGCAAACTGGGGTTCAATGCCAATGCGCGTGCGATCTCCAGCAAACGCTGCTTGCCGTAGGGCAGATTGCGTGCTTCCTCGTTGGCCAGATCGGCCAGACCGACGAATTGCAGCAGGCTGGCGGCGCGCAGTTCCGCTGCGTTCTTCTCGCGCCGGCAGCGAGGAGTCTGGAATACGACGTCAATCAGGCTGTGGCGGTAGGTGTGATGCAAGCCGACCAGCACGTTCTCGATCGCGGTCATTTCGCCGAACAATTGCACGTTCTGGAATGTGCGCGCGATGCCCTCACCGGCGATGGAAGCGGGCGACGCGCCCGTTATCATTTTGCCGTTGAACTCGATCGCGCCCGCAGTCGGTTTGTAGATGCCGGTCAGCACGTTCATCATGGTGCTCTTGCCCGAACCGTTGGGGCCGATCAGACCATGCACCGTTCCCTTTGCAATCTGCAGGCTGACTTCGTTCAGCGCTTTCAGGCCGCCGAATTGCATCACGACCTTGCGCGCTTCCAGCAGAAAGCCGTTGGCGTTTACCGGGCGATCCGGCACTGACCACACGTGCTGTTTGTCGCCGTGCTCCAATATTGCGATATGGCGATGTATCCACTGCGGCTTGATCTTCACCACGATGCTGCGCAGGAAGCCCATGATGCCGTTCGGCAGGTAATACACCACGAACAGAATCATCACGCCGAATATCGTCAGGCGCTGGTCGGTGATGTTGTCCATCACGTAACCCGATATCGCCAGGGCGACCGTGACCAGCACCGGTATGGTTACCTGCTTCAGACTGCGCAACCTGACTGCCACCATATACGCCGAATACACCACGGCGATTACGGCAATGCCGGTGGATATCCTGCGAAACAAATCGATATCGGACAATATGTTCGGCAACATCACGATGATGATTGCACCGAGTATGGGGCCGGTACGCGTCTTGCGACCGCCCATGATGACCGCCAGCAGGAACAGGATGGTGAGTTCGAAACTGTAGGTGTTGGGCGAAATGTATTCCTCGGAATAGGTGTACAGGCTGCCCGCCAGACCCGCGATACCCGCACTCAGCACGAAGGCATACACCTTGTAGGCATACACGCTCACGCCCATGCAGTCGGATGCAATGGGACTGTCGTGCAATGCTTCGAATGCACGCCCCAGATGCGACTTCAGAATACGCTGCACAACAAACAGGGTCAGCACCAGCGCCACCAGCACGATGTAGTAATAGTCCGCGCCGGTAACCTGATGGCCGAACCATATCGGTTTGCGTATGGACAGGCCGAGCGGCCCGTTGGTCAGGAAAGTCATCTCGTTGATCAAAATCTGGATGATGGTGCCGAATGCCAGGGTCACCATCGCCAGATACGGTCCGTTCACGCGCAAGGCCGGCAAAGCGAGAATTGCGCCGAAAAATGCAGTGACAACGATGCTGGCAGGTACCGCCAGCAGGAAAGGCCAGGCCAGCTGGAAATGCAGCACACCGGCCGTATAGGAGCCGATCCCGAACAACGCCGCGTGACCCAGCGAAACTTCACCCACATAACCCACCACGATATCGAGACCAAGCAACAGAATCGCGTAAATGCCAATCACCACCAGCAGGTGGACATAATACGGGTTGCTCCAGATACTCGGCAGCACAGCCGCGACGGCGATGCCGACAACGATGGAAATATTCTTAAACGCACTCATGCTAGACCTTTTTGATGATGGATTTGCCGAACATGCCGGCCGGCTTGATCGTCAAGACCAGAAGCAGCAATACCAGTCCCGGTACATCCTTGTAACCGGTGGAAATGTAGTACCCGGTGGTGGTCTCCGCGATACCCAGTATCAGCCCGCCCACGATGACGCCCATGCCGCTGTTGAGGCCGCCGATGATGGCGACGGAGAAAGCTTTCAGTCCCAGCACCACGCCCATCGTCGCACCGGTCAGCGTAAGCGGCGCGACCAGCACCCCCGCAAAGGCGGCTGTCATGGAACTCAGTGCGTATGAGAAAGTGATCACCATGCCGGTATTGATGCCCATCAGACCTGCCGCATCACGGTCATTGGACGTTGCCACCACAGCCTTGCCGTAGATGGATCTGCGGTTGAACAGCTCCACGGCCAGCATGATTGCCAGCGCGCCCACCACTACCAATATCTCCATCGGCAATACGCGTATACCCATGAATTGCAAGGGTTCGGTCGGAAGCGGTGACGGGAAAGTGATGTCATCATGGCCCCAGACGTTTTCGGCGACATTCTTGAAAATGATCGCCAGCGAGATAGTGGTCATGATCCAGCCAAATTCGGATTTAGTCTTGATTGCGGGTTGCACGCCCACGCGTTCTACAAATATGCCTTGCACTGCACCAAACACCAGCACCAAGGGAATCATCAGCCAGTAGCTCATGTGCCCGACCAGCGTGAGTCCGACCAGCGCGCCCAGCATCAACGCTTCACCCTGTCCGAAGTTCAGCGTTCCGGAGGTGGCAAAAGTCAGCTGGTAACCAAATGCAATCAGAGCGTAAATCATGCCGAGCGCAATGCCGCTGACAATGAGTTGTATAAGGATTTGCATGATATGAACTCCGTCCATTTGCTAAATGGGCCGGAGTTTTCCGGCCCATTAGCATTACAAAATTACTTCAGCCAACGACCGATTATTTTTTGATTTTTAGCTCGGCTGTGCCGCTGGCGTAAACCACATGACCGTCCTGGACTTGGCCCATCACTACCATGTTCCTGGCGATCGCTTCGTGATTGTCATGTGAGTAGGGGTGGTCGTAAGTGGTCACGACGCCGTCGATCTTGTCATTCAGGTTTTCCAGCGCTTCGCGAATCTTCACGCCATCGGTGCTGCCGGCCTGCTTGATGGCTGCAGCCAGGATGTACATGGAGTCGTAACCCTGGGCTGCGGAAACGGGTGAAGGGATGCGACCATTCGCCGGGTTGTACGCTTTCAGGTATGCCGCAATGAAAGCCTTGCGTTTCGGCGTGTTCGGCTCCTGAATGAACGTTTCCGGCATCAGTGCGCCTTCGCCGTTCTTGCCTGCATTGTCGATGAAGTTGCCCATCGACAACGTCCAGCTTCCGATCATCGGTACCTTCCAGCCCAGCTTTTCCATGCCGTTCGCGATCTGCGCCAGCTCGGGTCCGATGCCATAGGTCAGGATCGCCTGGGCACCGGCTTCCTTGGACTTCAGCAACTGCGCGGTCATGTCCACGTCCTTGATGTTGAATTTTTCCACAGCGACCGGCGTGATGCCCTTGGCTGCCAGTGCTTTTTCCAGGTCGGCGCGGCCCAGTTGGCCGTAGTTGGTGGAATCTGCGAGGATCGCCACCTTCTTGAAATGACGCACATCGATCGCTTCTTCGACGATCATCGAGGACTGGATGGTATCGTTGGCGGAGGTACGGAATATGTAGTTGTCGGCAAATTCCGGCGGCAGGAATTGCTTGGTCACGAGGGAACCGGTCGAGACGTTATTAACTACCGGAATCTTGGCTTCCTCATAAAAACGCTGCGCAGCCAGCGACAACGCCGGTATTGATGAAACCCACGGTGGCAACGACGCCTCTCCTTGTTGATCAGTTCCTGCGCAACCTGCACGCCGCGTCCGTTATCGGCCTGGTCGTCGCGCTCGATCAGTTCGATCTTGCGTCCCAGAATTCCGCCTTTGGCATTGATATCGGCAGCCGCCAGTTTCACGCCATCACGCATGGAAACACCCATGGGGCTGGAACCGCCCGTAAAGGGGCCGGAGAGCCCTATCTTGATCGAGTCGGCGGCGAAGGCGGAAAACGACGCCGCGAGCGCTATAGCAGTGACGATGGATTTTAATTTCATGTTCATGTTTCTCTCCCGGGTTAAGGTCAATCGAAAATACACTCAACAAACAAAAACACCTACACACACAACTAAACCAACTTATTAATTAAAGGCTATAAATAATTTATGCGAAATATCCACCACTATGCGAAATTATCGCGTCGAACCTGACAGGGAGCTGACGCAAGGCAAAAAATAAAATTGAATGTTAATTTGAAGCTATGCGTTCAACCCCAATTTGGCAGCAAGTCCGATGCGCTGTAACTTACCCGTTGCTCCCTTTGGTATTTCAGCCATGAACATGATCTTTCTGGGCACTTTGAAAGCCGCCAGCTTTGTCGCTGCAAATTCACGCAATTCATGTTCCTCCAGGCTGAAACCTTCTCGCAACACCACCGCAGCAGCCACGTCCTCGCCCAATTTTTCATGCGGCATGGCAAATGTGACAACCTGCATGACCGCAGGGTGATGCATCAAAACTTCGTCGACCTCCAACGGAGATATTTTTTCCCCTCCCCGATTGATGATTTCCTTCAGACGACCGGTTAATGTCAAATACCCATCGTTCGTAAGGGAACCCTGATCTCCCGTGCGGAACCATCCGTTCGTAAAAGCTTCCGCATTGGCTTTGGGTTATTCTCGTAACCTGGCGTCACATTCTCGCCGCGTATCACGACCTCCCCGATCACGCCGGGTTTGAGCAAGTTGCCATCGTTATCCATGATTGCAATCTCGGGGCCGGCAGCGATCCCTACCGAGCCGGGAATACGCTTGGCAGGGGGCAACGGGTTGCTCGCCATTTGGTGGGCAGCCTCGGTCATTCCATATGATTCAATCAGCGGGGCATTAAAGACTTTTTCCAGCTCGGCGATCACTTGCGTCGGCATGGACGATGAAGACGAACGGATGAATCGCAAGGGATTGCTCTCAATGACATCCATATTGCCCGCCGCACGGGACAAAATTGTCTGGTGCATGGTCGGCACGGCGGTGTACCAGGTTGGCTTGCACTCTTTCATCCATCCATAGAACTTCAACGCATTGAAACCCGGGGTGCAGAATATCTGGCTGCCTACCGCCATCGGAGCGAGTACGCCTGCAATCAATCCGTGAATGTGAAACAGCGGCATCAGGTGCAATTCACGGTCATCTTGCCGGAGATTGAGCGTCGTGCTGATGTTTCGCGCAGAAGCGCATACATTTTTATGGGTAAGGGGGACGATCTTGGGCCGGGATGTCGTGCCTGACGTATGCAAGATCAAGGCAACGTCGTCGGATTGGGCAAGCCCGGTGTTCGCAATGGGCGCGCCTGTATTCCCTGCACCGCCGACGGTGAAACTACCCGCACCCATTTCCGGATTTGGCGTAAGTTCCAGAATTGAAATACCCAGCTTTGCTGCAATAGCCCGTGCCGGCGTGTCACTCCCGCTGGCAACCACCAGGGCTTTGGCTTTCAAATCTCCGAGATAAAATTCGAATTCATCTGCACGATAAGCCATGTTCAAAGGTGCAGCCGTGCAGCCGCTCGCTACCGCGACAAATGCCGACGCCATCTCCGGACAATTGGGCATCACGATGCCGACCCTGTCGCCCCTGCCCACACCAAGCTGGTTGAGTGCGTTCACGGTATTGTCCACCAGTTGACTCAAAGCCCCGTACGTCAGGGGCTTTGCAGCGGGTGCGGTGATCGCGATTGCGGAAGGAGTTTCCTGCGCGTGCGTTGCGATCATTTCCGAGAGAGTGGTAAATTTTTTCATGGTTGGTATCGTTAGAGTATGGAAAGATTCATGGGTTCAGGAAATGCGCAAAGTTGCCTTGTGCTGTTGCAGTTTATTTGCCAGCAGCGATGCCAGCGCGTAGACGGCGTTTATGTTTGGAGTCGGCGTTCCCGTGATCTGCCCAAGTTCAATGACGGAACCGACCAAAGCCTGGAGTTCGAGCGGTCGACCCAGCTCCACGTCTTGCAGCATGGAAGTCTTGTGCTGGCCTACTGCCTGCGCTCCATTGATGCGTTTTTCCAGGCTCACCTTGAATTGGACACCCAGCTTCTCGCCAATGGCCTGCGCCTCCTTCATCATATTCGCGGCCAGCTCACGGGTGGCAGGAAATACACAGATGTCTTCCAGGGTCGCATGCGTCAACGCACTGATCGGGTTAAAGCTCAGATTTCCCCACAGCTTCAGCCAGATTTCAGAACGTATATCATTTGAGATCGGCGATTTGAATCCGGCCCCCTTGAATGCGTCGCTGATCGCGCGAATGCTTGGCGTGTCGCTCCCATCGATCTCTCCGAGCGAAAATCGATTACCCTCGATCACCTTGATCACTCCCGGACTGATGACTTCGCTTGCCGGATAGACAACGCTGCCGATCACACGATCGACGTCGATATGCTTAGAAATGACGCCATCAGGATCTACCGACCTGACGTGCGTTCCTTGATAGCGCTGTCCCAGCTCGCCCGACAGCTTATGGAAATACCACCAGGGTATGCCGTTTTGCATGGTGATGATCCGGGTTTCGGCATGCAGCAGCGCGGATAATTCGGCGGCAATCGTGGCCACCTGGTGCGCCTTCAGCGTCAGGATCACCACATCCTGAACCCCGGCTTCCGCCATGACCGAAGTGGCCTTGATGGGTTGCGCAAGCAACTCGTTACCATCTTCCTCTATGAGCTTCAGGCCATTTTGCTGCACTGCAGTCAAATTGGCACCGCGCAGGATCAACGTCACATCGTGTCCGGACAGCGCGAACCTGGCTCCCAACATGCCGCCGATCGCACCTGCTCCTACAATACAAATCTTCATGGATGTTTTCTTTATCTATTTAAATTGATCAAAACATCAAATCGCGGACGATACCCCGAAATTATTACGGAGCGTCCCGATACCGTCGATCTGAACTTCGACAACCGAACCGGGCTTCATCGGCAATACACCCAAGGAAGTACCGCAGGCAATCACATCGCCCGGCTCCAAGGTCATATCCTGACTAATTGCATGAACCAGTTTTTCCGGCGAAAAAATCATGTCATTGCATGGGTAGTTCTGGCGTTCCCGGCCATTGAGCAGGGTTCTGACATGCAAAGTGCTCCAATCCAGTCCGGTAGCGATGACCGGACCGATGACGCCAAAGCCGTCAAAGCTCTTGGCCCGGGTCCATTGTGCAAACGACGCATCTTTATTGATCAAGTCCAACGCAGTAATGTCATTGATGCAGGTAAAGCCAAATATGGCTTGCTCTGCCTCTTCCATAGTCAGGTTTTTACATTGCCGCCCTATTACGATGCCCAACTCACCTTCATACGCCACCCGCCCGTCATAACTGGTTGGTGAGGGAACAACATGTTCGTGGGCACAGTAGCTGTTGGAAGATTTAATGAAATATAAAGGCTCGGCAGGAATCGCAAGACCTTGCTTCGCTGCCTGCGCATGGTAGTTGTTCCATAAAGCAATGAACTTGCCGGGTCGGCAAGGCAATTCGATATTGATGTCGGCCAGCAGCAGATTCGCGCCCGTTCTGCTGGCTCCTGTAAACATATTCCCCTCACAAACAACGACACTATCACCCTCGACCTGGCCAAAACCGGGTTTTCCGTTATGGGTAAATGCTATCCACAGTGCCATAAATTCCCCTGTGTAATTTGATTGAGCGCTCTCATCATTGATCGTTATGCAGCTTCAGCTTCGGGTCTTGAAACAAGGCGGCGCTCCTGGGCTGCAATCACCTTGTGTCGCCATGGTTTAAGCACTACTACTGCCAGTAGTGCTGCAAGAATATTTGCACCCGCAGCAAGGAGGAACACCATATCCCAACTGCCCGTGGTTTTCTGGATGGAGCTGGCATAGGGAACCAGCAACGCTGCGGTACCCTTTGCGGTATACAAAAGGCCTGAATTGCACGTAGCGTATTTCGATCCGAAGGTATCAGTGCAGGTTGCCGGGAATAGACTGTATATCTCGCCCCAGGCAAAGAACACCATGCCGCTCAGGATCACGAACCAGAACGGGTCCGCACCAAATTTATATAACATGAAAATTCCGACGCCCTCCAGGGTAAAGGCGATGAACATCGTATTTTCGCGACCGATATGGTCGGACACCCAACCAAAAAACGGTCGCGTAATGCCGTTAAGCGTGCGGTCGAGCGTGGCGGCAAAAGTCAGGGCCGGCAGGGTCAGCCAGGCAACGGTAACGGGTATTGTTCCAACTTTCAGGTCGAGTGAAATAGGGGCCAGATTGGCGGTCACGATGAGTCCACCCGCGCCGACCAGGACAAACATGAAGTACAGCAATACAAAAACGGGTTGTCCTTGCTTCACGATAATGGCGCCACCGACCAAGAATATGACTACTGCCAGCACCAACGGAATATAGAACTGCAGGCCCAACGACCACATCGTAAGCCCGCCGACGATCGAAAACAGGATAGCCAGGATCCACGGACGATTGGGACCGATGATTTCTCTGGTGGAGATTTCTCGAATCCTGTTAACTGAAGCATGGTTGACCAGCGCCGATCTTAATTCGCCGAACGGAGCCACCATGGTGAAGGCCATCAGGCAGATGATGATTCCCTGGCCCACGCCGAAATAAAGAAAGGTATTTTGAAAGCCTTCGCTTTTGATCATTGCCTGAATGGGTATGACGGTTAATGCAGACCCCGCCCCAAACCCTGCGGCAGTCAAGCCTGCCGCGAGCCCCCTGCGTTTTTGAAACCACTTGAGCGAATTGCCTATGCAGGTCCCGTAAACGGCACCGGCCCCGATCCCGGCGATGATTTGCGCAGTGTAAAACGCGCCCAGTGTGGTTGCATATGCGTTCAGCGCCCATCCCAGGCCGCAAGCAATTCCGCCGAAGAACACGACGATTTGCGGTCCATAGTGATCCACAAACCATCCTTCGACCGGTACCAGCCAGGTTTCAAACAGCACAAACAGTGTGAACGCGATCTGGATGGAAGCCCTGTCCCAACCAAATTGCTTTTGTATATCGGGAACGAAAAATGTCCACCCATACTGCAGGTTGGCAATCATCACCATGCACACGATACCGATGATGAGTTGCAGCCATGCTGACGCAAACAGCGAGTGCCTTATTGTCGAAACTTTTGTTCCTATTACCGCAGCGGCTTCGTTCATGTTTTCTCCCCCGAGATTTGACTGATGAATGAATTTCCTATGCTTGTACTTTTAACAAAATTGATTCCGATATCGAATGCGATTCAGTTTTCCCCGCCAGTCTGCGATATGCGGTCGCCAGTGCCAGATCATCGCCGACATTGCCGGGAAAAATAACGACGGGCAGGTTCGGATAGCGTGGATGGTTGCCTGGACAACAGACCACCGAGCAGCCCGGCAAGATTTGTCCGACAACTCGCGAAGTGCGCAACGCCAGCCCCGAACTCAAAACATCATTGGAAGTGATGCCACCTTTGCTGATCAGAAAGCCCAGGGACGTGGGCAGATTTCGCACCACATCCATCAGGAAGGCAGAGACCATTTCACCGAACGCCAGCCGCGCTACCTGATCGGGAAATGCCTTCTCCAAGCGACTGGTAAAAATCACAGGCGTATCACCTGCTGCATGGCTCCGTTCACACTGCCGCACGATATTCGTCAGCAATGCTTCGCGCTTTTCGGGCAAGTACTCTATGTTCACTTCGACCGGCGTGACGCCGGACATTTTGAGCAATTGCTCCAGCTGCACGGTAGTTTTCTTGACGTGCGACCCCACGACGACGGCACCCGGCTTGCCCTCGCGCACGTAGCGTGCCATGTCCTGTGCCGCAACAGGTTGACGCGGCAAGCGTGCCAATGAGGTCAGCAGACTGGCAGCGCTGCGAAACAGAAACCGTTTGCCCTGACTTGCTGCCACACGCAATTGTTCGGCAAAATGATCCAGGTCGCTTTGTGTTTCCGCGTCCGCGACACAACAGACATTTCCTTGCAATTGCAGGAGGCACGGCAGACTGTCGCCGCGCACATCGGCCAGCAAAAAGCGCACGACCTGTGCTGCCTTGATACGTCCTGCCGTCTTTTCCTCGACGTAATCCGGCAAATAACTGTGGCGATAGCCGAACACCGAGTCGCGCGCGAATTCCGTTTCGTGCACCGGTACGGCTTTACCCTGCACGATGAGGTAATGCACGCTGTCGCGCGTGAAACGCCCACCTTCGAAAAATGCGGGGACCAGAAAGTGCGCATCGAACGGGCCCAACTCCTGGGCGATCACATCGGTCTCGACCGGATAGTGACCGCGCAGCGTCGAGTCCGAACGGCTGACCAGTATCGGGTTGATTTCGTGTCTGCTCAACTTCAGCTCGGCCAATACCAGCTTCAGGTTCTTGCACACCTCGCGTGTGATATCGGCTGCCGGCTGCGCGGCCATACCCCGCGTATTCGTCAGCACAAAGAACAGCGGCGAGTCATCCAGGATGGCCTCGCGCAAAGTCGTCGTATCCCAGCGCGTCAACAGCAGACAGCCGTGTACCGTTTGCGATCCTGTGGGGTCGTCATCTAAAACGATGATCCTGGTTTCTGACATGTATTTTCCCCGCTGCCCTGACTGGCGATCTCGATACAACCGTTAAAAATCAGTTTGCCAGCTTCAATGCCCGCGCGGCCATCGCTTCACCGGTAAGGCCATTGAATTCCATGATCTCGGCCGGGCTTGCAGTTGTCTCTCCGCGCTTCCACGCAAAGGTGTCGCGTCTGGTTGCGCGCGTGCGCAACAACACCGGCTCGAGTACTGCACTCGGTCCGCCACTGACGGCCAGCAACACATCGCCGTCAAACAGCGCATTGAAATGTGCGTCGTCCATGAACTTGTTGTCCGGCTCGGTAACGGTGTCCCATGCGATGTCGGAAGGACGGTACAGGCGCCGCGGATTCACGATCGCAACGACACGCACCCGGTAGCCATCGGCCTCCAGCTTGTCCCGCGCATCGAACACCGGCAGGAAGACCATATCGCCGGTTACCGCGAACACCACTGTGGCCTTGCCGCTATCCTTGCTTTCGTAAATGACGGATGCGCCGGCTTCCATTGCATGCCGGGCTTCGTCCACACTCATATAGACCGGCAGCGGACTCTTTGACGCGATGATCACCATGCATTTGTTAAAGCTGTTGGTGGCGTATTCATAAGCAACCTGGATCGCGTTCGCATCGCACGGGAACAGCGGATATGTGTTTCCGTTGCGCATCTGGGCCGCGAAGTAATTCTCGATCTCGGGGCGCTGGTGTGTCCAGCCGTTGCGGCCCTGCTCCAGTGCACCCGCCGTGAACATGGTCACGATGGAAGGCGTCTGACGGCGCAGCTCGGCCATCGCCTGCGTCACTGTCTGCACAATGGGCCAGCCGTTAATGGCAAAACTCTCGTAAGACAACCACAGCGCACGCGAACCGAACAGCGTCAGGGCCGATGCAAGACCGGCGCAGGCATCTTCGTTCAGCGGCTCGTATACCTGGCCTTCCGGCTCCTGGTTGTACAGCGGATCGACGGTCGGATGGCGGATTTTCAGGGCGTCATTGATGTTCTTCATCGCGGACGCTTCGTTGCCATCGGCATTGGTCACCACGAAACGCTTGTCCTTGCTGCCCACATAAGCCACCAGCGCACCCATCGCAGTTGCCGGCACCGCTTTCTCGCCTTTGGGGAATTCATGGATCGGCATCTTGCCCAGCGGCGCCATCTCCAGCACATGCTCGGTCACCGCAGTTTTGGCGGCGGGGCCGCCGCCGGCGCGCACGAAATTCTCGCGCACGATGGACCATGCTTCGGGGTGCAGGGCGCGGCGCTTCAAGCCCTCCATCATGTGCGGTTTGTCCAGAGTATCGGCCGGATACAGGTTGTGCGACTTGGCACCCACGGTATGCACGCCCGTGCCCTTCATCTGCTTGATGATGAAAGCAGTCAGGGTGCCGCCCAAGGCGGATTTGGCCGCCTTGTCCACCCCCGCCAGCACGGCACCCGCAAAAGCCAGTCGATGCTTGTGCGAAAAATACGAGCTGTCCGCATAGGCACTGGCCTGGTTAGTATCATCGAATTCCTTGGCATCCACCAGCACCACTTCCTTGAAGCCGTGCCCCTTCCAATAAGCGATCATCTGCTCGTTGGTAAAGCGGGACACCATGGAATGGTGCTCCTGGCTGTAGCCGTTCCAGATCAGCGTGGGCAGGAAGTTGGTCACCTTGGGATAGGCAGTGTTGAAGTGCAGCATGGAATTGAGCACGTAGGGCTCACCCATGCCGCCGTCGCCGATGGTGACGGGGAACAACTTGCCGGGATGCAACAACGCACCTGCCATGGCGAAATGTTGCCCCTGACCCAGCGGACCGGCTGGCGCCAACAGACCCGGAATCGCACCCGAAAGGTGACCGAGCAAACCATGCTTCTCGCGGAAACGTGCCATCAGATCGGTTACGGTTTCAATACCCATCTCTTCCAGCGATGTGTCGAGGAACATCGCACTATAGAAGCCGGGGGCATGATGTCCCACCTCGGTCACGATATTGGTGTGGCCCAACATCACCAGTGAGGCATAAGCTTCGGCGCTGCTGGCGAAACCGCCGGGGTGGCCGGAACCCTTGGAACCGCAGGTTTGCAGGGTGAGATAACGCAAGGCGTCGGCCATCAACAATGTCTGGTACACAGCCTCCGGCGCACTCGGGTCGCCGATCGCTACTTTTCCTTCTTCGATTACCGCGACTTTGGCATGCTCGGCAAAACCATCCCAAAGCGGACCAAAGTGTTGAATACCTGTACAAAATTCCGGTGCCACAGTCGCGCTCATTTTCATAACGGTCTTTCCTTAAAGTTCGGCCAGAAAAATTGATGCCACCTAAAACTTCGGCGGCTAATACTCTTCGTCGTGCCTATTTACTGGTTGAATAGTTGAATAATTTGATGGGAGAATACTGGCTGTTATATAATTTCGCAATACACAATCGATTTCATAATACGAAATATGAAAGAACCTTCCAATTCCATTCAGGTGATCGAGCGGCTGGCCCAGTTGCTGGACGTCATTGCCTTGCATGAAGAGCCGGTGAGCCTGAAAATTCTTTCGGCCGAAACCGGACTGCATCCGTCCACCGCGTTTCGCATCCTCGCGTCGCTGGCCGAACAGGGCTTTGTGGAACGCAGCACGCGGGGAAACTACCAGTTGGGCATCAAACTGATGCAACTTGGCAGCCGCGTCCGCTCCGGCGTCGACATCAGAAAAATAGCCCTGCCACTCATGGAAAGATTGCGCGACCAACTGGACGAGACGGTCAACCTGACCGTGCGCGAGGGCGACGAGGTGGTGTATATCGAGCGCTCGCTGGCCAAGCGCATGATCAGAGTGGAGCAGGTGATCGGCAGTCGCGCCCCGTTGCATGTGACCGCGGTAGGCAAGATGATGCTGGGCGACCAGGGTGAAGCGGCGTGCCGCAGTTATGCCAAACGCAGCAAGCTGCCCGCCTATACCGCCAACACGCGGACCAATATTGCAGACCTTATGCAAGACTGCGTTGCGGCCGTGAAACGCGGCTACTCCCTGGACAACGAAGAAGCGGAACTGGGCGTGGGATGCATAGGCACCCTGATACGCGATGCCAGCGGCACCGTTGTTGCAGGCCTGTCGGTGTCAGCGCCCATAGAACGGCGCAAGGATGAATGGATCAAACAGGTCACTGAAACCGGCGCGCAGATTTCCTCGCTGCTTGGTTATCACCCGCTGTAACGACATCTCACCGGGCTGACATTCGAAACACACAACCTAAGGAGGATAGCTCGCATGAAACAGAAAAAATGTTTGACGCTTGCGGATGTAAAGATCATCGCCGCCGGTTGCGAAAGCGAAGCGCTGCGACAAGGCTGGTCCGTTGCCATCGCCATTGTCGACGACGGTGGGCATGCAATGTGGCTGCAGCGCCTGGATGGCGCTCCGCTCACCAGCACGAATATCGCTATCGGGAAAGCGCGTACATCCGCGCTGGGGCGCCGCACCTCCAAAGCCTATGAAGACATGGTGACAAACGGGCGTGTGGCCGTCCTGTCCATGCCCGGCGATCTTACTTTCCTGGAAGGTGGCGAACCCATCGTGGTCGATGGCGATATCGTCGGTGCCGTGGGCGTATCCGGCGTTAAATCCGTCGAGGACGCACAGGTCGCACGCTACGGAATCAATGCACTTCTTGAAACCCTGTAACGATAAAATTCCAATCCAACTTAAACAACCGAGAGACAGCCACATGAAAATAAAATCGTTTCATCCGCCCCAGCGCATCCTGATGGGCCCGGGCCCATCCGACGTCAGCCCGCGCGTTCTGGCTGCCATGGCACGCCCCACCATCGGCCATCTGGACCCGATGTTCGTCGACATGATGGATGAAATGAAAACCCTGCTGAAATATGCGTTCCAGACCGGGAGCGAATTGACCATGCCGGTTTCCGCACCGGGTTCGGCAGGCATGGAAACCTGTTTTGCGAATCTGGTCGAGCCGGGCGACAAGGTCATCGTGTGCCAGAACGGCGTGTTCGGCGGCCGCATGAAGGAAAACGTCGAGCGCTGCGGCGGTATCGCGGTGATGGTCCACGACGACTGGGGACGCGCGATCGACCCGCAAAAACTGGAGGACGCACTCAAGGCCAACCCCGATACCCGGATCGTCGCTTTCGTCCAAGCGGAAACGTCCACCGGCGCCCAGTCCGACGCGAAGACGCTGGTCGAGATCGCCCGCAAACACGATTGCCTGACGATCGTCGATGCGGTCACTTCACTCGGCGGCACGCCGGTCATGGTGGACGAGTGGAACATCGACGCCGTCTATTCAGGCACACAAAAATGCCTGTCGTGCACGCCCGGCCTCTCGCCCGTCAGCTTCAGCCCGCAGGCGCAGGAGAAGATCAAGAACCGCAAGAGCAAAGTGCAGAGCTGGTTCATGGATCTCAATCTGGTGATGGGTTATTGGGGCGGCACGACCAAGCGCGCCTACCACCACACGGCGCCGATCAACGCGCTGTACGGTTTGCACGAGGCGCTGGTGATATTGCAGGAAGAGGGCCTGCAGAATGCGTGGTCGCGCCACGCCAGGAATCACCTCGGGCTACGGGCGGGACTGGAAGCGATGGGACTGGACCTGGTCGTCCCCGAGGCGGAACGTCTGCCGCAACTGAATGCGATTTCCGTTCCGAACGGAGTGGACGAAGCGGCAGTGAGGTCGCTCCTGCTGACCGACCATCAACTGGAGATCGGCGCGGGGCTGGGGGCGATGGCCGGAAAAATATGGCGCATCGGACTGATGGGCAATGCGAGCAACCCGCGCAACGTACGGCTTTGCCTCAATGCGCTGGACGATGTGCTGGGACGGATGAAAGCGCCGATCACGCGCGGTGTAGCCGTGGATGCGGCGAACCAATACCTGGTCGGCTGATCGATCTTTCCGAATCGTCCGAGTGCATCAGGCCACGCATGCACTCACATAATGAGGATGGCGCGAAAGTCGTTCACATTGGTCAGCGTCGGCCCGGTCACGAGCGAGTCGCCCAGGGCACTGAAGAAACTGTGTCCATCGTTTCGCGCCAGACTGTCGGCCGGACGAATACCCTTCGCCCAGGCGCGCGTAAGGGTGTCGGGCGCAAGATGCGCCCCGGCGATCTCCTCGATTCCGTCGACGCCGTCGGTGTCCGCTGCTATCCCGTAGATTCCCGCTTCGCCTTGCAAGGCGATCGCAAGAGATAACAGAAACTCGACATTCCGACCGCCACGGCCATCTCCGCGTATGGTCACCGTCGTTTCGCCACCCGACAACAGCACGCAAGGCGCAGGGAACGGCTGCCCGTGTCTTTTCACCTGCAACGCGATCCCCGCCATGACTTTCCCCACATCGCGCGCCTCGCCTTCGATCGAATCGCTGAGGATATGGCACGCAACGCCGACATCACGCGCCACAATTGCGGCCGCTTCCAGCGCCATTTGCGGCGTGGCGATCAAGTGCGTTTCGATCCGGGGCAGGCGCGCATCGCCGGGTTTGACCGACTCTCCCGCGCCGCTTTGCAACAAGTCGATCACATGCTGCGGAACATCGATGGCATAGCGGCGCAAGATGGCAAGCGCATCGTCGCATGTCGTTGCATCTGCGACGGTCGGTCCGGACGCGATGTTGACCGGATCGTCTCCGGGCACATCCGAAATGATCAGGTTCACGACGCGAGCCGGACGACATGCTGCGGCCAAACGGCCGCCCTTGATCGCCGACAAATGACGGCGCACGCAATTCATCTCGGCGATCGTGGCGCCGCTCTTGAGCAAGCTTCGATTGATCGTCTGCTTGTTTTCCAGTGATATCCCGGCTGCAGGCAACGTCAGCAACGCTGAACCGCCGCCGGAAATGAGGCACAGCACAAGATCGTCAGCCGTCAATCCCGACACAAGTTCAAGGATGCGCCTGCTGGCCAATTCTCCCGCCAGGTCCGGCACCGGATGCGCGGCTTCGGCTATTTCGATGTATTGGCACGGTACCGAGTAACCATAGCGCGTGACGACCAGTCCTTCGAGAGAGGACGGCCAGTTTCTTTCCACTGCTCGCGCCATCGCTGCCGATGCCTTGCCGGCACCAATGACGATCAGGCGCCCCTTGGGCGGTTCGGGCATAAATCGGGGAATGCACAGGTCGGGTTGCGCCGCCGCCACCGCCGCGGCGAACATCCGCTGCAGCAATTCACGCGGGTTGATTTGACTGTCGCTCATTTTCATTCGGCTCGCATCAGTGAAGGGACGATATGACGGACAACTATATTATGCAGTACAGCGCCCGCGCCGCGCTTGAATACGATTTCGCATCAAATGCCCTGCATCAGCCACCACCATGCAGTGAGCGTGGCAAAAGAAATGACCAGGCCCACCGTGACCATCAATGTCGCCAAAGGCGGATCAAGATCATGCTCGGTGGCGAGGATCGCCGAGGTGATCATCGGCGGCATGGCCGCCTGGAACAGCGTGATCTGTATCGCCTGACCATGCGCACCAAGTAGCGGTACGTATAACAGGAACAACACCAGCGGCGCCAGCACCAGTTTGAAAGCCAATCCAATGGCCAGATTCCTGCCGTTGCCCGCAAGATGACCCAGGCGCAACTGAAAGCCGACCGCGAGCAGCGCCAGCGGTGCCATGGTGTCGCTCAGGCGCTTCAACACGATGGTCAGCCATTCCGGATACTCGATCGGGATCAGCAACAGCGCAATCAACAATGCGATGAACGGCGGAAACAGAAGAATACGTTTCGCCATTTCACCGACGCCGGGGCGCCCGGTCGAATATATACCGGCAACAGTGATACCCAATGTGGAGAGCACGAGAAAGTTTCCGAGCTGGTCGACGATGATGCCGCTGGCAAGGCCCTGGTGTCCGTAATAAGACTCGATCATGGGCAAACCGACATAAGCCGTGTTGCCCAGGCCGCCAGTCAGAATCAATGCGCCTACAGTACGCCTGGGCAATTTCAGCCAGCGCCCGACCAGCCAAAAAAATCCCGCCGACAGCCCGAAATATATCCAGGCCATCGCCGCCATCAGACCGACATCGCCGCCAATCTTCAGCCCATGCACCGATAGCAACGTCAGTGCCGGAAGCGAAACATGGATAATAAAGCCGTTGAGTACGGCCGGCGTATTGATCGGCATGCGTTTGAAACGGTGCAGCAGGACGCCGGCGATAAAACAGAATGCAAACAGGATCAGGTTATTCATAGTCTGTCATTTTGACACAGGCAGACTTCCTCCAGCCAATTTCAAAAGCGCAAATCCATCCGTATCGGCACTGAACGTTTGCAGCTTTCACGTTCGGCGTAAAACTCAGGACGTCACATCATTGCTGGCGATGTGAAAAGTTTCGGGTGCCTGCCCCGTCTCGTACCGCTGCCACATCGTCTGGTATGCGGCCTCAAGATTGCGCACTTGCTGTTCGGTATTGAATAGCGATGTAGAAAGACGATTCCTTGCGAGCTTTTCCCTGACCTGATTCAACTCATCTGCATGGGTGGCGAGATGGTATGCGCGTTCTTCATATTCCTGCGCGTTGCCAGTGATCAATTCTTCCAGACCTATGGCATGCAACAAACCGGTGGCGACGCGCGAAGCCATGGTTTCTCCCGTGCAAGTCAATACCGGCAGGCCTGCCCATAGCGCTTCGGCTGCCGTGGTTTGGGCGTTATAAAAAGCCGTGTCCAAAAACAAATCCGCCATGCGATAGCGCGCCAGATATAAAGGATTGGGTGCAAAAGTCGCGAACACCAGACGATCCGGGTTTACACCGCGCGCTTCGGCCTCCTTGCGCAGATTGGCGGCAACGGCTTCGCTGCCTTTATACAGCCACAAAACACTGCCCGGCACGCGTTTCAACAAGCGCATCCAGATATCGAAATCCCGGGGCGTGATCTTGTAGTTGGTGTTGTGGCAGCAGAATACGAAGCCCTGCGCAGGCAAGCCCAATTCTTCCCGTGTGAGTTCCTGCGCTGAAATCTCCTGCTGGTTATCGAACAGAAAATAACTGGGGAGATACGCGATCTTTTCGGTAAAGAATCTGGCAGATGTTGCGGGAACGACAACCGGATCAGCCAAGCAGTAGTCGATGAAATCGGCTCCCATCGTATGCAGGAACCCCAGATAGCTGACTTGAAGCGGAGCTGGTCGCATGGCGAAAATCTCCGGGCGGGAAAATCTGGTGTAGCCGGCCAGATCGATCAGGATGTCGATGCCATCGCGATGAATCATTTCGGCTGCCGCACGATCATTCAAGCCGCTGAGTTCCCTGAAGACATCGCACCCCTTCTCGATATCGCGTCGAACTTCGCTGTTATCTCCGGGACGCAAAGAGTATCCATAGACCTCGAATCTATGCCCGGTCATGCAGCGCATACAGGCGACGCGTAACCGTGGCAATCGGGTGGACTCTGAAAGTCCGGCGAAACATAGCCTATCCTCAGTTTGCCGGTATGTTTTTTGTCATGAGTAAATGGCGGAAAACTCGCGATCTTTTCTGCAATCCGTGCCGAAACACTTTTCGCGAGTGCCAGACTAGTAGTCAGCTGGAAACAGGCAAAGCGCAGGCGCGGAACACCAATGCAGGTTCAACTATCTTCTTCCGGTTGCCCGAGCAAGCTGTTGATCAGATATTCAAAGTCGGTCACAAAACTGTCCCAGTTTTCCCAGTCACAGGCATCCAGTCGCGCGGCTTCCTTGAGCAGATAGATCACCTCGGGCGTGAAATTCGCGCAGCTCTCCCTCTGTCAATGCGGCAGCATCGCGTATGCACTGATCGAATACTGCAGGGTCAATTGATTTGCGTAGTCAGAAACTCCTGCCGTGCCTGATCGAATCGCTTCAGCATGGAAAGTGCAAGCCCCGCGGCGAAGTGGAATTTGGCGGAACGGGGGTTGATTGCAACTGCGCGTTCATAGGCAGCAAGCGCTTCTTCCCAGCGACCCAGCGTCAGCAGGACCTCACCCAGATTGAACTGGGCATGCTCCCATTCCGGGTACAAGTCAGCCAGACGCTTGTTATTGCTTAAGCGCTTCTTCCAAGCGCCCCAGCCTGATCAGCAAGACGCCGCGATTCAGCAGTGCAGACGCAAATTCGGGATGATGCTTGAGCGCCAGATCGTAACGTTCAAGGGCCGCGCGCGGATCGCCCATCTGCTCCAGCACGACACCCATGTTCAGCAGCAATTGCGCATCGGTGGGCGCCAAATGCAGCGCCTTGCGGTAGACATGCAACGCTTCCTGTTGTCGGCCCAGGTCGCATAACACCGCGCCCTTGGCGCATCTGGCCTGGATATGGCGCGGCTCTATGGAAAGTGCGCGCTCCAGCGCCTGCAGCGCATCTTCCAGTTTATTGGCTTGGTGATTGCACGCGCCCAGCAGAAACCACGCTTGTGCATCGCGCGGGGTTTTTTCACACTGCTCTGCAAGCAGTGGCAAGCCTGCTGTACCTTGCCTTGTTCCAGCAATTGCACAGCAAGGTTCAGCATTCAGGTAAGGTCTGAGATGGAAAGATCAGTACCTAATTCTTTGCGAAAGCGGCAACACCTTGGATTTATTGCCTCCAAGAGTATCCGTAATCGAGTAGGACAACCCGGCCCGCGATGCGTTGGTTCCGGCAAAGAAACCATTGATCGAGGTAGTACAGCGACTCCAGTACAAAAGAAGTCGGACAGCCCTGTCGTATTGATAGCTCCCGAGCAAAGTCGATCCAGTTATGCAAGTGGCAGTTGCCAAGGTATTTAATCGTATAAGTATTAGCGCTGTTCGCTACCGTCATGTTGACTCCGACAGTAGAAGTTCAGCAAAATTCGCACTGAGAGTTCCATTGACGGTATATCCGGTTGTTCCGTTCGTTGCAGTCGGACTGGTATAACCCATCAGGCTGTAGGTTGCCGTGCCTGTCGTCGGCATGACCGCGGTCGGTATACCAACCACGTAATCAATTGTGGTATGGTGGCTAGCAAACCAGTTGCCGGCCCAGCTCGTCGTGTAAGTGCCAGTCCAGCGTCCCCAGCCGATGATGCCATCGCTCATGGTCAAGGCGGCCACGCCCGTTGCAATTGATCCGGTATCCGCCGTCGCGGAATACTGTGTCAGCTGGCCTTGGCGCCAAACGTGGCAGTAACCGGCGTGGCCAGACCGACCGAGCCTCCGGTAAAAACTGCCTGCCGAAAGTTGTCCCTGTAGATGCATAGGACATCGCGTAACCGGGGCCGGATGGCATGATGAACGGATCCCCTGCAGGACTGCCAGATTTCCCGAACTGCCGCGGTTATCTGCCACAGAGAATGTAGGATCAGGCAGGCCTTTCGGCGGCGTAAGCGGGAGTTGCGTAGTGGGGATGGGCGCCGTATCGAAATTTGCGACAAACGCGGCGCCGCCGGCAGTCACCACCAGCAAGCCGCCCTTATTATTCAGCGAGATCGCGCCCTCTCCGACATTCACGAACAAGCCGTCATCACGCAGCGCCATGTTATATCCCGTGCCGCGTATGCCCAGGGTAGCCGCCGGTGTCCTGACCCGGTAGGTTTCTTTGTTGACATGGCCGATCACGCCGGTGACCGCCCTGAAGCCGCCTTTCAACAGGCTGAAGAAACCTTTTTCCTCGCCATCCGTTTTGTTCTTGTAGTTGAACTCATCCACCCGGAACTGGGTGTTGGGCTGCAGCGAAATGAAACCGCCATCGGCAAAACGAACCTGGGCGCGTGCACCTGTCGCCGTGCTGATCGTCTCCCCGGCATTGATGTCAGCACCTTTGTTGAGCGGATGCCGTCTGCCATCCGCGGCTATCGATTCCACATTGCCGATTGCGAAATCCACGTGGCCCGCAGCGCAATATGCCGTTACCGGGAAAGCAGCCGAGATCGTGGCCAGCAGCATCGCCTGGCGGGTCAACTTGAAACGTTTTTGAGGGATCATGTTTTTTCTCCGCTAAGCAAGGTTAAAGCTCGGGTTAGTTAAAATCACGGCGCAGGCCGATACTGACTATGCTGCGTTTATAGTCGTGATGACGATATTGGATTTGTTTTTGGTGTAGCCGAACTGGGGAGTCAGTGTCCAAACCTTGTCCATCACATAGTTGACGCCCACCTTCAGGTCAGCCTGGGTATCTTTGCGCGTAACCAGAAAGAAGGGATCATCGCCTCCGTATTTGCGTGACTCGACGCTCAGCGAGCCGAACAGTTTGGTCTGGGCATAGATATTCAACTCGCCGCCGGTTCTCACACCAAAGAGCTTTTGCCCCAGATAGGGCACGCCGGATTGCTTCTCCTTTTCCTCGCCACCATAGAGACCGAAATAAACTGCGGGCGTGTAGTTTCCACCCAATACACTGGCGTAAGCGGCACCCAGCACATAGCGATTGGCATCACGGATAGGCTGATCAGGATATTTCAAATCAGTGTACTGAAAATAGCTGCTGAACTGGCTGCTGCTTTCCTTCAAGTCATGTTGCCACTGCAAAGTCATGCCGGTGCCATCACGATAAGTCTTGTTGTCGACATCAAAGCGTTGCAACTGCAGCGCGGCAGAATAGCTGTCTTCCGCCTGGGTCAAGTTGAGGCCGGCATTGCCGTCGACAGAGCCGGTATTGAAGACATGCTGCGTCGAATTCAGGCGCTCGTTGAAGTTCGCTCCGCCGAACACCGACCATTCTGAAGAAAGTGCATGGCGGATATTGGCGCCGCCGCTGACATTCGTAAAAGTATCTTTCGTCTCGACGCCGTTGGCATTCAATGTTGCAATTGCTCCGCCGAAAGCCGGGATGGCGACCTGATTGCTGCCAGTTGCGCTGTTGACGTTGCTGTCGTTACCGACAGCAGCTTCGAGATATCCGCTCAGCAGCGTGCCTGTTCCGCCCTGCCCCTGATTGATGGCATCAAGGAATCTCTGGATGGTGGCATTCACTTCCTGGGGAGGATTCTGACTCTGGACGGTTTCGAATTCCTGTTTCGCGGCTGCCTTTTCGCCGACGGCCAGATAAGCCCGTGCGATCTCGGCACGCGCCTGCAAGTGATTGGGTTTGACAGCGAGTACGCGCTCGAGCGCAAATATGGCCTCGTTCGGCTTGCCGCTGTCCAGCGCTGCAAGACCCAGCAGATAGTCGTAATCCGGGTCGCCCGCACGTTTGGATTGATCCGGCACGAGCAATGCGTAAGCCTCTGCCGACTTGCCGGACTTGATCAGATTGGTCGCGTCCTGCAGCAACTTCTGCCTTGCGTTGGCGTCCGCCTGGCGCATGGCTTCGGCAGACGGAGCAACCGCCTGGGTATTGTTATTCTGGTTAACCGCATCCTGAGCGTGCGCCAAGCCCGCCGCCAGCACCAACCCGGACAAGGCCCAACATGGCAACTTTGCAAATTTCATTATTCCTCCCCCGCTGATTGTCTCAACACGTATTGACATGCAATCACCATTCATCATGATTCGCTTAAATTATTATTGATGGGATTGCTGACAAACGGGCTCAAAGGTACAGCTATATTTCCCACTTATCAACCTAAAATGGTCACATTGATTCTTTATGCAGAGCCACATAAACAACAGTCTGGTGATTTGATGATGCGCGAGAACGACGGATAGCGACTTCGCTTTTGCCCGAACTCCATCAGTTCCATTACATCTCTGCCTTCCATCGCAGCGAACGCCCCAATAGAAAAGGGCCGGACTCTCCGACCCTTTCACACTTCCTGCAACCAACGAAAACTACTGCTGTTTGCCTTTCCTACGCCGCGCTGTAACGCCAAGAAACCCCAAGCCAACCAACATCATTGCATAGGATTCGGGTTCTGGAACAGGTGATACAGGATTACTCACCAAAGTACCACTACCAAGGTGGACGCAATTATTACAAGAATTTTGTTGTCCATACGGATACGTATACTTTTCCCACACATTAAATGTGTTATTTGTAGCCACATACAAGCCACCACCATCTGATTGAAAATTCCAAATCATGAAATCCGTCAGGTTGCCATTCGTATCGAATGTTGCAGAATCAGATGAAGTACCTGCTACAAAATCAGCTAACGTCCATGTTTTAGTCCCTGTAGCCAAGGAGAACATCTCGATTGCGGAAGAACCGGACAGGGTGTTATCAACAGTAATGGTCCCGTTTAGTACAGGTGATAAGGGCATGCCAAAGGGGTGGCTGTAGCTAGATGTAAAGCAGCCAGATGGACAAGTGGCCGTCTTGTTCCACCAATTGCCAGAAACTGAAAAGTCATATTCCATGACTGAAGCCTGAGCTTGACTTGCAAAACCAGCAAATACAAGAGTAGTAACTGCAACAGCCAGATACTTATTGAGTATTGCACAAATATTTTTTGCCATTTTTTATGTCCCCTTTTTCCGACAAGTTTGCAAATACCGCATATAAACGATTTAAAGATCTTAAACGTTTGCGACATTAGAGCCTTTGACAGATTAAGCCTATCGCACTTAAGTACTAGACGATGACAGCTGCCTCGCCGTACTTATTTATCTCGCTTAATAATTCCTTACCCTGCGATTTTTATTGCCTTGTACTTTTTGGATTTGGTGAGGGAGCCATTGCAAGTATAAGAAATACTTC
>CAVQZH010000018.1:45000-184097 GCA_963718345.1 uncultured Pseudomonadota bacterium | reverse complement strand
GGCGACGATCTCCGCCACTGCGGCCTCGAGGGCTCCGGTGTCGCGGATCCGACCGAGGCCCTTCGCGGCGACGATCGCCGCGGCCTCGGAGTCGCCGTCGAGCATCTCGACGAGCACGTCCTTGGCGGAGGCCGCCGAGATCTCGCCGCCCTCGACGAGGCGGAGCAGGCCGGCGAGCCGCTCGGGAGAAACGGTGAACGACAGCGCATCCTCGACCGAGGTCTTCCGCTCCTTCATCCAGCGGAGGACCTCCCCCGTGACCCAGTTCGCCGCCGAGCCGGCAGGAACGCCGGCCGCGACGACGCGCTCGAAGTAGTCGGCGAGCTCGCGCGCGGACACGAGCGTTTCGGCGTCCTGAGGCGCGAGGCCGAGCGACGCACGACGAAGCGCGCCCGCCGCGCGCGCGGCAGCTCCGGCATTCCCGTCGCCGCCTCGCGGATCCAGGCGTCGTCCACGGCAGAGCCCGAGGTCCGGCTCGGGAAAATATCACGGGGTCGATTGGGCGTCTTCCTTGCTCCGCATGGCGACGGTGCGGCCGCCCTTCTCGTCCCAGAGCCGCGTCTCTTCGGACGATCTTCTCCCCGCGTTCGAGCGCTTCGGCCTGGCGCTCGATCTCGTGCTCGATCGCCTTCGCGACGAACCGAATCGAGTTCAGGTTCTTGATCTCGACGCGCGTGCCGAACGGCGCCGTCGGGGACCCGCGCACCGACACGTTTGCGTCGCACCGGAGGCTCCCCTTCTCCATGTCCCCGTCGCAGACGCCGGTGTAGCGCACCAGCCGCCGCAGCTCCGTCAGATAGCTCGCCGCTTCCTCGGGAGAGCGCAGATCGGGCTCGCTGACGATCTCGACGAGGGGCACGCCGCGCGCGGTTCCAGTCGACCAGCGAGACGTCGGGCGGGACGTCATCGTACGGCGTGTCGTGGAGGAGTTTGCCGGCGTCCTCTTCGACGTGGATCCGCACGAGGCGGACCGGCTTCTCGCCGTCCGGCGTGTCGATCGCGATGGCGCCGCCGGTCGAGAACGGGCGGTCGTACTGCGAGATCTGGTAGCCCTTGGGCAGGTCCGGATAGAAGTAGTTCTTGCGGGAGAACTCCGACTCGCGATGGATCGTCGCGCCGCCGCGGCCGCCAGGCGCAGGGCGAGCGTGATCGCGGCGCGGTTCAGGACGGGCAGCGTTCCCGGAAAGCCGAGGCAGATCGGGCAGGTCGCGGTGTTGGCGGGCTCCCCGACCGTCACGGGGCATCCGCAGAAGATCTTGGACCGGGTCTTCAGCTGGGCGTGGACTTCGAGCCCGATGACCGGAAAAACCTCGATTTTGCGGGGCGTTTCGACGGCCGACACCGAAGAATCTTAGCACGCAGGGCCGTTCCGAGCGCTCGCGCGGCGCCGAAAGGGATCCCTCGTCGCGGCGCTCGTCGGGATGACAGTAAGGCCGCGAGGACAAACGCGTCTCGACGCCAACGGAACGCACTCTGTCATCCCGAGCGAAGCGAGGGATCCCTTTCGAGTCACGCAACGGCTTTGAAAGGGATCCCTCAGGCCTGCGGCCCTCGGGATGACATGACACCGGCTCCCCTAGAATGCCGGCGTGGCATGGCGCGACGAGACGTTGGACGGCGTGCGCGTGATCCGGCCAGAGCCTCCGCCCGGATTCGTCGTCGCGTTCTCCGGCCGCGGCCACGCTCCGGCGGACGAGCCGACACCGACGCCATACCTCGCGCGCCGGCTCGCGCGGGCGATCGGTCTCGAAGGAACGCCGATCCGCTGGGCGAAGCAGGTGCACGGCGTCGTGGCCGCGACGCCGCGGGACCCCGTCCCGCCTGGCGCGGCGTCGTGCGCGGGCGAATGCGACGCGCTCGCGACCGACCGCGCCGGCGAGGCGCTCGTCGTTCAGACGGCGGACTGCGTGCCGATCCTCCTCGCCGCTCCGGGCGCCGTCGGCGCGGCGCACGCCGGCTGGCGCGGGACGGCGAAGAACGTCGCGGGAGCGGCCCTCGCCACCCTCACACGCCTCGGCGCGGCCCCCTCGACGATCCGCGCGTGGCTCGGGCCCTCGATCGGGCCCTGCTGCTACGAGGTCGGCGGCGAGGTCGCGGCGCAGTTCGCGGGCGACTTCGTCCGCGCAGGCTGCGGCGGTAGCTACCGCCTCGACCTGCGCGCCGTCAACGTCGCCCAGCTCGTCGCCGCAGGCGTTCCTCGCGACGCCATCGCCGTCCATCCCGCCTGCACGAAGTGCGGCGGCGAGGGTTACGCGAGCTGGCGCCGCGACGGCGCGAGGGCCGGGCGGATGATCGCGCTGATCGCTCGTCGGCCCTAGCCGCACCCGTTCACGGCCACTGCAGCCCCAGCGCCTTCGCGAGGAACACCGCCATCTGCCGACGCGTGACGGCGGCGTCCGGACAGTAGTTCCCGTTGCCGCAGCCGGCCGTGATGCCGGACGCGGCCAGGGCCTCGATGTACTGAAACGCCGGATCCGAGACCGGCACGTCGGCGAATTGCGGCGACGCCGGCGCCGCGCTTACCTGAAGCGTGTAACCCACGACGGCGCCGCTGAACGAGGTCGTGCTGTCGCCGTTGGCCCCGAAGACGGCTTCGAGGATCAGCCGATGCTGGAGGTCGTCGGTCGTGTAGTTCAACCCGGTCAAATCGGCGAAGGCGGACGTGCAGCCCTGATTGGCGGCGCCCGTGATCTGCGTCAGCAGCGTGAAATCGAAGTTGGCCGCCGTCGCGCTGTAGAGCAGGAGAAGAATCGAGCTACCCCCGTCGGGCTGTGTGTTGCAGAAGTCGAACTCCAGGCTCTGGAGCAGCGCTCCGGGCGGCAGGGACGGCGAGGCGAGGAAAGCGGAGAAAGGCGTCAGGGAGTAGCGGCGCGCCGGGTTTCCGACGTCGGTGTAGGCGATGGCCGACGACGAGGGGGAAAACTGCCACTCCGAGATCGAGACGTAGGCCGGGTTCCTCGTTCCCCATGTTTGCGGCACGTCCGCCGGGAAGGCGAGCGCCTGGCTTGCGGCAGCGAGCGTGGCGACGAGCGTCGCCGAGATTCTTGCGGTTTTCATGGCTCACCTCTTCTCAATAGGAGAGACCGAGCGCCTTCGCCAGAAAGACGGCCATCTGGCGCCGGGTCACCGGATTCGTCGGGCAGAAGTTGCCGCCGCCGCAACCGCCGGTGATCCCGGAGGCCGCCAATGCCTCGACGTCCGCGAACGCCGGGTCGGAGCTCGGAACGTCAGCGAACGTCGGCGTGGCCGGCGGCGGGCTCACCTGCAGGTGATAGCTGAACGTGGCGCCGAGGATTCGGGTCTGAGAGTCGCCGTAAGGCGCTCCGAAGACCACGGACGCGACCAGCTTGGTGTCGCCGACGGTGTAGGCGAGCTCGGTCGGGGTCATCACCGCCCAGCACCCGGGCTGAAACGACGGGAGATCGGCAATCGGAGGGTTGTTCGGAGAATCGAAGACGAAGAGGGTCATGGGCGAACCGGTCGTCGGCCGATCGTCGCAGGCGTCGAATTCCACCTGGTCGAGCACCGCGCCCGGCGGCAGGCCGACGGCGGTGATCAGGACCGGCGACTGAGCCGCGGAGATCAAGTAACGAGCGAGTTGAGGCGGACCGGTGTCCGCGTACTGGACGGTGTCGTCGAGCGGCCGAAACTGCCACTCGGGAACATGGACGATCATCTCGACCGTCCCGAACCGGGAGGCGAGTCCCAAAGCCTTCGAGAGAAAGACCGCCATCTGACGGCGCGTGACGGGTTGATCGGGACAGTACTGCCCGCCGCCGCAGCCCGCGGTGATGCCCGATGCGGCCACGGCCTCGACGTACCGGTACGCGGGATCGGTGGTCGGCACGTCGCTGAACGTCGGCGTCAACGGGCCCCGGCTGACCTGAAGCCGATAGGTCACCCCGACGGTGCCGACCCCGACGATCGCGTCGACCGGCGGGTCCGGACCGAAGATCGTCCACACGAGCAGGCGATGGGAGGGCGTGTCTACGGTGTAATTCAGACCGCTCAGATCCAGCGACTGAGACGTGCACTGGTCGTTGGCATGCGCGGTCACCGAGCCGAGAACGCCGAGGAAGTTTCCCGCCGCGTCGGTGTCTTCCAAAATGACCAGGAAATCATCGCCGCCCGGCGGGTTGCCGTTGCAGTACTCGACGCTCATTCCCTCGAGGAGCGCTCCCCGCGGAAGCTCCGGTGTCGCAAAGAACTGCACCGTATGGGGTCGCGGTGGCGAGGAGGAAATCTCCCTGGATGACGGGGTGGTCGAACAACGTCGTCGAGTCGATCGGAGAAAAGTCGTAGGCGCTGACGGTGGACGTCGCAACGTTCGTTCCGAACTTGGGCCTGGCCGAAGGGGCGACCGGGTCGGCCGGGCTCGGCGAGGAAGCGAGACCCAAGGTCGCCGCGAGCGCGACCATCCGAAGGGTGAGACCACCGGGTGTGCGCATGAAGACCTCCTCTTGCCGTCTTGCTCGAGCGGCGCTCACGGCCATTGCAGCCCCAGCGCCTTCGCGAGGAACACCGCCATCTGCCCGCGTGTGAGCGGGTTGTCCGGGCAGTAGTTCCCACCGCCGCAGCCGGCGGTGATGCCCGCGTTGTAGAGCGCCTCGATGAACTGGTACTGCGGGCTGGACGTCGGAACGTCATTGAAGTCCGGGAATACCGGCGGCGTGCTGACCTGCAGCTTGTAGCCGAGGATGACGCCGGAAAAGCGGGTCGTGACTGCGCCGGACACCGTTTCGATCAGGATCGAGACCTGGTTTTGAAGGTTGTCGATTTGAATGCCCGCCGAGGAGACGTCCACCGAGGTGAAACCGCAGGGGATCGGGTTGTTGCTCGACGACAGACCCGTGATGGCGTCGCAGTTGCCGTGATAGTCGCATTGGTAGAGGTCGGCGATGACGTCGAAACTCGGGTCCTCGTCGCAGGAATCGAGCTCGAAATAGGTGAGGACCGCGCCGGAGGGAAGGTGGGGCGACGCGACGAATGGGATTGCGCTGCCTTCGGAGAAGCGCTGCAACTGGCCGGTCGGCCCCTGGACGAACATGTCGCTGTAAACGGCGTTTGAGTCGACCAGCGTGAACTCGGAAGCGGCGATCCGGTAACAGCCGACCTGGCCGACCCCATAGGTCTTCGGCTGGACGGTCGGCGCATGTCCGGCGGCCGTCTGAGTTTCCGCTCTTGCTCGTCCCGGCGGTTCCTGGCCGTGAGCGCCCCAGGCCAACGCGAAAAGCACCATCGCGAGTCCGCCGAGAAGGCTCCGCTTCTTCATGTCCGCCTCCCTCGGTCCATGCCTTCGATCCGGTTCTCCTTCGCCGCCGGCACGAAGGAGGAATTCGTCTCAGTGACGCGATGCGAACGCCTCGCGACGCAGGTTCCGGCGGCCGTCAGCGCGACGAGGAATCCGGCGATGGCGAGGCCCCGGACCACCCGGTTTCGTCCGTCCACACGACGTCCGCAATTGCTGCAGTAGCTCTCGTTACCGGCGAGGGGGCAGCCGCAGCGCCCGCAGCCGGGAGAGCGAAGCCTTCGTCGTTCATGCGGTAGAGACTGCGCCGGCGGCTACGGCACGGTCTTGAACCGTTTCTTCGTTTGTCTCTGGGCTTTTCTTCCGCGACAATTCGCCGAGGACCCAACTCATTGGCTGACCGAGAGATCTACGAGTTCGGCGCCTTCCGGCTGGACGTCGCCGAGCACTCCCTGCGCGAGCACGGCAAGCCCGTCGTCCTGAAACCGAAGGTCTTCGAGACGCTCGCACTCCTCGTCCGCAACGCCGGGCACCTGCTGTCAAAGCAGGAGCTGATGGCGCGGCTGTGGCCGGATGCCGTCGTGGACGAGACGAACCTGAACAAGAACGTCTGGCTCATCCGCCGCGCCCTCGGCGAAAGCGGTGACTCGTCCGAGTACATCGAAACGGTGCCGAGGATCGGCTACCGTTTCATCGGTGCCGTGCGTCGGGTCGACTCGGGCGTGGCGCCGCCACCTGCTTCGGTGACTCCCGTTGCCCTCGAGGGCCTGCCCGCGCCGGCATTGGCTCCCCCGCCAGCGGTTGCGCCGATCGAAGGATCCGTGCCGCCGGAATCGCGGCGGCCGAGGCCCCGCGCGCTCGCGGTCGCGGGAATTCTCGGCCTCGCTACGGTCGCTGCCATCGCGATGTGGCGGTCCGCGGCCAACCGGAAACAGACCCGCGACCGCCGGTTCGCGGCCGACGATCTCGGTTCTCGGGTTCCGGAACGTGTCCGAATCGCGCCGACCTCGACTGGATGGCGACAGCGCTCTCCGAGATGGTCCAGGCGGAGCTGGCTCCGGGGTCCTCGTACCGGTTGATGCCGGTGGAGACCGCCGAGCGCTTGCGACGGGATCTCTCGCTCGAGCGGCCCGGGAGCCTCTCCGCGGAGTCGCTCGCGCGACTGCGTCGGGCTGCGGCAGTGGACGTGGTCGTGGGCGGTTCTTACGTGTCTTCAGGAGGAAGCGCGAACGACCCCCAGATCCGTATCGACGTTCTCGTGCAGGACGCCCGCACGGGAGAGACCGTCGCTTCGGTGACCGAGACCGGCGAGGCCTCGCGTCTCCTGGACCTGGTGTCCTCGCTCGGCACACGCCTCCGGCTCTCGCTGCGGGAACCGGACCAGGCCACCACGGGAACCGCGCGGGACACGTTGCCCCGGAGCGCCGCCGCGCTTCGCCTTTACGCGGAAGGCCTGAGTAAGCTGCGCGACTCCGACGCGCTCGCCGCCCGCGACTTGTTCCTTGAGGCGGTCGCGGCCGAGCCCGATTTCGCGCTCGCGCACGCGGCACTGGGCCGCGCCTATGCGACGCTCGGGTACGAGGAGAGGGCGCGGCTGGAGCTGCAGCAAGCGCTCGAGAAGTCGAGCGGCCTGCCTCAAAAGGAGCGGCTCGAGATCGAATCGTCCTACCGCGCGGCCAACAAGGAATGGGACAAGGCCATCGCGCTCTGTCAGGAGCTCGAGCATCTCTCACCTGACGATCTCGAGAACGGGCTCCGGTTCGCGTCCTTGGCGTTCAACGCGTCCCGCCGCCAGGACGCCCTCGCCGTGATTCAGCGGCTCCGCCGCCTTCCTCCACCCACGGGAACCGATCCCCGAATCGACCTCCTCGAGTCGCGGGCGCTGCTGCCGAGCGACCCGAAGGCGGCGCTGCGGGCCGCGGAGCGCGGTCTCTCCGAGAGCCGCGCGCGGCACGAGCGCTCGGTGGAGGCCAATGCGCTCCTCGACCGCGCGGTCGCGACCCAGACGCTCGGAAAGTCTGAAAAGGCTCCCGTCGAGGAAGCGATGAAGATCTTTGCGGAGGTCGGAGACTCCGGCGGGGAGGCGCGAGCGGCGCACGTCCTCGGCGACATCCAGTTCGACGCGGGCGACGTGAACGCAGCCCGCGCCTCCTTCCAGCACGCGATCGACGTCTCCGATCGCATCGGCTACGTGCTGGAGAAGGCGGCGGCCGTGGCAAGCCTCTCCCGTGTGGCTTCGCTCCACGGCGACAACGCCGAGGCAGAGCGCTTGATCGTGGAGGCCAACTCGATCTGGCGCGCCGTACCGGACTACCGGCAGCTCCCGTGGGGTCTGAACGCACTGGGCTCGATCCGGTTGTCTCAGGGCCGCCTCGCTGAGGCCGAGGCGCTCCACCGCGAAGCCTTGAAGATGGGCCGCGATCGGGGCGACAGCGGCTCCTACCGGCACGAGAGCTACAGCGGCCTGATCGCGGCGCTCGCGGCTCAGGGCAGGCTCGCCGAGGCCTCGACGGTGACCGACGAAGCCCTTCGGGCAAGTCGCCAGATGGCCGATCCGAGCTGGATCGCGCAGCACGCCGCCGAGAGCGGCACGCTGGCCTTCGAGCGCGGACGCCTCGCCGACGCGGACCGGCTGTTCGCGGAGTCCCTGACGCTACGCCAGCAGAAGGAAGAGTACACGGTTCCCGAGAGCGAGGTCCTGATCGAGTCATGGCCTGGCCCAAGCCCGGCCTGGTGTCTCCGGTCGACTCGGGCAGTCATCACGATATGCATCTCGGGACTTTCTTTGCCAGCATGGATGCCTTGCAAGGCAGCTTTGCCGCACTTGCGCTTGCAGGTGGTTGCGGCCAGCCTTTCTCGGCGCTGCAGCAGATCGGAATCGAGGCGGAACGCAAGATGCTTGGTGCCACCGGCGGCGTAAATACCCATCGCGGCGCGATCTTCAATCTTGGCCTGCTGACAGCGGCTGCAGCACGGCGGAGGTCGGACAAAACTTTGGCGCAGCTCGAATGCGGTACGGTAGTAGCAAAGGTATGGGGCAGTGAAATCCTGGCGGGACGCGCAGGCTCGCCGAACTCTCATGGCAACCATGTGCATAAAAGATTCGCGGCCGGTGGCGCAAGGATGGAGGCTACCTCTGGTTTTTCGACTGTCTATAACATCGGACTGCCGGCATTGCGCCGTCTGCTGCAGGAAGGTCACGATCGCGAAACGGCACTGATAGGTACGTTGATGACGCTCATGGAATATCTACCCGACACCAATGTGCTGTGGCGAGCCGGGGAAACGGGACTCGATTTCGTGCGCGGTTCCGCTGCTGCGTTCAACCGTTCGGGTGGTGTGGCGACGCCGGGTTGGCGAGCACGTCTGCTGGCATTGCATCGCGCGTTCGTTGCACGCAATCTGAGTCCGGGCGGCAGTGCCGATCTGGTGGCGGCGACGTGGGTAGCGCATCAGTTTGAAACTTTGCTGTTGCACGCAAATTATTGAGATTTCCAAAATTCATGACAACGCACGAAACTTGTTACCTCGTCATTCCGGCGAAGGCCGGAATCCAGTTAAACCAACAATCCCCGCTTTGCGGGACAAACCCAGCTGCATTGTTGAATAACAGCGCTGGATTCCGGCCTTCGCCGGAATGACGGTAGTTCACGAAGATTTGCGTAATGAATTACGGAAAGATCAATATTATGCGGCTCGCTATAATTTGCTCGGGACAGGCGGGGCAGCATCGGAACATGCTGGACGAACTGCTGCTGGCACCCGAATGTGATTTCATCCGGCAGACGGCGAGCGAGGTCCTCGGACAGGATATTGCAGCATGGTGGAATGGGCTGGATGACAAGGAAATATTTCTCAATGCAAATGCACAATTTGCCATCGCCTATTACCAGATGGCGACCTGGGAACGCATCAAGCCCTTGTTGCCGGAGATCAGCCTGATCGCGGGCTACTCGTTGGGAGAGTTGATCGCCTACTATGTCGCCGGAGCACTCTCCGCAGCAGAGACTTTAAGGTTGGTGCGGGCGCGTGCGCAAGTGATGGATGCCGCCGCGTCCGGCATCGATACTGAAGGCGGATGCATGGCATTGTGGCGTGGCCGCGTTTCTCCCTCCACACTTGCCGCACGCGATCGCGCGATGGCCGAATACGGTCTGGACGTTGCCATCAGGCGCAGGACAGGAGAAGAAGTTCTGGCCGGGCCCGGCGCAGCGATTGGACGTTTTGTTGCGGAGCTGCAAGTGTTGAATCCGGGACTGGTACGGGTGCCCGTTACCGTTCCCGCACACAGTCGTTACCTGGCGCAGGCATCCGCTGCGTTCCGTGACGTTCTTGATGCGAGTGCCATCGCTGCGCCGAGGATAACTGTATTGGGTACGGTTGACGCGATGCCGGTCCGCTCGCGCGACGCGGCAATCGGTGCGCTGTCGCGCCAGATCAGCACGACGATCAGATGGGACGGCTGTATGGAGGCACTGGCTGAATCCGGTATCGATAAAGCGATAGAACTCGGCCCGGGCAATGATCTGGCGAAACTGCTCGGTGCAGAATACCCGCAGATCACGGCACGTGCAGTCGATGATTTCGGGGATTACAGAGCTCTGAAAGATTGGCTGCGTTAGCGAGTTGTTCAGACTTGATGTGACAGGTTGTGTCTGAATTTAACTTTTAAAGTTGCCACAGATAGTCGCGAATGACTTCTTTGCGGCAGTGAAAATATATGGGTAGACTTCCGCCCCGGCCAGAAGCCGCCAGTAGCAAGTGTCCTGCAATTCGGAGGATTGATATACCACCTAAACCATTCAATAATTATCAGACGCTACTTATGACAATTCACCTCTGGAATACAAACCGCCTTGCTGTCGAACTAGCACAAGGACGAGTCACAACAAAGGAAAAGTTTGTTTACTTAGCTTTCAGCTGGACCATCGGCGCAGCAGCAGGTTACATCGGTTCTCTGTTCATCACTGGTTCTGCTGGATGGCTGTATTGGTATGAAGGATTACTTGTCTCGGTTATTACTGTTTTCGGCCTAATTAGATGCCGCGATAAGTATGAAGGTGCTGGTGATGATCGTCTTCTTGAGCACTGCGTGATTCTTAGCGCGCCGCTAAACTTGAAATATTTTCTATACACTTGGCTGGCCTATGTGGCAGTCCATCAGAGTTTAACTTGGGTCGTGTTAAAGCTGAGCTTCACCTCTGAGGATTCGTCAACCACTTTTATCACTTGGCTACTAAATGCCGTTGTTACCTTCCAGTCATTTCTAATAACGGTCATAGGTCTTCTGGTGTTCTACCTCAGAATGAGCGTCCATCTCAAAACTATTGCGGCAGTGACCTCACGTGATTGAAAGTGTTAATGAAGACGAACGGACAAGTTGGCCAAAAAAAGACAATCACTACATGCTTATGAAACACTTCTTAGCTGATATTCGTAATGGATTGAGTTCGTAGGTCGGGTTAGCGCAGCGTAACCCGACATCAATTCAAAACAACGTCGGGTTACGCGATGAAACCGCTAACCCGACCTACGGACTGACAAGGCACGTGCCAACTCAGATTGAACTGATACATACGAGCACACCGGAATAGTATTTTAAACTCGGGATGAGTTAAGCCAGTTCATCCGCGCCAGGAGTAGTTGATGATCAGTTGGGAATTCGTATTGCTGTATCTTGTTGCCGGCAGTGTCGCCGGATTTCTGGCCGGACTGTTGGGCGTGGGTGGCGGCGTCGTGATCGTGCCTATCCTGATGTTCATCTTCGCGGCCCAGCACTTTCCGGTTGACCACATGATCCATATGGCGATCGGGACCTCGCTTGCCAGCATCATGTTCACCTCGGTGTCCAGCTTTCGTGCGCATCATCTGTATGGCGCGGTCAACTGGAGCATTGTGAGAAGCATTACACCAGGCATCCTGTTGGGCACTTTGGCCGGTTCCTTTGTGGTGGCAAGACTTCCGGCGAATCTGCTCAAGGTTTTTTTTATTGTGTTTCTTTTCTACGTGGCAACGCAGTTGTTGCTGAACTTCAGGCCCAAGCCGACGCGCCAACTTCCCGGCACAGGGGGTATGATTGCCGCAGGTGGGGTCATCGGTATGGTTTCAAGTTTCGTGGGAATCGGCGGTGGCGCCTTGTCCGTGCCCTTCATGACCTGGAGCAACGTCAAGATGCACAACGCGATCGGCACATCGGCGGCGATCGGTTTCCCGATCGCAGTTGCCGGCACCATCGGCTACGTAGTGAACGGCTGGTACATTGGTGATTTGCCGGCCTGGAGTCTCGGCTTTATTCATTTGCCGTCGCTGGCCGGACTGGTAGTAGCCAGTGTTTTGCTCGCGCCGCTTGGGGTCAGGGCCGCACACAAGCTGCCGGTGGCAACGCTCAAGAAAGTATTTGCGGCGTTCCTGCTCGTTATCGGTGCCAAGATGCTGCTCGGCTCGATATAGCAATTCTGCTTAATCGCATGGAAGGTAACTGATGTACAAGATCTCAGATCACGTCGAGATGGCCGCAAGTGAATATTTGCAGGAGACGGGAAAAGGCGAACTGGATGCACTCTGGCTTGCCGAATATTTTCGGGATTGCATACAGGACGATTTTCCCGGGCAGGACTTGGTCGCATTTTTTGCCTTGGTGCAAAAATCGCTGACCTTAATAATCGAGAGGGCGGAAAAGCGGGCTCGCTTGCAACAGGACAAATCCAGCCGAAGCGCATTGCGCAAGAACAAAGCCTGACGGTCTAAATCGCACATATGTCACACATCATTACCGCTACCAATCTGGTCAAACAATACCCCGGTGTCACGGCCGTGGCCGGGATTGATTTGTCCATTCCTGCTGGAATCTGCTTTGGACTGCTCGGCCCGAACGGTGCCGGCAAGACCACCACCATCGAGATACTGGAAGGAATTCATGTTCCCACTAGCGGCACTGTCCTGTACAAAGGCGAGCCGCTGGGAACGCGCTATCGCGAAGAAGTGGGAATCCAGTTTCAACACACAGCGCTGCAGGAGTTCCTGACGGTGCATGAAACGCTGGAACTATTTCAGAAGCTGTATCAGAAGACCATGCCGATTCCCGAGTTGATCGAGCTATGTTCGCTCGCCGATATCCTGGAGCGCGATACGCGCAAGATTTCGGGCGGGCAGCGCCAGCGTTTGTTGCTGGCCCTGGCATTGATCAACGATCCGGATCTGATCTTTCTGGATGAGCCCACGACCGGGCTGGATCCGCAGGCGCGGCGCAATTTCTGGGATCTGGTCAATCTGGTCAAGTCGCGTAAAAAGACTATTGTGCTGACGACCCACTATATGGAAGAGGCTTACGCGCTTTGCGATGAGATCGCCATCATGGACAAGGGGCGTATCGTTTCGCAGGGCACTCCGGCGCAGTTGCTGTCCGATCATTTTGGCGATGTGATCTTGCAGATACCCAACGATGACGCCGGAAACAAAGCAAGTAGTTTGGGTTTGAATGCGGTGCAATCTGGTGACCTGTTGGAAATCAGGACCAATCGTATGCACGAAACGCTGCAGCAATTGATCGAGAACGGTGTCAATCTGGATCGGCTGCGCATCCGCGCCTGGACGCTGGAAGACCTGTTCATCAATGTGACCGGAAAGAAACTCAGCACATGAAAAAATTCCTGGCCGTATTGCATGCCCGCAACATGGAGTTCCTGCGTGACCGTTCGGCGTTGGCCTGGAATCTGGCCATGCCGTTCATGCTGGTGATCGGCCTGGCCTTCACTTTTTCCAGCAGTAATAAAGAGATATACAAGATCGGCGTCATCGGCGGCATCGAAAAACTGCACAGCGTTGCTCCCAATCTGCAGTCAACCCGGCACATCCAGTTCATACCGTATGACGACCTGAATACCGCCATCGGCAAGGTGGAACACCATCAAATGGACATGCTCATCGACGTGAGCGGCACGCCGAAATACTGGATCAATTCAAGTTCGCCCAACGGCTATCTGCTGGAGCGCATCGTTTGGGGCACGGAAGGGCATGCGCTGCAACGGCAGATCGTGGAGGGTGCAGAAATACGCTATGTCGACTGGTTCCTGCCCGGAATCCTCGGCATGAACATGATGTTCGCCTGCCTGTTCGGCGTTGGTTTCGTGATCGTGCGCTACCGCAAGAACGGTTTCCTTAAACGCCTGAAGGCGACACCGCTGGGCGCTTTCCAGTTCCTGCTGGCACAGCTTGTCTCGCGTTTGCTGTTGATCATGGTGATCACCACGATCGTATACACCGGCTGCAATATTTTCATCGGATTCAATATGCAGGGTTCCTATTGGACGCTGTTGCTCGTTTCGACGTTGGGCTCGATGAGCATGATCTCAATCGGTTTGCTCATTGCGGCGCATACTGCCAGCGAAGAATTGGCCGGCGGCATACTCAATCTTGTGACGTGGCCGATGATGCTGTTGTCGGGTGCCTGGTTTTCCCTGGAGGGCGCGCAAGTCTGGGTACAAAAGCTGTCGCTGATCTTTCCGCTCACCCACATGATCACAGCGGCTCGCGCGATCATGAACGAAGGCGCCACGCTATCCCAGGTGATGCCGCATATCTGGGTGCTCGCGCTGATGAGCGTGTTTTTTATTGCAATCGGTGCGTATGTATTTAAATGGGAATGATCTAGGGAACGATATCAAAGGGCATCTCATAACCTTTGATAATCATCGTTTGCTGGTTCTTTCGAAAGCAATCCGTCCGCAAGAGCGGATCGTCCTTTACATCGCGTGAGGCAAGCTTCGGCTGACGCTACTTGGCCAAGTTCAGTTCAAATTTGATTATTTCCCTGATATCGGACTCCGATACTGCCGGGGCATTACCAGGCATCGGCATTGTTCCCCAGTTTCCGGCACCACCTCTTTGTACCTTTAAAACCAAGCCGTCGAGCAGGGGATACACCTTGCCCCTGTATGTATAGGTAGTCGCATCTTTGTATCTTTTGGAAACATCCATCCAGGCCGGCCCCACGATTTTCTTATCGATTGCGTGACAAGCCACACAGTTGTTCTTTATGGCGAGAGGTGGCATGTCGATTGCGCTTGAATTGCCTGCAATTGCCATTCCTGCAACTACGGTCAGTCCTGCGACGATGGATCTCATGAATTCCTCCTGATTGTCGGTTTAAATATTGGTGTTATTTTTGTTATTTCATGTGTAAGGCTGGTAAGCAAAAAAATTCCCCACCGATTGTATTTGTTCCAGGTTAATCTTCCACTACAAACTTGAATAAAGTGCCCCAACTTCTTCAATTCTTCCTTCGAAAATAGCAAAGGGCGGATGAACCGCCCTTTGCTGTTGTTGCTGCCAAGACTATCGATTAGTGCTGACATACGAGGATATTATTCGAATGTTAAGACAGGAACACGGATATCAACAGCGAAGCCACGGCAAGTGCGCCTAGCTCCGCGATAAATTTAGCATCATCCGACATTCCAATTTGTTCGTGACTGGATTTTATTGTCATGTCCATAATAATTCCCTCCTGCTTACTCGATTGAAACGAGAAGCGACCTTGTAGCGAGAGGCCACTGCATTCTGTATTTGAACAACAGAATATGGTTAAACACTCGCATAGCCGAGCAACAAAGTCAAGTAAATGTCGTGGCACGAAAGATGGGAAAATTGGCTTGAATCAGCACGTTTCCATCTGCTTAAATTTGGGGATTGACCCGGATTTTACGTGTCGTGGATGCAGAGTACCGTCCCGATATCCAGTAGATTCGTACCGCCTGTCCGGATATTGAGACCGCTCGACAAATTGTTATGTTCACTCTTATTTTTTTGCTGTTCAGATGAATGCCCTTAACATAGTATTACCCAACCTAAAGAAGTGCAGAAAGATCGTTGGCGTTTTGGGCAGCATGGCATTGTCCAAAAAAAGCAGCTTTAAAAAAATGTTGCTGAACAACTGGTTATGACAGAATCAAAATGAAATTCGCATACGGGTAAATTTCCAATTTGATGATGGTGACGGACAAAAATACTATGCAAACTAAACCACTTATCGGGCAAACATACGTCTCACGCACAACACCGGATTTGACTATTTACGTTGTGGACGTGATTGATTCTGGACTTGATGACGACATCGCTTTTATCGTCGAGGCTTGCGATCCTGCCTACAAAGAGGACACTGAAAACGCCGACGGTTACGAAATTACTGCGGAAGTCTGGGAGAAGCACGATTTCGTCCTGGTTGCCGAATAGCACTCGGCTGTTCTGCACCTGCAACAAGCGTACGCGTCCGATTTTCGGTCTTTGAATAATGACGAGCTTGGGTGGAAGATTCAGGTTGCGTGTTCGCGTTGTCTATTCACATCCCGGTTAAGGTCAGGTTTGCCTGACAGTTTCGACTAACCCCGGGACAAATCAGTCCTTGTTGGCTTCGATTGGAGAAAAGAGTTTGATCTCATCCCCAACCATCGGGACGAACTTTGCCATGCCGTATTGGGTGCGGGAGATGGTTGCGGAAACGTCCGCGCCGCAATGCATCTGTCGGGTCATCGGGAACGGTGCGCAATGAAAATTATCCACGCGTAAGGTAAGCGGGCGGGTAGTGCCAAGCAGGGTGAACTTGCCTTCTGCGCCAACAACTTTGTCGCCGTCAAAGATCAGCTTGTCGGACGTGAAACGGATCGTCGGATATTGTGCAACGTTAAAGAATTCTTCTCCTGTCATGTGCTCGTTCCATTTGGCGAAACCCATGTCGAGCGAGCTTGCATCGATAGTGATATCCACGCTGCCCTGTTGGGCCGCGACATCAAGAGTTATCTTGCCGCTGGATTTGTCGAAGCGCCCACGCTGCGTGGAATAACCCACATGGTTTACTTCGAACATCGGCCACGTGTGAGTCGGGTCGATAGTGTAGTTATCTACCGCATAACCGGGAATGGCAAATACCCCGCAGAGAATCATCAACAGCAATCTATTCATGGCAGCTTTCCTCGATTGTATTTATGGCCAATGTGGGCGGTGCTTCCGCACCTATGCTCTCTTTTTAAGGAAAGGAACCATGCGCGTCAGGATGTCATCGCGTTCGATGAAATGATGCTTGAGCGCTGCGGCGATATGGGCGAGGACCAGGCCGAGCATGATGTAGTTGAGCACCTTATGAACCTCCTGCAGCAAGTCGCCAAGTTCCTTGTTCTTTTCGACCAAGTCAGGCAGCGGCAGCACGGTGAACAATACAACCGGGAAGCCCTTGGCGGAACTCATAAGCCAGCCGGTGATGGGGATGGCCAGGATCAAAAAATAAAGGGTATGGTGCGTCGCGTGGGCAGCAAATTTTTCCCAATTCGCCATGGTCGCAGGCATGGTCGGCGGACGGTGAGTTGCAAGCCAGAATATACGGATGACTACCAACAGGAGCGCGACCATCCCGATCCACTTGTGGTAGCTGTATAAACGCAATTTAAACGGGGACAAATGCAGGCCGGTCATATACAACGCCAACGGAAACGCGACGAAAATCAGCAGGGCGATCAACCAGTGCAGGACGACAGCAGTTCGCGTGTAACGTTCAGGCATTTTAGTCACCTCGATTGCGTTGCGCTTATCCTAGTGAAAATGTCGACTATCTGTCAATCGAAGTTTTTGGCTTCGGATGGCAATATCCGGTCGCGAACAAAGGCGATGCAACTTTTTGCGGCTGTAACCTTCAAATGCGCAGCTTGCGGGTGTGAACGGGCTTGAAATTTGGCAACTCGCCCACATCTGGAGGCGTGTGGCACGCGTGATTCACTGCTTGCCGCGCAAACTTCGTACATTTGGAGATTAACGCAATGAAACGTATCTTTTTGTTCATCCTGACGAACCTCGCGGTTTTGCTCGTGATCAATTTCACTTTGCGCCTGCTAGGCGTGGATCGGGTTCTGGACCAAAGCGGCGGCATCAATTTCAGCGCACTGATGGTGATGTCGGCAGTAATCGGTTTTTCCGGGTCCATCATTTCACTGTTGATGTCCAAGTGGATGGCAAAAATGTCGGTTGGAGCCCAGGTCATTGAAAACCCGCAAGACCCTACCGAGCGCTGGCTGGTGGACACCGTTCGTCGCCATGCGCAAAACGCAGGCATAGGCATGCCCGAAGTGGCGATCTATGACGCGCCCGACGTGAACGCCTTTGCCACCGGCTGGAACCGGAATAATGCGCTGGTGGCGGTGAGCACCGGTTTATTGCACAGCATGAGCCGGGACGAAGCCGAAGCGGTGCTGGGTCACGAGATCAGCCACGTCGCCAACGGCGACATGGTCACGCTGGCGTTGATCCAGGGTGTGGTCAATACTTTCGTGGTTTTCTTTGCCAAGATCATCGGCATTCTGGTCGATCGCGTATTGCTAAAGAATGACGGGCGTAACGGCCCCGGCATTGGTGCCTTCGTCGCCGAAATTGCGGCGCAGATCGTGCTGGGTATTCTGGCCAGCATTATCGTCATGTGGTTTTCGCGGCAACGGGAATTTCGTGCCGACGCGGGAGGTGCAAACCTGGCCGGACGTCAGAAGATGATTTCTGCCCTGGAACGTTTGAAGATGAACCACGAGCAGGCGGCAATGCCGCAAAATATGGCGGCAATGGCCATTTCCAGCCAAGGCGGATTTTCCAGACTGTTCATGACGCATCCGCCGCTGGAAGAGCGCATCGAAGCGTTGCGTGCGGGGAAATGATCGCTTAACAACGATATGAAAAAAAACGGCGGGGATCACCCGCCGTTTTTTTATTCGTCGTCATCGAATTTCTGTCGCGGCGGATTGCCGTCATACACCAGGCTTTGCCTGTGCTGCAAATATGCATCGCGAATGAAGCTGTAGCGATCGATGACCGCGTCATCCAGTACTTTCTCTTCCTCCAGCAGGCCCACGCGAGTGTCCAGTCCCTCCACCGCCCAAGCGCTATTGCGCGTTGGAACATGCTTGGTGTTGCTGATGACGCTGAAGTAACTATCTGTGTAGCGACCCGTTCCGTCGCGAATCGTGCTTGGCCCGAGGATCGGTAACATCAAATATGGCCCGCTCGGCACTCCCCAGTAACCCAGCGTCTGACCGAAATCTTCGTTGTGTTTTTCCAGCCTGTCGGTAATGTTGATCAGGCCGAGCAAGCCGAACGTCGAGTTGAAGGCCACGCGCGCGCCGTCGCTGACGGCCTGCCTGAATTTCAATTGCAATATGTCGTTTGCCGTCACCACCACATCATCCAGGTTGGAGAAGAAGTTACTGACCATGGTTTTTATGGGCCCGGGCATCACTTTGGCGTAACCCTGCGCCACCGGCTTGACCACGGCGCGGTCCACAGCGTCGTTGAACTTGAAAACGCTACGGTTGACCTTCTCGAAAGGATCCTTTTGCTGCGTGTAGGCACTGATATTGATTGTGTTACAGCCAGCCAATAGCAGGCTTGTGAACAACATGGTTATTCGCAGCAAACTCATTGTTTAGGTGTGGGACGAAACGAAAGAATAGCGTCGATTATAGGGGGAAAGCCATAGCTGTTGCATCCATCTTGTTGCATTCTGCGCAAAACGATTAGTATTCGTTTCCATGGATACAACATCTTCCTCGAATAGCCGCCAGATCTCATTGCGCATAGGCGCATTGTTCATGGTGCTGGCGTTTCTCGAATTGACTTGGTTGCATGTCTTAAATCCATTGGAAAATCGACTGTCCGATTGGTTCGTGCAGCAACAGGCGCATGGTCTGACGCCGGACGCAGACATCGTTATGGTTGATATCGATGATGCCAGCCTCGCACGCATGCAGGATACGGCCGGAAGCTGGCCTTGGCCGCGCTCGGTGCATGGTGAATTGGTGCGCGGTATTGAAAGGCAAAAACCCAAGGCTATCGTGTTCGACATCCTGTTCAGCGAACGCGACGAATATCGTCCCGATAGCGACCGTGAGTTCAATAAATCCCTGCAGGGGCTGAGCAACGTCTACTTCCCGATGGTGCGGCGCGACGCCGAACTGGACAGCAAAGGCGCACCTGCAGCGCAAGTGGCAGCCATGCTCGGTTTGCAGCGCACAGAGCACGCCGACGACAAGGCGCGCATTGCCATATTGCCTCCTCTGGCAGTGGATCCGGCGTATTGGCGTACTGGCACGATCAATTTCGCGGAAGACTCCGATGGAGTGGGGCGACGCTACCAGCTTTATACCGATGCGTACGGTTGGCTTATTCCATCTATGCCGGCGCGAGTGGCTCAGGACCTGGGCTATGCGGTACCGCAGCAGCCGGATATGGTGTTGGCTTGGCGCGGTGCCGCCGGAGCCTATAAACATATTTCCTATACGGATCTGTATGAGGATTTTAATCGCGAACATGCGCAACGTGCCGCCGACGAATTGACGGGCAAGATCGTCATTGTCGGTACGGATGCAACGAGCATGCATGACATGCGCGTGACACCGCTGGACACCTTGTATCCCGGCACCGAGATACTGGCCACCGCCATAGACGACCTGAAGAACCAGCGCATGATGCACAGGATGCATGGCAACTTTGCGCTGTATCTGACGATATTGTTGTTGGTGCTTCTGAGTATCGCCTTTTTGCGCGGCGTGAACGCAATCAAGGTGGGCGCAGTCCTTCTGGTCGCAAGCATTTTGGCTCTGCTCGCAAGTTACCTTGCGGTCGCCGAGTTGTATCTGCTGCCGGTGCTGGCGCCACTGATGTTGGCGTGGTCCTGCTATTTTGTATTCGCACTGCGCGAATATTTGCGCGAAAGAAAATCGCGCCAGCAGGCGGTGCAAATGTTCAGCCGCTTCGTCAATCCGCATGTAGTAAAGGAACTGGTGGCGCATGGCGGTTTGAGTCGTGCGGGCGAGAGCCGCCAGATCACCATCCTGTTCTCCGATATACGCGGCTTCACCACCCTGTCTGAAAAGCGTACGCCGCAGCAAGTGGTGGAACTGCTCAACCGCTATTTCACGCTGCAAGTCGAAGTGGTGTTTCGTCACGGTGGGTCGCTGGATAAATTCATCGGCGATTGCATCATGGCGTTCTGGGGCGCGCCGCTGGACGATCCGGATCATGCACGCCACGCGGTCGAGGCAGCGCTGGAAATGGGACACGTGTTGCAGCGTTTCAAGCGCGAGTTGGGGGAGGAAGACGCGAATTTCGATGTCGGTATCGGCATTCACACCGGCCCGGCTGTGGTTGGGCTGATCGGTTCCGAACAGCGCCGCGAATACACCGCCATCGGCGATACGGTGAATCTGGGCAGCCGCATAGAAGGACTGACCAAAGGCGTGTCGCGCATTCTGGTTTCGCGCGAGACCATGCAAGCATGCGGCGATGCATTCGAATTCAAGTCTTTTGGTTCGTTTAAAGTGAAAGGGCGCGAGCAGGATGTCGAGTTGTTTGCGCCAGTCGAAAAAGGAGGGAATCAGGAATGAAAAGCTTAGCTGCACTATTTCTGCTGTTCGGTTTGGTGCCGATCGTCTGGGCAGGAGAATCCGCGTACACCATACGTCCTACCGAACTCAAAGCCAAGCCTTACACTGATGCGCAGACGTTGACGTCATTGCCGCCGCGCAGTCAGGTCGAAGTGTTGGAACGCCAGGCAAGCTGGACGCATGTCAAATCGACCTCGTTCAACGGCTGGGTAAAGATGCTGAACCTGCGCTTTGACGCAAATGGACAGGGCAAGCGCGGCGACAACGGCTTGAGCGCCTTGTTCAACGTCGCCTCTACCGGCAGGAGCAACAGTACGGTGACCACCGGCATACGCGGTCTGTCGGAAGAACAGTTGAAGAATACGAAACCCAATCCGCAGGCCTTGCAAGCAGCCAAGCGTTTTGCCGTGAACCGCGCAGACGCGCAGCATTTTGCGGCTGAAGGCAAATTGCACGCGCAGAGCGTCGACTATCTGGAAGGAGCTCAATGATGAAAAGCGATAAGACGATAGTCATGTTGTGCCTGTTGGGGGCTATCTTCCCCGCGTCCGCATTCGATTTTGGAAGCATCGACTGGAAGAAGGCGGCGGAGACCGTACAGAAAGTCCAGAAGGCCAATGCGGATATCGGCGAACCGCAGGAGATCACGCTGGGCGAGGGCATCGCCAGCAACTTGCTGGGCGCCGCACCGCTGTTGGATAACCCGGCGGTACAGGCATATGTGAATCGCGTCGGTCGCTGGCTTACCCTGCAAACGGAACGCCCCGACCTTCCCTGGCAATTTGGTGTGCTGGACGATAACGATGTAAATGCGTTTGCGGCACCAGGCGGTTATGTATTCATCACCAAAGGACTGCTGGCGCAGATGAACAGCGAGGCTGAATTGGCGGGCGTGTTGGCACACGAGATATCGCATGTATTGCGCAAGCATCATCTGCAGGCAATCAAGAAGGGCGCCCGCACCGAGTTGCTGGCCGAGTTTGCGAACGATGCAATGAAGAGCAATGGCACCGATCCCAGACTGACCAAGTTGGTCAGCGCCGGTACGGAAGTGTATGCGCGTGGTTTGGACAAGAACGACGAGTTCGAAGCGGATCGTATGGGTGTCGTAATTGCCGCACGGGCCGGATACGATCCTTACGGCTTGCCCGCGGTATTGCAGACGCTGGAATCGATCAACCCCAGCGACTCCAGTGTGGCACTGATGTTCAAGACGCACCCCGCGCTACCGGATCGGCTCGATTTGCTTGATAAGGAAATGACCGGACACTTCGACAGGCTGGAGAATCAGCCCGATCTTGCACCGCGCTTTTTCCAGGCAATGGGCGCGACCAGGAAATAGGGTCCTTCGAATTGGAACAGTGAAATTCCTATCCGAATTGAGTTGGCTCAGGTCCTGTTACCAGGAATTGGCTGGTGCGACATTCCGTAACGGCGATGACTACAGGTCAGACAGGGGCCGGTCGGCAAGCTTGTCATCTTTAGTGCGCAACTGCCCAATGACTTCAATCAGGGAGTTGTCCAAGGCGAGCAACGACGACTCGGTTAAGGCCTGCAGTGCTTCCGGCAATATCCCTTCCGCGGGACCTGGGGCATTCTTTAGAATCCTGGACGCTTCTTCAGTCACACACAAACCGACTCGCCGTTGGTCCTGTTTGCTTCTCTCCTTAATGACCAGTTCGCGGTGGACAAGCTTTTCAACAAGTTGGCTGCAGGTTGATTGGTGAATAGACAGTCGTTCCGCCAGATCGGATATACCGATATCGGGAGTTTTCGCAATCTCCTGCAATATCCATAACTGCGAACCTGTCACCCCACAGCTCTCTTCGACTTCCCGAAAGTGTTGCCGTACGGAACCAAAAATAATTCGGAATTTCTTAAGAACCTGGAGTGAGAGTTGATTTTTGCTGCGTTTGCCCAATTGATTACCCCTTTTTTGGGTGTTGATGTGTCTGGCGTGTGATTATATGTCCTGAATTTAATATTCATGCCATATATATTTATGTCAACTTAATATGCCTGCATGCGTTACTCCTATGGCATATCGCGTGCAGGCTGACTGTGAGTTTTTTGGCATATCAGTGCGGGGAAGATCGCGAATGCAGGGTGATGACAGACCCAATTCCAATTAATGATGCGACCCCGTTGCATATTTTTGAGTATAGGCTGTTTCCTCGCTGGCAACGATAGCAACTGCTCGGCTACTTCACATTATTACAAATATACACGACAGTTTTCGTCCTGAAATCGGATGCGCATCACGGCCGATTTAGCTCGGATTTAAGTGGAATGAGGACAAACATGGTCGTTCATCAGAGTGATGGCGGGATCTTGATTCGCGCGGAAAACGCCGCGCACGCTTCTTTGGAACGAGACAGTTTTATCGCCCGAGCGGATAAGCTTGGTATTGGCGATTTGGTGCAGTCGACTTGCGACAGCAATAAAAATGCTGTCAATTTCCGATTGCGGCCGGATATTCGGGACGGATTGATGCCCGATAGTGACACGTTGCAGCTGTGCGACAAGTTCCAACTCGATACCCGGGCAAGGGAAAATGATCTCGAAAAAGAAATCCTGTTGGCCATGCTGGCGAGTCCGGTAACATTTGAGTATCCCAGTTACCTGGAATTCGCGGCTTCGGTTCGAATCCGGCAAAACATTGTAAAGGCATCGCGCCGCACGACGCTCTCATTCCATACGAGCAAAATCGAAAGGCCTGAAGACTTCTGGCATTACACGGAAGACAGCGGGTTTATCCTGTTGCCTGGTAAATCCCTGATTGAGGCATTGCGCAAGGCCACTCAGCCGGAATTGTCCGGCGAGCAGTATTCTTTCTCGTGTTACCGTGCTACTGAATACGTAACCTTGCTGGGCATAGCAGAGGAATTGGTTCAAACCAATCCGGAACTACTTCAACAATTGCAGCTCCAATGGGCGTTGCGAGCCATCAAGTCACGCCAGTTTCACGATATTTTCAATCGCGAATACGGGTCCATGAACGAGCCCATACCGATGAAATATTATGTTCCCGGTGACCGTCTGTGGTTCAGGAATCCCGATGTGCGATCAGCGGAAGTTGTGGGCTACGAAGGGTCTTGGGTCTTCTATCTTGGCGCGGGGCAGTTTAGCAACTTCTGGAAACGTGACAATCCCTATAGCCTCGCGTCGAAATGTGTTGAGATATACCACTGGCGTTCCGGCATTTATCGGGATGCGGCAGGAAATCTGCAGATGGATGAAGCGCGCGTGGGGGAATGTGTAAACTCCACAATGGGCAATCCCGAGGAATTGGCGCGCATTCTTGACCGGATGATGCGTTTCCGCGATCCACAGGATGTCAGTGCCGATGGCGGTTGTATCGACGTCTCTCGAGAATATCCGTGTTGGGTCTGTCCGGGTACCAGTGACCTTGTATTGCCCGGGAAATAATTAGAAAGACGAATACCCTTGTGAGAATGTTCGTGATCCGCGCTGCGTCGCCTCCTGCATAACAAACTGGTCAAACAGGTCAATTAACAATTCACCATCAATCCAAAGAGGTGTCACTGAATATGATAGAAACGCTTACTCTCATCACGCTGTGCGTACTATTTTTGGTATTTTTTCGACCCGGCAAAACACCGCCCCTCAATAGCCCGCTTGTAATAGAGCGGCCCGGTAAGTACAAGATGACGCTAGCACCAAAATTGAACTTGGCTCAGCCCTTCATTGAAGCAATAAGCGGTCGATTGGATAAGTTGAATATATCGGCACAGCACGGTAATGCACTGCAGTGCTTCTCTATAAGTGACAAACAGGTCGCAAACAAAAGCGATGTGTATCTTCTGGCGATCATTATGCGTGAAGGAATGCTGTATTTTATGGCTGAACAACCCATATCCAACAATCCCGGCAATTATCTTGAAACCATCAAAACCTTTGCCAAGGATGTACTTGCTGATTTCCCTAGCAGTGATGAAAGAAGCAAGATGCTTGGCGATGACATCGTCAACGCAGTTCAGGAGGCATCTTTGGAGAGAGGGATTGTTGCCGAGATATTGTCCGAGTAGATGGGTTCACTTCAGCCAGGAAATACAGCTGGAGCAAAGGGGCCACTTCAATCGAATCCACTTAGATTAATTGCGGAAACTGACGGTGCACTTTTAGCGCCTGCCGATGAAACTCATCGCTGTCGTGTGGAATAGGGGCGAAGGGCACACAAGCCGGGAGCAGGCTTTGGCGATGAATGCTGCGGCCATCAACGGCAATACCATCTCGTGGTTATCGATCATTTCCATGACGATGACAAAGGCGGTGATCGGGGCCTGTGTTACTCCGGCAAAGTAAGCGACCATGCCGAGTATGATCGTTGCACCCATTGGGGCGGATGTAAAAAAGGATGCAATATTGGAACCTAATCCCGCGCCCGCGGAAAGACTTGGTGCCATGATGCCACCAGGTATTCCGCTGATATATGAAAGCATGGTGGCGGTCATTTTCAACAGACCATAACTTTCCGGCAGCACCGCTTTGCCATCGAGTATTGATTTTGCCTCGTTGTATCCACTGCCATAAGTGTTGTTGCCGGAAGCCAGCCCTACAAGCGCCAGCAGCAAGCCGCATACTCCGGCGAATGCGATTGGGTTCTCGCGCATCCAGCTTCCCATGTACCCCACCAGACCTTTGTTGACCTCGATCAACGCACGGCTGAATGCGCCGCCCAGTGTGCCTCCAGCAATGCCGCATATGATTACTACGTACCATTCCTTGCCAAAGCCGAGCGATTCGGAGGTGTGGCCGAAATAGGAATAGTTTCCGAGCAGGGCCAGGGAAGTGATGCCGGCGATGATCACCGTCATGAGTATCGTCGTACTGTTATGCTCCTCGAATGAACGGCTCATTTCCTCGATGGCAAATACAATGCCCGCAAGCGGTGTGTTGAATGCAGCGGCGACGCCGGCAGCACCGCCTGCAAGTATCAAGCCCTTTTCGAGGTCGTGTTGGGGAAAGCGCGCAAGACTGCCCAGCTTATGCATGATGGATGCACCTATCTGCACGGTGGGGCCTTCGCGGCCCACGGATGTTCCGCACATCAGCCCGATGATGGTGAGCATGATTTTCCCGATGGTCACGCGCAGCGAAAGCACCTGTTCGCGGATCTTGCTGCTTTCTTTCGGATCGAGCGATGCGATAACTTGTGGAATGCCGCTGCCCTGTGATCCGGGGAAATATTTCCGGGTCGTGAAAACAATCAGTACAAGCCCAATAGGCGTAAGCAGTAGCGGCAGATAAGGCGATACGGCAAGTATTTTGTGGAATACCCCATTTGCCCATTCGCAGGCAATCGCAAACAGAATAGCGACCAGACCCACGCTGATGGCTCCACACCAGAATACAAGCCTACGTTGCCATTCCAGGATCAGATTTGTCCTCCAGCGTCTTGATTTCATCGTTTAACTAACTTTCTCATTGCTTAATTCTATTCATGACCTGCATATTATGTACTGTAATTTAACATTTATATAAATATTATTTATGTAAACCAAATTGGTTGCCAAGCGTTTATAGTTTGGCGTCGTACGTTTAAATCAATTAAAAGGAGTCTAAATATGAAAAGAACGGCTGTTGTCTTGGCGTCACTATTAGTCGCTGCCTGTGCTTCTTCGCAAAAAACAAATCTTGCGCAAGATCAGCAATCGAGTCAGCAAAAATCCCCCACTGTTTCAAGCGCAACTGTCCATGCGGCAGCGGCTATTGATCTAAGTAAACTGAATGCAGAAATACAGAAACTGCAGCAGCAGAGTGACTATTTTGACTTCAATAAGTATTCCGTCAAAACGCAGTATCTGAACGTCATTCAGAAAGAAGCGGAATTTATCAAGAGCCATACAAGCGATGCCATCACCCTGGAAGGCAATGCAGATGAACGCGGGAGTGACGGCTACAACCTAGCCTTGGGTGAGAAGCGGGCAGAAGCCGTTCAACAAGCACTTATCAAGTATGGCGTCCCAGCAGGCCAAATCAAGGTGATAACCTTAGGCAAAGAAAAACCACGTCTTACCTGCCATGCCGAGAAATGCTGGAAAGAAAATCGCAGAGTCGACTTTACGCATAAGCTAAGCTAGTCATTTTTGCTAAGGGAAGGTCGATAAAACGGCGATCTTCCCTCTTTTAGCTGCAAGGACACGCTGAAGGTTGGAGGCGTGCTATGAAGAATGGCGATGCGTCGGCGGCGTGCCCATCGAAATTGGCATCACATCTTAAAATCGACAGACACAGAATGGAAAATGTCACGCGAGTCGTTTCCAAAATGCAGCATTGAAATTCAAATGATGAATACCATACGCCAGAACCATGACGCGACAAGCGAGCAGTTTCAGCGCACCGGCGGTTCGAGGTCGGAATTTCGGAAGACGAATTCGTTGCGTTTGCGGTCGGCGAAGTAATGTTCCAGCGTATAGCGAATCGGGCGGAAGGCCAGCGTGTCCCACGGTATCTCATCTTCGGCGAAGAGCTCCACTTCCAGGCTTTCTACCCCGGGTGAAAAATCCAGATCGAGCAGAGTTGCCCGATACAAAAGCTGAACCTGGTTGATATAGGGCAGGTTGTACATGGCATAAAGATCGAGTACGTCGATACGCGCATTGGCCTCTTCCTGTGTCTCGCGCGCGGCTGCCTGGGAAGTGGTCTCGCCGTTTTCCATGAAGCCTGCCGGTAATGTCCACAGGCCGTGGCGCGGTTCAATGGCGCGGCGGCAGAGCAGGATGCGCCCGTCCTTCCATTCCGGTATGGCGCCGACAATCAGTTTTGGATTCTGGTAATGAATGGTATTGCAGACGGTGCAGACATGTCGCTCGCGGTTATCGTCCTGCGGTGTGGATAGCTGGACGGGGGCACCGCATTCCGGGCAGAACTTCACGGCGTCAATTCCAGAATTCCCACCACGGCGTGGGGTCATGCGGCGATACTTTGGCTCCGGGCTGTATCCCGTCTTTGGCCACGTTGAGCGCAAGCACGCGTTTGGTGTCGTCCCGCAGGTCGGCCATTCCTATTGCGTCATACGCTTCTATCATGATCTGCAATGCCTCGCGCGTCTGGGGCGTGTTTGGATAGTCGATCAATACCCCTTTGGCACGGTTTGCCGCAGCGACATAAGCGCCACGGCGCAAGTAGTAATCCGCCACATGTATTTCCGAACCGGCCAGTGTGATCAGCAAATACTGCATGCGCAGCCGGGCATCGGGCGAGTATTTGCTGTCGGGGAAGCGCGTGACCAACTCCTTGAACGAATTGAAGGAATCACGCAAAGCGGCGGGGTCGCGTTCTGCCGGATCTTGCTTGAAAAATGTGCCCAACAGGCTGTTGATGTTTTCGTTGAAGTTGATGAGCCCCTTGAGATAGAAAACGTAATCCAGATGGGCGCTGGTGGGATACATCTTCACGAATTGATCCAGTGCGCCGAGTGCCGGTGCCGGTTCGCTATGTTTGTAATAGGCGTACGCAATTTCCATCTGCGCCTGTTGCGCGTAGCGGCCGTAAGGGAAACGCGATTGCAGCGACTGGAATGCCTTCACGGCCTTTTCGTAATTTTGATCCGCCATTTGCGCCTGTGCCTTGGTGTAAATCTCGTCGGCAGACAAGTTGGCCATTTCGTCTTTGGACGGATCGGAACTACAAGCAACTAACGTGAGGAGGAGGAAAACGGCTAAACTATGACGCATGATAGAACCCGAAGATGATTTACCCGATTATAGCAAAGACGATGAGTCTACCGACCTGCTTGAGATGCGAGTACCCATGGAACACGGCGGACTACGTCTGGACCAGGCCCTTGTTAAATTGTTGCCGGAGTACTCGCGCAGCCGCCTGCAGGACTGGATAGAGCAGGGGCTGGTTACGGTCAACGGCACCCCCGGCAGCGTCAAACAGAAGGTTTGGGGCGGCGAAACGGTCTGCGTGTCGCCCCAGATACACCCTTCCGAACAGCCCTATGAGGGCGAGGACATTCCCCTCGATATAGTCTATGAAGACGATGCCATCCTGGTCATCAACAAGCCCGTCGGCCTGGTGGTGCACCCGGGCAGCGGCAATTGGCAAGGTACATTGCTCAATGCGTTGCTGCATCATGCGCCGCAACTCGCCGAAGTGCCGCGCGCCGGCATCGTACATAGACTGGACAAGGACACCAGCGGCCTGATGGTGGTCGCCAAAACCCTTGTTGCGCAGACTGCCCTGGTGCGCCAGATGCAAAAGCGCACTGTTAAGCGGGAATACCTGGCGCTGGTGTGGGGCGAGCTGGATTACGGCGGCATCGTGGACTTGCCCATCGGTCGCCACCCCTCGCAGCGCGTGAAGATGGCCGTGATCGAGGGCGGCAAAGACGCCATCACCCATTACAGCGTCGAAGCGAACTTCCCCAGCTGCACACTGTTGCGCTGCAAGCTCGAGACCGGGCGCACGCACCAGATTCGCGTGCACCTGACGCATCTCGGGCACCCCCTGGTTGGCGACAGCGTGTACCAGAAAGGCGTGCAGAAATGCGCGTTGCCCTTGCGTGAACTGCTGAACAACTTTCCGCGTCAGGCCTTGCACGCCACACAGCTGGCACTGGAACATCCGGTGACCGGCGAATGGATGGAATGGCATGCGCCGTTGCCGGAAGATATGGAAGAGCTGCTGGACAAGATCGACGAGGCGAGCGATGGCATTGCCTGATCATTGCATCGTTCCCGAATGGCCCGCTCCCGCGAACGTCAAAGCCCTGCAGACCACACGCCACGGCGGCGTCAGCGCTGCACCCTACGACACACTCAATCTTGGTTTGCACGTGGGCGATGTCCCGCTTGGCGGTTGCGCGCAATCGCCAGATGCTGGCGCCGCTGCTACCGAGCGAACCGGTGTGGCTGGAACAGGTGCATGGCACGGTCGTCGCCAATGCGGATACCGCCGGCTGCGACATCCTGCAGGCCGATGCCTGCGTCGCACGCCATCGCGGCGCCGTGTGCGTGGTAATGACGGCGGATTGCCTGCCGGTGTTGCTATGTGACGAAGCCGGTACTGTGGTCGGAGTCGGCACATGCTGGTTGGAAAGGGTTGATTGCAGGAGTTATCGAAGCAACCGTAATAGCCATGAATGTGCAGCCGCAGAAATTGATGGCCTGGTTGGGACCGGCAATCGGCCAGGATGCGTTCGAAGTGGGGGCGGAAGTGCGAGCCGCATTCATCGCGCATCAGGCGCGGGCCGCCGAGGCTTTCATGGCGCATGGCGATCAGGGAAAATACAAGGCGGATATCTATCTGCTGGCACGCCAGCGCCTGCAGGCGCTTGGCATCAACCGGATTTACGGCGGCACTTTTTGCACCTATCACCAGAAGGATAAATTCTTCTCCTACCGCCGCGACGGCGTGACCGGACGTATGGGCACGTTCATCTGGTTGGGTTAGTGAGCTCGGTCTACCCCTGAGTTCAAGGGCGGCAACAACGGCGTTGAGGATTGCGTGCGCAGATTGGGTCGCGCAGCGAATATTTCAATCAAATAACAATGCAGTTCGATAAGGTGGGCATGACGTTGAGCAGACTTATAAGAGAAACTGAAGATATGAAACGAGAAGTTCTTTCCATAATGCTGCTTATCTTATGTGTAACTGTTCCTATGCCCGCCTGGGCGGTAACTTCGTTAACCATCAAGGATGCCTCATGCGCTTCATGGCTGGACGCAAGAGCGCGCAATGAGCAATACCAGACCGCTTGGCTACTTGGCTACCTTACCGGGGTATCGGTAGGGGCGAGTGTGGATATCCTGAAAGGCGTAAGACCTGAAATCATCGAATCCTGGATGGATAACTATTGCAAATCCAATCCGCAAAAAAAGATGACGGATGGTACAAGCGACTTGATCGATGTTTTGCTCAAAGTGGGAAAGTAACCTTCGGGAAATCGAAATACCGGAAAGTTTCGTACATCATTAGAGAGTGAAGGGAGAGAAATGAACAAGGTCTACATTACAGGCAGTGGTCTTTGGGTGCCGCCCAACCTCATTACCAACGCGCAACTCGTGGCGTCGTACAACGAGTATGTTCGACGCACCAACGAGCGCAACGCCGCGGCCATCGCCAGCGGCGAAGTTACCGCGCTGGCGGAATCGAGCAGTGAGTTTATCGAAAAGGCATCGGGCATCAAGCAACGCTATGTGGTCGAAAAGACCGGTGTGCTCGATCCGGATCTCATGCGTCCGGCGATCCCGCCACGCCCGAACGAACAGATTTCGCTGATGGCGGAAATGGCCGTCGGTGCCGCACGCGAGGCGCTGGCCAATGCCGGACGCAAGGCGGAAGAGGTCGACCTGGTCATCGTTGCCTGCTCCAGTTTTCAGCGGCCTTATCCGGCCATCGCCGTCGAGGTGCAATTCGCGCTCGGCTGCGGCGGCTACGGCTACGACATGAACGTCGCCTGTTCATCCGCCACCTTCGGCATTGAGCAGGCGGCCAATGCGGTGCGCTCCGGCAGCGCACGTTGTGCGCTGGTGATCAGCCCTGAGCTCCCCTCGGGCCACCTCGAATGGCGCGACCGCGATTGCCATTTCATCTTCGGCGACATCGCCACCGCCGTTGTGGTCGAAGCAGCTCCCTCCGGTCAACAGAAATCCGCCTGGGAGATACTCGGCTCCAAAGCCGCGACCGTCTTCTCCAACAACATCCGCAACAACAGCGGATTTCTCGACCGCTGCGATCCTGCCTCGCGCGACAACCGCGACAAACTCTTCATGCAGGAAGGGCGCAAGGTGTTCAAGGAAGTCTGCCCGATGGCCGCCGACCACATCAGCAGCCATCTTGCCGCCAACGGTTTTGCGGCAAGCGATGTCAATCGCTTCTGGCTGCATCAGGCCAACCTGACCATGAATCATCTGATCGCGAAGCGCATCCTTGGGCGCGACGCCACGCTGGAAGAAGCGCCCGTCATTCTCGACAAGTTCGCCAACACCGCCTCGGCCGGTTCCATCATCGCGTTTAATCAGCACAATGCTGATCTTGCGGCGGGTAGCATCGGTGTCATCTGCTCGTTCGGGGCTGGATATTCGATTGGGAGCCACATCCTGAAGCGGGTATGACGGTAGCAATTTAAATCGAGCACAAAACCTGCCCATGCAAGAAATCACCTCTACCCAGCGCAAAGTCGTCCTTGCCGCCTGCTTCGGCACTTTCCTCGAGTGGTACGACTTCCTCACCTTTGCTTCGCTGGCGACTTATTTCAGCGTGCTGTTCTTCCCGCCCGACAATCCCACCGCGGCGTTGCTGATGAGTCTGGCGACCTTTGGTGTCGGCATGGTGGTGCGGCCGCTGGGTTCGGCGCTGTTCGGTTCGCTGGCGGATAAGTTCGGGCGTCGTCCCATTTTCATCGCGACCATTTCGCTGATGGGCACGACGACATTCCTGGTGGGATTGCTGCCGACCTATGCGCAGATCGGCATCTTCGCACCGCTGCTGTTGCTGCTGCTGCGACTGTTGCAGGGTTTCGCGGTGGGGGGCGAGATCGGCGGGGTGGCGGTGTATCTCACCGAGCATGCGCCGCACGGCAGGCGCGGTTTCTACACCAGCGTGCTGCAGTTGATGGGGCCGTTGGGCATTCTGGTTTCCACATTGCAGATCGTGTTGTTGCAGGCGTTCCTCAGCGATGCCGATTTTCACGTTTGGGGCTGGCGCGTGCCGTTCCTGTTCTCTGCGTTGCTGCTGTTCATCTCCATCAAGACCCGCATGAGTCTGGAAGAGTCTCCGGTGTTTCGCGAGTTGCAGGCTGAAGGTACGGTGTCCAAGGCGCCGCTGCGCGAATGCCTGACCGACCGCCACACGCTGGGGCGCATGGCGCTGCTGTTCTTCTCCATCTCTGCCGGCGGTTCGCTGCTGTTCTTCTCGTCGCAGGTGTATGCCAACGTGTTCCTCAAAAGCGTGGTGCGGCTCGATGCCCAGCTGGCCAGCACGCTGGTGATGACCAGCACCTTGCTGTTGTTTCCGCTCACCATCTTTTGCGGTTGGTTGTCGGACAAGGTGGGGCGCAGGCCGATATTGCTGGCCGGATTGATCCTGGGTGCCGTCACCATCGTGCCCGTGTTCAAGGCGCTGCAGCACTATGGCAATCCCGCGCTGGAGCGTTTCAATCGTGACGTCGTCGTTACGCTGCACGGAACGGATTGCAACTACAGTCCGTTCCGCAAGGCAGCCAACGATTGCGAACGCAATCAGGAATATCTCACCAAGAACGGTGTCTCCTATACTTTGCAGGAGCAGCAAAACGGACTGGGCGTCAGCGTGAACCTCGGCAGCGATACCGCGGTGCCCGGTTTCCAGCCTGCCGAGCTGACGGATAAGCTGAAGTCCAAAGGCTGGGCCGAGAAAGCCGACAGCACTCAGGTGAACCGCTTCATGTTGTTCCTGCTGCTGATCGTGCCGGTCGTGGCGGTGGCGCTCATCACCGGGCCGCAAACCGCGGTGCTGGCGGAGCTGTTTACGGCGCGCACGCGCTACACCGCAGCCGCCGTGCCGCACAACCTCAGCGCAGGCTGGATCGGCGGTTTGTCACCGTTCATGGTCACCTTGCTCTCTGTGCAGGCAGGTAATGCGCTGGCAGGATTGTGGTATCCGGTGGGGATGCTGCTACTCGCGTCCATCGTCGGGCTGCTGTTCCTGCCGGAAACGCGCGACGTTGATCTGAGCCATTAAAACACTCATCAATTTGTAAGCCTCTGAATTTCTGAACCGGACCGAAAATCTGAAATCCGGCCTCAAGTTTTTCGGCCGGATGTCGTCATAGACATGCTGGCTGCATTTAACAAGATGCGACCAGTCCCTTGGAGAATTCAATGAAAAATTGGTACAACTCGCTCAGCATACGCTGGAAGCTGCAATTCGGCTTCTTCATGGTGACGATGATCACTACGGTCTATAACCGGATGCTTGCTTCGCATGAACTGGGGCAGATGGTCGATATCGCCACTAAAGGCGGAGTAAACCAGCAGGTTATCAGCCAGCTCGTGTCGAATCACAATGCCTACATTTTCAACTCGTTTTGGGAGTCGGGGCTGGAGTTCATGCTTCAGTTCATCATCATCGGCTTTGTTGCCAATCTGTTCGTCAAACCTATCCAGGCCCTGTGCAATGCGTTGAAGACGGTAGAGAAGGGCGACCTGACCAAGGGCGTGGCCCATCGTTCGCGCGACGAGGTTGGGGAACTGGAAAAAAGTTTCAACGACATGCTGTCCAAGCTCAATCACATCATGTGCGAGGTGGACGAGAGCGGAAAGGAAATGGAACAGTCGGCATTTCAGATCGCCAAGATTTCGCACGAGATCGCCGAGGTCGGGCGCAAGGAGCAGAGCCGTTCCGATGAGGTGAACGGCGCTACCCGGCAGTTGCACCAGATTTCAGAAAGCGTACAGGCGCAAGCGACCGAAGCGACGGTGAGGGCGCAAAAGACCGAATCCCAGGCACGCGAAGGCATCAGTTTCGTGCAGAAGAACATCTCCGAGATGGAGAACACGGTGCAGGAAGTGAACCAGGCCGCGACCAAGATCAGCGAACTGGAAAGATCGGCAGAGCAGATACACGACATCATTGCCACCATTCAGGATATCGCCGGACAAACCAATCTGTTGGCGCTCAATGCCGCAATCGAGGCTGCCCGCGCCGGTGAACAGGGACGTGGATTTGCCGTGGTGGCAGACGAGGTGCGCAAACTGGCGGAGCGCACGACACAATCTGCGGGTGAGGTTTCACGCATCATTGCCGAGCTTGGTGGCAAGGTGGAAGAAGTGACGACCTCGATGAATGTGGTGGTGGGGAAGGTGCATGAGAACCAGAAGCTGGCCGGCGAGACGGCTGCGGTGATCGAGCGCATTTCGGTGGATATCGCGCAAACGGCCAGCGCGAATACGGGCATCTCCGAAGCGAGCGGGGCGCAGATACGCAACGTGGATGTGCTGCAGAAGACGCTGAAGGAGCTATTCGCGACCTTGAACGAAAGTTCGGCCAAGGTGGAGACCACGGCCGCCATCGGCGATGGCCTGCATGCAGTCACCGGGAAACTGAATAACCTGATGGCGGAATTCACGTTTGATCATGCGTACGCGATCGAGCCGGCGCAGCACGAAAAGCGAACTTATCCGCGTGCTGCCAATCGTTTGCTGGTTCACGTGATGCAGGGCAATGCGAAAGTGGAATGCTCCAGCCTGGATTTCAGCATGACCGGCATTCGTTTGCTGATGAACAAGGAACTGGATCGGAACAAGCTGATCGAGTTGGAGATATACCTGCCGCAGGAAGACATCAACCGCTACGAAGGGCAGAAGCCGGTCAAGCTGACGGGCAGGATCAGCTGGCAACGCAAGGAGGAGCAGAAATTCGTGTGCGGCGTTGCGTTTGAGAAGATGTCGAGCGAAGTGACCGGCCGTTTGCGCGAAAGTTTCCGGTACTACAACAAGGAGCCTGAGTTCAGCGCCAGCCGGTGATACTGGGTATAATCCGCGCCCTGTCTTTATCGCGGATTTAGCATGGGTATCCTGGCCTGGATCATCATCGTCAGCCTTCTGGGCGGCATTCTGAGTGTGACTGCGGCTGCGCTATTTGCGCTTAATGCCCGCGCGCAATATCTGGGCGGCTTGGTGAGCTATGCGATCGGTGCGTTGCTGGGGGCGGTGTTCCTCGACATCCTGCCCGAGGCATTCAAACTGGCGCCAAGCCTGGTCGCCGTGAGCGGTACGGTGTTGCTGGGCATCCTGTTGTTCTTCACCCTGGAGAAAGTGCTGATCTGGCGTCATTGCCACCATGAACACTGCGAAGCGCATGAGCCGCACGAGCAAGTCGGTCATGATCACGGGCGCAGCGGAATGATGGTCATTGTGGGCGACGCATTCCATAACTTCATCGACGGCATCATTATTGCAGCGGCATTCCTTGTCGATATTCATCTCGGCATCGTCACTTCACTGGCCATCATCGTTCACGAGATTCCGCAGGAAGTGGGCGATTTTGCCGTACTGCTGAATTCCGGCTACAGCAAATTACGCACCTTCCAGCTCAACCTCATTTCCAGTTTTGCCACGCTGGTCGGAGGTGTGCTGGGTTATGTCGCCTTGCAGGACATGCAATCCCTCGTGCCTTATTTGCTTGCACTGGCGGCAGCCAGCATGATCTATATCGCGGTGGCCGACCTCATCCCCGGCTTGCACAAGCGGACGCAGATGCGCGACACCGTGCAGCAAGTGGTGTTGATTCTGCTGGGAGTGGGTACAGTCGCGTTGTTCGGTTCCATGGCGCCAAGCTGAGGTTTTACGCCAATTGGCAGTGGATAAATTAAAACGCCGGCATCAATTCAGGAAATTGCAACGTCGACCGATTTGGGCTTTGCCTTCGCCGACTTGGGCAGCGTAACGTTGAGCATGCCGTCCTTGAATTCCGCCCTTGCGGCGGATTCGTCCACATCGTCGGGTACGCGGAAGCTGCGTACGAAGTTGCCGTATGAACATTCGACCCGGTGAAGTTTCTTGTTCTTCTCTTCCTTTTCCTGTTTGCGTTCGCCCTGAATGGTGAGCATGCCATCCTGCAGGGTGACTTTGACATCCTCTTTCCTTACTCCGGGAATTTCCCCTTTGATCAGATAAGCGGCATCTGTTTCGCTGATGTCGACGGAAGGCATCCAGTCGGCAGTCGCCAACATTTCATTATCCTGTCCGGTGCGGACAAGGGAGCGTCCAAAGATGCGATTTAAACGGCTGGATACATCTTCCAGTTCCCTGAATGGGTCCCATTTGATCAGGTTCATGATGGTTCTCCTTGATGATTATTTTGCTGCTTCAAAGCAGTCCAGACGCCAGCAACAGTTGACTTGATCGCATTCGTCGTTGCGGGCGGTGGAGAAGCAATCGAAGTTCCCCTCGGCCGCCTGAATCGCCTTGATCAGTTGCTTTTTTGTGAGTTTGCCGGGGCTGATATTCTGTGACTTGGCAATGGCACACACTTCTGCGAGCTTCATGAGGGTTCTCCTTGAAAAACTGTGGCTGGGAATTTGCAAACGATCGTTGGTAATAAATCGTTATCCCGATTTGCTCAGCGGGTTCCCGTCTCGATTTTTGCCGACCAGAAAAGATCGATCTGTTCACATTGGCGGAATTTGCGATTCATGAATCCAGGCCGCCGCATGGGCTCAGAATCAGTCTGAGCGAGCGCTTTCCACCAAATTCGACGCGGACGAAATTCAAGTTGCAGGGAAAAGTGTCTCCCTGCTGATTTTGTGCCTGATAGCGGTGGCCGCAATGGCAGAGGTAGTTGAGAACCGGGTTTAATCGTCCGGCTTCAACCAGGTCGACTCCAGTCAATTGAGGGAGCAATCGGGAAATATGCTGCCATACCAAATCACAACGCTTGAATCCGAACAATCGTTCAAACGATTTGCTGCAATCCTGAATCATGCCGCGCTCATCCAATGACAGCGCTGGCGGGTCTATTCGTTCTGGCGGCGAGAGTATCTGTGCGTCGCTGCGTTTGGGCATATGAAAGCAGCTTGGGTTGGTTGGACGAATTATTTGCAAGCAGCAAGTCCATTTTTTCAAGCAGTAAGTCCATTTTTTGCTCCTTCGCTATTCTTAAAAGGATGGGGGGACGACGGGATGATTGAACTTACTTTAGCGTGAGGGTTTAATAAATACGGAGGAATACATATGTACAAGTACGTATGTGGCTGAGAACAAGAGATTTTTTATGTACAACGCATCACAGAAACGGTATATGTGACAACTGTTGGAGGAAAGTACATTGCAATCTGAACGGTCCAAGCGAATATTCCATAAAATCGCAGACCTACAATGTGGCAACGATGATGGTCTTATGCTATTTTTTGCACTAGCCCGATTGATTGTGCAGAATTTGGGGTTATGTGCTGCCGCAAGATTATCGTGACCATTTTGATATGGATCATTGTATAAACCAAGTGGGAATCTTGATGCCTCCAGAAGATAAATCGATTCGCCAGGACACTCAAAATTCAATGCGCACGGAAGTCGAAGAGCAACTCGCAAATTCGCCGCCAATCGCCGCAAAATCAAGCGCCAGCAAAGAACTCCTGTATGAATTTCAGGTGCAGCAGATCGAATTGGAGATGCAGAATGAGGAGTTAAGAAAGGCGCAGAAGGCTCTGGAAGAATCGCGCGACCGTTATATCGACCTTTACGATTTTTCTCCTAACGGTTATCTCACGCTTACCTGTGATGGGCTCATAAACGAGATTAATCTTACTGGCGCGGCACTATTGGGCGAGGAGCGAAATAAATTGGTTGGTCGCCGCTTTGCGCCCTTTGTGGCGTCGGAAGACGGCGATTTGTGGCACCAGCATTTTCTGCGCGCGAAAAACAAGAGTGTCAAGCAAAGTTGCGAGCTGACACTCAAGCGCAAGGACGGATCGGTCCTTTATGCGAAGCTGGACAGCTTGCGCATGCCGGCCTCTCCGATTGTGTTCGGTACGCATGGTTATCTCCGATATCACCGAACGCAATCGCATGGAAAAAGAAATCCTGGAGCGGCGAAAAGAAATGGACGATTTGCATATGCTGCATGCAGCTTCCCAGACCGTCGCCTCCATAGCGCATGAATTGAACCAGCCGCTGTTGGCTATAGCGTCGTACAGTAGTGCTGCACTGATGCTGCTGAAATGCGCGGAACCCGATCTGGATAAAGTGAGAAAGGCGGTCGATGGTTGCGAGCGCCAGGCGCACCGTGCCGGAAAGTCGATTCGCGATCTTCTCGAATTTTTGAACATCCAGGAATTTACGACCGAAACATTCGACCTGAACCAGGAAATACTTGAGGTTCTGGATGTTGCACGCCAGGAACATGAATTGGAATTTGAATCCGTTTTCCAAAAAGAAGAGGGTCTTCCCATGGTTCGTGCCAGTCGCTCCCATGTGCAAAAAGTTTTGTTTAATCTCTTGCATAATGGCGTGGAAGCCATACGGGATGGCGGTGTCCTGCATCCGGTCATTTCGGTAACAGTCAGGAAGAAACTGGATGAGAGAGTGGCTCAAGTCACAATACAAGATAACGGCCCCGGTGTTAAGGAAGCAGACTTATATCGTCTATTTAAGCCGTTTTTCACCACCAAGGCCAAAGGCATTGGCATGGGCCTTGCCGTTAGCCGCTCGCTGGTTGAGGCAAATGGTGGCAAGCTATGGATTGAACCACAAGCGGGTTCTGGCGCGATTTTCCACCTGACTTTACCGTTCGCATCATGAGTTTCTTTGGTTACGTATTTATTGTGGATGACGATGCAGTCGTACTGGACTCGCTCCGAATGCTGCTGGAAGCAGCGGGCTATGCGGTTGCGACGTTTCATGGTGCAGAAGATTTTCTGGAAATCTGCACTCCCGAAACGCACGGCTGCATCATCCTCGACGTGAACATGCCCGACATGGACGGACCTGCCTTGCAGGAGGAACTGAACCGTCGAGGCTTGCAACTTCCCATCATCTTTCTGTCGGGGCACGGCACCATACCGCTGACAGTGCGCGCCCTCAAGGCTGGTGCGATGGACTTTTTGACCAAGCCGGTCAAGGGATCGGACTTGCTCGCTCGCGTTCAGGAAGCAATGCATCAATGCTCTGTCCTGCAGAAACAGGCCAAGGAAGTCCAATCTGTCGCCTCCAGGCTGGCCATGCTGACTGAACGCGAAAATGAAGTGCTGAAACTGGCCGTCGAGGGACATACCAGCAAGGAAATCGCGCAACGCCTGGGCATCAGCTACCGTACGGTGGAGATACATCGCGCCCATGTCATGCAGAAGACCGGGGCCTCCAACATGTTGGAGCTCGCGCGTATTACAACAAATCTGTCATCCTGAATATTTCCCGCTTTGCATACGTATTCGTACTGATTTTATCGGGTGAGGGTCAATGTTAGCGTGAGCAGGAGTCAGGAGGTGACCACTATGCTTCTGCAAGCTATCGAAAAACCGCAGGGAAAAAACGTCTTCGAGGCTATTCTCGCCCGACGTACCGTACGCGCCTATTTGCCGGACAAAGTCAGCAAAAATGCCATTCAAACATTGCTGGAAGCAGCCGTGCGTGCGCCCACCGCGATGCATGAGGAGCCGTGGGCATTTGTGATATTGCAGAACAGGCAAACATTGAGGCAGCTGTCCGAACGGGCCAAGCCGATATTCATTGAGGAAATGCGTCACCGTAACGCCCAGGGAGTTCGACATTCGTTCGAGCATTTTGCCCGGCAGGATTTCGACCTGTTCCATGGGGCAGGCACCTTAATCCTCATATGTGCCAAGCCGTCGAGCCCGTTCGTCGTGGCGGACTGCTGGCTGGCTGCCGAAAATCTGATGCTGGCTGCCTGCGACCTGGGACTGGGCAGCTGCGTCATCGGTTCTGCCGTGTCCGTACTGAATATACACATGGTGAAAACCGAGCTGGGGATACCCGCCGCTTACACGGTCATCGCGCCCATCGTCGTGGGAGTGCCGTTGCAGGAAACGGCTGCGACTTCAAGAAAAGAACCGTTGGTTCTGTCCTGGAAACAATGACGCATGGCCCGAGCCATTCCGGCTTCAGTAAAACGGGTCAGGCAGTTAGTGCACTGATTTTGTAACGATCTTCCCCAACATTAAACGTCAATATTCAGCATCAGCTTCTTGATGTGCCGGGCGGGTTATTGGGGCCTTGGTTTCAGACATTCGTCTTTCCCCGTGGATGAAACAGTTAGAATAGCGGTTCCCTAACGCTGAGGGGAAATCGCCTTGCATGCTTGCCTGGGCGTCATTTCTCACAGCCAATGACAACACAGAAACGGCATGAAAACTAAAGAAAAGATACCAAAAATCGGTTTCGTATCGCTCGGTTGCCCCAAGGCAACGGTGGATTCGGAACATATCCTGACGCGCATGCGCGCCGAGGGCTACGTGATTACGCCGAGCTACCAGGAAGCGGATCTGGTGGTGGTGAATACCTGCGGCTTTATCGACAGTGCGGTGGCAGAATCGCTGGAAGCCATCGGCGAGGCATTGCAAGAAAACGGCAAAGTCATCGTAACCGGCTGCCTCGGCGCCAAGGGCGACATCGTGCAGAAAACGCACCCCAAAGTTCTGTCTGTCACCGGGCCGCATGAGACCGATGCCGTGATGAACGCAGTACACCAGTACTTGCCCAGGTTGCATGACCCCTATACCGATCTGGTACCGCCGCAAGGCGTTCGTCTCACGCCTCAGCATTTTGCCTATCTGAAAATATCCGAAGGCTGCAATCATCGCTGCACCTTCTGCATCATTCCCGCATTGCGCGGCGATCTGGTGAGCCGTCCGGTGGGTGACGTGATGCTGGAAGCGGAGAAACTGGTCGAATCCGGCGTGAAAGAATTGCTGGTCATCTCACAGGACACCTCGGCTTATGGTGTGGACGTGAAATACCGCACCGGTTTCTGGGGCGGCAAGCCGCTCAAGACGCGCATGACCGAATTGGCAGGCGCACTCGGCAGCCTTGGCGTGTGGACGCGCCTGCATTATGTCTATCCCTACCCCAGCGTGGACGAAGTCATCCCGTTGATGGCGGAAGGCAAAATATTGCCTTACCTCGACATCCCGTTCCAGCATGCGAATGAGCGCATTCTCAAGCTGATGAAGCGCCCCGCCAGCAGCGAGAATGTGCTCAAGCGCATCCAGCAATGGCGCAGCGTGTGCCCGGACATCACTTTGCGCAGCACGTTTATTGTCGGCTTTCCGGGCGAGACGGAAGAAGAATTCGAAGAACTGCTCGATTTTATCGAAGAGGCGCAGCTGGATCGCGTCGGTGCATTCAAGTATTCGCCGGTGGAAGGAGCGGCGGCCAATGCGCTGCCGGATCATGTCGACCCGGATGAGCAGGAAGACAGGCTCGCACGCCTGATGTATCTGCAGGAGGAAATCAGCGGAGAGAAGCTGGCGCGGAAGATCGGACAGACCATGACGGTGCTGGTGGACGACGTGGATGAAGACGGTTCCGTCGCACGCAGTGCCGCCGACGCGCCGGAGATAGACGGCCTGGTATACATCGATGGTGAAGATCTGGAAGTGGGCGAGTTCGTCACCGTGCGCATCACGGATTCCGATGAACATGACCTGTGGGGGGAAGTTGTCCAAGCATGAGCGAGGAAAGCCCCTGCCAAACTTGCGGTGCCTGCTGCGCCTACTTCCGCGTCTCGCTCTATTGGGGTGAATCCACCGAAGCGCCGGGCGGTATCGTACCCGCCGAACTGACCGAGCAAGTGAACCAGCAGATGCTATGCATGAAGGGGACCAATACTTATCCGGTACGCTGTATCGCGCTACGCGGTGAGGTCGGCAAAAAAGTCTCTTGTGCCATCTATGAACAACGTCCCGTGACCTGCCGCGAGTTCAACGAATATGAACTGGATGGGTCGCCCAACATGCGCTGCTTCAAGCTGCGTGGCATAACGCCTCCTGCTACAATCGAGCCATGACGTTCTATGCCTTCATTGCTATCGGTTTGGGTGCTGCCATAGGGGCCTGGCTGCGTTGGGGCTTGGGATTATGGTTCAATCCGGTGCTGCCGGAATTGCCCTTGGGTACGCTCTCGGCCAATCTTGTCGGCGGTTATCTGGTGGGGCTGGCGGTTGCTTTTTTCATGCATTATCCAAGCATGGCGCCGGAATGGCGCTTGTTTGCGATCACCGGATTCCTCGGCGGGCTTACGACCTTTTCCACTTTCTCGGCGGAGACCGTTACACTGCTGATGCGCGGGCAATATGTGTGGGGCACGATGATCATCGCGGCGCACCTCGGAGGCTCTTTGCTGATGACAGTGCTGGGCATGCAGACGTTCAAATGGATACAGCAATAGGGGAGAGGGTATGCAAAACGTTGTGCTGAGATTCTATGTAAGCGAAAAACAACATCACAATAACGAGTTGCTGCACGAGTGGCTGCTGCGCCTGGCGCAACGCCTGGAGATATCCGGCGGCTCGGCATTCCGTTCCATCGCCGGATTCGGCAAACACGGACGCATGCATGAAGAAACTTTCTTCGAGCTCGCGGGAGAACTCGCCGTCGCGGTCGAATTCATCCTCGATACGCAGCAAGCCGACAAGATCATCGCCGCTGTCGTACAGGAAAAACTTAAACTGCGTTACGTGCGCTACGACGTTGAATCCGGCACGACGGGAGTCTGATTACTTTTTGTTTTTGCCGGACAGCAATGTCTCGATCTCAACTTCGGCAGCAATCCAGTAGTCCATCGACCCAGCCTTGAAGCCGTTCTTCTCGGCGATAAAGTAGGCTGCGTCCTGCACCATTCTGTAGCGTTGTTCCGGAGTCGGCGTACCGGACGCTTTCGTTGGCGCTTTGGCAGCAGCAATTTTCTTTTTAACGGCAGGCACAGCCGGCTTGTCGGCTGCCGCGGCAGCTTTTTTGACCGTTGCCGGTTTTTTTGCCGCCGCAGTCCCGGAGGTCACCGTTTTGGCGGCAACTTTGCCGGTGGCGGTTGCAGTCGTCTTCTTGGCTGCGGGCTTGGTTGCCGGTTTTGTGACGGCGGTTTTTTTTGCGGTGGTGGATTTTGCTGTTGCCATGATCGCTACCTTTCAAAAATTAAGTTCAATGTTTTCCGAAATGAAGCCTGTAATTTTTTGTGTATCTTCCCCGCCTTCAATTCTAAACACAAACGATAGCCGTTTTGTGATTAATTTAAGTCACAGATAGAACACGCCGCCCGGACAAGTCTGGGATTGTTCGATCCGCGTCAAGGTTGGCAGCAAATTCAATCCGGTATTTTCCTTCAACGCCACGGCCTGTTCCTTGAGGTCGTCCAGCCCGATGCGAATGGGCGCGCCGGTTGCCGCCAACGCAATTACATTGCCGCTGTCGCAGGAGGGAAAGGCCAGTGCACGCGTATCGAAGGCATCGCGCAGTTTACCCAGGCTGGCCGCATAACCGCGGCTGCGACCCAGCAAATTGACCGCGAGAATTCCGTTGTCGTTCAGGCGCGCCCGGCACATCTGGTAAAACGGCAGCGTATCCAGTTCACCGGGGCGCGCGTCCTCGTCAAAGCCATCCACCAGGATCAGATCGTAAGTCTTGTCGTTTTCGGCGATGAACTGCGCGCCGTCGGCGACCACGATCTTCAGGCGCAAAGGATCGTCCGGCAGCTTGAAGAATTGCCTGGCTGCCGCCACCACGCGCGACTCGATCTCCACCACGGTCAGTTTTGCCAGCGGGCAATTGCGATACATGAACTTGGTGAGCGATGCCGCGCCGAGGCCGATAAGCAACACCCTGCGCGGAAAGTGCGTGTCGTCGCGCAGGAGCAGGCTCGCCATCATCTCCTTGGTGTAGTCGAGTTCCAGATGCCAGGGCCGAGCGATGCGCATCGCGCCCTGGACCCAGGTGGAACCGAAATGCAAGTAGCGTACGCCGGATTCTTCGCTGATATCGATAGAAAAACTCATTGTGCTTGGGTGGGGGAGGTTGAACTGAAGATCTTTTTGGAAGCCAAGCGCGCCAATGCAAGCAAAAGCTCGAGCAGCAGCAGGATGGCAAGGGCAACGCATGCACCAAATACCAGTGCATCCTGATTCAGCGGCACAGAATAGCTGTATTGTCCCATTGCTTCATCGAGAATCTCCTTGTCGCCGTGCAGCAGGATATTCAGCGCCTTCACGGGCAGACTGGCCTGCAAGACGGCCATGTCAGCCTCGAAGCGCAACTTGCGCGCGACCATCTTTTCTATCGCCAGTCCTTCTTCCTGAAAAGGCTTGACCTCGCTGTTGCGGTGCAGCTCGATCAGCTTGCCGATGTCGCCATTGAAATACTTGTTTGCAATCTCCTGAAACGGCAGCAAGTTGACGCTCACCTCGCGCAGATGCGCATCGACACGCTTCTGGTATTGGTCGACGAAGTTGGGTATCTGCAGCCCGACGAGGAGCGAGATGCAGGCCACCACGATCATCAGGTAACGGTAGAGAATCGCACCCATGCTGTTAATTCGGCACCATGCGGTTCAGCAGCCAGCGTGCCCACTCGGTCACTTCCGTTGCGCTCATGCCCAGAGTGGCATTTTGTTTGGCCAGCTCATCCCCCGCCGCGCCGTGCAGGTAGACGGCCAGCAGCAATGCATCGTCCGCATTCAATCCCTGTCCAATGAAGGCGGCGATCATGCCGCTCAACACATCGCCCATGCCGGCGCTGCTCATGCCGGGATTGCCGGTTTGGTTGAGATGCAGCATGCCGTCGCGTGTGACACACAGGCTGCCGGCGCCCTTCAGCACAACGCTGCCGCCCAGGCGTTTGCCGAGGTTGACGGCCGCAGCGGCCCGATCTGCCTGGATATCTTCAGTTTTGCAGTCCAGCAGGCGTGCCGCTTCACCCGGATGCGGGGTGAAAACGGTCGGCGCGTTGCGGGTATGCAGCATGCCGCGGAGATCCGGCCGCTGGGCGATCAGGTTCAACGCGTCGGCGTCCAGTACCAGTGGCACTTCGATCAGTAGCGCGTCATACAGCAGCTTTTGCGCTGCCAGGCTCTTGCCCAGACCGCAACCGACGACCAGAACGCGAGAATTGAAATTGTTTTTCGCGTTTGCCCCCTCTCCCACCGGGGGAGGGTTGGGGTGGGGGAAGCTCTCAAGGCATCTGCTGCGCCATGCAGCATCAACTCCGGCTGCATCAGGTCAACGGCAGGGGCATTGTCTGCCAGCATTCCGACATGTACACAGCCCGCGCCCACTTTGAGCGCCGCGCGTCCGGCCAGCAGCGCTGCGCCTACCATGCCATTGGCTCCGCCGATCACCGTGACCGTGCCGAACATCCCCTTGTTGCTGTCCTTGGGGCGCGGTTTGAGGAAGGCAGCGACTTGCTTCCGGGTGATCGTGGTGGGGCGGGTGTTGGCCATGCTGTTTTCCCTGAGTTTGTGAGGTCGGCTGCATTATAATTGCAACCTGTCGTCAACGCCTTTTATCCATGCCATGTTCCGCACTTCGATAGGTAAATCCGCTCTTTCCGCCTTCCGTCTCGACAAACTGCGCAGCGCGCTGAACGCCACCCAAACGGGCGTCACCCTGGAAGATACCCGTCATTGCTACTTCACCGAATTTTCCGCCGAACTCAACCCGGCAGACATCGTCCTGCTGGATCGCCTGCTCGGTCTGGACAAACATGCCGGCGAGCCGGATATTGACGGCAAAGCCCACAGTCTGCTGGTCGTGCCGCGCCTCGGCACCATCTCCCCCTGGTCGTCCAAGGCCACCGACATTGCCCGCCATTGTGCGCTGCCGCAGGTGACACGCATCGAGCGTGGCGTGCTGTATTACTTCAAGAGCAAGAGCGGCAAGCCGCTGACCGAGGCTGAAAAGCGTGCCGTGCTGCCGCTGCTGCACGACCGCATGACTGAATCCGTGATTACCGACGTTGCCGGTATCGCAGACAAGATATTCAAGCATGGCACGCCGCAGCCGTTGTCTGCGGTGGACATTCTTAAAGGCGGCAAGGCCGCACTGGAAGCGTCAAACCGGGAACTGGGTCTGGCCCTGTCCGCCGACGAGATCGACTATCTGGTGGAAAACTTCACCAAGCTTGGACGCAACCCCACCGACGTCGAGCTGATGATGTTCGCTCAGGCCAACTCCGAACATTGCCGCCACAAGATATTCAACGCCGACTGGATCATCGACGAGCAACAGCAGACCATTTCCTTGTTCGGCATGATTCGTAACACGCACAAATTGCACCCCGAGGGCACGGTGGTCGCCTATTCCGACAATTCTTCCGTCATCGAAGGCGCTGAGATCGAACGTTTCTATCCGCGCGAAAACGGTAGTTACGGCTTCAGTCGCGAACTCACGCATACCTTGATGAAAGTCGAGACGCACAACCACCCGACCGCCATCGCGCCGTTTGCGGGTGCTGCGACCGGGTCCGGCGGCGAAATACGCGACGAAGGCGCCACCGGTTCCGGTTCCAAACCCAAGGCGGGTCTGGTCGGATTCTCGGTATCCAACCTCAACATTCCCGGCTATGAGCAGCCGTGGGAAGCGAATCCCTACGGCAAGCCCGGACGCATTGCCACGCCCTTGCAAATCATGATCGACGGCCCGCTGGGCGGTGCGGCATTCAACAACGAATTCGGTCGCCCCAATCTGGCAGGCTACTTCCGCACCTTTGAAGAGAACGTCAACGGCGAGATGCGCGGCTACCACAAGCCCATCATGCTGGCGGGCGGTGTCGGCAGCATTGCGGCGAAGCACACGCACAAGCACGAGCTGCCGGTGGGTGCGGTGCTGATCCAGCTCGGCGGCCCCGGCATGCTGATCGGCCTCGGCGGCGGCGCGGCATCCAGCATGGATACCGGCGCCAATGCCGAGAACCTCGACTTCGATTCCGTACAGCGCGGCAATCCCGAGATGCAGCGCCGTGCGCAGGAAGTCATCGACCGCTGCTGGCAGATGGGCGACAACAATCCCATCCTGTCCATCCACGACGTCGGCGCGGGCGGTATCTCCAATGCCCTGCCGGAGCTGGTGCACGGCGGCGGCAAGGGCGCGCATTTCGAGCTGCGCTCGGTGCCCAGTGAAGAGCGTGGCATGACGCCGATGCAGATCTGGAGCAACGAAGCGCAAGAGCGCTACGTGCTGGCAATCCCGGTCGAGCGCGTGCTGGAATTCCAGGCGCTGTGCGAACGCGAGCGTTGTCCCTTCGCCGTGCTGGGCACGGCCATCCAAGAAGACCAGCTTGTGGTGCATGACGAAGAGTTCGGCAATAACGCGGTGAACATGCCGCTGTCCGTGCTGCTCGGCAAGCCGCCGAAGATGACGCGCAAGGTGCAGCGCGAGGATGTGAAACTGCCCGCATTCGACACCGGCAATATCGTGTTGAAGGAAGCCATCGAGCGCGTGTTGCGCCTGCCTTCCGTTGCGGACAAGACATTCCTGATCTCCATCGGCGACCGTACCGTGGGCGGCATGACGGCGCGCGACCAGATGGTCGGTCCGTGGCAAGTACCGGTGGCGGATGTTGCCGTCACGCTGATGGGCTTCAATACCAACCTGGCCGAGGCTTTTGCTCTCGGCGAGCGGACGCCTATTGCCGTGCTCAACGCACCTGCATCCGGCCGCATGGCTATCGGTGAAGCGATCACCAACATTTCGGCGGCGCGCATCGAGAAGATTGGCGACATCAAGCTATCCGCCAACTGGATGGCTGCCGCCGGACACCACGGCGAAGATGCTGCGCTGTTCGATACCGTCAAGGCCGTGGGCATGGAACTATGTCCGCAACTGGGCATCAGCATCCCGGTGGGTAAGGATTCGATGTCCATGAAAACATCATGGCTCGAAGAGACGATTGCTCCCTCTCCCACCGGGGGAGGGTTGGGGAGGGGGAACGTCCGCAAAGAAGTGATTGCACCGTTGTCGCTCATTGTCACCGCCTTTGCTCCCTGCAACGACGCGCGCAAGACACTAACCCCGCAGCTTGTCGCCGATACCGATACCGTCGTGCTGCTGTTCGACCTGGGTGCGGGCAAGAACCGCATGGGCGGCTCGGCACTGGCACAGGTGTACAACCAGACCGGAGATGTGGCGCCGGACGTGGACGATGCCAAGAAACTCAAAGCCTTCTTTAACCTCATTCAGCGCTTCAACCGCGAAGACAAACTGCTGGCCTACCACGATCGTTCCGACGGCGGCATGCTGGCCGCACTTTGCGAGATGACTTTTGCGTCGCATATAGGCCTGGATATCCGTCTGGACGAATGCAAAGGCGACGACTTGGGCATCCTGTTCAATGAAGAGCTTGGCGCCCTGGTGCAAGTCCGCTGCGACGACTTGGCCGACATCTTTGTGCAATGCGACGAAGCGGGTCTGAGCAACGTGCATGAAGTGGCGCGCCTCAATACTAGCGGCACCATCACCATCTCGCACGGCAAAAAGCAGTTGTATAGCGAGAACGCAATAACGCTACGCCGTATCTGGTCCGAGACCACCTACCAATTGCAAAAGCTGCGCGACAATCCGGCCTGCGCGCAACAGGAATACGACCGCACGCTGGACGCGAAAGATGCGGGGCTGCATGCCAAGCTTACTTACGATCTCAACGACAATGTCGCTCCTGCGCTGCTAATCTCCCGCCCCAAAATAGCCATCCTGCGCGAGCAGGGGGTCAATGGCCAGGTGGAGATGGCCGCCGCGTTCGACCGCGCCGGATTCGCCGCTGTGGACGTGCACATGAGCGACGTCATCAGCGGACGCGTGAGTCTGGCTGATTTCAAAGGTGTGGCAGCCTGCGGCGGATTCTCCTACGGCGACGTGCTGGGCGCGGGCGAGGGCTGGGCCAAGTCCATCCTGTTCAATCCCAAGGCGCGCGACGAGTTCGAAGCTTTCTTTAAGCGCAACGATACGTTCGCATTGGGCGTGTGCAATGGCTGCCAGATGATGAGCAACCTGCACGAGATCATCCCCGGTGCGGAAAATTGGGCGCACTTCGCGCGCAACCAGTCGGAACAGTTCGAAGCGCGCTTCGTCATGGTGGAAGTGCAGCAATCGCCCTCAATCCTGTTCGACGGCATGGCCGGCAGCCGCATGCCCATCGTGGTCTCGCACGGCGAAGGTTATGCGGAGTTCAGTAACAGCAAGAAACAGAAAGCTGCATTGGTCACGTTGCGCTATGTCGACCACAACGGCAAAGCGACGGAGACCTATCCGCTCAATCCCAACGGCTCGCCGCAAGGCATCACCGGCCTCACCACACCGGACGGGCGTTTCAGCATCATGATGCCGCATCCCGAGCGTGTGTTCCGTGCCGTGCAGAACTCGTGGTATCCAAGCGAGTGGAAAGAGAATGGCGCCTGGCTGCGCATGTTCCAGAATGCACGGAAGTGGGTAGGCTAGGGCAGCGGAAGTGAAAATAAAAAAGCGACCCAAGGGTCGCTTTTTTACTCAAGCACGATGCAGCAATTCTTCAAACTGGTCTATGGGAATCGGTTTGCTGAACAGGTAGCCCTGGAACTGGTTGCAACCACCGTCCAAAAGTAGCCGCCGCTGTTCTTCCGTTTCGACGCCTTCTGCAATGACAGCCAGCCGCATGTTCTGTGCCATGGCAATAATAGTGTTCACGATCGCCACGTCGTTGTTGTCGGTAGTGATGTCGCGCATGAACGATTGGTCTATCTTGAGCTGATCGAGCGGCAGACGTTTGAGGTATTGAAGCGAAGAATAACCGGTCCCGAAGTCGTCCAGTGAAAAGCCGACACCGATCTCCCTCAGCGTGGTCATCGTGCTGATCGTGATATCGATGTTTTCCAGCAGGATACTTTCAGTGAGTTCCAGTTTTAACCGCGACGGATTGATTTTGTAGTGCTCTACCGCAGCCTGTACCTGGTCCGCAAAATCGGGTTGATGGAATTGCCTGGCGCTGACGTTGATGGATAAAACGAGGTCGCGAGTGAGCGGCTCCTTCTCCCATGTCTTGAGTTGAGCACAGGCCGTTTCGAGTACCCACCATCCGATCGGAATAATCAACCCTGTTTCTTCCGCCATCGGTATGAAAGTTGCGGGTGTCATCAGGCCATGCTCGGGGTGCATCCAACGGATCAGTGCCTCGGCGCCCAAAGGGCGGTGCGTAGCGTCGACCTGAATCTGGTAATACAACAGGAATTGATGTTTTTCTATTGCCTTGCGCAACTCCAGTTCCAGAGCCAGGCGCGCGCTGAGCGATTGCTGCATGCGCGGGTCGAAAAAGCGCATGGTGTTGCGCCCGGCTTTCTTTGCCTGATACATGGCAATGTCTGCCTGCTTCAGCAGTTCATCTATCGACTGGTGGTTATTGTTGAATAGCGTCGCACCTATGCTGGGGCTGTTATCGTATGCATGTACGCCAAGCTGGTAAGTCTCGTTAAGGGTGGCGATGATCTTGCCGCCGACTGACTCGGTTTGATCCGCCGCCTCAAGAATATTTTCGCCCAAGTCCTCCAGCATGACGACGAACTCGTCACCCCCGAGGCGCGCAACGGTGTCGCCTTCACGGACACAAGTGGTCAGCCGCTTGGCAACCTGTTCCAGCAGCAAGTCGCCAACGTCATGACCGAGGGTATCGTTGAGATTCTTGAAATTGTCCAGGTCGATGAAAAGTATCGCACCGCTCTTGCCGGTTCGGCTGCAGGATGCCAACGCCTGTTGCAGCCGGTCCTGAAGCAATCGACGGTTAGGCAGGCGGGTAAGCGGATCGAAGAAAGCCAGGTTCTTGATCTCTTCTTCAGACGCTTTGCTCGCGGTGATATCCATCAGGGTGGCGACATAGTTCATCACGCGTCCGTCGGCATCCTTTACCGCGGTGATGGTGAGATGTTCCGGATAGGCCTCGCCATTCTTGCGTCGGTTCCATATCTCACCTTCCCACTCACCGGTTCGCTTGATTCGCTCCCACATCTCCTGGTAGAAATAGGCGTCATGATGGCCGGAGCTGAGAATGCGCGGATTCTTGCCGATGACTTCGTTGGCGCCATAACCGGTGATTCGTGTGAATGCCTGGTTCACGCGCAGGATCGAACCCTCGGTATCGGTCACCATCATCCCTTCCTGCGACTCAAACGCAGTGGCTGCAATGCGCTGTTGTTGTTTGGCGTGGATGCTGGCAGTGATATCCCGCGTGATGCCAAGCAACGACGAAATGTCGCCGTTCGCATCGCGCATGGGCGTCGCATGTGTTTCCAGATGGCGTGATGTGCCCTTGAGTCCGGTGACCTTGAATTCCAGAACACCGCTTTCACCGTTCATCACTCGGTGATGTAGCGCAATAAAAGCATCGCGGTCTGTCGGATCAACGTACTCGACCAGACTTTTTTGTTGCGCCTCTTCCAGAGAGGTGGCTTCCAGCATCGCCAGGCCGGCGCCGTTCATTTCCACCAGGTTCCCCTTTTTATCAACGACCTTGATGCACTCGGGCTCGGTTTCAAAGATGGTACGCAGGCGCCTTTCGCTCTCATGCAATTGTTCACCTGCTGCCTGCAATTGTTCGGAGTGCTGAACGATCAATCGTTGTTGCGTGCTCAATCGCTGCAACAGCAGAATGGCACTGAGCGTCAACAGCCAAAGCAGCGTAGTTGCGATGATCGCTTGCCACTGGTTATTGAGAATGATCAAGTCGACTGGCTTTAACAATGTCGCTTGACTGAGCCCCAAAACTACGATGATGGGTGCATCGTTCAGGCGCCGCCACTGGTATATGCGGACGATGCCGTCGAACGTGGCTTGCGACTTCAACAAGCCGGTAGGTGCTGCGTCAGGTCCCAGAAACGGCCGATCTGCGCCCACTTTCTTGCCGAGCGCAGTTTCATTATTGATGTTGCGTGCCAGATATTCTCCGCTTTGCCGGAGTATAGCAATCGAATCATCGGCTCCTAGCGAGAGGGCTTCCAATGTTTTGTGCAGGTACTCCGAAGACAGGGAGATGACGAGGACGCCTTCAAAATGACCATTGCGCCGGATGGGCCGGGAAAATTGAATGGACCATTGTTTTGAAACCCGGCCGAGCACGGGGGCGCTGACGAAGAGAAGATCTTTTCCGGTTCCCAGGTGCGCCTTGAAGTGTTCCCTGTCGCCCAGGAACACCCGTTCCTTCATACCCAGGTTTGAATAGGCAAGGTAGCCTTTAGCATCGATAACGGCAAGCTGCAGCAGCGACTCTGGCGGAAAACGTTGCTTGATTTTGTGAACTTCATTGTCGAACTCATCCAACTTGCGCGGAGAGTAATCTTCGGCGAGTTCCAGCGCGGCAAAGTCGACGTAGCGGATCAGGATGGCGACCCGATCGGCCATTGCATCGTTCAGTTGCTGGGCGCGCAATTCTGCCTGCTTGACGGTTTCCGTGCGGAGTTGGTCGCCGGCTTTAAACAGTTGCCACCAGTAAAGCCCGGTGGCCACCAGGCAAAGCAAGATGACCAACAAGGCAATTCTTCTGACGCGGAGCGGGGCGATCATGTTTTGTTTTTTTATCTGTTAACGACGATGAAAATACTGCGTGTCACCAACCGTTTGCGGACTTGACCGCTGATGATTTTGGCATAACTCATCAATTGGAGTGGAATTCTTTGCACCGTCTGCATTTCCACTCTCCTCTCAACAAATTTTTCCCGTCAGTAGGGGTATTATGAAAAGCAGGGAAGCGGGTGGTGTAGAAATGCCGATGCGAAATAAAAAGCGACCCACAGGTCGCCTTTTTATTGATGACTTGCTACTGACTCCTCACTTCTTGTCGCCCTTGGCTGCATCCCGGATCTTGTCACCGGCTTTCTCAATTTGCTGGCCGGTTTTGTCTATGGCGTTGTCGACTGCCTTGCCTGCCCTCTCTGCCGGCCCCTCTTTTTGACAGGCGGACAACGTCACAATGACTGCACTCATGATGATGGCTGAGCGGATGGATTTGTTGAGCAACATGATTGGTATCTCCCGTTGATGAAGAAATGGCTGTCTCAGTGGACAGTCCGAGCTTGAACGAAACGGGTGCGCTAATCTGTGCGGTAGCGTACGCATCCATGGAAGTCTGGGACTTCCACCTGTCCATTCAAACGACGTTTCCAACCGGAAAATATGGCGATGCAGATGCAAGCGGATAGATCACTAGTTGGGCTGGGAAAGAAAATAGCGCATACTGGTTTCCAACTTATTTTTTCATGCGCGGAATAGTCATAACTTAATGATTATTAAGTTTTTATGAAAATCCAGGAATTTGGCTCGTATGAAAATCGTTGCCAACCATCCGTCAGAAATCAGGATTCCGTTTGTCGTTTCGTGTGAAATATCAAGTCGATACAGATTATTCTTGCACTGCAAAAATGTCTGATATTGCAGAAAGGAGCCATCTTGAAACTGAATTTCAAAACCAACGAAGTGATCATATTGCTGGCCGCTTCAGTAATGAGTTTTCTTGCCAATGTTCCCGACTCCATTCTGGGTAATTTTGTAGACAAGAAAATAGTGTTGGTTGCATTGATTACCCTGGTGGTTGTAGCAATGTTCCGCTATTTGCAGATGTTGCTATTGTTAACGATTTCCATTCTGGCCATTGGCGCAAATCTTCCGGCAGAAATGGCTTCTGAATTGGGTATCAGCCAGCTGGTCTTGCTGGCATGTCTTGCTGTTCTGGTCACGATTACATTGGCGAACCGTATGCTGAATTGGTTGCCCACCGAGAAAGATGCTCCTGCGTCAGAGAGCGGGAATGTGCGTCAATCAATGCTGGCAGCAATCGCCAAAGGCGATCAGGTTGTTCTTCAGCGTCTGTTGCTCTTGAATCCAAGTGTCAACTTTACGCTGAATGGAACCACTCCATTGCATTTGGCTGCCGAGAAAGGCTTCCCGGATATTGTGCGATTGCTGATCAGTTATGGCGCGGATTTTCGAGAAAAGAACGCGTATGGAAAGACTCCTCTGGAAGTTGCATTGGCCAGAACGAAATTTATCGAGACGGAAGACATACTCTTTAATTCCAATAGAACCTACGCTGCAACTTCCGATCGGGCAGAACCCCGACGCGTGGATACTGAAATATGGCACAAGCAGCATGGCAACCATTGATGCAGCTGATACGACCCGGCAAGTTTGAACTTCGCCCACTCTGGGTTTGTCGAAAAATAGCGTCTGAAAATCCGCAACGTGACGCTGTGCTGCGTTGGCCGCATTGCTATAATTAATAACCGGACGATCAGTGTTGGATTGGCGGCTCTGATGGCCATTTGTTTTACTATTAATTCCAATAGACCCGAGCCGGACGGTGTGAATACCGCATCGTGCGAGACAAAAGGGTACATCTCAGTTGTGCTTTGAACATTACAGGTACCGAGATCATGAGCAAGAACGCAATCTTTATTAGAACTGCCAAGGCAGAAAACGCCAGCGCAGACCTTTCGATCGACCTCAAACGCGTGCTGTCTTACATGGACGGCAAATCCAGATCCGACGATCTGGCCAAGCGCGCGCCGCCCAGTTTGCGTAAACAATGGAACGAGCTTCTCGCAGAATTGGTGGAGGGTGGGTACATCGTTTTCAATTCCAAAGCCAAAATCGAGGAGAAGACTGTCCCGCGAGAATCTGATACGACGGCCGAATTCGTTAACAAGTCCGCAATCGTTGCAAATGCGAACGAACCTACCTATCAACGGTTGTCGGCAGCGGAACAGGTGGTGGCCGAGCTGGAGGCTGCTGCTGCAGCGCTCGAGGATGCAGCTAAACACAAGGACAGCTCCGCCGACCATGGATCATCTGCAGCTGCGCGAGTCGTGGCCGAACTGGAGTCCGCCGCTGCAGCAGTCAGGCCGCCAAATGTCGAAACAATTGCCGCAGCCAAGGTAAAACAGGAGGCAGAGGCGATAGCAAAAGCTAAAGCGGAGGTCGAGGATCAACAGAAGGCGGAGAAAGCAGCACGAGCAGCCGAACTGAAGGCGTTCTTTGCATCGGCCAAGGAAAAAGCCAACGCGGAAGCCAAACAAATGGCAAATGAAGCTGCGCATGTTCACGCCGAACAGGAGTCTGCCGCCGCTGCTGCAATAGCCAAGTCGGATGCAGAGGCAGCGGCCAAGGCCGAGGCGAAGCGAAGAGAACAGGAGGCTGCGCGCGTTCGTGCGGAAAAGGAATCTGCCGCCGCGGCTGCCAAGGCGAAGTCAGAATCGAACGCGAAGGCCAAGGCGGAGGCAAAGCGAAAAGAGCAGGAAGCATCTCGCGCTCAACTTGAGTCAGCCGTCGCTGCTGCCAAGGAGAGGTCGGCCGCACAAGCAAATGCCAGGGCTGCGGCCAAACAGAGGGAGCGGGAAACAGCACAAGCCTGTGCCGAGCTGGAAGCGGCTATTCTCGCTACCAAAGTCACATCCGACTTGAAAGTAAATACCTGGCAAGAAGCAGAAGCCGAAACGCCGATAGCGAAGTCCGGTCGCAAATACATCGGCGATCCCCGCCCTTACGTGTGGCGTGCCAAGGTGGGAGAACCGCAAACTGGCGATGCCCAGCGTTTGCGCGACCTGGAAATCGAGAACGAATGTCTGAAGAAATTGCTGACAGATGCATATGTGGAGATAGAAATCCTTAAGGCTCCCAAGCCCTGACCTCTATAGCCGACCTACCGAATCCACACCGTCTTTGCATTTACAAACTCATGTATCCCCAGCTTCGATAGCTCACGCCCGTAGCCTGAGGATTTGATGCCGCCAAACGGCAAGCGCGGATCGGATTTCACCATGCCATTGATGAAGGTGCATCCGGCCTGGATGTGCGATGCCAACTGCTCGGCTCGCGCCACATCCGTGCTCCATATCGATGAACCCAACCCGAATCGTGTCTCATTTGCGATGTTCAGCGCATCTTCTTCACTCGCGGCGCGAATCACTATTGCCACCGGACCAAACAGCTCTTCGTGGTACGCGCAGGCTTTGGCGGTGACGCGATCCAGAATGGATGGCAGATAGAAAAATCCTTCGCGCTCGACCGGCTTGCATCCGGTTACTGCAATCGCTCCGTGAGCAATGGATTCGGTAATCTGCCGATGCAAGTTGTCGCGTAGGTCAAGGCGTGCCATAGGGCCGATTTGCGTGGCATCGTGCATCGGGTCGCCGAGCTTGAGTGCTTCCACTTTGGTCTTCAGGCGGCGCAGAAATTCGTCGGCAATCTGCGGCACGACGATGAATCGCTTTGCGGCGATGCACGATTGCCCGCAATTGAGGTAGCGCGAAGCAATCGCCGCATTGACGGCCAAGTCCAGATCCGCATCGTGCAGCACGATGAAAGGATCGGAGCCTCCCAACTCCAGCACGCATTTTTTCAGATGCTGTCCGGCAATTGCCGCTACCTTGCGCCCTGCGGCTTCCGATCCTGTCAGCGTGACGGCATGAATATGCGGACTGGCGATCACCGCAGCAACGTGCTCGACCTCAATCATCAGATTCGTGAACACGCCCTCCGGCAAACCGCTGGCGCGAAAGATCGCCGCAATGGCCTGTGCACACTGCGGCACATTGGGCGCGTGCTTTAACGCTATCGCATTGCCTGCCATCATGGCCGGTGCGGCCGCACGAAATACCTGCCAGAAAGGAAAGTTCCACGGCATGACGGCCAGCACCACGCCGAGCGGGTAATGCGCGACATAGCTTTTACCGGCATCCGATTCCATCGCATCGGCCTGCAAAAATTCCTCGGCGTGCTGGGCATAGAAATCGCAGGCACCCGCACATTTTTCGACTTCGGCACGAGCTTCGCGCAGTGGCTTGCCCATTTCCAGCGTGATCAGGGCTGCATATTGTTCACTTTGTGCACGCAGCATGGTGGCTGCATTGCGCAGTATTTCGGCGCGTAGCGAGAAGGGCGTTTGTGCCCAGCTTTGCTGCGCAATGTGAGCTTGCTCCAGTGTTCGCTCCAACAGTTGAATATCCCAACTGGTGTGGGATTGAATCACCTGATTGGTAGCTGGGTTATGGCTTGTGAATGGCATGATGACTATGTGGGTACATTTGGAGTAACGTGAAAAACGTCGACTGTGCCTACTACCATGGGCGTCGCATTGGCCTTTGAACCACCATGTTACGCCATCCTCGAAAAAAGATCGCAAGCAGCGGGCATTGAACTTATTGAAGCGATATAAGCTCGTATGCAAATAGACGGATTCCTTTGAAATAACGCCAACCATTTTGTACTTATAGCCTGAATAAATAGCGCGTAGGAGGTTGATATGACCAAACCAGTTCATATCGGTAACAAGACCGAAATGATCACGGAGCGCAAGCAGATAGACGCAGCGCTGGAGTTAAACGACTCGCTGTACCGTTCTCTCTTCGAAAATGCGCCGGTCGGCATCGTCATCGCGGACAACGAGAGCTACTACCTCGACGCCAACACAAGTGCCTGCAACATGCTCGGCTACACGCACGACGAATTGGTGGGGTTGCACACTTCAAATGTTGCCACGCAGCTGGGGTTGGCGAGCGCAGAATCCGCCGTGGATAATTTTGGGGCCAGGCAGGTGATCTCCCACGAATGGCAGTTCCGTCGCAAGGATGGCTCTGCCTTTGCAGCTGAAGTGATGGCAACCATGATGCCGGATGGCAAATTGATCGGAGTGATCCACGATATTTCCGAGCGCAAACAGGCAGAACTGTATTCAAGCTGGCTGGTGGCAATCGTCGAATCGTCGGATGACGCAATCATCAGTAGAGACCTGGATGGATACGTTACCAGCTGGAATCGCGGTGCAGAAAGAATCTATGGCTACGCCGCAGCCGAAATCGTGGGCTCGCCTATCAACCGCCTGATCCCGGACGATCGGCTGGCGGAAGAAGAGCAAATTATGGCAAGGCTCAGGCGCGGTGAAAAACTGGAGCGCTTTGAGACGATCCGGCAGACCAAGGATAGGCGGCTGATTGACGTTTCGATCACGACGTCCGCCATCACAGATGCGACCGGCAAAATCGTCGGCGTATCGAAAATTGCACGCGACATCACCGAGCGTAGAAAAGCGTTCATGATTGCAAGCAGGCTCGCGGCGATCGTCGAATCATCGGACGATGCAATCATAGGCAAAGACCTTAACGGAATCATCACCAGCTGGAATCTCGGAGCCGAGAAAATATTCGGTTACACCGCCCATGAAATGGTGGGCAAGTCCGTTACGCGCCTGATTCCCGAGGATCGGCGAGCAGAAGAAGAACAGATTCTGGCACGGCTCAGGCGCGGCGAAAGGCTGGAGCACTTTGAAACACTCCGGCAAGCCAAGGACAAGCGACTAATTGAGGTTTCAATCACGACATCTCCCATCAAGGATGCCGGCGGCAAGATCATCGGTGCATCTAAAATTATCCGCGACATCAAAATATTGAAGGACCGCGAGCGCGAGATCGTTCGCCAGACCCATCTGTATGCCGCGCTCAGCCAGTGCAATCAGGCGATCGTGCACTGCACCAACGAGAAAGAATTGTTGCCGATTATCTGCCGCGATGCGGTCGAGTTTGGCGGCATGAAAATGGCCTGGATCGGTATGTACGATGAGGCAAGCAAGCTGATCAAGCACGAGGCTTCGTTCGGCGCCGGTGTCGAATTGCTGGAAAAAATTGACCTATCGCCACAGCTGGACAGCGCAACAGGACGCGGGCCGACCGCCATGGCATATCGATACGGACAGCCGATATGGTGTGAGGATTTTCAGCATGATCCGACGACTGCGGTTTGGCATGAGCGCGCGGAAAAATACGGCTTTAAGGCGTCGGCATCGCTCCCCTTGAGTTGCGGCGGTGTCACGGTTGGTGTTTTTAATCTTTACGCTGATGCCGAAAACGCCTTTGACACGGCGGCGCAGAAGCTCCTGCTCGAAATGTCGATGGACATCAGCTTCGCTTTGAACCGATTCTACAACGAAGCTGAGCGCAAGAAAGAACAGAGCCAATTGTTCTATCTGGCCAATTTCGATGCGCTCACCGGATTACCAAATCGCACCCAGATGGCTGATCATTTCAAATATGCGCTCAGCCTGGTGAAACGCAACAATGAGCATCTGGCCGTGCTTTTCGTCGACGTTGACCGCTTCAAGAATATCAATGACTCACTCGGTCACAGTATCGGGGATGCATTCCTGATCGCGGTTGCCAAACGTATCCAGCTGGTATTGCGCGAGGAAGATACGGCATCTCGCCTGGGCGGGGATGAATTCATTTTGATCTTGCCAGGTTGCGATTCCAACGGTGCGATACAGGTGGCGCAGAAGCTGCTGAAGATCATCTCCGAGCCATACCAGATTGCACAATACAAACTGCTGGTGACGGCATCGATTGGCATTGCCCTCTATCCGGAGGATGGGGCCGATCTGGAAACGCTTTCAAAGCGTGCCGACACCGCCATGTATCGGGTCAAACAGGAAGGGCGAGACGGCTACCGGTTGTTCACCGGCGAGATGCAGGCGCACGTTACCCGCAATATGCAGTTGGTTGATGGTATGCGCCAGGCACTTGATCAAAACCAGTTCCAATTGCATTACCAACCGCAAATATCCATACGCGACGGCCACGTTGTCGGGTTTGAAGCGCTGCTGCGTTGGAACCATCCGGAACTGGGTGACATAACGCCGGCGGAATTTATCCCCGTTGCCGAGGACAGCGGGTTGATTTTGCCGATTGGGGAGTGGGTATTGCGCCGGGCGGCACATCAATTGAAGCAGTGGATGAACCGCGGCTATGCGGACCTGGTCATGGCGGTCAACCTGTCAGCGGTGCAGTTCCGTCACCCAAAATTGCCGGATATGGTGAGCGGCATTCTCAATGAAACGCAACTGCCCGCCGAATTCCTGGAGCTGGAATTGACCGAGGGCGCCATGATGCAAGACCCGCATGAAGCTATCGCCGTTATGGACAATCTGCATGACCGCGGCGTCCGCATGTCGCTGGACGATTTTGGTACCGGCTATTCATCGCTGAGTTACCTGAAGAAATTCAGGCTGTACAAACTCAAGATCGATCAGTCTTTTGTACGTGACATCGGTACCGATCCGGAGGACATGGCCATCGTTGCGGCGATCATCAGCATGTCAAAAAATCTCGGTCTGCAAACCATTGCCGAAGGCGTGGAAACGCTAGATCAGCTAACGTACCTGCATAAAAACGGCTGCGACGAAGCACAGGGCTTTCACTTCAGCAAACCGATCGCGGCAAAAGAGATGGAAAAATACCTCGTTGCCCACCACGCCTGATCAGCAACATTGACGGTGCAACCACATGTTCTTTCAATACCCCATCCCCGACGGTGCTGGCTGCTGTTCACCAGCCGGTGGAGGAGGGGTGGCAGGCGCAGGACATTGGTTCACACACTCCCGGTATGCAGCCTGGATGTTCTGCATGCATTCGCTACGCTGCTGCTCAGAGGTGTCGTAGGGTGAAGGGCAGTTCGCATTGCCAGTGTCCTTTGCTGCAGTGCATGACGATTTGCAATCCTGATAGTCGTCGGCATAAGTGGCACAGGGCAGAAGTAGCATAACCATTGCCGTGCACAGGATATAGAGCGGTCGCATCATAATAACCTCCTCGTTAAAATCAATGTGAAGGCACACCCACTTCATTCATCAACAAGGCTAAAAATTTCATGCGTTTGACATTACCAGCAGTACGGATGTGCTTAGTTTGCTTTGACCAAGCTCCGTAACAACAGTTGCATTCCTGAACCGGAAGCGCCGAGCAAGTCCCCTCTCCTACTGGGCGAGGGAGACGAAGACGAAAGGTGACCTTAAACTACAGTGATGACGACTTTCCCGTTGGCGTGTCCTGCTTCGACATAGCGGATCGCTATCGCCAAGTCGCTCAGCGGGTAACGTCTGTCGATAACCGGTTTCAACTTGCCGGATTCCAGAAGCTCTTTCAGATAGAGCAGATCCTTCTGGTTGGGTGTCGACGATACTGCGCCCATCTTCTGCTTTCCAAGCATGGATATCCAGGGCCCCAGAAGCAGCGCTTGAAATAGCTGGGCTGGTTTACCTCCGGCCATGACATAAATTCCGCGGGGACTCAATGCGCGCTTGTAATCGAAGATTGAACGGTTTCCGTTCACTGCAAAGATCAGGTCATATTGCCGCCCGCTTCTGGTGAAATCTTCCTGCGTATAGTCGATCACATGGTCGGCGCCGAGCGAACGCGCCATATCGGCCTTCCCCGAGCTACACACGGCGGTGACCTCAGCTCCGAAATACTTGGCGAGCTGCACTGCAAACGTGCCGACGCCTCCGGAAGCACCATTGATCAAAACCTTTTGCCCCGGCTGTATCTGCCCCTTGTCGCGCAGACCATGCAAGGCGGTGAGTGCCGCCAAGGGCACGGCTGCCGCCTCCTCGAACGACAAATTGGCCGGCTTCAATACCAATTCACTTTCGCGGGCACATTTATATTCGGCAAATCCGCCAAAATTGCTTTTGGCCATGTTTCCGAACACCTCATCACCCGGTTGAAACTGGTGAACATTCTTGCCCACCGCCTCAACCCGCCCGGCGATGTCGGCACCGAGAATCTGGAATCTCGTTGGCTTGAAAAGCCCAGTGTACAGACGAGCCAGGAAGGGATCGGCCCGCATCAGACGCCAGTCAGCGGCATTTACGGAGGCCGCATGGATCTTCACCAGAACTTCGTCATCCGCAGGGGCTGGTTTATCCACCTCCTTGAGCTTGAGAACATCCGCTGATCCGTACTCGGTATATACAACTGCTTTCATAGCGCTCATGACATCCCTATAGAAATTTTGATTGCTCCAGGTACATAAAAGTACCGCGCGCGATTACATATTCAGCGAATTCATCTACACTGAAAACCATTGTGATGCAAAACCATTAAGTCACTATTACATCGTCCCAAGGATATGGAGTCGACTTGATTTTTTGAAGGAAGTAATGGCTGAAATGAAATTGTCTCCGACACCTTTAGTCGAATCAGAGTTGCTTTCTGGCGCTGATATCCATCAGCAAAACCTAACCTTGGTTAGCCTCATGGTTACTTCTTCTTTTGCAGGTTAAATTTCCCCGTTCATCGAACAGGTATATCAGAGTTGCGCTATGATTTGCTGGCTTGATGTGTATTTCGCCAATACTGGACATGTGTCGATTGAATATCGTCAGGGTCGACGAAGAAGTTAGCTGCTTGGATATTCCCAGTACGGACGGAACGAAAAAGAATGATCAAGAAATTCACCAACTTAAGCAGTTCTCCACTTGGTACGGTAATCAAGGTGGCCTTGGTTATTCTGGGAGGCGAGTACACCATCATGTTGGCCATTGAGGGGCTGTTCAAGCCAGCCTTTGACCAGGAAGTTTCTGCGACATTCTGGGAATTCATCGATCCCATTGTGCTCACTATTATTGTCGCCCCCGTTCTTCAAGTTTATGTTTTGCACCCGATGCGTGAACAGCAGAGGCTGCTTGAACGGCAGAAGGACGAACTGGGGATCGCTGCCGTTACTTTCAACGCTCAGGAAGGTGTGATAGTCACCGATATCAATCACCAGATACTCAAGGTCAACCATGCTTTCACGGAGGTGACCGGGTACACGGCTGATGAGGCTATAGGCAAAACGCCGGCGTTGCTCAGCTCGGGACGGCAAGACAAGGAATTCTATCGCCGCATGCGCGAAAGACTGGCACAAGATAAACATTGGCAAGGCGAAATCTGGAATCGCCGTAAAAACGGTGAGATATATCCTGAGTGGCTGACTATCACTGCTGTGGAAGGTGAAAAAGGACATATCTACTATGTCGGCATTTTCTCCGACATTACTCAGCGCAAAGCGGCTGAAGGAAAAATCAATTTTATGGCCTATCACGATCAGTTGACTGCGTTACCCAACCGCGAGCTGTTTTATGATCGCCTATCGCTGGCGATGTCGATGACAAGACGGAATCATGCACAACTGGCGCTCATGTATTTGGATCTTGATGGATTCAAACCGATCAATGATTCGCTTGGGCATAAAGCCGGTGACGAGGTATTGAGAACGACTGCGAAACGTCTGTTGGCCTGCGTTCGGGATGTAGATACGGTCGCGCGCATGGGTGGCGATGAGTTTGCCATCGTGTTGGGCGGAATCGAGAAGCAATCCGACGTGACTAAGGTTGCTGAAAAGATCATAAAAACCCTGAACGATCCGATACATGTTCATGATGGGCGCGATTGTCGTATTGGCGTCAGTATCGGGATCGCGATATCGCCAGATGATGGAGCAGAGATCGATAGTCTGATGAGTGCTGCCGATAGTGCGATGTATAGCAGCAAATCAGGCAAGAAAAACACCTTCGCATTTTTCAAAAAGGAGGCTCAGGATCATTCGGAGAGCCAAGCTTGGATCGTTCTCGATGATGCGCACTTGCTGGGTATCAGCGAGATGGATCAGCAACATCTGGCACTGGTAAGGGTACTCAATGAATTGAATGGCTCAGTAAGCAAAAACCAATCAACTGAAGAGATGCCGCAACTGTTCGACGACTTGATGGTCCTTGTGCACGACCATTTCGAAAAAGAAGAAGAAATAATGAGCAAGCATGGATTCACTGATAGTGATACGCATCGGCATGAGCATCAGCGCATCATGCAGGAGTTGAGTCATCTCAGGGAAAAATTCGTTCAGGGTGGAGAGATGCTTGTATTGCAGCTGGTAAAGGAGTGGCTGCTCAATCATGTGTTGGATATGGACAGACAGGTTGCCGATTTTCTGAAGCAGCAAGGCGTAACGTAAGTTCTGGACATGGCGTCCAAAGGTTCCGGAGACGAATTATTTTTTGAAAGGTAGTAATGGCTGAAAAGAAACCGTCTCCGGTACTATTTAGTCTCGTATACCTGATCGCGTTACGCTGCTTGCGTAGGTGCGAATTCATTCGCACCTACAGACACTAATTGGAGCGCCGACGTCCTCGTCGGTGCTTCCGAAATACTCTTGCAATTCCAAAAGAAAAAGGCGACCGAGGTCGCCTTTTTCTTGATACGTTGCTTCGCCGTTTCTAATTGCCCATTTTGGCGCAGGCTGGCGGAAGCTGAGCTGATGTCAGGCCTTCACCATTGGCGCAGAGCCAGAATATGCGGCCTTGCTTATCGATTTTGGGCGTAAAGACGAGTGCCCCGTGTTTGGTACTGACCGTGAGTGCCATGCTGTCAGAGTTAAGGGACAGTTGGCTGCCATCGGCCAGTTGCACAGGCAGATTGGCGTCATTCAGCGTGCTCGGAACCTTTCGGTTGGCAAGATAGTAGTTGGCCAGCCCTTCGCGCACTGGCGTCGAAGCAGTAACAGCGGCGGTGAGCTTGGCTGCGTTGACGTAGCCCTGGTATGCCGGAATCGAGACTGCCGCCAAAATTCCGATGTACACCAGCATCAGGAATCCGAAACCAGCCCCCAGGCGTCCGGCATAAGGTATGAACACTGCCAGGATGTATGCAAAACCATTGCGCTTGGGCATGGCGGCATTGGTGTCCATCACCCGTGCGACGCGCTTGGTCACCCAGGGATAGCCCGCCAGCAGTTCATGGAACGACATCCAGAAGCCGGAGGAATGGTTCGCCTGCTCGCGATAGGCGGCGACATCCAGATGTTCCCAGCGCTTTGCGCCAGCGGAGAGCGCAGCCAGTGCGCGTGCAGCGCCTTCGGGCGAGCTGCTGCAGGCGAGGCCGTGGCGATCACAGGTGCTTTCGCGTGCACGGGAATAGGCCGCGCCAAGTAGCGGCAGCCAAAGCACAGGCCAGCGCAACAGATGGCCGGTCAGGTGCTTCATGCGCAGATGGCCAAGCTCGTGGCCGATGTAGAAGCGCACGCCGTCGGCATGTTTAGCCATCGCGTCCGCAACGTCGGAGAACAGCACCACGAACTGAACGCCGAGAAATCGGGTGGCAAACGCATTGAAGCCGCCATGACCGTTCATGATGTAGGCCTGTGGACGCTTCCTGATATGCAGCCGGTCGCAGCAGGCAGTGAATTGCGTGTACAGATCAGGAAACTGCGCTTCCGACAGTTCGACGCCATTGCCCTTGATGTGTGCGATGAGTGCGGATTGCGCGAAGAGATACAGCACGAAGCCAGCCAGCAGGGCGAGCAAAGCGGTGCCAAAGGTACCGATGATCAGACCGAGCCAAACCAGAAGGCCGAGCACGAGAGTAATCGTGCCGAGTGTGCGTTCGCGCGGATAAACGAGTTCATTCATTATTGATTCCCTTTGCATAGTTAAGAGGGGCAGCACATCATCGAAATTACCTACAGACAACGTAGATGAAACCTGAGGAAAATATATTCCTTTTTTGTGTCAGTTTAGTTATATGCCACTGCTCGTTTATTGCTCCCCAAAAATTCTTCGAGTATTGATCTATGATTTAGATGGTTAGCTACGATCAAGAAGTTCGGAAAATACTTCATCGATATCTAGTTCCTCTTCTACTCGCGATGAGTGTATACGCTCATCGATGTCATCATCCGGCACAGCTTGCGATGCTTCAGAGATAACCCATTCAAACCTCTCGAACAGACTTAAATCATCTAGTTGGAAAACGCGAATACATTTTTGTAGCCCATTCAGCTCCTCTTCGAGCTCGTCCAGTGATATGGCATAGTCAGTTTGACCATCAAGCACTTGCTCACCAACGATGCATGTCTTATTTGCAAGCCATTCTGCATCTCCAGAATCAAACCATTCTGGGTATTGTTCCATTACATCTGCGACCTTTGCTAAGGTCGTTATCCAACCAGCTTGGTCACATAAATCTAATAAGTAGGTATGGTATGCAGATATTGCAGATATAGCTTCTGTCTCAGTTAATAGTCCCATATTAATAACGCGATTCAGGAAATGTGCTAAATCTAATGGCCTTTCATTTGAAACAGGCAGCTCCCATTTGCTACCGGACACCATTCGGGGCCATACAAATTGTTTGACTAAGTTTCGGTTGTCAATTAACTCTCCAATGCTAAGAATAGTTTGCAGTCGATGAGTTCGCTCAATGCCGCGAGTTGAAATCATTCTTTCGGCGCCGAAAAATACGACTTGCTCATTCGTTGAATCGAGCAGTTTTGTACTGGTTGTCCAAAGGCTTTGGACTATTACGTCTCGAGCAGAGTCGTGTATGTTGATGGATGTAAGTTGAAAAGCCGCGAAAATTGTTTCAATTTGAATGAAACGCAGAGATGATGATATTAACCACTGTAAAACATCATATCTCGTGTGCACAAGATGCTTTATGTAGTCGCGGATTGATGGATTATGAAAGCGAACGACAATTTCTGGGTTATCAGCATTTCCGATTACTTTGAATCTTTGTGTTGAAATAAAATTGCCATCAAGCTCTTTCAACGCACTGTCAAATGAATCTCTCGATACTGAGGCAATAGAATCTGAAGCAACAGCTGAATATGCTTCGTTTAAAGCAGACAGGGTTGCTTCTTGTCCAAATGACCACAGGATGTATAACAAAATCCGTGAATTCGGATGTATGTCATGAAGGAATGCGTGATTCCATACCTCACTTGGGTCATCAAATTGCTGCGAGATGCGACTAACAAAATCTTCATCATTCAAGAACTTGTGTGTCGAGAATTCGCAAATTCCGCGAACGATACGGGGGTTGTAGTTCTGATGGCCAACAATTATTTTATAGACACCAGATTTGACGACCGCATCAAGTCGAGATTGTGGAAGGTCCGAAAAGTAAAGATGGTTGAATAGAATTCTTGCTTTATTGGCCTTTGTGTATTGTTGCAGTGAAAGCGTGAATTTCTCTATATTGAGATCTGCTTGAGCCAGTCTTGCATACTGCTGTTTAGCATCAGCCAAGATGTATTCACGTGTCGTAAGTATGAATCGAATATTTGAATGGCGTTTTACTAGCTCCAGCATGCTAAGAAGTCGTTGGTCTTCATTCTTTTCGAGTTTTTGCGACTCAAAATTAACTTGGCCAAGAAAGTCGTCGTAGAGTACAACGACTTTTTCGCGATTGCTAATTGCTCTCGTAAGAATTTCCCATGCCTCCTTAATATCTTGCGAAACAATAATGGCTGTGAATTCCTCTTGTATGTAATACCACAATAAGATTTGAGCCAGTGTCGTCTTTCCGATACCAGGTATTCCGACAATTAGGCAATGATGATGTGTATGTAGAATGTTAAGAGCTGCTTGAAAGCCATCATGGACGACGAATCGGCTTATTTCCCTTTGTAATTCTTCAATTGTTGCGGCACTAAAATTCCAAATGCCTGCGTGCAATACCTTTTCTAGAATTTCTGTGCTGGACAGCCATAATTTGAAGTGAGCTCTAAGAACGGTTGGATGCGCAACTAGTAGCCCATTGATTTCTGATGCGCCATAGATATCGCCAGTTGATTTACACCATGGCTTAAGCAAATCAAACAATAGATCTTTGTCGTTGACCGAGAGTGGAATTGACGTTACGAGTATGTAACGACTTGGAGATAGCTTCGCCACTTTAGGTAGTTCATCAATTTGTAGACATCGCTTGAGCCTAGTGAATGCACCTGGCGCATAGTGCTTGCACTGGATAATTATCTTTTCTTTAGAGTTTGGCTTTGAATACTTAAGGTCAATACCTTTATCTCGCCCCGACTTAAATGACTCAATTCGCGTATTCCAAGAAGCGCTCAATAGATCGCGAGTAAGTCTTTCAAAATCTTCTGGTGACAAAGTCTTGAAATCATAATTTGCAGACATGAGCGTTCCTAAAAGTTATCCGCAATTAAAAGAGGTACCATCGCTTTTGATTTCCAGTGACCACGGGCTTAGTCGTTCTCAATAGATATTGATGTGTATTCAATACCACCAACCCAGTTTGCCGCCAAGTTATAAACCCAAGCACCTATTGCTGTGAAAATAAATCCGAAGATCAAGTAAACAAACGGAAAAATAATCAGCATGCCCATCCCGGGATGGGGCGCAGGTGAAAATGAAAACGCGATTGCCATAAAACCTATGAATGGAATGCTAATCAGAAAATAGAGTACTGCAAAAACCTTGGCTGTCTGAAACGGTGAAATATTGATAATTTGCTTTTTCATGGCTACTCCCTTTGGTTCATGATCTTATGTTGCAGCAACACGATCATATGCATTCCATTCTGCCCCGTTTCCGTTGGCGTACTATTTATACAGCACCTGTTCCTTCAGGTTGTCTATCGCCTTTTCGGCGATCTTTTTGTACTCGACGAATACCTGCGGTTTGCAGACATTGCCCGGGGTGCGGTCATCGAGCGTGCGTTTTACGGTAAGGATGTTGCCTTTGAGTTTATAGCTCGCCGTGTATGCGACGAAGTCGTTGGCAACTTTCAGGTTGTCCGGGATCGACAGCACTTTGACAGTCTTGGGCAGCTCGATGGTGTATTCCTCCGTGGCATTGATGCTGGAGCAGGCTACATCGACTGTTTCCGGCTCCATCGCTGTCTGAAGAAATGAATAGATTGGCGTGGAGACGTTGAGCGGCGGATGGATGTAGAAGGCGCCAGCGCCGGGCAGCTTGATGAACTTCTCGGCATTGAAGCTTGCCTTGTAGTGATAGTTGTCCGTCAGTTCTTGCGGATCGTCCTTTATCAGCTTGCCGCTGCCGATCATGCCTTGTTGCCGGTACATGTTTTTGACCAGGTCCTCTTCCGCTTCCTTGGTAATGTCGCGCGCCCAGGACCGGGTTTGCACTGCGCTTATCCCATGCAGGGAGATATCGATGTCGCCGCTGACTGATCCGTCCGGTGCGAACTTGAGCACACTCTTGACGTGCTGCTTGTTGCTGCCAACCGGCGGCACCCGGGTTTTTGCGCCATCCTTGTAGCCTTCGACCAGCAGCACGGGTTTGTCCTCGTCACCGTAAGGTAACAGACCGAACGGCGTGGAGCTGGATGTGGAGTCGACATACAGGTCAAACTCAGGGAGGTAATTGATCACGTGGTTGACAGTGGAGACGACCGGGACTTTGGCCAATTGATAGGCCGATCCGGAATTCAGCAGCGCTTGGGTGCTCTTGATACCGCGAGCGGCGAGCAATGCCTGCAGCAGCGTTGCGTGATCCTTGCAATCGCCCATCTTGTTGTCGAGGATGAAAGAGGTGTCGCGCGGTACGACAGCGCCGATGCCGATGCAATTGCCGGCATAGGTGATGTGGGTGGCAACCCACTCATACAGGGCGCGTGCCTGTTCTTTGGGGGAAGTCTTGTCCTTGACGATTTCGGCAGCCAGTTTGGTGATCCTGTCCGTGACGGCTGCTTTGGGCAGTGCGCGTTCGCCGTAAGCGGCTGCGATGTCGGCGTATGTCTTGAAGGTGGAGAAAGAGAGGCCGACCACCTTGTCGGAATCAAATACCGAGTAGTCGCGGCGTTCGGTCTTGAGCGGTTGCGGGTTCGCATAGGACCACTCGACGATCTTGCGGTCGCCCTTGGTTTCGTTTGCCGTTTCCTTCATGCCGCGGGCTTCGTATTGCACCCACATCGAAGCCGGATAGTCGAATCTCACTCGGACGTCGTCGTAGGCGACCTGGTCGTAGAAATATTGTGCGGTCGAATATTGTCTTGGGAACATCGGCTCGGTCTGAATAAGCTTGTACGAGAAAACGACCTTGTCGCCGACCGCAACATCGGGAAAGACAACGGTCAATGTCGTCCAGTCGGAATAGACGGGAGAATCCTTGCCCTTGCCGCTGTTCACTTCGACCTGATAGTTGTCTTTCGGCACATCGATGCGTTTGCCATCCGCTTTGAGCGTGTAGGCAGCAATGACTTCGGCCTTTTGCGCGCTGGTGCTGTAACCGACGGAGGCGCTCTTCGATCTCTCCAGCGCTGTTTCTTTCAGCACCGTCTTCGACCATTCATGCGACTCGATAGCGGTGCCGTCTTCGTTGATGAAGTAGTTGGCGTGGTAGTAGCTGAAGCGCGTTTGCAATTCGAGCGGATCGCCAGTAGCGGCAAGGGCAGAGCCGCATAAAGCCAAAGCCGTAAGGAAAGATGCTAAAAAGATTTTCATGTGGTTTCTCAAGTCGTAATTGAAAGAATGATCGAGCGCAGACAGACACTGATCGGGTCAGGGGATGTTTTTTTCGGAGAGAATTGCGGTCAAGTGATTCCCCTTTGTCGAACAAGTTGTACTGCTGGCGATGCCTCCCGTCTGAGCGGGAATCTATCCTTGCGCCAGCCATCCTGTTCTGGGGATTCCGCTGTGAGCCTCTCACCGTGCGTGCGGTGCGATGTGCGTGTGGCGGATTTGCAAGTGGGACGAACTCTAAGTGAGTTCGTTGGGCAGTGTCAATTAAGTTGTTGGGGAATTAAACGTGTTAGTAATGAAGATGTAACCTGCGTAACGCAGGGCTGGGGCGGCACACACTGAACGCCAAGCATTCCAGGGGAAACCCTGATGAACTACCGATAGAACAATGGATTACGGATTAGTCCGTGGGTCGAACAGCAGGTAAGTGGGGTGGGGGGCATCAATAACCCTATGTAGTACAGGTAGTTTCTTGGCAACCTTTTCGGGTTCAGAATGTAGCTGGCAGATTCGGGGAGTTTGGCTCGCCAGGCGCGCAGCCTCTTCGTTTAAGGCTAGCATGTACAGAAACTCCGGTACCAACCATCGAAAGTAAGGAGTTCAAAATGACCAGGCATAAAGTAAACAGAAATGATTTTCGTCTTGAAAATGGCGCGTCCGTCAATATCGAATACTGGACTGATGCAAGAGCGGTTCACGTTGCTGCATTCGACACGGATAAGCGTCAGATTTCCACGGCCGAATATCATGCATCAATCGACGATGGTGACGATTTCAATCCGCAACTGCAAGCGGCCTTGATCGACAGCTTGGCCAACGCGCTCGAATACGCCCTTATTCGGAAACCGGAACTTTGTGTTCGAAAACGCTAAAAGTATTTAGGGATGCGCCGATTAAGTTCTGAAACGTCATTCCGGCGAAGGCCGGAATCCAGCGTATTTAATCAACTGGACACCGGCCTTCGCCGGTGTGACGACTCAGTCGGTGCATCCTTGGCTGAGGACGCTGCCCAATTATTTCGGGCCGAACAGATCGTCAAGCGGATTCATCCCAGCAGGCGCGCTGCCTGAAACTTTCTGTACAGTGAATTCTTCTTCGATGTTGTCGCGATAAAAGCTCCAGGCTGCGCCGGAACTGCTGAGCCGGCGCCAGATGTCCTCGCCGACGCCGCTGTATTGAAGCGTGCTGCCGGTGTCGAGCTGAACCTGCAGGATGTGTGCGCGCGCATCGTAGCCGATGGCGCGCAGCTTGCCGGAATTGATCTTTTTCATTTCCATTACTGGCTCTCAGGATTTCATCCTTGTGCCTTGCACACAGTGCGAAGCGCGCTTGGCTGATTAACATGTGAGTCGAACTTTAGGGGAGCCGGGCGCGTCGTGTCAATGCTGACACAAGGGATTTAACGGCGCGCTGCTTCTTGCTTGCACTGCTAAACTTGACGCTTTCTCCCTGAAGGCATTTTTGAATTTATGAAGGAGCGACAATGAAAAAGGAATTTTGGCTGGAGCGCTGGGAGCGCGGAGAGATCGGTTTTCACCAGGATCAAATCAATCCATTTCTGCATCAATACTGGCAGGAGTTGCGCAATTCACATCGAGGCGAGGTGTTCGTGCCTTTGTGCGGCAAGAGCCAGGATATGGTGTGGCTGCGCCAACAGGGTTGCGAGGTGCTGGGGGTGGAGCTGAGTTCTATTGCGGTGGAGGATTTCTTCAGGGAAAACGGACAATTGCCAACGCATGCGATCAGCGGCAAGTTCAAGAGCTGCGAGGCGGACGGCGTACGAATTTTGTGCGGCGATTTTTTCGACTTAAGCAAGGCCGATCTGGCGAACGTCAGCGCTGTGTACGACCGTGCATCGCTAGTGGCGTTGCCGCCCGACATGCGCGAACGTTATGCGCGCCACCTGGTGGATATCCTGCCGCCCGCAACGCAAATTCTCCTGGTCACTTTCGATTATCCACAGGCGGAGATGCAGGGGCCGCCATTTGCGGTGTCGGTGAACGAGGTCGAGGCACTCTATGACAAGTACGCCGAGATACGCCTGTTGGCGCAAAAAGATGCGCTGCAGAAAAATCCGCGCTTTAAGCAGCGCGGCGTGAGCCGGATGGAGGAGAGCATCTTCCTGCTGACGCTGCGCTAACGAAATGCTGACTTAATTCTCCGATCATGCTTTGACAAGCTCGCTACGAACGGAGAATCTGAGGATATGCTGATTAAGTCCTAAAACGTCATTCCGGCCCTTCGGCAGGCTCAGGACGGGCTGACCTTCGGTCAGGCCGGAATCCAGTGTATTTAATCAACTGGACACCGGCCTTCGCCGGTGTGACGACTTAATCTGTGTGTCCCTAAAGTTGCTGTTAGTACTCCGCTTCGCGTACTTGCGGCATGCCTTCAGCTTCCCAGCGTGTCATTCCGCCGGCAAGATTGATCACCTTTTTATATCCCATCATTTGCAGCACGGCAGCAGCCATGGCCGAGCGACCGCTGGTGGCACAGTAGACGATGATTTGCCGGTCGCGTGCACCCGACAGGGGCGGGTAATGCTTGGGATAGCTTGTGTCGGCAGCAGCTTCGATGATGCCGCGCGGAACGAGATGTGCGTCGTCTATATGTCCGTGCTCGAACTCTGCAGCCTCGCGTACGTCGACGAGCAACAGGTCTTCCCTCGCATCCAGTTTGGCCTTGAGTTCTGCAGGCGTGATTTCGGTGATGCAGGACTTGGCGGCGCGCACGAAGTCCATCAGGCCGACAGGCTGCTCTGGTTTGAATAAGTTATACATTCTTAATTGCTCCTTTGTTATGCGGTGTTGGGATTACTGCGACGAGGATGCTGCGAAGTGGAAAATGACGCGAACATTATGGGAGTTAGTCTACCGGTGTCAATAACCAATGGCTAATATTCTAATGTTCTTCTGGCGATGGATTTGCAGTCATTTAGGGGTAGTCGTGAACCTGCCCACGAAAAACCCTAGCTGGTTCAGGGAGTGCTGGGCACCATCATCTTTTCAAGGCGCCATCGATTCTATCGTTGCGGCAATAGCCTTGCCGACATCCGATGTGGTGGCTTTCCCGCCCATGTCCGGTGTGCGCGGGCCTTCCGCTAATACGGTTTCTATGGCGCGCAAGACGAGCGCCGCTGCCTCACTGTGGCCGAGATGCTCAAGCATCATGGACCCCGCCCAGATCTGCCCGACCGGGTTGGCGATACCCTTGCCGTAAATGTCTGGGCGCAGACCCATGCACCGGCTCGAACAAGCGACGGGATACTTGCGTTCGGGATTCAGGTTGGCCGAGGGGGCAATCGCGATGGTGCCGGTGCAGGCAGGACCGAGGTCGGACAGGATGTCGCCGAACAGGTTGGACGCGACGATCACATCGAACCAATCCGGATTGCGCACGAAGTGTGCCGTCAGGATGTCGATGTGGTACTTGTCGGTGCGGACTTGCGGATAATCTTTTCCGATATCGGCGAACCGTTCATCCCAATACGGCATCGAGATGGTAATGCCGTTCGACTTGGTGGCCGAGGTCAGATGTTTCTTTGGGCGCTTTGCGGCGAGCTCATAGGCAAAGCGCATGACCCGATCGACACCGATCCGGGTGAACACACTTTCCTGCACGACGAATTCGCGCTCCGTGCCCTCGAACATGCGGCCGCCCACGCTCGAATATTCTCCTTCGGTATTCTCGCGCACGATGTAAAAATCGATGTCGCCCGGTTTGCGGTTGGCCAGCGGCGAAGGCACACCGGGCATGAGCCGGGCCGGACGCAAATTGACGTACTGGTCGAATTCACGACGGAACTTGATCAGGGAACCCCAGAGCGAAATGTGATCGGGCACCTTGGCCGGCCAACCGACGGCGCCAAAGAAGATGGCGTCGTGTCCGCCGATTCGCTCTTTCCAATCCGCGGGCATCATCTCGCCGTGCTTCAGGTAGTAATCGCAGCTCCAGTCGAATTCATCCCACTGGAACGAGATTCCGAATTTGCGCGCCGCGGCATCCAGACAGCGCAGCCCCTCCGGTACGACTTCCTTGCCGATTCCGTCACCCGGAATGACGGCGATTTTGTGAGTTTTCATGCACTGCTCCTTGGGCGTAACTGGATCGCACTATCAGTATAGTTCCCGCTGAGTTTTTCTCGGAGTAAAACGGAACAATGCATCATTGAAACAGGAGTGAATTGAGCACCAGACTGCCGATTTATCAACGGCCAGGATTAGATGAGTTCAACCTCTTTCCAGTGCTGCCTCGAATTCTTCGATTGGTTGCGGTTTGCCAAACAGATAGCCCTGGCACGCGTGACATCCGCGCAGCTCCAGAAACTCATGCTGAACCTCGGTCTCAACGCCTTCCGCAATGACATTCAGTCCCAACGTCTCGGCCATCGCAATGATGGTCTGCACGATGGCCGCATCGTTGGGGTCAGTGGCGATGTTCCTGACAAAGGATTGATCGATCTTGATTTGATTCAGGGGTAGCAGTTTGAGGTATTGCAGAGAAGAATAACCGGTGCCGAAGTCGTCCAGCGATAAGCGGACGCCGGTTGACGTCAGTGCGTTCATGGTGGCGACAGTATCCTCGGTATCTTCCAGCAACAGGCTTTCGGTCAGTTCCAGTTTGAGCAGGTTTGGATCGATGGCATGGTGTCGCACTGCCGAACGCACTTGCGCGACGAAATCAGTCTGGTGGAATTGCCGGGCGCTGATGTTCACCGCCAGAACTAACTTCCGTGTCAGTTCATTCTCCGCCCACGCGCTGAGCTGGGCGCAGGCAGTCTCCAGCACCCAGAGGCCTATGGGCAGTATCAGTCCGGTTTCTTCCGCCAGCGGAATGAAGTGTGCGGGTGGCACCAACCCGCGCGTGGGATGATTCCAGCGGATCAATGCCTCGGCGCCCAATGCACTGCGCGCACTGTCCACTTGTATCTGGTAATGCAGCTGGAATTGCCCGTTCTCAAGAGCCTTGTGCAATTCGCCCTCAAGTGCGGCCTTGGCGTTAATGGCATCCTGCATCCTGTGGTCGAAGAAGCGCAGCGCGTTGCGGCCCGCCTTCTTGGCCTGATACATGGCGATATCCGCCTGTTTGAGAAGTTCTTCCGCCTCCTGCTGATCCCCGCTGAATATGGTCGCGCCAATACTGCCGGAGCTGCGAAACATATTTGTGCCCAGCTGGTATGGATGGGTTAACGCGACAAGGATTTTTTCGCCAACTGCCTCGGCCTGTTTCGCAGCCACGATAGACTGTTCGCTGAGATCTTCCAGCATCACCACGAACTCGTCGCCGCCAAGGCGAGCCACTGTGTCGCCTTCGCGTATGCTGGATGTCAGGCGCTCGGCAGCCTGTTGCAGCAACAGGTCTCCCATGGCGTGCCCGAGCGTGTCGTTGAGGGTCTTGAAGTTATCCAGGTCGAGGAACAAGCAATGCGCCCTTTCTTGAGTTGCGGACGCTGGAGATCAATGACTGTTGCAGCCGGTCCAGCAGAAGCTGTCGGTTGGGCAGCCGGGTGAGGGGGTCATGGAATGCCAGCTGGCGGATTTTTTCCTCCGCCGCCTTGCGCTCGGTGATGTCGATGTGCGATCCGACATAATGGGTGACGATGCCATCGCCACCTTTGACTGCAGAAATCGTGAGCCATTTCGGATAGACCGCGCCATTCTTGCGCCGGTCCCATATTTCTCCCTGCCAGGTTCCGTTGCGATTGATGCTGTCCCACATCGAACGATAAAAATCCTTGTCGTGCCGGCCCGATTTGAATATGCGTGGGGTCTGTCCCACGACTTCGTCGGCCGTGTAACCGGTGCAATCGGTAAATGCCTTGTTGGCACGCAGGATCACACAGTCGGCATCGGTGATCATCAAGCTTTCCTGGGATTCGAAGGCGGTGGCGGCGATGCGCAGATCAGTCTCGAATTGCTTGCGCTCGCTGATGTCGCGCCCGATTCCCTGCACCCCGACCGGCTCGCCGTTGCGGTGGGTTAGCGTCGTGACCAACTCCAGCGGTATCTGCTGCCCTTCTTTGCCGGTTATCTCAAGTTCATAGCGAGTCACCTGTTTTTCCGAGGCGAGCTTCGCAGCGGTCATGCGCCGCGCCAGTTCGAGATTTTCCGGGGTGAGTATCTTGCTGATGTGGGCGTTGATCAGTTCGTTGCGCGTGTACCCGGTTACATCCAGCAACGATTCGCTGACCGCGGTAAAGACGCCGTCGAGATCGGTGCTATAAGCCAGGTCGCCCGCGTTTTCGAACAGGTGGCGGTATCTTTCCTCGCTCTCATGCAATGCCTGTTCGTATTTGCGCCGTTCCGAGATGTCCCGGAAAGAGACAAAGAACTGGTTTGACTCGCGATTGAAATCAATCGCCACGTCAACTTCAAACAAGTGCCCTTGCTTGTGGCGATGCTGCGATCTGAAGCGGTCGTGCCCCTGCACCAGCAACTTCTGGATACGCGCGTTGACCTTCTGCTCATCATCCTGTGCATCCAGTTTTGTGACATGCATGCTTACCAGTTCGTCGATGGAGTACCCGGACATCTCCGCATAGACTTGATTGGCTTTAAGCAGATTACCCTTCAGATCAACCACCCAGTAGCCATCGCGAGAATCATCAATCATTCGTTTGTATCGTTCTGTATCGGACACGCAATCACCTGGAGAGCAAAAATTAAATTGACTTCACATAAATTGCATCGGCACAGGGCGTATTGTTCGCGCCGCTGCTTATATCCGGCTTGGACATCGATACTTGCACCGTTGCCGCGGATACCATATTGCCATTGCAAATGTAATCCTAACAACAACCTTGTGAAGAAAACGTCAATAACTTGCTGAAAACCCGAAAGATATTGTTGCTAATCGTGTCTGGCGCAAAAATGCATCAGCGGTATCAAGATGGCGCAACCCCTACCGCCGACTTCTTTGCGGGAATAATGGCAATCTGGTGAGTTTTTATCCGCGGCCATTTTACAGGCGAGACTTTGTTGTCTGCCATGCCCGTGTTATTTGTGCGCGCGGCATCTGTTTGGCGCGAAATCTATTCATTCGTCGACTGGCAGTAAATCGTCTGTCAGACCTGCGTCCGCCATGGGTCCGTTTTCGTCGGCATATTCCTCATTGATCTTCCGGATTGCGGGGAGGGCTTTGCGGAAGGCAAGCATCAGGGACGGATCGAAATGGTGACCATCCTCGACATCCATGATCTTTAGAGAATCCTCGATGCTGAATGCCTTCTTGTATGGACGCACTGAGATAAGCGCGTCGAAGACGTCGGCGATGGCGACGATTCGTCCCTCCAGGGGAATATCGTCTCCTTTTAACTGTGCAGGATAGCCGTTGCCGTCCCAGCGTTCGTGGTGGGTCAGCGCAATGATGCGGGCCGTTTCCAGCATCTCGTTTTCGTGTTTGCCGATGATTCTTGCACCGATGGATGGGTGTTGCCGCATGACTTCCCATTCATCGCCATCCAGCTTTCCCGGCTTGAGCAGAATCGAGTCGCGAATTCCGATCTTGCCGACATCGTGCATGGGGGCGGTGCAAAAAATGTTGCCCGCTGCTTTTGGTCCAAGACCATAGGTTTCGGCAATGAGTCTGGAATAATGTGCGACACGCAGCACGTGGTTACCGGTTTCGTTGTCGCGATATTCCGCCGCGCGCCCGAGCCGGCGAATGATCTGCAGCCTTGAAATGTTCAACTCGCGCGTTCTTTGATGCACCATCCTTTCCAGTTCGCGGGCCTGGTCGTAAAGCGCCAGATGAGTTCTTACGCGTGCCAGGACAATGGGCGGACTTACGGGTTTGGTGATGTAATCGACAGCGCCAGTGTCCAGACCGAGTTTTTCGTCTTCGACCGAAGACATGGCGGTGACAAAAATGACCGGTATCTTGCGCCGGTCGGGATTGGACTTGATACGCCGGCACAGTTCCAGACCTGACAGGCCGGGCATCATGATGTCAAGTAACAACAAATCCGGAGGTGCATCGGAATAAACGATATTGAGTGCCTTCTCCCCGTTAGTGGCAACGCGAATATGGTAGTCGTCGCGCAGGATCTCGGTCAGGATGTCGATGTTATCCGGAACGTCATCCACCACCAAAATGGTTTGTCTATCGAGCAGGTTTGTCATATTGATCACCCAAAATTTTTAGTTTGTGGCTTCATTTCAAGATTAACCCAAGATTACCGGCTACACCATGCAGCAATTTGGCAGCAGCTTCGAACTCGTAGTGAGTGACCAAGCGGTTCAGCCGGTCAAATTCTTCTGCTGTCATGTGTTGAGACAGAACGGACGTCATTTCTTGCAGTCGACGAGTCGCATCCGCGTCGTCGGTCTGCAGGAGAGCGTAGAGGGAAGCCAGATCTGCCGCCAATGAAATATTTGTTGCAACCGGAACGTCATCGACGCGTTGAATCGCTATTCTCTCCGGCACGGGCCGTTCATCGATCGCTGCGAATACACGCTCCAGGTCCGACCCGAGTTGCTCAAGCTGTGCACTGATTAATTCTTCGGCATCGCTTCCCGCGATACCTTGTTCAAGCTGAAAAGCGGAATGAGCGAGATCAACAGCGCCTATATTTCCCGCCAGTCCCTTGATGGTGTGTGCAAGACGTCTTGCCGTATCGCGATCGCCTGAGGTGAGTGCGGCACGGATGCGGGCCACGCTATCGGACTGATCCTGACGCAGTCTGTCGAGAAGCCGCCGGTACATGTCATGGTTGTTGCCCAACCGGGCCAACGCGCCTTTTTTGTCGATCAGGAAATCCGCAACGGTCTGGCTGGTCGTATCAGTCTTTTCACTGAACGGGGCAGGGGAGGGAGTGCCGCTAATCCATAATGCAAGTTTGGTGTAAAGATCGGCGACGTCGACAGGCTTGGCCACGTGATCGTTCATGCCGGCGGCCAGGCACAGCTCGCGGTCGCCCAGGAGCACGCTCGCGGTCATGGCAATGATGGGGACGGAGGCGCACTCCGGGTTGCTGCGAATTTTGCGTGTCGCGTCGAATCCGTCCATGACCGGCATATGGCAATCCATGAGTATCGCGTCATAGCGGGTAACGGCAGCACGTTCTACGGCCTCGGATCCGTTCGTTGCGGTGTCCACCCGCAGTCCCGCATTCCTGAGGATTTCCTCGGCCAACTCCCGGTTGACGTCGTTATCTTCCACCAGCAGGACATGGTGGCCGGGCAAAGACGGCGGAACAGTATCGCCATGCGGCCTGTGTGAGGCAAACACAGAATGCCCCTCGCTGTGCAGAGCCGCTGCGATAGCATCGAAAAGGGTCGATGGCGTTATCGGTTTGGCAAGAATGGTGCTGACCCTGGTGTTGCCGAGAGCATCCGCCAGCCGGGTTCTGTCATCATCGGCCGTCATGATTATGGCGGGGACGAACGAATTGTTGCTTGACGCATGTATGCGACGGATGGCCTCGATGCCGTCGATCTCCGGCATCTGCCAGTCGGCGATCAACAGGCCATAAGGTTCGCCCCGCGACTGTGCTGCAGCGAATTCGGCGATGGCTGCTTCGCCTCCCGCCACGGAATGGGGAAAGAAGCCGAAATTCTCAAGCAAACGTTGCAGGATTTCGCGCGCGCCGGCGTGGTCGTCGGCGACGAGAATCCGCAGCCCCGGTGCAACCGGAATATTTTGAGCGGATGCGGCCTGGACGCAGAGCTTAAAAGGAACGCAGAAGAAGAAATGGCTGCCCGTGCCCGGTGCGCTGGCAACGCCGATTTCGCCGTCCATCAATTCGACGAGACGCCTGCATATCGAAAGTCCGAGTCCGGTGCCACCGTACTTGCGCGTGGTCGAAGTATCGGCCTGGGTAAAAGGCGTAAACAGGCGCTGCTGCTCTTCTTCAGTCAGGCCGATGCCTGTGTCGCTCACGACGAAACGCAGCTGAATCCGGTCATTGTCGATACCAGCAATAGCTACAGTGACCGTAACTTCCCCGCGGTCGGTAAATTTCATCGCATTTCCCACCATGTTCAGCAACACTTGCCCAAGGCGATGCGGGTCGCCTTGCAGGTGGTCCGGCACATCGGGACGAATATCAAACAGCAGTTCCAGCCCTTTGTCGTTCGCCTTGTGCAGCGACATGTCGGCCAACTGGCGCATGACTTGGTCAAGACTGAAATCGACCAATTCGATGGACATCATTCCGGCCTCAATCTTGGAGAAGTCGAGAATGTCGTTGACGACGTTAAGCAGACCTTGGGTGGCTGCATCCACTTTTTCCAGATAATTTCGCTGGCGCGGGGTCAATTCAGTCTGCAGGGTGAGATGGGTCATGCCGACGATGGCATTCATGGGGGTGCGGATTTCATGACTCATGTTGGCCAGGAAATCAGCTTTGGCGCGCGCCGCTGCTTCAGCTTCGGCACGGGCTTGCTGAGCTTCCCGTTCGGCGTTCTTGAGAGGAGTGATGTCCACGATCAGGCCCACCAGTCCGCCCGGAGTCCCATCGCGATTGGTAAAACCCGTGACCGAGTAGAGCGTGTCGTGGGTGCGCTGATCGGAAAGGATCATGGGTACCTCCCGCACTACGCGGCCCGCAGAAGCAATCACCATCTCGTCCTCGGCTTGATAGGCGATCCTGTCCGGCTGCGGCAGGTATTCCAGGTCGAGCACGCGCTTGCCGACGAATTGTTGCCTCTTGATACCGAAAGCTTCTTCATAGGCGCTGTTGCAACCGATGAAACGCGTGTCGGCGTCTTTATAGAATACGGGATTGGGGATGGTGTCGAGAATCGCCTCCATCAGCGCGAACTGCCGTTCCAGTTCGCTCTCCATTGTGCGGCGGTCGTCGATATCCAGAATAGTGGCAAGCAGCGATAGCACTTTGCCTTCGGCGTTGCGGATGGAGGTGAGCTGGATGTCGGCCCAGCGCAGACTGCCATCCGAACGGAGGAACTGGATTTCTGCCCGGAAGTTGGACATGCGGCCCGCTGCCAAATCCTCGTATGCGGTTCGGACGCGATCCCGATCTGCGGGTGCAATCAGATCAAGGCCGGTCCCGGCCAACAGCTGTTCTTCCGTGTAGCCGGTGAAGTCGCAGAATGCCCGGTTCACGCGCTGCCGTGCGAGCGTCGGCGTCAGGTTTGAAATGCCGATCATGGCGTTTTCGAAGATCGCGCGGAAAAGAATCTCACGTTCCTGCAGAGCCTGTCGGCTTTGATTCAGCTCGCGCGTACGTTCCTCGACCTTGCTTTCCAAAACGGCGTTGGCGTCCTCCAGGGCGCGCTTCGTTTCGCGTAATTGCAAACGCATGTTTTCCTGTGCCGTCGACAGTTCGCGGACTTCGCGCCAGGGCGCATTCACCGTCACTGGTGTATCCAGTTCCATACGGCCTATGCGGGCGCTTTCGCGGGCCAGGGCCAACAGCGGAAAACCAAATTGACGTGCGACGCGGGCTGCAACCAAAACCCCTGCGAGCAGGGCGAAGATGGCAATTGCGGCGAGGATCACGAGGTTCTCGCTGGTGGTGGGAACGAATTCTTTCTCGGGCGCGAATACGCCCAGCCAGAATTGCTGGGTTCCGGCTCTGACCGGCTTGAACAGGCTAAACCAGCGCTCGTTCGCAACCGTGTAGCTGCCGATGGTCTGTGCGGCAGACTTGTGCGCTTGCCACTCGGAGAAGCCGCGACCGATATCCTGCAACCCAAGCTCGTCTGGAGATTTCAGGACCGCAGCCTTGAGCGCAGCGGCCCCGGCGAAACGGGTTTCCTGGGGCAGTGCGAGCAGCTTGCCGTCGGATTGGAACAGGGCGGCCTTGCCCTCTTTCCCGACCGACAGACCGCCGGTAAAGGCGGACAGGTCAAGCAGCCGCACATCGTGGCCGATCACATAGCGACTGCCGTCTTTTCCCGTCCAGCGCATAGAGGCGGTAATCCCCGGCTCTTTGGTGGTAAAAAAGATATAGGGTTCGGTCCAGTAGATATCCTGGTCGTTGCCTAGCTGCATGGCGCCCTGAAACCAGGGACGTTTGCGCGTATCGTAGTCGATCAAACGCATTTCCACCTTTTGCAGTTGGCGGTTGCTGTTCCAGTACAGCCAGTAGGTTCGCTGTCCCCAATCTACAGGGTTGCTGAGCCGGTTTACCCAACTGCCATCTGCATTGCGCAACAGAAGAATTTCACTGCCCGATTCGTTGGCAAAATTGACGGAAGATATTTCACCGTGATTGGTAATGATCGGAAAGAAGAACTCGTTGAAGCGAAGCAGTTGGCTTTGGTCGAGAGCGCCGTTTGCACCCCAGTCACGACTACTGCGCAATGTTGTTTCCACCGTTTTCAGCAGCAAACCGACACGCGCCTCCAGTTGCTGCGAAACCAGACCCATCTGCGCGTTTGCCAGGCTATTGATGGTGGGGCGGATGATGAAATGATAGCTGCCGGCTGCGAATACAGCCAATGCAAATACGATCAACAGCGCGATGCGGACGATCAGGCTGTTGGTGAAACTCGGCTTGCGGAATGGAAAGTTCGGGATCATCGATAGGTGTGTGCCGTTATCGGATCGGAACAATTCCGGGGAGAGGCTGTTCCGAATCGGCGGATGCTGATCAAGGTGTTGGTGAATCTTGTGGCCAAGCGATTCCCCTTTTTTGAACAAGTTGTGCTGTTGGCGATGCTACCTGTCTGTGCGGAAATTTGTCTTGTGCCTGGCACTCACCCGCAAGTGACGCGCTGGTGGGTGTCCGCTTTGCCGCCACCCTTCCGCAGTGTTCTGGGGATTCCGCTGTGAGCCTCTTCCCGTACATGCGGCAAAATGTGTGTGCGGCGGATCTTCAAGTGTGACGAACTGTAGGGGAGTAGGGCTGGCGGTGTCAATGTTGACGTAGCGCGATGGAAGAGCGCAGTCGCACTGCAGCGGTTTAATACTCGTAACTGATGAACAGTCCGAAGTGAGATCCGTCGTACGGCGTGTTGCCTGATATAGGTGGAGTTGTGCCGGTCGTCGATTGGCTGGCGATTTTGTAGATCTCTTTCACGTAACGCAGGTTGATCCAGCCGTAGGGCACTACTTGATAGCCGATCTCCACGATGCTGCCCGTGGTGTTTGCAAACGTGATTTTTTCATTCACGCCGTTGATGGAGGAGGTTGCGCGTGCTGCATAGACGTAGCGCATGCCGCCACCGATACGAAAGCGTCCCAGACCGTTGAAATACACCAGCGCTTCGAGCGGGTTGCGTCGAAACGAAGCGTTATCGTTGCCGTTGTAGTCGGAGTTGACGTGATAGTTGAAAGTCAACTCTGCAGAGAATGGAATCGCTTTCCATTGATACAGCGCACCCAATCCGGCCTGGTACAAACCGCCGGCGCTGATCTCCCTGTACGTTCCGTCAGAGCGGGCAAGCTTGGATATGACGTCCCCGCCTACCGTGATACCCAATCGCTCCACTGCATGGAAGCCGGCTCTGTCGGTTGCGGGATAGGATTCAGTCCCAAACCCGGGCCAGGAATCGAAGTCGTCGGCGCGCGCGCAGAGAATGGAAAAGGCAAACAGGGCGAGACTTGCGATTAGCGATTTGCCGCTTTGGCTAACTTTCACCGAAGGCTCCCTGGTTTGACTGCTCGCGGATGGTGTAACTGGCCTGAACTGTAGGTGAGTCCATCCTGCAGCTGTCAATGAAGTTGCAGGGAGCAGGCCGCGTCAAGAATATTCGTATCGGGTCAATGCCCGCCGCGACTGGCGACGAAAGGAGGCCTCGCCCACCAGATCAGTGTGATGAGCGCGAGCATCAGTGTGGCGGAAATCTTCAGGATCTGGTCGGTGGCCATGGTGTATGCCTGGATGTTGATCATGCGCTCCAGATAACCATAGGCGACATCCTTGGGCATGCCGAGATGGTGCAGCCGGTTCAGGTAATCGTTGGATGCCGGGTTATAGGCCTGGATGTTTTCCATCATGACGGCGTGGTATCCGGCGGCCTGGCTGGTCCACAACCAGGTGGTGAGCGCGGTGCCGAAGCTGGCACCCAGATTGCGCATGAAGTTGGTCAGGCCGGATGCCGCCGCGACCTTGTTCGCGGGCAGGCCGGAGAGGCTGATGGTGACCAGCGGCAGGAAGAAGCAGCTGATACCGATGCCCATGAACAAGCGGCTCAACGCGATCGACCAGTAGTCGATGTCGGGGGTGAAGCCCGCACTCCAGTAGCCCACCAGCGCAAATACGATGAAGCCGAAGGTGGTGATGGCGCGGGCATCGACGCGGCCGATATTGGCGCCGATGACCGGGCCGAGCAGGACCGCCAATACGCCGCCGAACGCGATGGCCTTGCCCGCCCAGAACGACGTATATCCCTGATAGGTTTGCAGCCACAACGGAATGATCACCACCACGCTGAAGAACGCGATCATGCCTATCATCAGACAAGCCGACCCGACCACAAAATTGCGTCGTGTGAACAGGCGCAGATCCACCATCGGTGCGGGCTCGTCCAGTTCCCAAACGATGAACATTAGCAGGGCCACCGTCGCCACGATTGCCAGGATGATAATGGTGTTGGAACTGAACCAGTCCAGTTCGTTGGCCTTGTCGAGCATGATCTGCAGGGAGCCGATGCCGACGATCAGCAGCGCAAGTCCGACCCAATCCATTTTCTGGTCGCGTTTGCCGGGCTGAACCACATCGCGACCGGCGAGCAGAGAGGCAACGGAAATGCCGACCAGCAGGCCGACTGGCAGGTTGATGAGGAATATCCAGTGCCACGAAAAATTATCGGTCAGCCAGCCGCCCGTCAGCGGGCCGGCGATCGGTGCGATCACCGTCGTCATTGCCCAGATGCCCAAAGCCAGGCCGCGCTGATGCGGTGGGTAGATAGTGGTGAGCAAGGTTTGCGACAGCGGGATCATGGAAGCGCCGAAAACTCCCTGCAGTACACGCGATGCGAGCAGCATCGGGAAACTGACCGACATTGCGCATAACAGCGAAGCCAGGGTGAACAACAGCGTGGCAGCGACGAAGGTACGTACTTCCCCGAAACGTCCCGCCAGAAAACCTGCCAGCGGCAGCAGGATGGCCTCGGCGACGGAGTAGGAGGTAATAACCCAGGTGCCCTGGGTCGGGGTGACCGCAAAATCGCCCGCGATGGTGGGCACGGCAACGTTGACGATGGTCAGGTCCAGGATGTTCATGAACGAGCCCAGCCCTAGTGCAAGCGTTGCGGCCGCCAGCTTGATGCCACTCAATACGTTGGGTTGACCAGGATTCATTTTTACGCCCCGCAGAGCAATCGACAGCTGAAATTTGTTCCCTCGATATGACCGTTATCTGTGTGCCAGATTATCGGCGATGATTCGTGCGACCTGCGCATCGGCGGCCTTGACGTCGCGCGCGTAAATTGTTGTTGCGGAGATTGCCTTTGTCTCGGGCAAGGTCGTCAGTTCCGCACCCGTGCGGTCATGCGTGTCTATGGTGGCGTCCACGGAGAGGCCGATGCGCAAGGGGTGCGCCTGCAATTCACGGACGTCGAACGCAATACGGACCGGTACGCGCTGTACGATCTTGACCCAGTTGCCGGTGGCATTCTGTGCGGGAAGCAAGGAGAAGGCGGAGCCGGTGCCGGGTGCCAGTCCCACAACCTTACCGTGAAAAACAACCGAGCTGCCGTAAAAGTCGGATGTCAGTTTTGCGCTTTGGCCGATGCGTACTTTGCTTAACTCGGTTTCCTTGAAATTGCCGTCCACCCAGACTTTGTCGAGCGGCACGATTGCCATTAGAGCGTCACCTGCCGCTACACGTTCTCCGATCTGAACCGAACGCTTGGCCACCTGGCCGCCGACCGGCGCCTGCACACGGGTACGCGCCAGCGCGAGTGCGGCTTCGCGCACCCTTACCGCAGCGGTGCGTACGGCAGGATGATTCTCTATCGAGGTGTGATCCACGCGCGCACTAGAGACGCCGGCCTGGTCGATCGTCTGTTCGATGGCAGCACTACTGGCTTGCACGGCATGCGTGGCAGCTTCGTGCTGTGCGCGTGCCGCATCGCGTGCGGTAAGTGCGTTTTGCACATTCTCCGGCGAGACAAAGTTCTGCGTGGCCAACGCGACACGGCGATTGTATTCGGCCTCCGCTTGCGCCAGGGTAGCTTCGCTGCTGGCCAGTTCTGCCTGCGCTCGCGCCAAGTCGGCACGCCGTTGCTCCAGTAACGGCAGATTGCCGTGATTGGTCGCGTACAGGCCGCGCACCTCGCGCACAGCCGATGCGAGTGCGGCTTCGGCAGATTCCAGTTGCAGGCGCGCGTCGCTGTCGTCCAGTTGCACCAGCAGCTGGCCTTCGGTTACTGCTTGGGTGGTATCGCTATAAATTGCGGTGACTGTGCCGCCGGTCAGCGGCATCACCGAAACGATATCTCCTCCCACATAAGCGTCATCGGTATTGGTGCGCCACTGTCCAAAAAGAAGCCACCAGACAAGAACGGACAGCAAAAGCAGCGACACCACTCCACTGATGAGCAGCAGAATCTTGCGGCGTTTGTTGGGAGTGGCAGAAGGGGTAGGAGCTGTTCTGGTCGTTCATTATGGCCTTCCGAGTTTTTCGCAAGGATTCGATTCTGAAGAACAACAGCTAACGGCGGATTCAGTGTAACGCACTGTCTTTTTTTGCGAAACACTTGGAAGAGGACTTTAATTGATTGTTAAATTTGTGTGAACCGACGGGGAGGATTCGTGCGTTCAGGATGGAGAGGGAATCTTATACGTGCAATACCCCCCCGAATCGGAAGCGGGCATCGTTTAGCGTTCATCCGGAGGCCTAGGCGTAGGGTAACGATTTATCTTCGTTCAACCACGCAGCGAGTTTCAGGGCTGCTTCAAATTCAGACTGGTTTTCGGGTTCAAGAACTACCATGCGCTCAGTTTCCCCGTACGGTGTAATGCGTGCGCTGCCAATGGCCTTTCCGCTTTCGTTCAATACCAGGGCATGCAGGCATTGCTTGTCCACAGGTTCGGTTTGGGCTTCCGCCTGCGTCAGCAAGCCCATTCGGCATGCTGTTGCACGGACTTCTTCGAGCATCGCGGCGCGTGCGTTCCACGTAACGCAGTGCAGTGTGAATGAGTCTTGCATGATGTTCTCCCGATAATTCAAATTATGTTTATTGTATGTTTGCGCCGGAAAAGTCCGGACCCGTATCAAATTGCAGGATTGCGCTCAGGTCACCCGCCGTAATGACAATACTCGGCACGGGCTGGTTCCCACACTAGCGGTTTGTTGTACTGGAATCTGTCGGGTGCCAACCGGTACTTGTGTGTGCCTTCGCCTTATTTGGGTATAGGGGAAGCCCCTAGGGTTGGTTGCGGTTCCACATTCACTCGTTCAGAATGCGCGCCAACATCTCATCCAGCGAGTCAATGCATTTATGAAGGCAATCATGTCCGGTACCCTGTCGTCAAAGACAATCGGTAGTGGAATCATCAGGCGAGTCGATCAGGTACTGGTTTCCTGTCCCAGGATATATCTGGCCGGCGGGATACTATTGATTCAGGCATGTCTCTTCTACGCGTATTCGTTTGCCGGCCCGTGGATACCACTGGGTATCTTCTATCTGTTGAATCTGTTCTTTGCCGCAAAGTATGTAGGAGGCCGCTTTTCCTTCCTGCTTGCTTTCATTGCGGCGACGGGGAAGACCCTCATCAAGGTTGGCTTCTATCCGGAGGATGCGCACTGGTGGCATGGTCAATGGCAGTTCGTGTCGAGTCTGTCGATATATACGTTGTTTTGCTATCTGATCAATGCGCAGCTTAGCGGGCGCAAGATCGCGGAAGAAGCACTGGATAAATTGTCGAAGCTGAACGAGGCGATCGTTGCCAACGCGGACTCAGGCATCATGGTGTTCAGGGAGAATGGCGAATGCATCATCGCCAACTATGCCGCAGCAAGCATACTCGGTTGTCCCATGGACGAACTACGCGGGTTGAATTACAGGAAGGACAAGGCGTGGTCCATGCTCGCATTACTGTTGGCCGGACGGGAGGCGATGCAATCCGGATCGGAGCAAAAGTTCACTTCCAAGCTCTGTACCGTGAAAGGTCGCGAGGTTTGGTGTGTCACTTCGATACGCCAGATCAGGAGGGCGGAGACCTCGTATCTGCTGATGGTATTTACCGATATCACCGCGTACAAGGAAGCGGAGGATGCGAGGCAGCGTGCGGACAAGGAAACCGCAGTGGCGCTGGCCCGAGCCGGTGTGGCCGAACGCAAGCTGCTCAGCATCAGTGAAGAAACGCAGCAGCGCATCGGTCGAGAACTGCACGACGATCTGGGGCAGCACCTGATGGGCGTCGCTTTCATGTCCGAGGTATTGTTCCAGAAATTGAAAGATGCGAAGCTGGAAGAGATGCAGGATGCGGCCAAAATTACCACCCTGGTGAACGAAGCGATGAGCAGGACGCGTTTGCTGGCGCACGGGTTGTACCCGGCGGAGCTGGATGAAAAAGGACTGTGCCGGATGATGGAAAAATTCGCCGGATATGTGGAAGGGATATACCAGATTGAATGCGATTTTTTCTGCGAGACGGGATGCCGGATCGACGACCCCGATATCGCAATCAATATTTTCCGCATTACACAGGAAGCGGTCAGCAATGCTGTCAAACACGGGCATGCGTCGCATGTAGAGTTGCGGATCAGAGCTTCTGCATGCAATCGGGTGCAGGTAGAAATACTGGATGACGGGTGTGGAATTGCGGATGCAAATATATTGGAAAATTCGGGACTGGGAATGCGTACCATGCGCTATCGCGCTGAACTCATCGGTGCGTCGCTGGAAGTCGGGCCGCGCTTTACAGGCGGGACACGAGTTGCTGTCAGTATGCCCGCAATGCTTTAGGTAGATTCACATGACATATTCATACAGCGCAGAAAGAAAAGCTAATGTGATGGTGGTGGATGATCACGCCATTATCCGGCAGGGGATGTCCCTGCTGATCAATCGTGAGCCGGATTTGCTGGTTTGTTGCGAGGCGGCTGATATCGATGCGGCTATTGAAGCCAATCGTGCGGCACCGCATGACATCGCCGTCGTGGATATATCGCTGGAAAACGCATCCGGTCTGGAACTGGTGCGGCGATTCCAGTTCCTGTTTCCCGAACTCCCGATTCTGATTTTGTCGATGCATGACGAATCGATCTACGCCGAGCCCGCGCTAAAGGCCGGTGCACGCGGATATCTCATGAAGCAGATGGCGACCGATGTGCTGCTGCACGCGATACGGCAAGTGCTGCAGGGGGAGCTGTATCTAAGCGATCAGATGAATTCCCGTTTGCTGAAGAAGATGATGGGCAGGAAAGGCACCGATTCGCCCCTCGGCAATCTGTCCCCGACCGAGATTGAGATATTGCATTTGATCGGCATGGGCATGGGAACCAGCGAGATCGCGGACAAACTTGTGCGCAGTATCAAGACCATCGAGTCGCATAAAGCCAACCTGAAGAAGAAGCTCAACCTCGACAGCGGCAATCAATTGACGTTGTTCGCAATCAACGTCGCCTCATTGCGTATGTGATAAACGGGGGAACCCGCTGCTCCGGGCAATCCGCATTGGACTCTGAAAAGATCGGGATTTGATATTGGGCATGGCACGCCAAGATGACTGAATGAGTAACTCTGTATAATCGACCGAGCGCCATTTCAGGAAAACAGATCATGTCCCCCACGCTTCCTATCCTTTCTTTGCTTGAAACCCGGGTTCTCGGCGTGCTTGCCGAAAAGCAGCGCACGGTGCCGGACAGTTATCCATTAACGCTAAACGTCCTGGTTGCAGGCTGCAACCAAAAGAGTAGCCGCGATCCGGTGATCGAAGCTTCGGAATCGGAAGTTGCGGTGGCGCTGGACAGCTTGCGAACATTGTCGCTGATCGTGGAGACCAGCGGTGGCAGGGCTGCGCGCTATGGGCACAATATCGAACGGGTGTTGCATATCCCCACGCAGTCCACCGCCTTGCTGACCATGCTGATGCTGCGAGGTCCGCAAACGGCGGGCGAGTTGCGCATCAATTGCGACCGATTGCACAAGTTCGCTGATATTTCCTCGGTCGAAGCATTTCTCGTTGAATTGGCCGAGCGCGAGGCCGGCGGCCTGGTAGTGGAATTGCCGCGCCAGCCCGGCGCCCGCGAAAACCGCTGGATGCATCTCCTTTCCGGCGCTCCCGCCATCGAGGAACCTGTGATTCTTGGTGCAGTACCTGCTGCGGCTATGGGTGACGTGACCGTGGGCGAGATCGCCGCACTTAAAGCCAATGTCGCCAGGCTTGAAACAGAAGTGAGCGAGTTAAGGACGATGCTGGATAAGCTTTACGCGGAGTTGGGCGTTGCCAAGTCCTGAAGTTGCAACCGTCGCGCGGGTTTTGCAATGCACGTGCGGGATATGACTTGCTTTGCGCAATCGAGGCAGATCGCATTACGGTACGCTGCACAAAAGTGAGAATCGTCTTTCTAATCGTCTGTCCGGTGCAACACCCAATTATTCTTACCGCGCTGTTTCGCCTCATACATTGCGTGATCGGCGAGTTGCAATATGCTCTGGTGAGTAGTGGCCTCGTTCGGATAGCGCGCTATACCCATGCTGCAGCCCACTTTTGCCGTGGCGCCATTGCAATCTATCTCAAGCGTATAAACGGCTTGCACGATGCGATCTGCAAGTATCGCAATCTCGTCATCGCTGGTATTGATCAGCAACACCGCGAATTCGTCGCCGCCGATCCGGTATAGCACTTCGTTGCGCCGCAGCTGCGATGTGAGCGTTTGCGCGACCAGTTTGAGTACCTTGTCACCACAGGCGTGGCCGTACAGGTCGTTGACCGGCTTGAAATCATCCAGATCGAACATCATCAGGGCAAGTCGTGAGGTGTCGCGCTCGGCTTGGGCCATCAGGCGCTGTAAATCAAGATCGAAGCGGCGGCGGTTATAGATTGAAGTCAGGGAGTCTACTTCGGCCTGGAGTTCTGCCGCCTGTAATACCTTCTTTTCCTCGGTGACATCGTCGAATAACCAGAAGCGTCCGAGATAACCGCTACTTTCGGGGGCAATGACGACATTGGATATCAGTCGCAATGTGCGTCCGTCTTTCAACGTAAAGCATTTGGGTTCGGTTAATTTTCGGGTCTCAAGAATTTCGGCAACGATCTTTATAAATGAATCCGCGTCCGCGACGATCTGTCCCACCCGCAACAGCATCGAGTCATTCTGTGTACCCACCATATCCTCTTGCGCCCCCAGCCTGAGCATGCGCTGAAAGGCCGCGTTGGTATACCGGATGTGACTGCGATCGGCAAAAATTACGCCCACCGGAATAGTAGAGAGTAGCGCGAACAATGTGGATTTCTCATTGTGAAGTGCGGTCAAATTGGCCGTTTGTTCTTGCCGGTTACGAATCAACGTTTCAGCCATTCCCTTGAAACTGGTGATCAGTTGCGAAATCTCATCTTTTCCGGGGACGAGCAGCGTTGAGGAATACTCGAGGTTGCCGTTGGCAAATTGTTTTGCGGCTTCGCTCAAATTGCCGATCGGCCGAATGAGGCGCCGAATCTGCACAAAGAAAGGCAGCATGAACAGCGCGAACCAGAAAACGGCGAAAAATATGCTTTCCTGAATCAAACTTCTTCTCGCTTCCGCGATGTCGTCGGTGCGCACGCCCATGCGAATTGTTCCCAATAACTTATCCCCATGCATCACGGGCAGGACCGTGTTGAAGCAGCGATCACGACTGTTTGGCGTAATTTCTGAATCGAACAGTGTGTGCACTTCTCCAACCTTGAAAACAATCGATCCGATATTGTCCTTCAGTTGGAAATTGCAAATCGGCAGTTTGGACTGGATTTCCTGCAGTCTGGTTTGCAACAGCACCAAGTCATGTTCGAAGAGCGGGTCGGCCAGAACGCGGCTCAACAGATAATTGCTGCTACGCAGATTCGATTCTGCCTGGCGAACGAAATAATCCTGGACCAAATATACCTGGCTGGCCAGTATTGCCGTCAGGCTCAGCGCAACAATTACTGTCAGGGACAGAAACAGTTTGCACTGAATGGAATGACGTAATGGATCAAGAAAATTCGCGAACAAATCGGCCTCTCGTGAGATCAGGTTTCGTTCATTCAATTGCGCCTGCCGTGGATCCTCTAAACTTCCAAATCGCCGGCAAACAATCTGTTCAAATCGATGGCAAAACTACGCTCATTTCTCTGTCATAGATATATACCGAAATATATAGACCGAGACCTAATCCGTAAATTAAGAAGGGGTAATTAACCCAATGATTACTGGATTGTTAATAGGGAGATGACTCAGGATTCAACGGGGAGATTTTGACGCGGGGCGTTGCTCAGTTTAAACAGTTGAGTGTAAACCGCTGCACGTTCTTACTATTTGAGTTCATTCATGCGCACAGTCAGTTCCTGTTTGATTTCATTCAGCTTGTTTCTGACGATCTTGAGATCCTTGCTGCCCAGGCGCAGCATGATTTTTTCGCCAATTGAAAGCGCTTCAATTTCAGGATCGGCATATTGGTAGTAATACTTGGGCTGTACCAGCTTGATCGGTTCTTTCAAATCCGGTGTATCCAGCAAATCGTCCAGCGTGTCATTGAGTTGGTCGTTGAAATTCTTTTTTGGGTAACCAAGCTCCGCATACGACTGCTGAAAAAGGGGATAGAGGCGGACATACAGCCCGACCAGTCTTTTGCTATCAATGACCTCGGCAAGTCTCACGTAATTTGCATATCGACTGGCATTCTTGGGGCTGATGGCGAGATTGTTTTCGGCCCCGGAGGTGAGAAAACGTCCGGACGGGGAATTGAACGGGACGACTTTGGCCGGCACGCGTTGCTGCGGCAGGTTGTCAACAGTGGCAACGATATTGTGAATGACTCGATTGGTAAGAAACAACTTCATTAACGACGGATTTTCAATCAGGTCGGATAATGCACCAAGCACAAAGCTGTCGCTTTGTGTCAACGGCGGCAAGGGAGAGAGCGCGGGGGAAGGTTCTGCTGCCTCGCTTGCAATGGGTACAGGGAGGGGCGGAGCAGGCGCGAGTGAAGGCGGGGTATTCTTGGATTGAACGATGTCTGGAGCCGGATGGTTGTGCTGCCAGAATTCATAAGCCGCAAATGCGGCGCCCAGTAATATTACGGTAGCAATCGCGAACAACGTTTTTTTGTCCATGTTCATTCTCCACTTTGGAATATGACAATATAAATCTGATTATTGCTACCCGTAAGCTAACCGGAGCGACCGTAGTGCTGCCATCAATGACCAATATTTTAATTATAGTTTCAATTGCAGTGAATGACGTTGTCCTCCGCGGAACGGTCTTGAGTATCCACCGCATGGGGTGACCAGTACCGCCATAAAAAAAGGCGACCATATGATCGCCTTTTGCGGGACTTGCGGAATATTACCTGGCTTTTTTAAACGTTACTTCAACGCTGCAGGCCCAGTTTCCCTTTTCATTTTCTTTGCAATCGCATTGGGAGAACTTTGCCACCAGCTCGTCGTTGGCTTTTTTCCCCATTACGTCATCCTTTGCTGCGCGGCAAGCTTCCGTTCTGTCGCCGTCGTCGCCTTTCCCATTCGATCCTGACACGACCCTGTCGGCCATCGCATTTGCCGATAAGAATATCATTGCTACCGCCAAGAGATACTTCTTCATGTTTTAACTCCCCTAAGTTTAGACATTAAAAACAATTGCTACGCAGACTGCGTGCCCTGAGCGCCTATTTATTACTTCGGCAGTCAAAGAACATTGACGACGCGTCATTTTTATTTTTGATAATTGCCATCCTAGCAATAGTGTTGTAAAGAGAACGTTAAAAAACGCGGGGAAAAGGGGAAGTATCTTCGCAACAGAACTTGCTAATGAAGGCGGCGCATTACCCGCAAACCTGTTCGTCGTGGTGGGACTGATGCGGTTTGTGGGTGCCCGTTCTGCTAAACTTGTCAGCTATGGATGAACGCGCTATAAAACGTCTGCTGATAATTTTCTTGATCAGTCTCATTGCCATCTTCATTGTCAAGAAAGTTATTTCCAGGACCATCATTGATCTGAACAGGATCGCCGCTGAAAAGAAACAATCCAGTGCCAAGCTACCCACTGTGCAGCAGGTGACGCCAATTACTTCTGACGCAGCAATGATTTCTGAAACACCTCCCGTTTCGACCGTTGGGGAAGCGGTGCCACTTGAGTCGCCATCCGTGTCCGGTGTGGGCGTGTCGAACTAGATTGGTGCTGCCGGAGTGGTTTGCCTGTACATCCTGCCCTGATCAGTTTTCACAGCAGGTCGATCGGCAACATGAGTCCTAATTGTTTTTGTTGATGGCATCGATCTTCAGGTTGTACTCAGCCGTTGCCTGATTACATAGCTTGATTGCGTCGCGCAATGCATCGGCCGTAATACTGCAGTCACGCAACGCCTTGCGATCCGCCTGCATGGTGTCGACCATCGTGGCGTACGTAATGTCGTTCGAGATCGGTTTTGGTGTTGCACATTTGCTTGCCAGCAGTTCCGCATTTACATCGCAGTTGATGGCATGAGGCACCAAGGGGAGTGTTTTGCATCCGGCGATGTATAGGCTGACCAGCAAGATTGGTGCAAGTTTTCAAGTGCGTCATCTTCATCGTGTTTTTCCCGGAGTATCGGCTTCATTCAGCGCCTCAAATACGCTATTGGGAATCTGTGTTTGCAGGCATGTGTTGCCGTCGATTGCGCGGCGCAGGCCTTCACGTTCTTTGCGCACGCGCTCGATTTCCAGGTCAAGACGTGCCGCATCGGTTCCGGTTGTGCCGTCGCGTTGGGTGATGAGTGCCGAAAGTCTGGTGTCGGCTGACGCGAGATTGGCGCTCGAGCGTTTGATCTGTTCATTCACGCTGTCTTTGCTGCGCCGCCATAACGCAATCCTTAAATCGCTCTCTTTGCGTATCGCTTCCAGTTCCCGACGGTGCGTTTCGTTGACGCCATCAAGCTCTGTTTTGAGCCGGGAAATTGCGGTCTCGCGTTCTGCGTCCAGCGTCTTTCCGGTTTCGATGGCTTTTTGCAGTGCCTCGCGTGCATTCTTGCCACGATAGTCGCCTATCAGGTATCCGGACAGAAAGCCCGAAACGAGTACCAGCAGCAGTATGAAATTTCTCATTTGCTTGCTCCAAAATTTTGCGAGTGGCGGTTGGATGCCGTGCGCACTGTAAGGGAGCCGGTTATCTAATGTCAATGTCATTAGAGATGGTTATTATTTGTTGGCGCTCTAATCGAGGCGATAAAACTGTTGTGCTGGCTCAGACTGTCTTATAGATACTTAATTGCCTGGATTGTGGCCGAATTCCAATAACCACAGGTAAACATAAACTACTGTGGTTCGTTATTCACTCTGCCCTGTTACACTTTGCATATTTACAACGGAAGGAGCATCACTTATGAGAACTTTGTTAGCGATCTGCATGATGGTCACTGCGACATTTGCCTGGGCAGTAGACCAAACTGCCACTAACCAGCCTGCCGCCGGTGTCCTTCAGGGAGAGGTGCTTGAGGTTCAGGACGTCCCTAGCTACACCTACCTTCGTCTCAAGACCCAGAATGGGGAGACTTGGGCTGCCATCGTCACAACGCCGATCAAGCCGGGCGCAAAAGTTACGATTGAAAACGCAATCGTCATGACAAATTTTGAGAGCAAGACTTTGAAAAAGACTTTCCCGATGATTGTTTTCGGTTCCCTGGCCGGTGCAGCAGGCAGCGCGCCAAGTCAATTGGGCATGTATAACTCGGGCGCGAGCGCAATGAGTGGTGCTGCCACTGGAGGGCCTGCCGTGATGGGCGAAGCCGCCAGTGGTACGAGCACAACGGGGCATGCCCTGGGCACCGCGTATGCCACGATCCCCGGCAAGAAACTGGAAACGATCAATGATGTGCATATCCCCAAGGCCAAGGGTGGGAATGCAAAAACAGTTGAAGAAGTCGTCAAGAATCGTGTTGCACTCAAAGGCAAAACAGTTGTGGTTCGCGGCAAAGTTGTGAAATACAACGCGGGCATTCTGGGCAAGAACTGGGTCCATCTGCGCGATGGCTCCGGCTCTGCTACGGATCAAAGCGACGACATTCTCGTGACGACCGCGAATGAAACCAAGCTCGATGCTATTGTTACGGCGAAAGGTGTTGTCCACAACGACGAGGATTTCGGTGCAGGCTATGCCTATAAGGTGCTTATTGAAGAAGCAACGTTGAAGTAGCATCGGAGGCGAATATGAAGGCGACCGTATGGTCGCCTTTTTTTGTTCTGCCAGTTTGTCGAACGACGTTGAAGATGTACGGTGCAAGCGTAATAATCCGCGAATCTGAGAGTAGCAAGGATGAGCTTTCGAGCTCGGCCCTTTGATTCCCACATACTCGATAGAGTCTCTTTTGAGTCAATACAATAAACAAATGGACAGGCAATCGCGTCAGGCATAGCATGAAAACCTGTCTCTCAAACTAACTTGTTTTCTCCGCAGTCTTGCCGAGGACACAGTAGTCAGTAAGCCCGGAGTTATTCAAAGGCCGGATCGTCATGCAATTCTATTTACTCAATTTGGCGTGGTGGGGGTTGTTGTTATTCACCTTGCTGCTTACCCACATCACAATCGCCGCGGTTACAATTTTCCTGCACCGGCATCAGGCGCACCATTCCCTGGAACTGCACCCGCTTGCCAGTCACTTCTGCCGCTTCTGGCTATGGCTTACCACTGGAATGATTACCAAGGAATGGGTGGCAATTCATCGCAAGCATCACGTCAAGTGCGAAACCGCTGAAGATCCGCACAGCCCGAAAATATTCGGAATCCAGAAAGTGTTATTCCAGGGCTCGGAGTTGTATCGCAAAGAAGCCAGCGATATTTCGACACTGGAAACCTATGGGCATGGAACTCCGGATGACTGGCTTGAGCACCATCTCTATGCAAAGCACCAGTATCTGGGCATAGGGATCATGCTGACAATCGATGTAATTCTTTTCGGTCCGATCGGAATCACAATCTGGGCTGTGCAGATGTTGTGGATTCCTTTCTTCGCTGCCGGAGTCATCAACTGTGTGGGACACCACTGGGGCTATCGCAGTTTTGTGACCAACGACACATCGCGCAACATTGTCGGATGGGGGGTGTTGATAGGAGGCGAAGAACTGCACAATAACCATCACGCCTACAGCGCATCTGCCAAGCTTTCAAGCAGATGGTGGGAGTTTGACATCGGCTGGATGTACATCCGCATCCTGTCGTTGTTTGGTCTGGCCAAAGTGAGGAAAGTCGCACCGAAAATCCAGACTAATCCGGCTAAAGTGCTTTGCGATACTGAAACGTTGCATTCTGTTGTCTACCACCACTATGAGGTGATGGGCAGGTTTGCCAGATCATTAAGAGAAACGGCCATCAACGAAGTCCGCAGCCTGCTGCGCAATCGCGCGATTCAGGCGAAAAACGCCAAATGGATGCGCGGAGCGATCAAGCATTGGCTGAAAATAGATGAAGACTATTTGCCCGAGAAAGAACTTCTGGCGCTGAAGCAGGCATTGCAGTCCAGCAAAGTATTTCGAACAATCTACCTGATGCGTCAGGAACTGGTTGTTTTGGTTAATAGATCCAGTGCGACGAAGGAACAGCTTGTGCAGCAGTTGGAAACTTGGTGCAGACGCGCGGAGGGAAGCGGCATCATTGCGTTGCAGGAATTTTCGCACCAGCTGCGTCAATATGGTCGCTGATCCCTTATCCTTGCGTTTCCTGGTGTCTCCGGAATGACTAGGCGCGGTATGAATGCCCGCCGCACCCAGCGTCGTTGAGGCATTGTCCCGTAGTTCAAGTGGCTCCCAATGCCGATTTTCCAAAGCGAAGCCTGCGTGATTTTTCAAAATTCGGGAAGCCAGCAAAACAAATAGAGATGCAACGACCGAAGTTCCCGGAAAATCGGGGAGCATGCTGTACCGCCTAAGTCAGTTATAAGCTGCAGAGCTGCTATCATGTGAACTGATACAGGGTGGATTCTGATGGCAGCCAAAAAAATAGGTCGATTTACGATCATTCGCGAACTTGGGAGAGGAGCGCAGGGGACAGTCTATCTCGCTCACGATCCGCAACTTGAACGGCAAGTGGCCATCAAGACACTGCGTCCCGGTGCCGCCCAAATTGAAATGTTGTTGCGCGAAGCACGCATTGTCAGCAAATTGCAGCATGCCAACATTGTGCCTTTGTACGATGCGGGGGAATACGAAGGCGCCCCCTATCTGGTCTGTGCCTATATTGAGGGCGGCACGCTGGAGAAGATGCTGCGGCATGGCGCATTGCCTCAGGTGAAGTCCGCAGAGATCGCCTGTTATTTGCTGGATGCGCTCGAACACGCGCATCAGCAAGGCGTAATGCACCTCGATATCAAACCCGGAAACATCATGATCGGGCAGCGTGGCCAGCCGATGCTGACGGATTTTGGCATCTCCAGATTAATGCAGGAGCAGAGCGAGGCAAGCCAGGAGGTGATTGGCTCCCCGCAATATATGGCTCCGGAATGTATTTCTGGCGAAACAGTGGATGCCAGTTCGGATCTCTATTCGCTGGGCATGGTGCTGTACGAAATGGTCACGGGTGTCGCCGCCTTCAATGGCAACAATGTATTCGAGATCATGAATCGCGTTGTGCGTGAGCCTGCGGTTGCGCCTTCTGTCCACAACCCCGAACTGGATGAAAAACTGGAGGCCATCATTTTAAAGGCGCGTGGGTAAGCGCAAGGAAGATCGCTATCCGGATGCGATCACCATGCGCACCGCGCTCAAGGAATATCTGGTAGGAGTTGGAGACGCATCGGCCAAGGACTCACATAGCACCTTGGAATTCCTGTTGCGGCGTATGCGGAATAAAAGTGATTTTCCCGCCCTGTCCAACATCATTACCGAAATCAATACCATCGTTGCCTCCGAATCGGATAGTGCCAGCAAGCTGGCGCGGGTGATTCTGCAGGATTTTGCATTGACGAACAAATTGCTGAGGATGGTCAATACGGTCTCCTACGGGCAATTCGGCGGCAACATCAGTACCATTTCAAAAGCGGTCGTGATCATGGGTTTTGAGACTGTGCGCAACATTGCGATGTCTCTTATCATGCTCGAATTCATGCAGAATAAATCGCTGGCGCATCAGCTAAAGGATGAAGTAATCGCGTCATTTTTCGCCGGTGTCGTGGCTACGCAACTCGCCGTGGGGAAAAACGTACGCGATGCAGAAGAGCTCATGATCTGTGCGATGTTTCAAAATCTCGGACGGATGCTGGTGACCTACTATTTCTTTGAAGAAAGTCAGGAAATCGCGCGCCTCGTGGAACAGGGCCAGAGTGAAGACCAGGCATCCATCAAGGTGCTGGGGCTGACTTACAACGAGATAGGGATAGGCGTTGCCAGGTGCTGGAATTTCCCGAAACGTCTGCTTGCCGGAATGGTGAAATTGCCGCCTGGCGAGCCAGTGAAGAAACCCAAGAACGAGGAAGATCACTTGTTGGCTACGGTGAATATGGCCAACGAATTGTGCACGATCGCTGCAACAACTCACCCGCAAGAGAAATCCGCGGCGCTGAATAAAATTCGGCTTCGGTACCAGGTCGCGCTCGACGTGTCCGAGCGCAAGCTTAACGAGGCGCTGGAAAACGGTTTGCATGAGCTGTCGCGCCGGGCGATGACACTTGAAATCAATACTGCGCGCAGTCCGCTGGTGAACAAGGTGCGTCAGTGGAGCGGTCTTGCCGTCGACAACATAACCGAAAAGAAACCGGGAAAGATCGACGGCTTGTCCGGGGTCCACGGCATCGAGTCGGCCCTGCATTCAGTCGAGCATGGGGAATGTGTTTGCCAAACCCGATCCCGAAACCATCATGGGCGCAGGTATTCAGGATGTGACCAATTCCCTGGTGGAGGATTTTAAGCTCAACGATGTATTGCTGATGGTGCTGGAGACTATCTATCGCGGACTGGGTTTCAAACGTGCCATTATTTGTATCCGGGATAACAAGCTTAACTTGATGGTGGCACGCATTGGACTCGGCGAAGGCATCGAAGAAGTGATTCCGCGTTTTCGTTTCAACCTGGCATTCGAGGCAGACGTGTTCCACCTTGCGATTGAGAAGGGGGCGGATATTGTTATTGAGGATCTGCGGGCAGACAGCATTGCGACCAAGATACCGGCCTGGTATCGGGAATTGGTCGATGCGCAGAGTTTCATTTTGCTGCCTGTGGTCATCAACAAGAAAACCATCGGTTTGTTTTATGCAGATATGCAGCAAGCCAACAGCCTGAAGCTTTCAGAACGCCAGCTTTCCCTGTTGCGTACTCTGCGCAATCAGGCGGTGCTGGCAATCAAGCAAAAGATGTAGTGGTCAGCGCGTCCTCGCGCCATATTGCGTATGTGGAGCGTGCGGTGTCGCCGGCGGCCGGCTGGCAGGTATAATTCGCGCCCTGATTTGCGGCTGTGTTCCGCTTGATCCAATTTTCTGGAGTTGCCTTGTTTAAGCTCATCGGTGTTGTTGCGGGTTATCTGTTTTCCGGGTTCTGGGGTGCGCTGCTTGGGTACTTCGTTGGTTCCTTCGTCGATCGCATGCGGGCCTACGGCTCCGGTGGCATGAACCCGCTGCAGAATACTGTTCGCCAGGCCGTGTTCCTGGAAACGGTGTTCATCTCAATGGGCAAGCTTGCCAAAGCCGACGGGCATGTGTCCCAGGACGAGATCGATCACGTCGAGCAGTTCATGCAAAAACTGGGCATGACTGCGGAGCACCGGCTACGGGCGATCGCCCTGTTCAAGCAGGGAACCGATCCGGCATTTGATATTGCGCCGACGTATGCCAGATTCATGGCCGTATGCGGGCATACCAGGAACCTGAAAGACGTGTTGCTTGGTGTACCTCATCGTGATGGCACTGGCGGACGGACATATCCATCCGGCGGAAGAGGCGTTGTTGATGGACATCGCGGCCCGCCTCGGCTATGACCAGGCGACATTCAAGCACATGCTGGATATGGTGCTGAATCAGGGGCATTTCGGCGGGGGCCAGGTCACGACTGCGGGAGCGCTGGACGATGCCTACAAGGCACTGGGCGTGACCAAAGAAAATTCGGATGCCGAAATTAAACGCGCTTATCGCAAGCTGATCAGCCAATACCATCCGGATAAACTAATGGGCCAGGGACTACCGCAGGACATGATTGCAATGGCGACCGAGCAGGCGAAAGAGATTCAGGTTGCCTACGACATGATCAAGAAGAACCGAAATATGTGAGCAGTTCCGGACAAGGTTCATGGCAATATTCTCGATTGCCGTGAACCTGAACCATTATTTTCTCCGTGCAAATGAGACAGACGCATTCAGCGGTGTGATTCAACTTGCAGATTCCCGATTCATTCACTTTGATTTGCGCGGGTTGCGGAGCCCTGTCAGCCATCGTGTAAATACCCGCGACCATCTGGGCACTGGATTTAAATAACTGCAAATCGAATTTATCGTTGCATAAAATACCAAGAGAGCGCTTTGCTCTCAGTTTCGGTGCGGTCAGAACGCTTTCCCCCAAAAAATGTACATGCTGATCGATTTTGCTAACGGTTGGGTTGTACAGCTCACGCATCTATCCCGAATTCGGGAAACGATTCACGACGCTGCCGCCGATCCGCCAATTGGCTTATCACCATGTTTATATTATGGTTATAGCAAGGTTGGTAAATTGACTTATCCAGTCCAACCGCATATAAGTTCACAAAAATAATAATAAGTCCTTTGGGGGATGTATGAGGCTCGCACATTGAAGGGCGAGGGGATATGTCGTACATCGTTAAATCATTAGGTCTGGTTATTGCTTACCTTGTTGCCGCCAAAATCGGTTTGGTGTTTGGCACGGTGAGCAGCAGCGCAATGATTTTTTGGCCACCGGGAGGAATTGCGCTGGCCGCATTGCTGTTGGGCGGCGTCCGGTTTCTGCCCCCGGTGTTCGTGGCTGCCTATCTCACTGCAGAAATTGTGCATGCACCAATGATCTTTGCATTGGGATTTTCAGTCGGAAATGCACTCGAAACGTACCTCGGTTATTACCTGCTTCAGCGCTTTGGAAACGTCGATCTTTCACTGAATCGCCTGCGCGACATTGCTTTGCTCGTAGTGCTGGGCGGATTGATACCCTCCGTTTTCAGCGCCACCCTGGTTCCTTTGGCTCTGTTGAAGTCGGGCATGATCACCCTGGATATCCTGCCCGACGTCATGTGGCAATGGTGGCGCGCCGATGTGCTGGGTATAGCATTCTTTACTCCCATTATTCTGGTATTTGCAAAGCGAAAATCGAAGTTCTTTAAAGCCCGCAAGAATTGGGAAGTCATCGCCCTTTGGGCGGTCTCTTTTTTCATCGGCCAGAGCGTCTTTTTGGGTTGGCACCTGCCCGGCTTCAAATTAGACCAGCAGCTTGGACTGATCTGGCTGATTCCGTTGTTGATTTGGGCTGGGCTGCGTACTGGAAGGCGAAACACGGCGTTGATCCAGTTGATGTTCCTGTCCCAAGTACTGGCAGGCGCCTATCTGCAGGTCGGCTTCTTTTCAGACAATTTTGTTCGTTACGGCTTGGCCAATTTCTGGATGTTTGCGATGCTGCTGGCCGTCTCGGGCATGGCGCTGGCAATATTGTCCACCGCACAGCGCAAGGCATTGCAGCAGATCGCCCTCAACGCGAAAGTTTCAGCCGTCAGCAGTGAGGGTATCGTGATCGTGGATGCCAACGATAATATCGTTGACGTCAATCCCGCCTTTACGGTTCTGACGGGGTACTCGCGCGAAGAAGTGCTCGGGCAAAACCCGCGCTTGTTGAAATCGGGCAAGCAGACTTTTGAGTTCTATGCCGACATGTGGAAAACATTGATTGAAGTCGGGCATTGGGAAGGGGAGCTGTGGAATCGCCGCAAGGATGGCATGGCTTATCTGGAAAAACTTTCAATTTATACACTCAAGGATACGCAGGGAAAAGTGGTCAATCGCATTGGTATCTTCTCCGATATCACGCAGAGCAGGGCCGAACAGGAAACTGTGGCGCATCATGCGCAACACGACTTCCTGACCAATCTTCCCAACCGACTGCTGTTTCGTGACCGATTCAAACAGCAAATGGCCAGAGCCAAGCGGGAAGACAAGAAATTTGCGGTCATGTATATCGATCTCGATCGGTTCAAGCCGGTCAACGACAAGCTGGGTCATCAAGTGGGGGATCAGCTTCTGGTGGCCGTCGCTGCACGACTGAAATTGCAGGTACGTGAAGTCGACACGGTCTCCAGATTCGGCGGTGACGAATTCGCCATATTGCTCTCCGAAATCTCAACGCGAAATGACGTGACGATGCTGGCAGACAAGATATTGGTCGCCTTGGGCCTGCCATTTATTCTCGATGGACATACGGTAAATATCACTGGCAGTCTGGGTATTGCAATGTATCCGGACGATGGCAACGACATGGACACCATCATGAGCAAAGCCGATGCTGCCTTGTACAAAGCCAAACATAACGGCGCAAACACCTACTGCTGATGCGGGATGTGCACGCGCAATCCGCGTTTCTTTGTTTTTCAAATGTTCGTGATCGCACTATTTGAAAACAAAAAAAATATGTTATCCTGCTAACTGTTAGCTTACTAACTATTATCCTGCTGACAATATTGTTATTCCGTCAGCGATCAAGAATTAAGAATCCGGTTGGAGATTTTCAATGAAAACAAGAACTCATTTTCCGATTGCAATTGCCTCGCTTGCAGCCATGCTCGCACTTTCAGCATGCGGTTCCAAAGACGGTAGCGGGCAGCAAGGAGCAGCTGCGGGAGCAGCTCCGCCGCCGATGGAAGTCGATGTGGTGACCGTAACCAAGGGTTCCGTCGTACTGACACAGGATCTTCCCGGACGTCTGGAGGCTTATCGGAGCGCGCAGGTGCGCGCCCGCGTCGAGGGAATCGTCGAGAAGCGTCAGTTCGTTGAAGGTAGCGATGTGAAGGCCGGCGATACCCTGTTTCAGATCGATGCACGCAACTATCGAACTGCATACGATTCTGCAAAAACTGATATGAGCGTGGCACGCCAGACGGTGGAACGCTACAAACCGTTGCTTGAAGCGAAGGCGGTGAGTCAGCAAGATTATGATTTGGCGGAAGCCAAGCTTAAGCAGGCTGATGCGGCCCTGTCCAAAGCGCAGATTGATTTCGAGAATACCCGTGTGCCGGCACCTATTGCCGGTCGCGTCGGTCGTGCACAAGTGACGGAAGGTGCCCTTGTCGGGCGTGGGGAAGCCACCCTGCTCGCCACGATTGAGCAGGTCAACCCTATCTATGCCAATTTCACGCAACCTGGCGCCGATCTGATGCGCCTGCAGAAAGAGTTTGAGTCCGGCAATCTGAAGCGGGCGAAGGCGGCACAGGTGGAGCTTGTACTGGAAGACGGCACTATCTATCCGCATCCAGGCAGACTGCTGTTTTCCAATCTCGCGATAGATCCGAGTACGGGCAGCGTGTCGCTGCGTGCGGAATTCCCCAATCCGAAAAACCTGTTGTTGCCCGGCATGTTTGCGAGCATCCGTTTACCCGAAGGTAGTTCCGACGACAGTATCAGGATACCGCAGAGGGCCGTGCAAACCGGCGCGCAGGGACAGTTCGTGTTGGCGGTGGAAGAGGGGAAAGTTGCGATACGACCGGTCAAGACAGGCAGCATGGCGGGCAGCGATTTCGTCATTCTCGACGGCTTGAAGCAAGGCGATCAAGTGATCGTAAACGGTATCCAGAAAACACGTCCCGGTTCCCCGGTGAAAGCGGTTGAATGGAATCCGGTGGGAAGTTCGCCTGTAGCGGATGCACCTGCAACTTCTGAAAAGAAATAGAGGGGCATCGTGTTCGCCAAATTCTTCATTGACCGCCCAATTTTTGCCTGGGTAATCGCACTCATCATTTTGCTGGCCGGCGGATTGTCGCTGCGCAGCTTGCCGGTGACATCCTATCCAACAGTCGCTCCTCCGGCCCTGTCCATTACGCTCAGCTATCCCGGCGCTTCGGCGCAGGTGGTGGAGGACACCGCTGTTTCATTGGTCGAGCAGGAGATGAACGGCATCGAGCATTTGCTCTACATGGAGTCGTCTTCCGAGCTGGGCCTGGGGACGATCACGCTGACCTTTGAAGCGGGCACCAATCTGGATGCCGCCTCGGTCGAAACGCAGAATCGCATCAAGCGTGCCGAGGCGCGTTTGCCGGACGATGTGCGCCGCGTGGGCGTCACCGTGGCAAAATCGGCTCGCAATTATCTGATGTTCATCGCCCTCACTTCGCCGGACAAGAGCCGCGACAACGTGGCGCTCGGCAGCTTTGCCGCCACCAACCTGCTGGAAAGCATCCGGCGTGTGCCGGGTGTGGGCGAGGCGATACTCTTCGGTACCGAGTATTCGATGCGCTTGTGGTTGAAGCCGGACAAACTGCAGTCATACAATTTGTCACCCGGCGATGTCAGCGCAGCGGTCCGTGCGCAAAACACTGAGCTTGCGATCGGCGAACTCGGCCAGTTGCCCGCGGCACCCGGTCAGCAATTGAATGCGGTGATCGTTACCCAAAGTCGGCTTAAAAATCCGGAACAATTCGGCAACATCATTGTGCGCGCCAACCCGGATGGCTCCACGGTGCGTGTGAAGGATGTGGCGCGCGTGGAACTCGGCGCACAGGACTACTCCATTGCCGCTCGCATAGACGGGCAACCTGCCGCTGCGATCGCCATCCGTACCACGCCCGAAGCGAATGCGCTGGATACCGCGAATGCCGTCAAGGCCAAGATGGCTGAACTTTCGAAAGCGTTTCCCAAGGGCGTCGATTGGTTGATTCCTTACGACACTTCGCAGTTCATCAAGATTTCGATCACGGAAGTGGCAAAGACTCTGGCAGAAGCCATGTTGCTGGTGTTTGTCGTCATCTATCTGTTCCTGGGAAATCTGCGCGCGACCTTCATTCCCAGTATTGTCGTGCCGGTTGCGCTGACCGGCGGCATGGTGGGTCTGTATGTGATCGGCTATTCGATCAACACGCTGACACTGTTCGCCATGGTTCTGGCGATCGGTATCGTGGTGGACGATGCCATCGTGGTGGTGGAAAACGTGGAACGCATCATGACCGAGGACGGCCTGCCTCCACGGGAAGCGACGTACAAAGCCATGGGGCAGATTTACACGGCCATCATCGCCATCACGCTGGTGCTGATCGCCGTGTTCGTGCCGATGGCGTTCTTCAGCGGTTCCGTAGGAGCGATCTACCGCCAGTTCTCTCTCACCTTGATCATGACCATCCTGTTTTCTTTGCTCATGGCCTTGACGCTCACGCCTGCACTTTGCGCCACGCTGCTGAAACATGAGCCGGAAAAGGATCTGTCTTCCGCGAAAGGTTTCTTCGGCTGGTTCAATCGCGCATTTGCCAGCACTAGCCAGGGCTACCGGAATTGGGTCGCCATGTTCCTGAAACGCATCGGCCGCGCCCTGATCTTTTATGCGGTCATGCTGGGCGCACTGGGGTGGCTGTTCGTGCATTTACCAACCAGTTTCCTGCCGGACGAGGATCAGGGCTACTTCCTCAACGTGGTCCAGCTGCCGCCGGGCGCAACACGCGAACGTTCGCGCGAAGTGCTGACTCAGGTGGAACAGTACTACATGAAACAGCCGGAAGTGGCACATGCCATCGGCGTGCTCGGATTCTCTTTCTTCGGTCGCGGACAGAATGCGGCGACGGTTTTCGTCCGCCTCAAGGACTGGGATGAGCGGCCCGAGCAGGACAGTTCAGCTGCCTCCCTGGTGAAAAAGGCCAACATGATGCTGTTCCGCATCAAGGAAGCGTTCATCTTTGCCCTCAATGTGCCGCCGATTCCCGAATTGGCAGCCACCGGCGGTTTCGATTTCAGGTTGCAGGATCGCTCCGGACAGGGGCGCGACAAGCTGCTCGAGGCGCGCAACATGGTGCTCGGGATGGCAAGCAAGAACCCGTTCATAGCCGGGGCACGACCGGAAGGACAGGAAGCCGCCCCGCAATTGCAGATCGATGTGGATCGCCTGAAAGCGCGGGCATTGGGAATCGATATAGCAAACCTGAACGATACGCTGCAGTCCATGCTCGGGGTGACCTACATCAACGACTTCGTGCGCGAAGGGCGTGTCCTGCGAGTGCAGATGCAGGCCGAATCGGAAAACCGTACAACGCCAAGCCAGATCATGCGGATGCCGGTGCGCAACCTGCAAGGAGGAATGGTGCCCTTGTCCGAATTTGCCAGGACGCGCTGGGTGGCTGCTTCACCCAAGCTGGACCGCTACAACGGCCTGCCGGCGATGAAGATTTCCGGTGGTCCCACGCCCGGGCACAGTACCGGCGATGCGTTGTTGGCCATGGAAGATATCGCAACCAAACTGCCGCCCGGAATGGGCTTTGAATGGTCCGGCACGTCCAGGGAAGAAAGAGTCTCCGGAAATCAGGCACCGTTCCTGTTTGCGCTGTCGGTGATCGCGGTCTTCCTGTGCCTGGCGGCACTGTATGAAAGCTGGTCGATTCCGTTGGCGGTGATCCTGGTGGTACCTATCGGTATTCTCGGCGCGGTGGTGGCGGTGAGCTCTGCGCGGACTGCCCAACGACGTTTACTTCAAGGTCGGTCTGATTGTGATCATCGGTCTTGCGGCGAAGAACGCGATTCTGATCATCCAGTTTGCCAACGAATTGCTGGAAGAGGGACGCGACCTGATTGATGCCACGCTGGAAGCCTGTCGGCGCCGGTTGCGGCCTATCCTGATGACCTCGATCGCCTTCATATTTGGCGTGTTTCCTCTGGCAATTTCCAGCGGTGCCGGCGCCAATGGCCGTCATGCGATCGGAACCGGCGTGATGGGCGGCATGATTGCCGCGACGGTTATCGCCATATTCATGGTGCCGGTGTTCTTCGTCGTGGTGCGCCGTATCTTCCCCGGGAAATAAGCGGCATGAGGAGAGCAAACATGAGTAACACCAAACTGAAGATGAAGCCGCTGAGCGTTCTGGTTGCGGCCTGCATGCTGGCGGCTTGTTCGGCCGGGCCTGATTACAAACGTCCGGATTTGGTATTGCCGGAAAGCTGGCCGGCCAAACAGGACGCTGCTGCGGTGACGGCCAGCGGTACAACGGAACAGTGGTGGCATCTCTATGGCGATACAGTCCTCGATCAACTGGAAGATGAGGCGCTGGCACACAATTCCGATATCCTGGTTGCAGCTGCACGTGTACTCGAAGTGCGTGCGCAGTTGGGTATAACCGGGGCGGATCAATATCCATCGGTCAGCGCCAATGCCACGGAGAGTCGCACAAAATACACATTGCTAGGCTCGCCCCCGTATCCGTCGACCATACCGCGTATCCAGAATCAATCGCTGGCGACATTGAATGCGAGTTATGAACTCGACTTGTGGGGGCAGTTCAGGAGAGCGAGCGAAGCAGCACGCGCAGATCTGCTGTCGGCAGAATCGGCCAAGGAAACCGTGCGGCTGACGTTGACCGCCCAAGTGGCGCAGCAGTATTTCACACTCGTTTCGCTCGATGCGCAGGAAGTCGCGGTACGCCGCCTGCTGGCAAGCCGTCAGGAAAGGCTCGAACTCAACAGGAAGCAGGTTGAGGTTGGCGTGATGTCCGAATACGACCTGCATCAGGCTGAAGCCGACGTGGCGGCTGTTCAATCGCAGCTCAGCACGCTGGACCAGTCGCGCAGCAAACAGGAAACCACGCTCACTTTGCTGCTGGGACGTTCCCCGCGCGACGTGATGGGGAGCAATCTGCATCGCGGCACCCCGTCGCTTCCCGTCGCATCGGTTCCGGATGGGCTGCCGGCGGAATTGCTGCTGCGCAGACCCGACCTGAAAGTTGCCGAGCAGAATCTGGTCGCACTGAATGCACGTATTGGCGTGGCACGTGCGCAGTATTTCCCGTCGATAGCGCTGACTTCCTATGCGGGCGGCCAAAGCACCGCGTTCTCCAACCTGTTTACCAGCCCGGCGGGCGTATTCCAGTTCGCCGCCAATATCAGTCAGCCGATCTTCAATGCGGGGCGTGTCGGATACCTGGTAGATGCGGCGACATCCCGCCGCGACCAGGCATTGATCCAGTACAAGCAGGCTGTCGCCAACGCATTCGGTGATGTGCGCAATGCCTTGTCTGCCCAGGAATCGGCGATGCAGGTACTGACTTACGAAACCACCCGCAGCAAGGCATTGGAACAGGCCTATACGCAGGCTGAGTTACGCTATCAAGCGGGCATTGCCAGCCGCCTGGAGTTGCTGGATGTGGAACGAAATTACCTGCAAGCCCAGCTGAACCGTCTCGATGCAGAACGTGCGCAGCGCAGCGCCGTTGCCGACCTGTTCAAGGCCTTGGGTGGGGGATGGAACAGTCAGGATGTTGCCAAGGCCCCGTGATCACATCCGGATAGACCGGAAAAGGTTCAATGTAGTGCGGCGAGATATTCCATTCGTTCGGGATTGAAATTTGTCCGGGTTTGTTCTGGATAGAGGGCGAGTATCTGGATTGAACTTGCCACGAAAAAAGGCGACCTTCAGGTCGCCTTTTTGTTGAAGCTGCTGCTGGTGCTTATTCCACTTTTGCTTTGCTGCGCATATCTTCGACAAGAGTCTTGATAGCTTCTTGTTGCTTGCGGTTTTCCAGATTGGATTTCATTTCCTCAAACGTCGGTACCTTCAGGTCGCGGGTGTCTTCGAGTCTGATGACGTGCCAGCCGTATTGGGTTTGCACCGGTTCGCTGGTTTGGCCTTTGTTCAACTTGAGCACAGCTGCTGCAAACGGTTCTACGAAGCTGGAAGGAATGGACCATCCATTTGTGCCCAGCGCACCGCCATTGTCCTTGGAGCCAGGATCTTGACTCTTGGCCTTGGCAACTTTGGCAAATTTTGCCCCCTTCTTCAACTCGGCCTCGACCGCTTGGGCTTCCGCTTCGGTTGGCACCAGGATGTGTACGATCTTGTATTCTTTGTTGCCCACACGTTTTTTCAGGGATTCATATTCCTGTTTCAAAACGTCGTCGCCGATGGGGTGGGTCTTGGCATAATCTTGCACGTAAGCGCCAGCCAGTACGGATTGTCTGGTCAGTTCGAGTTGCTGGGCGATCTCGGGTTGCTTGTCAATGCCGCTTTTGGCGGCAGCTTGCGATATGACCTCCAGGTTGATGATCTCATCGCGTATTGCCTTGCGTAATTCCGGCGTGTCGGGTTGACCTTGCTGCATTGTAGCTTTGACGCGGATGTCCACGCGTTCCTGCGGGACGGATACGCCATTGACGATTGCCGCGGGTTTGTCAGCCGCTTTGTCATTTGCAGCCTGCGCGCCTGCGGTGATCGCCAGCAATGCGGAAAGCAGGAAGAATTTGGAAAATTTCAGCATGTTTCTTTCCTTGTATTAGGTTGAAATTGGGAGGTTGGAAAAATTACCCGAGGCGCAATATAGCATGCCTTGAGCCTAGGCCGGAAAGACCTTCTTGAATGGCCTTACGGCTACTTGGGTATAAACGCCGGCGGCGACATAGGGGTCTGCGTCTGCCCAAGACTGGGCACTTTCAAGCGAATCAAATTCGGCAACAATCAGGCTGCCGGTGAAACCCGCGGCGCCGGGATCGATTGCGTCCACCGCCGGAAAAGGACCGGCCAGCAATAAACGTCCCGCGTTCTGGAGGGCTTGCAGTCGCTCAAGGTGGGCAGGGCGCGCGATCTTGCGCTTTTCCAGACTGTCGGGGATGTCCTGGCCGAAAATTGCGTAAAGCATGGTGCGATTCCTTTGGGTTTTATGATTTTTTGAATGGATGCGGCAAATTAAAGGTCACAAATCCTTGTTTTTGTGTGCTTCAACGTACTTTGACAGCATTGCCGCCTGCGCAAGAATGAACAGGAATATCAGGCTGGTTACGCCAAATAACTTGAAATCGACCCAGGTATCCGTTGAGAACGTGAACGCCACATACAGATTGATCGCGCCGAGAAAGGCGAAGAACAAGCCCCACGCGATGTTGACGTTCTGCCATGTCGAGTCGGGCAGGGGCAGTTTGTCTTCCAGCAGCGACCGCATCAGGTTTTTCTTGAACAGCACAGGTGCAAGTAGCAGTGCCGAGGAAAAGCACCAATACAAGACGGTTGGTTTCCACTTGATGAAGTTCTCATTGTGCAACAACAATGTTGCGCTACCGAACACGGTGATGATGCCAAAGCTGACCCAAAGCATCATGTCGACCTTGCCGTGGCGGTGCTTTACCCACAAGACTTGCAGGAAGGTGGCGACCATGGCCGCCGCAGTGGCGGTGAATACACCCGCGAATTTGAAGGTAACGAAAAAAAGTATGACAGGAAAAAGATCAAAAAATATTTTCATGGAGACTCATCTGTTTAAGTCGGTTTGCGGGCAGGAATGTTCATTGTTATTTTCTATCCAACGCAAGTGAGGCAGAGTTGATGCAAAAGCGCAGACCGGTGGGTTCGGGGCCGTCTTCGAACACATGGCCGAGGTGGGCATCGCATTGGGCGCAACAGACTTCGATGCGATCCAGCCCAAGTTTGTCTTCGTCGCGGTAATCCAGCACATATTCGCTGATCGGTTGCCAGAAGCTCGGCCAGCCAGTGCCGGATTCGTACTTGGTTTCCGAATCGAACAAAGGCGTGCCGCAGCAGACGCAGCGGTAGACGCCGATGTCGTGGCAATCCCAGTATTCGCCGGTAAACGCGGGCTCGGTACCGCATTGGCGACACACCTCATATTGTTCCGGTGTCAGTTCCTCGCGCCATTCGTCATCTGATTTTTCGGTATTGCTCATGTTTATCCTGCCAGAGATGTTTGCACGCTGGGGCGTGTGCTGTGCCGTTTGAACCAGGCAGCCAGATTGGGGTACGCGCTGCGCCAGTCGCGTTCGGGTTGGCGCAGATCGAGATAAACCAGTGCGGCAAGCAATGCCAAGTCGCCCAGTGTGATGCCGTTGCCTTCGCACCATTCGCGCTGTCCCAGCTCTGTGGCGATATGTGCCAAGGTATGGGTGATGGCCCGATTATGCAGGTCGATGTTGGCCGGTTCCTGTTTTTCGGTCGGACGAATGCGTTCCATGCGTACCACGATGGCGGAATCCATGATGCCGTCGGCCAATGCCTCCCAGCGTTTGACGCGCATGCGTGCCAGCGCATCGTTGCGCGGGATCAGGACAGGTGTGTCGTTGAGCGTGTCCGCGTATTCGGCGATGACGGGCGAGTCGAACACGCAGGTGCCATTGTCGAGAACGAGCGCAGGGATGCGTCCCAGCGGATTCACGCGGTAAGCCTCGCTGTTCGGGTCGCTCGGCGGATCGACAACATAGGTGTGCGGGATGTTCTTTTCCAGCAGCACCAGACGTGCTTTGCGCACGTAGGGGCTGGTATTGGAGCCGATCAGTTTCACAGCACTTCCGCCGCGTGGTCGGCCAGGCGCGAACGTTCGCCGCGTTGCAGAGTGACGTGTCCGCTGTGCGCCCAACCCTTGAACCTGTCCACCACGTAAGTCAGGCCGGAACTGCCTTCGGTCAGGTAAGGCGTGTCGATCTGCGCGATGTTGCCCATGCATACCACCTTGGTGCCGGGACCGGCGCGCGTGATCAGCGTCTTCATCTGCTTGGGCGTCAGGTTCTGCGCTTCGTCGATGATGAGATATTTGTTGAGGAAGGTGCGGCCGCGCATGAAGTTGAGCGACTTGATCTTGATGCGCGAACGGATCAGGTCGCGCGTCGCGGCGCGGCCCCATTCGCCGCCTTCGTCGTCGGACTTGTTGAGCACGTCCAGGTTGTCGTCCAGCGCGCCCATCCACGGCGACATCTTCTCTTCCTCTGTACCCGGCAGGAAGCCGATGTCTTCGCCCACCGGCACGGTGACGCGGGTCATGATGATTTCGGAATAGAGCTTGTGTTCCAATGTCTGCATCAGTCCCGCAGCCAGCGTGAGCAGGGTCTTGCCCGTTCCGGCCTGGCCCAGCAGCGTGACGAAATCGATCTCCGGATTCATCAGCAGGTTGAGTACGAAATTCTGTTCGCGGTTGCGCGCAGTGATGCCCCAGATGGCGTTCTTGGAATGCGTGTAGTCGGTCAGTGTGAGCAGGGTGGCGCTGGTGTCTTCCTGCGTGGTGACCACGGCAAAAAAAGGTTTTTCCGCATCGTCCTGGTACACGAACTCGTTCACCAGCAGGTCGCGGCAGATCGGGCCTTTGATGTTGTAGAAAGTGTGGCCGGCCTGGGTGCCGGATTTCATGTCCTTGCCGTTCTTGTCCCAGAAATCGACAGGCAATTCGCGCACGCCGGTGTAGAGCAGGTCGGTATCTTCCAGCACCTTGTCGTTGAAATAGTCCTGCGCCGACAAGCCCAAGGCACGCGCCTTGATGCGCATGTTGATGTCTTTACTGACCAACGCGATCTGGCGCTTGCTGTGTTGCATGTGCAGGTGGCTGACCACGCCCAGAATGGCGTTGTCCGCCTTGCCGTTCGCCAATGTCGACGGCAACGGGTCGTTGATGAACTCGGTTTGCAGGTACAGGCGCCCGGTGGCGTTCTTATTACCCAGCGCATCCAGCGGTACGCCCTCGTCGATGCTGTCCTCGCTTGAGCTGACAAGATTATCCAGGAAGCGGCTGGCCTGACGCGCGTTACGGGCGACTTCCGTCATGCCCTTCTTGTTGTTGTCCAGCTCTTCCAGCACGAACATCGGCAGATAGACATCGTGTTCTTCGAAACGGAACAGGCTGGTCGGATCGTGCATCAGCACGTTGGTATCCAGCACGAAGAGTTTGGTGTCTTTTTCCGTTGTTGCTTTACGCGCGTTCATGTTGTCCTTTAGAGAGTTTGCACAAAAGTAAGTACTTCTTGCGCATGGCCGTCCGCTTTGAGGCCACGCCATTCCTTGACGATACTGCCTGTCTTGCCGAGCACGAAGGTGCTGCGCTCGATACCGCGTACCTGCTTGCCGTACATCATTTTCTGCTTCATCACGCCAAACTGATTGCAAACTACCTCATCCGCATCCGACAGCAGTGCGAAAGGCAGGGTGAATTTCGTTTTGAAATTCTCGTGCGACTTGATGCTGTCGCGCGAAATGCCGACGATCTCGCATCCCGCCTGCTGGAACTCGGAGTACAAATCGCGGAATTGCTGCGCTTCGCTGGTGCAGCCCGGCGTGCTGTCCTTGGGATAGAAATAAATCACCAACGATTTGTTGCGGATGGGGTAAAGCGTGAAGTCGACACCGCCTGTGGCGGGCAGGGTGAAATCGTCTACAACTTGTTTTGGCATCAATGGCTCCTATTCCTGACTACCATTGTTGACAAATTCTTTCGGGAAGGCAAGCGCAAATTGCAAGGTTCACGCGGCGTACCAGTACACGGCGAAATAATGACAGGTAGTGCCCGTTATTACAAACCAGTGCCAGATAAAATGTCCATAGCGCAGACGCGAGTCCGAGACGAAGAATATGGTACCCGCAGTATAGGCCAAACCACCGGCAACCAGCCAGGCCAGGCCGGACAACGGCAGGTGTGTATATAAAGGATCTGCCGCGATGATGATGAGCCATCCCATGAGCAGATAAAGCACTGTGGAGATGACGGGATGCGACATACGGTTCAGGAATTTCAACGCTACTCCGGTTAATGCCAGACTCCAGATCAGTATCAGCAACGACCAGCCCCAGGCACCGTACAACACACCGAGAGTGAATGGGGTGTAGGTGCCCGCGATGAGCAGATAGACCGCCGAATGATCGATAATGCGGAAAATATGCTTGAGCCTGCCCGGGCGGAATGAATGGTAGAGGGTGGAGGAAAGGTAAAGCACGATCATGGTGGTGGCGAAGACAATGCTGCCGATCAGGTATCCGGTGTGCCCGAGCCGCACCGCATGCAGGATCAGGAAAGGAGCGGCCACCAGTGATGCTATCGCTCCTGCGCCATGGCTGATGCTGTTGGCGATCTCTTCGCCGAATGATTGTTCGCGACCGTGCGTTGCTCGGGGTGTGTTTTTCAAGCTGGACGTTTGTTCTTGCATCGTGAGGATTTTCTGCCAGGCCATCCCGTTTGGCAATCCAATTTTTGCCCGTACAATGGCGGGCATGAATTTAGAGAGCCTGACTCCATTCCCGCCGGATACCCCTCAAGGCGATGCGGATGAAACCTTTATGCGAGCGGCGCTGGATATGGCGCTGCTGGCTGCACAGGCCGGAGAAGTGCCGGTGGGTGCAGTGGTCGTCAAGCACGGCCGGATCATCGGTCGAGGCAGCAATGCGCCCATTTCGCGGCACGACCCTTCTGCTCACGCCGAAATTGCGGCGTTGCGTGACGCAGCGCAACATATCGGTAATTATCGGCTGGTAGATTGTGAACTATTCGTTACGCTGGAGCCCTGTGTAATGTGCGTCGGTGCGATGTTCCATGCCCGTATCAGCCGCGTGGTATTCGGTGCGCGGGATCCGAAGACGGGCGCCGCAGGCAGTGTGTTCAATCTGTTCGGAGATTTCCCCCACCCCAACCCGCCCGCGGGCGGAGAGGGGGCGATGATCACATTGAATCATCACGCACGCATACATGGGGGGGTGCTGGCGGACGAATGCGGCAAAGTGTTGAGCGATTTCTTTGCGGCCCGGCGCGCGCAACAGCAAAAGGAATTGCCCCCACCCCATCCCTCCCCCAAAGGGAGAGGGAGGTGAAAATTGCAATCCATTTGCCATCGCAAACGCTGGAGTTGTTTGACCGCAGTGGCAAGTTATTGCGCGAATACAGCGTCTCCACGGGCGCGAACGGTACTGGCGAGGAAAATGGAAGTTTCTGTACGCCGCGTGGCAAGCATGTCGTTCGTGCAAAGATCGGTGCTGGACAGCCGGAGAACGCGGTATTTGCGCAGCGTCGCCCGACGGGTGAGGTATACACGCCGAAGATGGGCTTGCAGTATCCGGAACGCGACTGGATTTTGACTCGTATTTTGTGGTTATCAGGTTGCGAGAGCGGTTACAACCGCGGCGGATCATGCGATACCATGCGCCGCTACATATACATTCATGGCACTCCGGACAGTACACCGCTCGGAAAGCCAGGCTCGCGCGGTTGTGTGCGGATGCGCAATTCGGATCTGATGGAGCTGTTTGATTTGGTGGAAACCGGTACGCAAGTCGAAATCAAAGCTTGATGCAGTCCCGAATAACAATAACAATTCTTCCTCCCGCAAGCAGTGGAGGGAAAAGTCAGGAGAAGAATCATGACTACGCCATTCACGGTCAGTCTGGTTTGTTGGCACGACGGTGAACCATTGCTGCGTGCCATACGCGAGGCGGTTTTCATCCGCGAGCAGAACGTTCCGGAAGAGCTGGAATGGGACGGCAAAGACGAAGATTGCCGTCATGCCTTGGCTTTGAGCCTGAACGGCGATGCAATCGGTTGCGGGCGCATGCAGCCGAACGGGCACATCGGACGTGTGGCAGTATTGCCGCAATGGCGCAAGCAGAAGGTGGGCACGGTGATCATAGAGGCGCTGCTCGACGAAGCGCGTTCGCGTGACTACAAACAGGTCGATGTGGATGCGCAGACCTGCGCCGTTCCGTTCTATCAGAAATTCGGTTTTGTCGAACACGGCAAGGAATTCATGGATGCCGGAATGCCGCACAAGAAGATGAAGCTGAAGTTACTTCCCCGCTAGATATTCCTCATCGCTGAAATTCAACACCGCTTCCGGCTTGAAAACGGTGAAGGCGGTGATCAGCATGCCGGTGGTGAAGGCTTCGGTGAGCATGATGATGGGCGTGGCAATGAGATAGTTGTGCTGTATTTCTTCCCAGGTGTAGTGGCTAAACGATAACAGCAACAGGGTGGTCGCGAACACGTTCAACACGATGGACAACGCGCCGCAGAAGAAACCGTTCCAGAGGACGAACAAAAACAGGTTCTTGGGCAGGTTTTTTTTGCTGAAGCGCAGCAGCCAGTCGCTGAACAGCACGGGGATGACGACCATCAACAGGCCGTTGAGGCCCAGCGTAATGAAGCTGGCGTCCGCGCGCAGCCAGGTTGCGAGCATCACCAGCGTGATGGAGACAGTGGCGATCTGCCAGCCGAACATCAACATGAACAAGGTCGAGCCCAGAATATGGAAATTGAAGCCCGGGCGGAATCCGGCATTCATTTGCCACATCAGGAACGCACCGAATAGCAGGGCAACCAGCGCATTGACCATGATGCTGTTGTCCAGCACGATGCGCCAGGGCGCGTAGCGTATGGCGCGGAACAGAAATATCGAAAAGAGAAAATTGGCCAGCCACAACAAATCGCCAGCGAAGAGTTGGGCGGGCAGGTTCACGGCATTGAGTAGGGTAGTGGCTGAAAGTGCAAACGTGTGCCGTTGAGTCCGCCGAGGTGTACCGGGAAGGCATCGTGGCTGGCGATCTGGATGACGGCCAGTAGATCGTAACCGCTGTTCGGCGCTGCTTGCACGTTGACCACCATACCGCAGGATTGGCCTTCCATCTCCGCACTGAACAACTCGGCGCCCGTTTGTGGCGCAACGTCCGCATCGACATGGGCGAGATACATGCGGCGTTTGTTCTTGCCGAGATACTGCATGCGAGCCACGATCTCCTGCCCGGGATAACAGCCCTTCTTGAAGTTCACTGCCCCGATGAGGTCGAGGTTTGCCATTTGCGCCACAAATTCTTCCTGCGTCTGCGGTAGGATGATTGGGATACCGGCGCGGATGTTGAGCCAGTCCCAGCAAGCCGAACCGGCGGGTTTTGCATCCGCGCTCAACTTTTGCCACAGGGCGGCAGCATGTTGCGGCGCAGCATTGAGTTGAAAGCGATCGGCGGCGAGTCGGATGATGGAGGTGTCTTCATGTTGCACGGCATCCAGAGGGTTTTGTGGCAACACAGGAAATTGGCGCTGCAACACGGCTGCTGCATTGGTGCCGGAGAGGCCGATACACACGATTCCGTCGCTTGCGTTCTCGATCTTGACCTTGGAGCGCAACACGAACATGGATAATTTCTTCTGGATAGCCGCCAGCAGACTTTGCGGCAGATGCAGGAAGTATTCTGCATCGTTGCGCCAAATGAGGAAGGTCGCGAGTATGCGCCCCTTTGCCGTATTCAAGCTGCTGGGCAACGCGTGTTGCGGGGTCAGTGCATTTACGTCGCTGCTGAACAGGTTGTGCAGGAAACCCTTGGCATCGTCCCCGTAAACTTTGAGGATGCCGAATTGCGACAGGTCGCACAATACCGTGCCGTCGCGCGCGGCGACGCGCTCGGCGGCGGCATCGCCGAAATGCTCAACTACGCCGTCCCGCAACTGCGCACCCTGGGTGGCCAGAAAATTTTCCCATTCCAGATTCATTGTATTTCCCGTTGGTTGATCCACACTCTTGTTGCAATCTTACCGCGAAGAAGGACCTTTCGGCTAAACTCTTGTGCCATGAAAACCGTGTATTCCGCTTTGTTATGCATGTTGCTCGCCGCCTGCGACGGCGGCCTCTGGAATGATCCGTATCCGGCGGCGGATGACGGAAAGCCCATTCTTTACACAGCGTTCACCGAACGGCCCAAGCATCTCGATCCGGCGCAGGCATACAGCGAGAACGAGTACGAGTTTCTCGCGCTCGTTTATGCGCCACCGCTGCAATACCATTATCTGAAACGCCCCTATCAACTGGTGCCGCTGGCCGCGAGCGGGATGCCGCGCGTCACCTATCTGGACAAAAACCGCCGCGCCTTGCCGGATACTGCGGCGGCCAAGCAGGTTGCCTACAGTGTGTACGAGATACACATCAAGCCGGGCATGCGCTATCAGCCGCATCCGGCGTTTGTGCCGGAAAATTACCGGCTCAACGCCAGCGACATGGACGGTATCCATGCGCTGAACGATTTTTCCAAAACGGGGACGCGCGTGGTGACGGCGGCGGACTACGCCTACCAGATCAAGCGCCTCGTCCATCCGCTGTTGCACACGCCCATCGCCGGGGTGATGGGCGAATATATCGTCGGCCTCAAGGACTATGCAGCCACGCTGCAAGCCGCAGCCAAAGCGCATCCGGACGATTTTCTCGATCTGAACCGGTATCCGCTGCCCGGCGTCAGTGTGGTGGACGACACGACGTATCGCATCACCATCTACGGCAAATATCCGCAGTTCGCCTATTGGCTCGCGATGCCGTTTTTTTCGCCCATGCCGCAGGAAGCGGAGCGCTTTTACGCACTCAAGGGCATGCGCGAGCGCAATCTCTCGCTGGACTGGTGGCCGGTGGGCAGCGGTCCTTATTACTTGTCCGAGAACGACCCGAACCGGCGCATGGTGCTTACGCGCAACCCGTATTACGACAGTGAAAAATATCCGGACGAGGGCGAGCCGGGAGACGCGCAGGCCGGGTTGCTGGCCGATGCGGGAAAGCCGTTGCCGTTGATCGACCGCATCGTGTTCTCGCTGGAAAAAGAAACCATCCCGTATTGGAACAAATTTCTGCAGGGTTATTACGATGCGTCCGGCATCAGCTCCGACAGCTTCGACCAGGCGGTGCATGTCGGGGTCAACGGCGAAACCAATGTGAGCGACGACATGAAAGCGCAGGGCATCACGCTTTCAACTTCGGTAGCAACGTCCACCCTGTATACCGGATTCAACTGGCTGGATCCGGTGGTGGGGGGAAATTCTGAAAGGGCGCAGAAGTTGCGCCGTGCAATTGCGATCGCGGTGGATTACGAGGAGTTTATTTCCATATTTGCCAACGGTCGAGGCATCGCGGCGCAATCGCCGATCCCGCCCGGCATCTTTGGCTACCGCGACGGCAAGGAAGGCATCAATCCCTACGTATACGACTGGGTGGACGGTGCGGCCAAACGCAAATCTGCGGCCGAAGCGAAACGGCTGCTTGCGGAAGCAGGCTACCCGGACGGTGTCGATGCTCAGACCGGACAGCCGCTGGTCATCCACCTCGATACAACTTCCGGCGGCGTCGGCAACAAATCCCGTATTGACTGGATGCGCAAACAGTTCGACAAAATCGGTGTGCAACTCGATGTGCGCAGCACCGACTACAACCGGTTTCAGGACAAGATTCGGCGCGGCGATATGCAGATGTATTACTACGGTTGGAATGCGGATTATCCCGACCCGGAGAATTTCCTGTTCTTGCTGGACGGCGCGCAAGCCAAGGTGGCGAAGGGCGGCGAGAACGCAAGCAACTACAGCAACCCGGAATTCGACCGGCTGTTCGAACAAATGAAGAATATGGAAAACAGTCCAGCGCGGCAGGCGATCATCGATCAGATGCTGGAGATACTGCGCCGGGACTCGCCCTGGCTGTGGGGTTACCACCCGAAGAATTACGTGTTGCAACACGGCTGGTTGCACAACGTCAAAGCCAATATCATGGCCAACAACAAGCTCAAATACTGGCGCGTGGATTCAGGCCAGCGCGACCGGCTGCGTCGCGAATGGAACCAACGGGTGCTCTGGCCGTTGTGGCTGAGCTGCGTGGCATTGTTACTGTTGGGTCTCTGGATTTGGCGTGCGTTAAAGAAACGCGAAGAGGCGGCGTGACGAATACGCTAGATCGCGTACCAGACCGCGAAGTAGTGGCTGACCGTTCCGCCGAGGACAAACAAATGCCAAATGCTGTGACCGTAGCGCAAGCGATCATCGGTCGCATAGAAGAAAACACCCGCGGTATAACTGATCGCGCCAGCCAACAACCACAGCAGTCCCTGCGCGGAAACCGCCGCGTATAAGGGGCCGATGGCAACCAGTATGAGCCAGCCCATGACCAGGTACATGCCGGTTGAAATAACCGGATGACCCATGCGTTTGAATATCTTCAACGTCATCCCGATCGTGGCCAGTCCCCAGATAAGACCGAACAGTGTCCATCCCCATGCGCCGTGCAAGACCCCCAAGGTGAATGGCGTGTAGGTCCCCGCAATGAGCAGGTAGATCATGATATGGTCGATCAGGTTAAAGACTTTTTTAAGTCCCGATTGTCGTAACGCGTGATAGACGGTGGAAGCAAGGTATAGCAGGATCATCGCTGCGGCGAAGATGGAAGTTCCGACGATATATCCCGTTTCGCCGTGCCGTGATGCATGCTCGATGAGTATCGGCGTTCCGACCAGGGCCGAAATGAAGCCTATGCCGTGAATGGTGCTGCTGGCGATTTCCTCACCGCGCGATTGTTCACGCTCGGGTAATACGGGTTGGGTGCCCATTTTGTTCCAATTCACTTAAATGTTCTTGCACGAGTATGCAGCCAAACATGCATGTCTGGGAAACTACAGCGCGTCGCGCAACGCATTTGCAAATACCTCGACCGGCTGTGCGCCGGAGATGCCGACTTTCTCGTCAATGACAAAGAACGGTACCCCGCTAATTCCAAAACCCGCAGCGCGTGCTTCATCCGCCCGAACCTGGGCAGAGTAGTCGTTGCTTTGCAGCATGGCCAGCGCATCCGCTTCCGGGATGCCGAACTCTGGCGCTAGGCGCGCCAGTGCCGCCAAGTCGCCGACGGGTAGCGATTCGGAAAAATACGCATGCATGATCCGTTCCGTGGCACGGTCGCCCAATTGTCGCGAAGCGGCAAAGTGCAACAGGCGGTGAGCGTCGAACGTATTGCCGGGACGGGCATTCGACAAATGATATTCCAGTCCGACTTCCCTGGCGACGGCAGAGACGCGGGCATTCATCGCGGCAGCTTCCTGCAGGCTGACATGGTATTTTTGCGCCAGTTTTTCTTCCAGGGTGCCGTCCAACTGGCGCGGCGCATCGGGGTCAAGCTCGAAGCTCCGGAAAATCACGTGCACCTTGTCTCGCTGCGCGAAATCGGCGAGCGCCATTTCCAGGCGCCGTTTCCCGATGTAGCACCAAGGGCAAATCACATCCGACCAAACCTCTATCCGCATTGCACTCTCCTTGTCGTTTTGCGGTTGCCTGTCTAATGCAACAATTTAAAGGCGTGGGACCAATCATTGCGCAGGAAGCCGGGTATGCACCACAGGATACACAGCGGCTCGATCGCGCGGGCGGCTTCGGCCATGCCCATGTCAGCCGTTTCCCAGCCGAACTGATCGAGGATTTCACTCACGATTTGCTTTGCCGCTGCGTCGTTACCACAGATGAACATGGTTGGCGGGCCGTCCTTGAACTGCGGATTCACCATAAATGCACTGCCGACGGAATTGAAGGCCTTGACCAGATGCGCGCCGGAGAAACTCGCGTTGCAGCCGTTCCATCTGGGATTCGTCGAGACTGGTGTAGTAATTCAATACGCCGTTGACCGGAGGAACATCGTCAATCGGATTGGTAGCGTCGATGACAGGTTTGCCTGTCAGATTTGCGGAGCCCGCCATGCGCAATGCATCAAGCGCTGCCGTGCCTTTCACTGCCAGAACGACCACTTCGGCGAATTTCGCCGTTTCGGCAAAACTGGCGATGCGCCCGCGCGGATTGTTTGCGACCCACTCGCCGAGCTTGGCCGGAGTGCGTGTTCCAAGCACCACTTCATGGCCGTGCTTGATAAAGCCGCCGGCCAGTGTTTTTGCTACTTCGCCTGATCCGAGGATGCCGATTTTCATGATGTTCTCCTTATGCAAAGAGATTTGAATAACAGAGTGTAGACCATGGTGGTTGCGGGGCTGTTGCTGCCGGTGCGGATATGTCATTCTCTGCCGTACCCCGGTGTTTGGCAATCCGCCGTTTGCCTTACAATAGAGCCACTCATGATTGCTTACCTCCTACGCCGCATTCTTTACGCTTTGCCTATCCTTGTCGGGGTGAATCTGCTCACCTTTACGTTGTTCTTTGTGGTCAATACGCCGGACGACATGGCGCGCATGCAACTCGGCATCAAGCGCGTGACGCCCGACGCCATCGCGAAATGGAAAGAGCAGCACGGCTACGATAAGCCGCTGCTGATCAACCGCGCCGCCAGCGGTACGGATAAACTCACCGATACCATTTTCTGGCACAAGTCGGCCAGCATGTTCGTGTTTGACTTCGGCTATTCCGACGACGGGCGCAATATCAGCCGCGAGATCGTGACGCGCATGGGCCCCAGTCTTGCCATTGCGTTGCCGACCTTCATCATCGGAATGGCGGTATATATCAGCTTTGCGCTGCTGATGACGTTGTTTCGTGCCACGGCGCTGGATTTGGCGGGCGTGACATTGTGCGTGGTGCTGATGTCGATCTCCGGCCTGTTCTACATCATCGGCGGGCAGTTCCTGGTGAGCAAGCTGTGGCATCTGGTTCCCATCTCCGGTTACGCGGGAGGGGCGGAAAGTTTCAAATTCGTGGTGCTGCCGATTATTATCGGTGTGGCGGGCGGAGTGGGTTCCAGCAGCCGCTGGTATCGCACCATTTTTCTGGAAGAAATCGGCAAGGACTATGTGCGTACGGCGCGGGCCAAAGGCTTGTCCGAGTTGCGCGTGCTGTTCACGCATGTGCTGAAGAACGCGATGATCCCGATCCTGACAGGCGTAGTGGTGGTCATTCCGCTGCTGTTCATGGGCAGCCTGCTAACCGAGTCTTTCTTCGGCATACCCGGCCTGGGCAGTTACACCATCGATGCGATCAATGCGCAGGATTTCAGCGTGGTGCGCGCGATGGTGTTCCTGGGTTCGGTGCTGTATATCGTCGGACTGATCCTGACGGACATTTCATATACCGTGGTTGACCCGCGAGTGAGGCTCGCATGAGCTTTATGCCGGTCATTTTGTGGAGCGATGCGCTGGTGTTCGTTCTGCTGGCCGCTGGTGCCGCCAGTACCTGGTATGTCCGACGGCACGAGCATCTGCTCCTGCCCTGGCGGCGCGTGGCAAAGAGCCGCATGGCGCTGGTGTCGCTGCTGGTGCTGTCCCTGTTCTGCAGCATAGGCTTGCTCGACACGCTGCATTACCGCGCAGCACTTCCACAAACGAATGGCGGGGAGAAAGTGTATTCGCCGGAAGTGTTGAGTGTGTTCGACAGGCTGGTCGAGCCGCTGCGCACGCATAACGAAAAGACCTATTCCGCACCGTTCGCGCTGACGCTGTATGCCAAGGAAAGCACAACGGATGTGCACGGCAATATCGTGCGCGAGTACCCAAGGCTGCAATACGGAGGCGCGCAACTGGCCGACGTGTCGCAACGAGGTTCCGATGTCGCAAGACGGGCGTTGACCGGTCTGCTCGCGGGATTGCTGATCGGTGCGGTGCTGTTGCTCTTGGCAAAACGCTGGACCGGGCAACGTGCCGTGTTCATTACCATCCTTGTCATGGCCGCTTTTATCGGTGCCCTGACCAATCTCGCTACCGCCTATCACGTTCTGGGCACGGACAAAGTCGGGCAGGACGTGTTGTACCTCTCGCTGAAGAGCATCCGCACCGGGCTTATCATCGGCACGGTGACGACCCTGGTGACGCTGCCACTGGCCCTGTTCTTCGGTATCGCGGCGGGGTATTTTCGCGGCTGGGTGGATGACGTCATCCAGTATATTTACACGGTGCTGAGTTCGATCCCGAGCGTGTTGCTGATCGCCGCAGCGGTGCTGATGATGCAGGTGGCGATAGATACCCATCCGCAATGGTTCGACACCACCGCCTCGCGTGCCGATCTGCGCCTGGTGTTTCTGTGCCTGATACTGGGGGTGACCAGCTGGACCGGATTGTGCCGCCTGCTGCGCGGCGAGACGCTGAAGCTGCGCGAGATGGAATACATCCAGGCGGCGCAGGCGTTTGGCGTGTCCTCTATGCGCATTCTGGTGCGCCACATCCTGCCCAACGTGATGCACATCGTCCTGATCTCGCTGGTGATGGATTTTTCAGCGCTGGTGCTGGCCGAGGCGGTGCTGTCCTACGTCGGCGTGGGCGTCGATCCCACCATGATCAGCTTCGGCACCATGATCAACGCCGCCCGGCTGGAGATGGGGCGCGATCCGATGGTGTGGTGGGCGCTGGCCTCGGCGTTCGGTTTCATGCTGGCGCTGGTGCTGGCGGCGAACCTGTTTGCCGATGCGGTGCGCGACGCTTTCGATCCGCGTTTGAATCGCACGGAGTTGGGCACATGAGCCTGTTCCGGGTCGACAACCTCGTTACGCGTCTGCGCGATGGCGCTCATATTGTGGACGATATCTCGTTTGAGATCGGCGCTGGCGAGACCTTTGCGTTGCTCGGCGAATCCGGTTGCGGCAAGTCCATGACGGCGCTGTCGCTGATGCGTTTGCTGCCGGATGGCGTGGTTCACGCGAGCGGCAGCGCGCAGATGGAGGGTGCGCGGCTGTTCGAGTTGCCGGAACGCGAGATGCGCGATGTGCGCGGCGGCAAAATGGCCATGATCTTTCAGGAACCGGGACTGAGCCTGAATCCGGTCATGACGGTAGGCGAGCAGATCGCCGAGGTGTTGGCGCTGCATGGCGGGTTGCGGGGAGCTGCCGCCAGTTCGCGCTGCATCGAATTGCTGGATCAGGTGGGCATTCCGGATGCGGCGCGCCGCGTGGACGAGTATCCGTTCCAGTTCTCCGGAGGCATGAAGCAACGCGTGATGATTGCCATGGCGCTGGCGGGCAATCCGAAGCTGCTCATCGCCGACGAGCCGACAACTGCGCTGGATGTGACCATACAGGCACAAGTGCTGCAATTGTTGCGCGCTACCCAATCTCAATCGGGCATGGCGATGTTGCTCATCACGCATGATCTCGGCGTGGTGGCCGAGACGGCGCATCGGGTTGGCGTGATGTATGCCGGGCAGATCATCGAGCAGGCGAGCCGTGAGCAGTTGTTCGCCAAACCGTTGCATCCCTATACACAGAAGCTATTCGCGGCATTGCCCGCCGCGGCTCGTGCAGGACAGCCCTTGAGCGCCATACCTGGCAACGTACCGGCGTTGGGCAGCATTCAACAAGGCTGCCGTTTTGCAGCTCGTTGCGATCAGGCGTGGGCGCTGTGCCATGAGCAGTCGCCGGAATGGACGGCAGTGGACGAGGGGCAGGGCGTGCGGTGCCATCTGTATGGCAGGACTGAGGATCGAGAATCGAGGATTGAGTCGAAGCTGCATGAGACTCAGAGCGTGGCAGGGGTTCGCTCAATCCTCAATCCCCAATCCTCAATCCTTGAGGTCGAAGACCTCAAAGTGCATTTCCCCATTCGCAAAGGCCTGTTGCAGCGCGTGGTCGGGAAGGTGAAGGCGGTTGACGGCGTATCGCTATCCATTGCCCAGGGCCGCACGTTGGCGCTGGTGGGCGAATCCGGATGCGGCAAGACCACCCTGGGCAAGGCGCTGTTGCGATTGATCCCATCCGCTACGGGCAGCGTGCAATTCGCCGGACGCGAACTGATCGGTTCGTCTGCATCGCGTGCCGCGATGCAGATGGTATTTCAGGATCCCTATGCCTCGCTCAATCCCAAGATGCGAGTGGCCGAGATACTGGAAGAAGGAATGGTTGCGCTCGGCATTGGCGGCAACGGCCCGGCCCGGCAATTGCATATCGACGGACTGCTGGACAAGTGCGGTCTGGCACGCGACAGCAAGTGGCGCTATCCGCACGAGTTCTCCGGTGGGCAGCGGCAGCGAATTGCCATCGCGCGCGCTTTGGCTGTGTCGCCGCAGTTGCTGATCTGCGACGAACCTACCAGCGCGTTGGACGTATCGGTGCAGGCGCAGATCCTGAATCTGCTGAAATCGCTGCAACAGGAATTGGGATTGAGTTACCTCTTCATCACGCATAACCTGGCGGTGGTTGAATACCTTGCGCATGAAGTATGCGTGATGTATCTGGGACGGATCGTGGAGCGGGGTAGCACGGAAGAAGTGATGCGTGCGCCGCAACATCCCTACACCCAGGCGCTGCTGTCTGCCGTGCCGCGCATCGACGGTCAGGGCAGGAAATTTATCCGACTTGAAGGTGATTTGCCATCGCCGGCCAACCCTCCGTCGGGCTGCCATTTTGCGCCGCGCTGTTCACAGGCCTTCGCGGCTTGTGCGCGCTATCCGGAAATTACAAATATCAGCGCGACGCATAGCGTGCGCTGCCATCTGTATCAGTCCAGTTGAAAGTTCAGTCGGAAGCCAAAGCAGGGCGGGCTGAATAAGCGAATTTCGCTGTAGTCGCCTTGCTGACGGAGTTGTGTTTTCTTGATTTTGCCTTGACTGCTACGACACTATGCCTGCGATAGCTGCGGCGGTGGTCGGACAGCACGATGTTGAAGTGTTGCCCGATGTGCAGACGACTTGCACCATGGTTGGATTCCCGCAATTGCATCTGGCTTACGTGGAAGCGGCGGGCAATTGTGGAAATGGTATCGCCTTTGCGCACCGTGTAGCGGACAGCCCCGTACATTTCAGCCACGGCGGAAGGATGCATGTTGAATGCAGCAAACTCGGCACCGGCCGGTTGATCGTCAGTGATAGGCACCAACAGAGTTTGTCCGTTGCTCTCCTGCGCATACTTGGACAGGCCATTCGCCGAGCGCAACTCGGCCAGTGTCAGGCCAAAATGTTCGGCGATCTTGTCAAAGGTTTCGCCTTTCTTGCTTTCGTAAGGTTGCCACGAAACCAGGCGTTGATTGGTCTTTTCCAGATTGCTGCGGAAGGTATCGACCTTGTCCACAGGCAGCAACAGAACATTGCTGTTGTCCTTGTCCTGCAAAATCACCGGGCGGTTATGGCCAGGGTTGAGCGCCATGAATTCGTCCATCGAGATGTTTGCCAGTTCTGCCGCCACCTTCACGTCGATATGCTTAGTGGTGGAAACCGTAGCGAAATAGGGCTCATCCGGAATCTTGCTCAATACCAGGCCAAAATGCGCCGGATCGTTCACGATGTTCTTGATAGCCAGTAACTTGGGAACATAGTTGCGCGTTTCGCGCGGCAACCTGAGATGCGCATAATCGGTGGGTTTATGTTGTTTGCGGTTTCTAGCCTGCGCACGGGCGACTGAGTTCTCGCCACAGTTATAGGCAGCCAAAGCCAGTTCCCAATCGCCAAACTGGTCATGCAGCTTTTGCAGGTAATCAAGTGCGCCGTTGGTTGCGCCGATAATGTCGCGTCTACCGTCGTGCCACCAGTTCTGTTCCATGCCGAAGTGTTTGCCGGTGGAAGGAATGAATTGCCAGATGCCGGAGGCGCTGGCAATGGAATTGGCGCCCGGATTGAAGGCGCTTTCGATGACCGGCAACAGCGCGATCTCGGTCGGCATGCCGCGGCGTTCCACTTCTTCCATGATGTAGTACAGGTAGTGCTGCGCGCGTTCACTCATGCGCAAGACGTAATCCGGATGGCTGGCATACCACTTTTCGTGACGCTTGATCAGCGGGCTATTCAGGTCCTTCATGCCGTAGCCGCTGCGGATACGCTGCCACAGGTCACCTGCCGGCTCCGGCGCTACGATCATCGCTTCGCGAATAGGTGCAGGAGCTTGCGTCTCGGGTTCGATAGTGGCACGTTGAATAACATTTGGCACTGTTGTTACTTGAGGAGCAACAGCCTGAGCTGCAGTAGCTTGAATTGCAACGACTTGAGGTGCAACGACTTGAGGTGCAACGACTTGAGGTGCAACAACTTGAGGTGCAACAACTTGAGGTGCAACAACTTGAGGTGCAACAACTTGAGGTGCAACAACTTGAGGTGCAACAACTTGAGGTGCAACAACTTGAGGTGCGGCAGCGGTGGTATGAACTGGTAAGGCCTGAGTGGATAAATCCGGACTATTTAGTGCCAATGTCGTTTCTGCACGGGACGCGATGGCAAGGGTGAAACCGAGCACGGCAGCAAGGGTTAGCAGTAGCGGTTTAGTGATAGGCACTATGTGTGACCGGATGGTTTAAAAGTGACGCGATGGTAGCGGAGGGGGTAGGATGAGTCAATACAATTAAGGGGTTGCGTAACACTGCTGGATGGCGGCATTACGCAACAAGTTACCAACACTTAACTAATAACTTCCTTGAATTGCTCAAGGATCACAGGGTTTTGGCTCCGGCCGCTGCGCTTAACCAGCGACTTGCTGGCGTTGTTTGCCAGCTTAGTCGATTGGCTATGCAAGGCTAACATGGCGCAGAAGCGCCATGTTCACCCTCCGGGTACGAGAGCCTTCGCCGAAACCCTGCATTTAGCGAATGACTTCCTTTAACTGTTCGAGGATTGCAGGGTTTTCCAGGGTAGAGACGTCCTGAGTGATTTCCTCGCCCTTTGCAACGGCACGCAACAGACGGCGCATGATCTTGCCGGAACGTGTCTTGGGCAGGTTTTCGCCGAAGCGGATCTCGTCCGGCTTCGCGATGGGGCCGATCTCTTTGCCAACCCAGTTGCGCAGTTCTTCAGCGAGTTTCTTCGCTGTAGCGGCATCAGCCGGGCGTGAGCCTTTCAGCACCACGAAAGCAACCACGGCCTCACCCTTGATCTCGTGCGGCTTGCCGACCACTGCGGCTTCCGCCACCAGCGGGTTGGATACCAGTGCGGACTCGATTTCCATGGTACCCAGACGGTGGCCGGAGACGTTCAGCACGTCGTCGATACGCCCCATGATCCAGAAATAGCCGTCCTCGTCGCGGTGCGAGGAGTCGCCCGCCAGGTAAGCACCCTTCATTTCTTCAGGGAAGTAGCCTTTCTTGTAACGTTCCGGGTCGCCCCAGATGGTACGGATCTGCGATGGGAACGGCTTCTTGATCACGAGGAAACCGCCATGCTGGTCATTTACCTCATCGCCGGCTTCATTGACGATGGTGGCGATGATGCCGGGCAACGGCAGGGTGCAGGTACCGGGTTTGATCGGCATCGCACCGGGTAGAGGGGCGATCATGTGGCAGCCGGTTTCGGTTTGCCACCATGTATCCACGATAGGGCAACGAGCGTGGCCAACCGTGTTGTAGTACCACATCCATGCTTCCGGATTGATTGGCTCACCCACGGTGCCCAGCAGACGCAGGCTGGAAAGATCGTATTTGGTCGGCAGGTCGCCGCCCAACTTGATCAGCGAGCGAATGGCAGTCGGTGCAGTGTAGAAAGTAGTGACCTTGTGATCCTGGATCATTTTCCAGAAGCGTCCCGCATCCGGATAGGTCGGTACGCCTTCAAAGATGACTTGAGTCGCGCCCATGGCCAGTGGGCCATACGTGACATAGGTGTGGCCGGTAATCCAGCCCACGTCGGCCGTACACCAGAAAATGTCTGTAGGTTTGTAATCGAAAACCCATTTCAATGAAACCATCGCGCCCAGCAGGTAGCCGCCGGTCGAGTGTTGCACCCCTTTGGGTTTACCGGTGGAGCCGGAGGTGTAGAGGATGAACAGAGGATGTTCCGCGCCTACCCATTCTGGTTCACAGCTGCTGCTTTGTCCTGCGACCAGGTCTTGCCACCAGATATTGGTTTTGTTGTTCCATTGTACTTCTCCGCCGGTGCGCTTATAAACGATCACGGTGTGGACGCCTTCGCAGCCGCCGAAGCTGAGTCCTTCGTCTACCGCGGGTTTTAGCGCGATGGATTTGCCACCACGGAATTGACCATCGGCAGTGATGACAGCCACTGCCTGAGCATCGGTGATGCGCTCATGCAAACTCTTTGAGGAGAAACCACCAAATACAACGGAGTGGATGGCGCCAATACGGGCACAGGCCTGCATGGCAACTACGGCTTCAACGCTCATCGGCATGTAGACGATCACGCGATCGCCTTTCTTGATTCCGCGCGATTTCAGGCCATTGGCGAATTGGCAAACGCGGCTGTGCAGTTCGCGATAGCTGATTTTGGTCACGGTGCCGTCATCGGCTTCGAAAATAATCGCGGTTTTTTCGGGTTGGGTAGTCAGGTGCCGGTCGAGGCAGTTATAGGAAACGTTCAATTCGCCATCTTCGAACCATTTGTAGAACGGTGCTTTGCTTTCATCCAGCGATTTAGTGAAGGGCTTGTGCCAAAGAATGTTCTCTCGGGCCAGATTCGCCCAAAAACCGGCGTAGTCCTTGTCTGCGGCATCGCACATCGCTTTGTAGGCGGCCATGCCGGATACATTGGCTTGCTTGACGAATGCTTCGGTAGGGTTGAATACACGGTTTTCGTGCATAACGGACTGGATGTTGGACATTGATATCTCCGCAAGTGGTAAATAATTAATTCAAAAGCCTGTTATCTGTTTCAAGTCAAAGCCCCATTGCGCCGGGTCTTCTGCGCTGGCGATGCTTTCCCGCGATCTGCTCAAGTCTATCATCTCCGGCATAATAGGCTCATTGGACTTTGTCGAAAAAAAGGACTTGACGATAGGCGTGAGCAGACTCTTTTCTGTTTGTTCGATGACTATAGCCAATCTTCCTGACTTGAGCCTTACTAAAGTGCCGGAGGGGTAGATACCGATGGTTTTGACAAAGGCCTGGAATATCTTTTCATCAAAGTGGCCGTTCCGCCATTCGGCCATTTTGCGGATGGTCTCGGCGGGTTCCCAGCCGTTCTTGTAACAGCGGTTGGACGTGAGTGCGTCGTACACATCGCAAACTGCTCCCATGCGTGCAAACAGGGTGAGCGGGTCGCCGGAGATGCGGTCCGGGTAGCCCGTGCCGTCCACGCGTTCATGGTGGTGCAGGCAGACATCCAGCGCAATGGCATTTGCGCCTTCCGCTATGTTCAGTATTTCCCAACCCTTGCGCGGATGAGTCTTGATGACCTCAAACTCTGCGTCGGTCAGTTTGCCGGGTTTGTTCAGAACTTCGTTCGGGATCAGCGCCTTGCCGACATCATGCATTAATCCGGCGATACCGGCGTCCTTGAGGTCGCGTCCGGCAAGTCCTAGTTGCTTGCCCAGCGCGATCATCAGGCCGCAGACGGCGACCGAGTGCATATAGGTGTAGTCGTCGACATTTTTCAGCCGCGCCAGGTTCAGGAAGGCTTCCGGATTGCGTTCGATGGAATTGCTGATTTCATCTACCAGCGGTTCGGCATCGCTCACGCTGATGGCCTTGCCCATGCGTACTTCATGAAACATGGAAGTGACGGCAGCCTTGCCCTTGGAAATGACGGCTCGTGCACGTTGAACTTCCTGTTGAACCGGCACGCGCTGCACCACTCTGTTTTCGGTGGCAACTTTTTTGAGTTCGGCTTCGACTTTCTTCAGCTCTTCTTCCTTCGAGGGGGCGATTACTTCGCCTTCCACATCCAGTCCCTTCTCCGTGTCGATCCAGACCTCCTGAATTCCGCAGGTCTTCAGCGTCTTCGAATCTTCATTCGAAGAGAGCAAAAACGCTTTTTTCCAGAACGGATGATCCATCCAGCTGCCACATATCTCTTGAATGAACATTCCGACTCGAACGTCGCGTACATATATTTTTTTCAACATGGCATTGCAGGGAAATTATGCTTCTTCGCGGAAGGGAATTGTAACCCAGCAACACGGGGATTCAACCGAAACGCAGTTTAAGGATCAGTACCGTGCCTGCCAAAAGCAGAGTGATACTGTTGGCGATGATGACGGGCCAAGCGCCAAGCATGATGCCGTATGCCAGCCAGAGCGCTACGCCGGTAGTGAAGAATGTGTACATGAGCAGCGAAATATCCCCGGTATGCCGCGTTTTCCACACCCGCCAGACCTGGGGAATGAATGAACAGGTTGTGAGTGTGGCGGCGATCCCGCCCACCCAATCTTGAGCGGACATCAGTGTGCTCCGTGGGGCTCGTTATCCGATGTCCAGAGTTGATGGGCATCGAGCAATAAGCGGTAGCGTGCTTCGTTGGCATCCAGACGCATCAGGTTCTCGGACAGGGTGGATTCGAGCGCCAGGCGCCGTGCGACGAGCGTTTCGGACAAGCTGCTTTCGCCCAGACTGTAGGCGCGTGAAACCAGGTCGGCATTTTGCCGGATGCTGACAGCGGCTTCGCGTGCTTGCAGCCATATCTGGTAGCTGCTCACTGCCTGGGTGTGTGCGGCATAGATGTCGCCTTCCAGACGGCGCCGTACGGCGTTCTCGCGATCACCGGCGATCTTTGCCTGATACTCGGCATTCTCTGCATTGGCGCTGCGCAATCCGAACGAGAGGGGGATGGAAAGGTAGACGCCGGTGAGTTTTTCGTTGCCCCCCATTTCGTTCGAATAGCGGATTCCCAGCGTAGGGTCGGGAATGCGGTCGGCGCGGCTGCGCTGCGCCAGCATTTGCTGGATGCGTCGATCGGATTGCACCATCGCCAACTCATGGTTGTCGTTGAGGATGGTCTGCTTCCAGTAGTCGAAATTTTCAGGAATAGGCTGCGGCTCTGCGGGGTTGAGTTGTAACGGCAGGACGATCAAAGGGAATTGTCGCGCCAATTCGTTGCCGGCCAGTTCGGCACGCATTTTGGCTTGCTGCAACGACACGGTTGCCTGGGACACGGCGGCATCGGCTTGACTCAGTTCCATGCGCGGGGCGTCGCCGGCCTTGAGGCGTTTGTCGGTGGTTAGCGCCTGCTGCGTGAGATTCTCCACCTGGTTCTGCCACTGCGTTACCTGCGTCTGTTCACGTTGCCAGTTGAACCACAGATGCAGCAAGGTACGTCCGGCTTCATGGCGCGCGTCACCCAATGAAAAATTGGCTCGCGCCACCACCTCGTCGCCAATGTCATAGTCGATCATCACCTTGTTGATGAGGCGCAGGGGGCGTTCCAGGGCGACATCCCATTCTTTCAGTTTCTGGTCGGGCGTGGCGATCTGGCGGCGCGAGGAGCCCGCGCGCAGATTGAACTCGTAGTTTCCGCTTTGCCATTTGCGCTGATTGACCTGTTCGATGTTTACCTCGGTCTCAGCATTCATTACGCTGATGTTGCCGTTCAGTGCGGCGTCTACTTGTTCGTGCGGCGGCAGATCGGGATAACCCGACTCTGCGGCATATGTCGTGACGGCTCCAAGAGAAAGCGCGATGGCAATGAAGTGCAATATGCTCATTCCATCCTCCCGAATTCAAGGACGGGCGTGATCCAGTAAGCAATTTCCGGATTGCTTTCTTCGTGTTTGAGATGGGCAACCAGGGCGCGTGCATCTTCCAGATTCATGACCGCCTGTATCGCTACACGCTGCGAACGTCCACGTACCTGTTCTATCATGCTGGGGAGCTTTTCCTTTTGGCTGCCCCCCTCGGCGTTGAACATGATGAAGCCGTATACCCACTCCGGATGTTCCAGCAAGTGGCCGACCAGGCGTTCTTCCAGCGAACGGTGGCAAGCCACCGTCAAGCAACAATTCATTTCTTTCATAGTGCTTTCCTCTGTGTCTCAAGGCCGAAGCGGCGGTACAGGATCGGCAGCATAAACAATGTCAGGGTGGTCGAGCTGATCAGGCCGCCCATCACGACGATGGCCAGCGGCTTTTGTATCTCGGAGCCGGGACCATGTGCAAACAGAACCGGCAGCAGGCTATAGGCGGTGATGTTGGCAGTCATCAGCACCGGACGCAGGCGTCGTTTTGCCCCTTCCAGGATGACTTGCGTGATGTCCATGCCCTCGGCGTGCAATTGATTGAAGTAGGAAACCATCACCACGCCGTTCAGGACGGCGATACCGAGCAGCGCGATGAAGCCGACCGAAGCCGGCACCGACAGGTATTCGCCGCTGATCCACAAGGCAAAAACGCCACCCATGAGCGCGAACGGGATGTTGGTGAGTACCAGTACGGATTGCCGCACCGAGCCGAAGGTTGCAAACAGCAGCATGAAGATCAAGCCAAGTGCCACCGGGATGACAATGGCCAATCTTGCGGCCGCGCGTTGCTGGTTCTCGAACTGTCCGCCCCAAGTGATGTAATACCCCGTTGGCAGTTTGACTTGCGCAGCAATCGCGGCCTTGGCTTCGTTTACAAAACCGACCAGATCGCGGTCGCGCACGTTAGTTTGTATAACTACCATGCGTTTGCCGTTTTCCCTGTTTATCTGTACAGGCCCGTCGGCGCGTTCCAGTTTTGCGACCACGGACAATGGCACGCTTTGTCCGTTGGAAAGAGGCAAAGTGAGTGCCGAGAACAATGCGGGAGATTGCTGAATTTCCGAATCTCCGCGTATAAGCAAAGGCGTACGCCGACCTTCTTCTATCACCGAGCCGAGTTGGCGGCCTTCCACCTGGGTGCGCAATGTATTGCTGATGTCATCCACGTTCAAACCCAGCCGCCCTGCAGCAAGGCGGTCTATGACTACGCGGTAATACTGCACACCGTCGTTTTTGACAGTGTAAGCGTCTTCGCTGCCTTTAATGCCTTCGACTATTTTCACAATCTGTGCGCCAAGATCATTGAGTGCAGTCATGTTGGTACCGAAGACCTTGATAGCGACGTCGCCACGAGTGCCGGTGAGCATCTCGGAAACGCGCATGGCGATAGGCTGGGTGAAGCTGTATTCCAGTCCGGGGAAGTTATCCATGACTTTGCGAATTTCGTTAATGATGGCGTCCTTGCCTCCAGCGCGCCATTCTGCCTCCGGCTTGAGGACGAGAAAGTTGTCGGTTTCGTTCAGACCCATCGGGTCCAGACCCAATTCGTCCGCTCCGGCACGCGAGACCATACTTTTCACTTCGGGCACTGCCTTGAGAATTGCGGCCTGCACCCGTTCGTCAATATTGGCGGATTGCGCCAGATTGATGGACGGCAGCTTGGTTGTCTGCATGATGATGTCGCCTTCGTCCATTTCCGGCATGAAGGCCTTGCCGATGAAGTTGTAGACGACTGCAGTCAGCATCAGTGAGATCACCGCAGCGGTGAGTACGATCCGCTCTTTGCGCAGCGCAAGATTGAGCAGTGGGGTATAGACCTGCAGCGATTTGCGCACCAGCCAGGGATCTTCGTGATCGGCGCTCTTGATCAGGAATGAAGCGAGCATCGGGATGACGGTGAGCGATAACAACAGCGAAGCGGCCAGAGCGAAAACGATGGTCAACGCGACCGGAATGAACAGCTTGCCCTCGAGTCCTTGCAGCGTCATTAAAGGAAGAAACACGATGATGATGATGGCGACCCCGGCCGCTACTGGAGGAATGACTTCTTTCACCGCGCTGTAAATGACATGCAGGTGCGGGATATGCTGTCGTTTTCGGCCGAGATGGCTGATGATGTTCTCCACCACCACGACGGCTGCATCAACCAACATACCGATGGCAATGGCGAGACCGCCAAGCGACATCAGGTTGGCCGACATGCCGAACTGCTGCATCAGGATGAAGGTGATGAGTACCGCCAGAGGCAGCGTTAGTGCCACCACCAGTGCGGCGCGCAAGTTGCCCAGGAATAGCACCAGCAGGATGACTACCAGTACGATGGCTTCAGTCAGTGCCTTGGATACCGTGCCAATGGCGCGATCCACCAGACTACCGCGATCATAGAATACTTTGGTGGTCACTCCCTGCGGCAGGGTGGGCGCAAGCTCGGCCAGTTTGGCACGTACGCCTTCCACCACCTTCTGTGCATTGGCGCCGCGCAACCCCAGCACGAGTCCTTCCACGGCTTCGTTTTTTCCATCCATGGTCACAACGCCGTAGCGCGTCAGGCTACCGATGCGAACCTGGGCAATGTCGCTGACACGGATCGGATTGTTGCCCGGGCTGGCAATCACGATGTTGCGAACGTCCTGCAGATTCTTGATGCTACCCTCGGCGCGTACCAGCAACGCTTCGTCGGCGTCGCTCAATCGACCGGCGCCGTCATTGCGGTTATTGGCCTCTAGCGCCTGCTGCAATTGCCGCATGGACAGCCCGCGTGCAGCCAGAGCGGTGTGATCCGGCACGACTTCAAAGCTGCGTACCAGGCCGCCCAGCGAATTGACGTCGGCCACGCCGGGCAAGGTGCGCAGGGCGGGACGTATCGTCCAATCCAGAATCGTGCGACGCTGTTCAAGCGAGAAGTTTTCGCCTTCCACGGTGAACATGAACATTTCGCCCAAAGGAGTAGTGATGGGTGCAAGTCCGCCGCTTGCACCGTCAGGTAAGTCGCGCAATGCGTTGTTCAGTCGTTCGGCAACTTGTTGGCGTGCCCAGTAGATGTCTGTGCCATCGTTGAAATCGATCGTAATGTCGGCGATCGCGTATTTGGATATCGATCGCAATATGCGCTGGTTGGGGATGCCCAGCATTTCCAGTTCGATGGGCGTGACGATACGTGCTTCAACTTCTTCCGGCGTCATGCCGGGTGCTTTCATGATGATTTTCACTTGCGTGGAGGAAACGTCGGGAAAAGCATCGATGGGCAGATCGCGAAAGGAAACAATGCCGGCACCGATGATCAACAGTGTGAGAACGGCAACCAGCATGCGCTGGGTCAGCGCAAATTCGACCAGTTTGGATAACATCATTGGCCCCCGATGCCCATCAGGCTGGCTTTGAGCGCCGATACGCCGTGCACAGCGATCTTTTCGTTCCCCTTGAGTTTGCTGGTTATCACGCTGTTGCTTGCACCTTCCTGCAGCACCGTGACTTCCTCGCTACGGAATCCTTTGGCTGTTTCGATGAAGATCACAGCTTTGCTGCCGATGCGAGCCAGAGCCCCATTGGGAATACTCCACTGGTCGTGTGCATTTCCGGACGTGCCAATGGTAGCTTCCACAAATTGGCCTGGCCGTAATTTGTGCGCACCTTCCAAAATGAGTGCCCTCATCAGAATGGTTTGATTTCCGCCGCTCAAGCTGCTGCCGATGGCGGTGAGTTTTCCTTTGGAACCGTATTCCGGAACGGTAACGCTTGCGCCAACTTTAAGTCCCTGCGTATTTGCCAGCGGAGCTTGTATCTCCAGTCCCAACGGCTCCAGCTTTGCCACCGTGAACAGTGGAATGGCCGCGTCCAGGCGTTGTCCCGGACTGGCCGACTTTTCAAGCACGACGCCATTGATGGGCGAGGTGATAGTCAGTTGGCTGCTCAAGGCATTGTCTGATTGCAGACGCGCGATGTCTGCATCGGACATGCCGGACAATTTGAGCATCTGTTTGCGCTCGGCGAAAGCGGCGTTCGCTTCACGGTTCATGCTTTGTGTTGCTCGATAGCGGCTTTCAGAAATGATACCGTCTTGCCACAGTTTTTCATCGCGAGCCAGATTTTCCTTGGCCAATTGGGCTTGAGTGGAAGACTGCAATAAACCGCGTTGCGCTTCGGCCAGGGCCGGGCTTAGCAATGTAGCCAATGGCTGTCCCTTCTTTACCGAATCGCCGACTCCAACCAAGGTTTGCTCGACCATGGCAGAAAGTGGAGTACTGATCGTGAACAGTTGGTTGCCGGGAATGACAACTTTTGCGGGCATGCCTGCGAGTTCACCTTGCTGCTTGGCGGGTAGCGGTGCGATTTCTATCCCCAATGTCTTGGTCTGGCTAGGGCTTAGCACTAATTCTTGTGCGAATGACATATGCGTGAGTAGCATGGCCAACAGCAAAACCAAATTAAATCTCTTCATTGATACATCCTCCTGATAGGCATGGGCCTATTCGATTTATTCTATTTTTCCACCAGAATCTTAACGGAACCTTAACAGAACCGTTAAACGTTGGTGTAGGGAATCAGGGAAAGATGGAGTGGTTGCGGCGGAGCTTGCGTATGCGGCTTGTGGTAGCCAGAGTCTACAAAGAGCTGAGAATCGTGTCGAGCGAAGGTGATATTTGTTACGACAGGAGAAATTGGGCGCGCAGAGGACGCACAAAAAATCGGAATGAGCAGGTGTCCATCGTTTTGATTCTGGTGGGGAAGGCTGATAGCCGGAGATTCATATGACTCGACATGGCATTGCGAGAGTCCAATGGGTGAAAGATTGTGTGGGACTCCGTGTACGTGAAAGGAAGAGTGACTCTGTATTCCATCCACATGGGCGTGCACGAGTGGCGCGCAAAGCTGTATCAGTGCGAACAGAGATATTACGAAGATATTAAACAGTTTTTTCATACCGATTTTGATATTAGCATAGCAGACTGAGGTGGTAGGCTATTCAACCTGATACCATTTCATTTTCATGATGATGCAGCTGAAT
>CAVQZH010000018.1:0-40000 GCA_963718345.1 uncultured Pseudomonadota bacterium | reverse complement strand
AGTACGAAGGTATCCTAGGTACGGTCGGACATCGTACTGATAGTGCAATGGCAAAAGGATGCTTGACTGCGAGACTGACAAGTCGAGCAGGTGCGAAAGCAGGTCATAGTGATCCGGTGGTTCTGTATGGAAGGGCCATCGCTCAACGGATAAAAGGTACTCTGGGGATAACAGGCTGATTCCTCCCAAGAGTTCATATCGACGGGGGAGTTTGGCACCTCGATGTCGGCTCATCACATCCTGGGGCTGTAGCCGGTCCCAAGGGTATGGCTGTTCGCCATTTAAAGTGGTACGTGAGCTGGGTTTAAAACGTCGTGAGACAGTTTGGTCCCTATCTGCCTTGGGCGCTGGAAATTTGAGGGGACCTGCTCCTAGTACGAGAGGACCGGAGTGGACGTATCTCTGGTGTACCGGTTGTCACGCCAGTGGCATCGCCGGGTAGCTATATACGGAAGAGATAACCGCTGAAAGCATCTAAGCGGGAAACTCGCCTCGAGATGAGACTTCCCTGGAGATTCGATCTCCCTGAAGGGTCGTGGAAGACTACCACGTTGATAGGTCGGGTGTGGAAGCGCAGTAATGCGTTAAGCTAACCGATACTAATTGCCCGTGCGGCTTGATCCTATAACATTAGGTTCAGTTGCAAGTAGTGTGAGTTTCGCAACAATCAGAACACATCTTTACTTCTTCCAAAATTACATCAGGCGCTGAGACTGAAACCAGTTTCGGCGATTGATACCAGTTATGTCTGACGACCATAGCAAGTTGGCCCCACTCCTTCCCATCTCGAACAGGACAGTGAAACGACTTCGCGCCAATGATAGTGTGCATTACGCATGTGAAAGTAGGTCATCGTCAGACTCCTTACAAACAACCAAGCCCTCCTCGTGAGGGCTTTGTTGTTTTATAGGTTTGAAAATAGACCTGATTGAACGTTGTATTGACTGCGTTTCATAAAGAAGCAGTAACCGCCTTGATATACGCGCTTCTTCCTTTGAGGGGGCACCAGATTTACGATACAATTACACTCCATGATCAAGTACATATTTATTACCGGCGGCGTTGTCTCTTCCCTAGGAAAAGGCATCGCCGCCGCTTCACTTGCGGCTACTCTGGAGTCGCGCGGCCTAAAAGTCACGATGCTCAAGCTGGATCCCTACATCAACGTCGATCCGGGCACGATGAGTCCGTTCCAGCACGGAGAGGTGTTCGTTACCGAAGACGGTGCCGAGACCGATCTGGACTTGGGGCATTACGAGCGTTTCATCTCGGCCAAGATGCGCAAGGCCAACAACTTCACCACCGGCCAGATCTACGAAAGCGTGATTCGCAAAGAGCGGCGCGGCGAATATCTGGGCAAGACGGTGCAAGTGATCCCGCATATCACGAATGAAATTCAAGCTTTTATCGAGCGTGGCGCAGCCGCTTCTCTCGATGGCAAAGCCGATGTTGCTATTGTCGAGATCGGCGGCACGGTGGGCGACATCGAGTCGCTACCTTTTCTCGAAGCCGCACGCCAAATGGGGCTTGCGCATGGGACGCAACCAGGTGGCGTATGTTCATTTGACTCTGGTTCCCTACATTGCCACCGCTGGCGAATTGAAGACCAAACCGACCCAACATAGCGTGCAGAAGCTGCGCGAAATCGGTATTTTTCCGACTGCACTGATCTGCCGCGCAGATCGGCCGCATCCCAGACGACGAGCGTGCCAAAATTTCGCTGTTCGCCAACGTGCGCGAAGCAAGCGTAATCTCGATGTGGGACGTGGACAGTATCTACAAAGTCCCGCAAATGCTGCACGAGCAGGGACTGGATCGAATTATTTGCGAAGAGCTGGCGCTGAATGCGCCGCCCGCCGATCTGACGGTGTGGCAGAACCTCATCAAAGCGCAAGAGAATCCGCAGCATGAGATCAAGATCGGCATGGTCGGCAAGTATGTCGATCTTACCGAATCGTACAAGTCGTTGATCGAGGCACTGCGTCATGCGGGTATCCATACTTCCACGCGCGTGAACATCGAATATCTGGACTCCGAAGTCATTGAGACAGAAGGTACCGACTGTCTGAAGCAGCCTCGACGCGATTCTGGTACCTGGAGGCTTTGGCGTGCGCGGAACGGAGGGCAAGATCGCCTCGATACGCTATGCGCGCGAGCACAAAGTGCCTTACCTGGGTATTTGTCTAGGCATGCAACTCGCTGTGATCGAGTATGCGCGGCATGTGTCAGGCATGGCTGACGCGAACAGTACCGAGTTCAACCTTGAAACCGAACATCCGGTGGTGGCGCTGATCACCGAATGGCTGGATCGTGATGGAAAAGTCGCCAAACGTAGCGCCGATTCCGATATGGGGGGCACCATGCGCCTGGGTTCGCAACGCTGCCCGGTCAAAGCCGACACGATGGCGCAAGGCATTTACGGTGCCGAAGTGAACGAGCGCCACCGTCATCGCTATGAAGTAAACAACCATTACGTACCCGCCTTGGAAAAAACCGGCTTGATCATTTCTGCGCGTACGCCATCGGAAGATTTGCCGGAGATGATGGAATTGCCCCAGTCGATGCATCCCTGGTTTGTCGGCGTGCAGTTCCACCCTGAATTTACTTCAACGCCACGCACCGGACATCCGCTGTTCAAGGCCTATGTGGAAGCTGCGGTTAAGCGTAAGGAAGCTGTATGAAGCTCTGCAATTTCGAATGTTGGTTTGAATCAGCCGTTATTTCTGATTGCCGGCCCGTGCGTGATCGAGTCCGAGCAGATGGCGCTGGACACGGCAGGTCAGTTGAAAGAGATATGCCTGAAGCTCGGTATTCCGTTCATCTACAAATCCTCCTACGACAAAGCCAACCGCAGTTCCGGCAAAACCTTCCGCGGTTTCGGCATGGAAGCCGGTCTGAAAATTCTGGAAAAAGTCAAAGCGCAGATCGGCGTGCCCGTTCTGACGGACGTGCATAACGAAGATGAGATCGCACCCGTCGCGGCTGTGGTGGACGTATTGCAAACACCGGCCTTTCTTTGCCGCCAGACCGATTTCATCCATGCCGTAGCGAAATCAGGCAAGCCGGTGAATATCAAGAAAGGCCAGTTCCTCTCCCCGTGGGACATGAAGAACGTGGTGGACAAGGCGCGCGAAGTAAGCGGCGGCGACACCATCATGGTGTGCGAACGCGGAGCTTCGTTTGGCTACAATAATCTTGTGTCGGACATGCGCTCCTTGGCAGTGATGCGCAACACCGGATGTCCGGTGGTGTTCGACGCGACACACTCGGTGCAATTGCCCGGCGGACAAGGCACGTCCAGCGGTGGGCAGCGCGAGTTCGTGCCCGTATTGGCACGTGCCGCGGTCGCCGCCGGTGTGGCCGGTGTGTTCATGGAAACGCACCCCGATCCTGCAAAGGCAATGTCGGATGGCCCCAACGCATTTCCGTTGGGACATCTAAGTGAAATGTTGCAGACGCTCAAGGCGCTGGATGCTTTGGTGAAGCAGCAAGGTTTTATCGAAGAGAAAATTAACTTAAAAAGCTTGTGAATGAGGAAGAATAAGAATGAGTGCAATCGTTGATGTCGTAGCGCGTGAAATATTGGATTCCCGTGGCAATCCCACCGTAGAGGCAGATGTTTTGCTGGAATCTGGAGTGATGGGGCGTGCAGCAGTACCTTCCGGTGCATCCACAGGCGAAAAAGAAGCTATCGAGCTGCGCGATGGGGATAAACAGCGCTACCTTGGAAAAGGCGTCTTGAATGCCGTAGAAAATGTGAACACAGAGATCGCAGAAGCGATTATCGGTCTTGACGCTGCGGAGCAAGCCTTCATTGACCAGACCATGATCGACCTGGATGGTACGGAGAACAAATCGCGCCTGGGAGCGAATGCCATTCTCGCGGTATCCATGGCTGTAGCGCGTGCCGCTGCCGAAGAAAGCGGATCTGCCGCTGTATCGTTATCTCGGCGGCGCAGCACGCATGGAAATGCCTGTGCCCATGATGAACATCATCAACGGCGGCGCCCATGCCACCGGCGGTGCGGACATCCAGGAATTCATGATTATCCCTGTCGGTGCGGAAAGTTTTCGCGAAGCGCTGCGTTGTGGTGCGGAAGTGTTTCATGCGCTGAAAGCGATTTTGCATAAGCGCGGTCTCGCCACTACCGTTGGCGACGAAGGCGGCTTTGCGCCGGCCTTGGGTTCCAACGAGGCTGCGTTGAAAGTCATCGTCGAAGCCATCGAAGCGGCAGGCTATGTGCCCGGTGCAGATGTGGCGATCGGCATCGATGCTGCAGCTTCCGAGTTTTACAAAGATGGGAAATATCATCTTAAGGCGGATGGGTTGACGCTCACTGCGGCACAAATCATCGATATGTACGCCGCATGGGTGGACAAATATCCGGTGATTACGCTGGAAGACGGCATGAGCGAACATGACTGGGACGGGTGGAAACTGCTGACAGATCGTTTGGGAAAAACCATCCAGCTGGTCGGCGACGACATCTTTGTGACGAATACCAAGATATTCAGCGAAGGTATCAAGCGCGGTATTGCCAACTCCATCCTGATCAAGGTGAACCAGATCGGAACGCTGACGGAAACCTTTGCTGCCATCGAGATGGCAAAGCGAGCAGGCTATACGGCAGTGATCTCGCATCGTTCCGGCGAAACGGAAGACTCCACCATCGCCGATCTGGCCGTGGCGACCAACGCATTGCAAATCAAGACTGGTTCACTGTCTCGCTCTGACCGTATGGCGAAGTACAACCAGTTGCTGCGCATTGAGGAAGATCTCGGCGACAGCGCCTCCTATCCAGGGCGCGGGGCTTATTACCAGCTAGGCTGATGCGTGTCGTCACCTACATCCTGCTTGCTCTTCTCCTGCTGTTGCAATATCCGCTGTGGCTGGGGAAGGGTAGCTGGCTGAAGGTGTGGGAAATGGGCCAACAGGTCGAAGCCCAGAAACAAATCAACGAGCAAACCCAAAAGCGCAATGCGGCACTGGATGCCGAAGTACGCGATCTCAAGCGCGGAACCGACGCAGTCGAAGAGCGCGCACGCAGCGAGCTCGGGATGGTTAAGCCGGGAGAGGTATTCTTCCAGGTGGTCGGCGGCGATCAAGTCGCAACGGCCTCCGGCGTAGCGGCTGCAACTCCGTCGAAAGGGAAATCTAAGTAATCACCGTCGGCTGCTCCCGGCCGGTACGCGACTGCAGTTCGGATATGCGCAACGCTATTCGAATCAGCTCGTTCAACGCTTCCTGCGCGTCCAGATGATGGCGCGACACATCCGCTTCAAATGCTTCCAGATACATGCGCAACGTCGCCCCTTCCGTCCCCGTTCCGGACAACCGGAAGATGATGCGAGAACTGTCGGTGAAAAGGATACGCACGCCCTGACCTTTGCTGATGCTGCCATCCACCGGATCGGTGTAGCTGAAGTCGTCGCAAGTCTGCACGGTATATTTGCCGAATGTTTTGCCGATAAGGATGGTGAAACTGTCGCGCAGATGTTGGACCACGCCGTTTGCCGCTTCGGTGGCCAGGCCTTCATAGTCGTAGCGCGAATAGAAGTTGCGGCCGTATTTTGCCCAATGTTCGCGCACGATGGCTTCCACCGATTGTTTGCGCACGGCGAGGATATTCAACCAGAACAGCACGGCCCACAGCCCGTCTTTTTCGCGTACGTGATTGGAGCCGGTGCCGAAACTTTCTTCGCCGCAAAGTGTGACCTTGCCCGCATCCATCAGGTTGCCGAAGAATTTCCAGCCCGTTGGCGTTTCGAAGCAGGGAATATTCAATGCTTTTGCCACGTGATCTACTGCCGCACTGGTCGGCATTGACCTTGCAACGCCCGCCAATCCTTGTTTGTAGCCCTTCGCCCGCATGGCGTTTGCAGCCAGCAAAGCGAGGCTGTCGGAAGGTGTCACAAAGAATTGTTTACCCAAGATCATGTTGCGGTCACCGTCGCCATCCGATGCCGCACCGAAATCCGGCGCATTTGCACCGTACATGATCTCTACCAGGTCGTGTGCGTAAGTCAGGTTGGGGTCCGGATGTCCGCCGCCGAAATCTTCCAGCGGTACTGCATTCATTACACTGCCAGCAGCGCGCCGAGACGGACTTCCAAAATTTCCCTGGCATACGGCCCGTTCACTGCATGCATCGCATCGAACTTGATCCTGAAACCGCCTTTCAGCAAGGCGCGTATTGCGGCGAAGTCGAATAAGATCTCCATAAGCTCTGCATAGTCGCTCACCGGATCGATCACTTTCACCTGCATGTCGCCCATCATCGTTTCGCACAATTGATCGAGCGGGACATCTGCGGTGTCAAGGATGCGATAGCGGGTGATCGTCTTGCTCTTGGCGAAGATTGCCTCCGTCACAGTCTCGGTGGCCGGGCCGCCGTTGCTGCTGTTGAATTTGATGCCGAAATCGCCGTCTGGTCCGCCCGGATTGTGGCTGGCCGAAAGGATGATGCCGCCGAAGGTCTTGAACTTGCGAATTACGCAGGATGCGGCGGGGGTGGAAAGAATGCCGCTGCGTCCCACCAGCACCTGAGCGAAACCGTTTGCCGCCGCCATTTTCAGAATGATCTGGATCGCAGGCTTGTTGTAAAAACGGCCGTCGCCCCCCAGCACCAGCGTTGCACCTTTGGGCGCGGCAATGCTGTCGAAAATGCTCTGCACGAAATTTTCCAGATAATGCGGCTGCTGAAAAACCGGGACCTTCTTGCGCAGGCCGGAAGTGCCGGGTTTTTGGTCGGAGAATGGCTGGGTGGAAACAGTGCGGATGCTCATCAGACAACCTTTCATTAGATGTTGGCGTGCGTCATATCTAAGTAAATCATACCATCGGCCGCACATGAATAACCCCGGAATCTGCCAGTCAGGTTAAGCTTACGTACTTTCCCTGAATCGCTTAATCCATGAGTTCCGGTACCGCCCAGCAAATCCTCCGCGACACCTTCGGCTACACCTCGTTTCGTGGCGCGCAACAGGCCATCGTCGAACATGTGGCCGGCGGCGGAGATGCGTTGGTGCTGATGCCAACGGGCGGCGGCAAGTCGCTGTGCTACCAGATTCCGGCCCTGCTGCGCGATGGGGTCGGCATCGTGGTATCGCCGCTGATCGCGCTAATGCAGGACCAGGTCGACGCGCTCAAGCAACTTGGTGTGCCAGCCGCTTTTCTCAACTCCAGCCTGGAATGCCGAAGAGGCGCGCGAGGTGTCGCGATTATTGATGCGCGGAGAGCTGAAACTGCTGTATGTCGCGCCTGAACGGCTGATGACGGAAGGTTTCCTGAGTCTGCTGGAGCGGTTGCAACAAGACAATAGCATCGCCCTGTTTGCCATCGATGAAGCGCACTGCGTGTCACAATGGGGACACGACTTCCGTCCCGAATATCGCGCGCTGACCGTGTTGCACGAGCGTTTTCCCGGCGTGCCCCGTATCGCGCTGACTGCCACGGCGGATGCGCCGACACGGAGCGAGATCGTCGAGCGGCTGAAGCTGGAACAGGCACGGCAATTCGTCTCCAGCTTCGACCGTCCCAATATCCGTTACCGCATTGCGCTTAAGGACAACGCGCGCAAACAATTGCAGACATTCCTGGAAACCGAACATCCCGACGACGCAGGCATCGTGTATTGCCTGTCGCGCAAGAAGGTGGAGGAGACTGCCGCATGGCTCAAGGAGCAGGGCTGGGATGCCTTGCCGTATCACGCCGGGCTGGATGCCACCACGCGCAGCAAGAACCAGAAAAGATTTTTGCGCGAAGAGGGGGTGATCATGGTCGCCACCGTCGCGTTCGGCATGGGCATCGACAAGCCCAACGTGCGTTTCGTAGCTCACCTCGATCTGCCCAAAAGCATGGAAGGCTACTACCAGGAAACGGGTCGCGCCGGCCGCGACGGCCTGCCCGCGAACGCATGGATGGCCTACGGTCTGGGCGATGTTGTATCCATGCGCCAGATGCTGCTTTCAGGTGATGCGCCCGAAGAGCGCAAGCGTGTCGAACTGCAAAAGCTCGATGCACTGCTCGGCTTCTGCGAATCCACAACATGCCGCCACCAGACCCTTCTGCGCTACTTCGGGGAAGAACATCCCGGCGACTGCAACGAATGCGACAACTGCCTGTCCCCCGTCGATACCTGGGATGCCACCAAAGCCGTGCAGATGGCACTGTCCTGCGTTTATCGCACTGGTCAGCGTTTCGGCGTCGTGCATCTCATCGATGTGCTGCTCGGCAAGGTCACACCCAAGGTCGAGCAGTTCAACCATCAGCAACTCAGCACCTTCGGTATCGGCCAGGATATTGCACAGCAGCAATGGAGCAGCGTCTACCGACAGCTTGCCGCCGCAGGATTCATCAACGTGGACATCGAAGGCTACGGCGGACTGAAGCTCACCGAGGCTGCTCGTCCCGGTGCTGCGCGGCGAGCAGGAGGTCTGGCTGCGCCGCGATGCCGAACCTGCCAAACGCAAATCCAGCAAAGCCGAACGCGGTTCGCGCCTGCGGGAGGCCTTTGCCGGCGCTAACGAGGATCCGCTATGGCTAGCGCTCAAAGCCAAGCGAACCGAACTTGCCCGAGAGCAAGGTGTGCCGCCATATGTCATTTTCCACGACAGCACGCTGCTGGAAATCCTCAATCGCAAGCCGCGGACATTGACCGAGATGGCGCAGATCAGCGGCATCGGGCAGGCCAAGCTGGCGAAATATGGTGATGAATTCTTGCAAGTGGTCGAAGGTGAATCGGGAAGCGACTGAGCGTTTTGGGTCGCCGTCAAGATTGAAGCAAAACGCCACTTAGGGCAAGATGCGTGTTCCGGATTTTCCCTGGAAAATTCAATAACCAACCAACACACACGAGAATTGATATGGGCGCACAGTGGAAAGCCAGGCACAAAGAAGTTGCAGCGAACGCAAAGGGCAAGATATTCGGAAAGCTCGCCAAAGAGATCATGGTTGCCGCCAAAGGCGGAGCCGACCCGGATTCCAATTCTCGCTTGCGCCTCGTAGTGGAGCAAGCCAAAAAAGCCTCCATGCCAAAAGAAACTCTGGATCGAGCAATCAAGAAAGGTGCCGGCCTGCTTGACGGCGGTGCGCATCTGGAACGACTGGTATATGAAGGATTCGCACCGCACCGTGTGCCTGTCATCGTCGAATGCCTCTCCGACAACATCAATCGCACCAAAGCCAGCATGAACGTACTGTTCCGCAAAGGCCAGCTCGGCGCAGAAGGTTCTGTCTCGTGGGACTTCAGCTATGTCGGCATGATCGAAGCGACACACAACTCCAAAGACTGCCGACCCCGAAGTCGCTGCCATCGAAGCCGGCGCGCAAGACCTGGAACCTTCCGAAGAAGGCGCAACCCTGTTCATCACTGACGTCACCGACCTCGATGCCGTATGCAAGGCATTACCGGCACAGGGTTTTACCGTCACCTCCGCCCAACTAGGCTACCGCCCGAAGAATCCCGTTACCATCGCGAACGAAGCCGACCTCGAAGAAGTACAGGCTTTCCTTGAAGCAATCGATGAAGATGACGACGTGCAGAACGTATATGTGGGCTTAGCCGGATAAAGTCGGACTGGCTGGAATATTTCTAGCTAATGCGGGACTGGAGAGCCTGATCGATCTTTGCGATGAATTCTTCGATTTCCAGATCGAGTAGTTCGAGTGAAGATTCAACATCCTTGAGAGCGCCGTTCTTTATATTATTTTCCAACAGTTCCGCGTGATTTTGCAGGACTTCGGCACCAAGGTTGCCCGCAATTCCCCTGAGCGTATGGGCCAGTATTTCGGCCGTTTTTGAATCGTTTGCGGCGAGAGAATCACGAACTTTCCCGATCACATTTCGCTGATTGGATTTGAACTTGTCGAGCAGCGAATAATATAGATCAAGATTTCCCCCGATACGGCGCACGCTTTCCGCGACTTTGACACCTGGTAGATCAGGGAGGGTCGCTGGCTTGGACGCTGCGACCGCTTGCAAGGCTGGGGCGATTTCTGCCGGTTTTTTCGGCCGCACCCATTTTGCGAGTGTGGCTACGAGCCGGTCCGGATCGAGCGGCTTTCCGATATGATCGTTCATGCCGGCCGCAAGAAATGCGTTTTGTTCGCTGACGTAAACATTTGCCGTCAGGGCGATGATGGGTAGTTTGGCGAATTTGGGATTTTGCCGAATCTCGCGCGTGGCGGTTATTCCGTCCATTACCGGCATCTGCATATCCATCAGTACACCATCGAATGGTTCTTCCTGGAGCTTTGCAATCGCTTCTTCGCCGTTCTCGGCCACCGTAACCGTGATTCCAAAACTCTCAAGCAGCTCGCGCGCGACTTGCTGATTGATCTCGTTGTCTTCTACCAGCAGCAAGCGTGCTCCCCGCACCTGAGATACGAGAGCCCGATTGAATTGCGCTCCGACTATTCGGAATTTTCCTGTTGTCGAATTATTTTGGCCGAAAATTGAGGCAATGGAATCGAACAATTTGTTTTGCTTGAACGGTTTTTCCAATACGCCGTCCACAACGGTGCTATCCACATGCGCGTGAATTCCGTTGTGCCCCATTCCCGCGATCAGCAGTACTTTCGGTTTGACGCTTAATTCGGTCATAGCCTGCAATTCCCGGGCCAATTCCAATCCGTCCATGTTGGGCATCTTCCAGTCCAGAATAGCCAGACTGAAGGGGCGTCCGTCCTTATTCGCCTTGCGCACCGTACTCAAGGCATCACGCCCGTTGCTTGCGACGGTCACGTCGAAAGAGAAGGACAGGAGGTAGTTTTTCAGAATCTGCAGGCTGTTTTCGCTGTCATCCACCGCAAGTACGCGCAACCCACGCAACCCGGTGAACTCGGTTTGCGGAACGCTGGCCCGTTTTTCAGATTTGATAAAGCTGGCCGTGAAGATGAATTTCGAACCCAAACCGGGAGTGCTTTCCACCCAGATTTTTCCACCCATTATTTCAATAAGACGCTTGCTGATCGTCAAGCCCAGCCCGGTGCCTCCAAATTTTCGGGTGATGCTGGTATCCGCCTGGGTAAAAGGCCGAAAAAGTTTTTCGATCTCTTTTTGCGACATCCCAATTCCCGTGTCCTTTATCGCAAATCGGAGAACGATATGATCACCTTCCTCTTTTTCCAACTCAACCAATACCAGTACTTCACCCTTCGGAGTGAATTTGACGGCATTTCCCGCCAAATTGATCAGTACCTGCCCCAGCCGCAGGGGGTCGCCAATCAAGACCGGCGGGACATTGGGCGTGGTTTCAATCAGGAGCTCAAGATTTTTTTCTTGAGCTTTCGTACCCAAAATCGTAGCAAGATTCTCCATGACCTCATCCAGCTCGAACGGGATCCGGTCCAACTCCATTTTGCCGGCCTCAATTTTGGAGACATCCAGAATGTCGTTAAGGATTCCGAGTAGCGATTTGGCCGAACTGTGAATTTTCTGGAGATAATCTTGCTGTTTGCCTGACAAGTCCGTCTGCAAGCAAAGATGGCTCAACCCGATGACCGCATTCATCGGCGTGCGAAGCTCGTGACTCATGTTGGCAAGGAATTCGTCCTTGATATGGCTTGCTGCCTCGGCAGTATTTCTGGCCTCTTCAGCGGCTTTGAGCTTTTCAATTTCTTGTTCAAGTTCACTGTTCACAAGCACCAGCATCTTGTTGCGGTTTTCCACCACTTTTTCCAGCACCACGATACCGCGGTTGACCAGCAAGGTTAGTACGCCGATGACGAAAAGCATGAAAGTACCGATAATGGCACCCGAACCCTGAGCTCTTTCCGATCTTGCTATCGCTTTTCGTATTGTTTCCTGGAACTCCTTCTCGGCAGCGTCCCTGTAGGCAGTTGCACCCGCCGAGTAGACGTTACGCAACGCCCGCATTTGCTTGATTTGCTGAGTGCTGGGCGGAATCGTTTTGATCGTCATTGTCTGCGCCACATTGAAGGCCAATGTGTAGAAAGCGTTGAAGTCTGATTTCAGTTTCTCTATTTCATTGGTGTGCGTCGAGTCAATCTGTTCCATTGTTTCATAGCGCCCCAGAATCTCGGATGCCTTTGCTTTTGATGCTTCCAAATAGTCTACTTCCCCGGTTGCAGCGGCTGTATTTAACGACTCCACCACACCCTCGAAGCTCTTGAGATTCTCCCCAGCTGCATAGAGTATCGGGAATTCGTTGTCGCGGATCTCCTTGAGCAGGATGTTTCCGCCGGATAAAACGAGGGATGAATAAATCAGGTAGGCGGCAAAGCTTAATGTTGCGACTGCCGGTACCAGCAACAGCTTCAATTTCAATGGATAGTTTCTGAATTTATATCTTTGCACGGTCACATACCTTAAGGCTTTAAGACTACCCTGACGCTGCGATTCAAGGCCTTTTTGTCGATATACCCGATAGCATTCGGGTCGTTAGCGATCGTTTTCCTGACTGCCACGTCTCCCGCAATAAGTCTCGGCGGACGGCCATCTCCGGTGAAAATTATTTTTGCCCAGTAGGCGGTGAGTTGTGAAGAATTCTTGTGTGCTACCGTTGCATAAAAGTCATCCCTGGTCTCACTTCCTTCGGGTTGATCTATGGGAACAGCAGCTTGCCCATTCGGGAACGTAACGACCTTGCCGAGGAAAATCTTGGTGACCTGTTCTGCAGTTAAACTGGTAACAGAACTCTTGGACGAAACAATGACCACCACGTCGGCATACGCGTTCATGGCAACTGTAAACACGGCAAGAAACAGCGCGAATTTCAGGCTATTGCGGAATTTCATCGACGATCTCGCTGAATTCAAAGCGTCTAAAACACAAAATCGACAACTGCTGAAATTACATGGAATGTCGTTCCGTAGAGCACGAGATTTGCCGGTACGTTAATGAGGTAGCCATTTGAGTTGTTGCCGAGGGTTACACGATCATACTGTAGCTTGCAGTCGAAATTTCTCATGAAGTCCCAGCGTACGCCTATGCTGTCAGTACTCTGGGCTCTTTCTGCAAGCTGCACTGCAGCGGCTGTCGGTGGTGGGGAATTCTGAAGAAGAGAGCCGGGGCTGTTCTGGCTATGGGTCAAATAAGGTGTAAATTTATTGATACGGTAGCCGGCGCTGACATACATCGCACCGGCCTTGTATGTAGATTTGCGTTGTATCCACTCGGACATGACGAACCAGTCACCCGGGTCATAAAGCGCCCCCAAGGACAAGTCGGAGTTTTGAGTCCATGCTCCGGTTAATCCGGTCAGGTCGTTCCGGGTGGAAGACTGGCGCTCCTGGTAGCCAGCGTGAAAGGTGACTTGTCCATACTCAAGCGTATCAAACATTCCCCACATATCTCTCGAGGTCGTCACGCTGTTCGGGCGATCAACGGTGTTCTTGCCATATATGACTTTGACGGTGTTGACCGCCTCGCCAATTTCAGAACGGTACATGCCATCTATACCATCGCTGCTCGGGATAGATAGTTGATGGTAAAGATCAACCGGCGGATGTACCCAGGTATAGCTATAACCCACATCCCGATTTTCGGAATCCATAAAAGTCGGCAAGACGATTCGTCCTGCGCGCAAGTAGACATTGGGCGTGAATGAATATTTCAGGCTGATCCATTCGACCTCCGGTCGGTAAGTACCGTCGGAGTGGTATTCCGAATCAACTTGAAACAAGGCTGAAACTTTTGGCGAGAAATTGGCATTCAAGTGCACTGCAATTCTGCTGTTATTGCCGGCGGACCAATCGCTGCTGCGGCCGGCCCCTTTGGGCACGGTATTGTCGGTCACATAATCGCCCGAATTCAGGCTGGAATGCGTAAATCCCAAAGTGCCAAACCCGCCAATCTTGAATATCGGCTGGTCAGTAATTGCTTCAGAAGGTGTCGACGGATCTGATTTTGCTGCTTCCGGGTTGTTTTTTTGATCTGCTTCGGCAGTCCCCGTAACAAACAAGAACAGGAAAACAAGGCAATATTCTTTGCGCATACGTTTCACCTTAATATCAAATAAACATGTTTCATCATTCAAACTTTGGTTTGGAATAATTCAAATGAAGCATTAAAGCGAGCCAAATTTCTATCCTGTGAAACTTCTTGATATTCCGGGGAAAACGAATACGTGACAATTGGAACCTCGGCACTCGGCTTCGGTGTCTCTAACGAACTGTTTGCATGTATGGGCAAATGTTTCAGCGGTCAGAATTTTACGAAAGGGCTGCCCCAAAGCATCTTGATTACTTCCACCAGTTCGGAGGACGACTGTTTTGCGGTACCTTGTAGACGAACATTTTCATTTCTCAGGTAATCCATAACGAACTTGATTTTGAGATGTGTCTTGACTCGTGCAACCAGGATGGGCGCGTTAATCGGTTTGTGTATAAAGTCCGATGCGCCAACGGAAAATCCCATTTCTTCGTATTCATCTTCATTTTTAGAAGTGATGAAAATGACCGGAATATCCACCAGTTTCGGATTGGCTTTCAACCGGCGACAGGCCTCGAAACCGTCAATGTTGGGCATCATCACGTCGAGGAGGATCAGGTCGGGTGGATTGGCAAATGCTTCATCAAGAGCCTCTTTGGCGTTGCCAAACAGTTTCAATGAATATTCCTTCGCTAAAATCGACTCCATTATCATCAGATTTTCATCGGCATCATCCACAATCAAAATTGTAGGCCGTACCAATACTGTGGCTCGTGCTCCGGAGTCTTCTATGTTGTCCATTTTTTCTCCTTCATTTTATTGATGATTTATAGTCAAACTAGTGTTCAGGCGACATCACGCAGCTGCAATTACGAGTCATTCTCGACGCGAACCAACAAAAATGCAATGCCGCAACCTGAAGCATTTCGGCCAATCCTGACCAACGGCTACGCCGGAATTGACGAACGGTGGAATTAAACCATGAATCTACAGTCATAGTGTGGCCCGGATGGCAGAGGGTAGATCGTGACTTTGTAATTGAGCGATGACTTAGGGATTTTAGTGGCCAATCAAGACAGTAACGATACCAAACAAGAAGATGCCAGGTTCACTATGGTTTTTGGCAGGCCGGTGGCAGCGGCCACGGCGGTAGGGACCGTCGCCAGTGTGGCTAGTTTTGCTTAATATTTGATTTTGAAGGTGCTTAAAACACAAAGAAGGCGAAAGCTGCCTGTGTTGATTTGTCCGCCGATATCTTGAAAAATCCCAGTCAGCCAAGAAACATACATCGCGATGTTGGCATCACAACGCCAATGGACGAACGACGAATTCCCTGTAAATTTTATCCATAAAACTTAAGGAGCCATGGTGAATAGTACCGAAGGTAAAAAGGGCAAGATTTTCTCTTGGAATACAGCCGGTCGCATTGGCTTTACTGCTATCTTTTTTTTCTGGATTTATATGATCTGGAATAGCACATCGGATCTGGATGCAAAATTGAATGCTGCTACGGATCAGAATACCGCTATCCATAACATTCAGGTTGATTTCAAGAATGAGGTTCAGCTATGGAAAGACCTGCTGCTGCGTAGTACAAACCAGGATACTTTGAACAAAAACTGGGCTGCCTATGAGGTGCAGTACCAAAAGGTTGTGGGAGAAGCGCAGGAAATTCTTAGAGTAAGCGAAACCCCGACCGTCAACGAGCAAGTCAAGATGTTTGTCGAGGCACACGCGGCGAATCATGAAATGTACAAAAGCGGGGTGGACTTGTTGATCAAGAGCAAGTTCGACCCGCACCCGGCCGATGCGATGGTCAAGGGTATCGACCATCCCTTGCTTGAACACCTCGAAGCCGCAGAAGTCGGCATGCTGGACGACAAAAAAAGGATAAACAAAGCACTGGTCGACACGGCCCGGAATAATATTGAACAAAATCTGTTCGCTCTGGCCTTCCTGGCTTTGCTGGCGGTGTGGATGCCAAGATATTGAATCAACATGAATGCGTCGAATACCAAATCGACCTTCCTTTTCTGGAACAGCGTCGGAGCGCATGTTTAGAGGTTCGCCGGGATGCAGGCACATCGCTCAAGATTGTGTTTGCGGACAGGATCAGACGCGGAATAGCGGACAGGGCGTCTGATCAATTCGCCGCATCTGGTACTATCTCCAAATACGAATTCCACCTGCCGGAGGTCGATATGCCATTACACCAATACCGAATCCTGTTTGCCTTTCTTTCGGTAACTTTGATTCCGGTCACAGTACAAGCAGACGAGTTGCGCAGCACGCTGCAAGACCAGAGTCGCGTAGCCGTTACGATCTACAACGAGAACCTCGCATTGGTGAAAGACCAGCGCACGGTACAGCTTTCCAGCGGGAATAACGCGTTGGCTTTCCGCGACGTCAGCGCACGTATGCGGCCGGAGACGGCATTGCTGCGCAGTCTGACCAGCCCCGGAAAACTATCGGTTATCGAGCAGAACTTCGATTTTGATCTTCTGACGCCGCAAAAACTGCTGGATAAATATGTGGGCAGGAGTGTAGACATTATCCGTACCAACCCGGCTACCGGCGTCGAGACCACGGAGCAGGCTCAGGTCCTGTCGGCCGCTAACGGTGTGGTGATGAAAATCGGCAATCGTATCGAGACCGGCATTCCCGGTCGCATTGTGTATCCCGACGTTCCGGAAAACCTGCGCGACCGCCCGACTCTGGTGATGTCTTTGGTTAATGCTGGAGCAGCAAAGCAGGATGTCGAATTGTCCTACTTGACAGGTGGTTTGGCATGGAAGGCGGATTACGTTGCGGAGTTGAATGCGGCGGATGACAAGTTGGATCTGTCCGGTTGGGTGACGCTGACCAATACCAGTGGGGCAAGTTACCGCAGCGCCAAGCTGCAATTGGTGGCGGGGGATGTGAATCAGGTGCAGGACGAGATGCGCTTTGCGAATTTCAAGGCCAAGGGTGAAATGGCCATGGCTGCGGCCGCTCCGCGCATGGCCGAGGAATCCCTGATGGAATATCACCTGTATACGTTGGATCGCCCGACGACGATTTCGGAGAATCAGACCAAGCAAGTGTCCCTGCTCACTGCTTCCGCAGTGCCGGTACGCAAGGAATTGCTGTTGCGCGGTGCGGAATATTATTACGCATCCAGCTACGGTGACCTGGGGCAAAAGATGAAAGTCGGCGTGTTCGTCGAGTTCGATAACAAGGAAGCGTCCCATCTTGGCATACCGCTACCCAAAGGCGTGATTCGTGTCTACAAGAAAGATGCCTCCGGCAATGCGCAGTTTGTTGGTGAAGACAAAATCGACCACACACCCAAGAATGAAAAAGTGCGCCTGAAGTTGGGCGAAGCATTTGATGTGACCGCGGACAAGAAGCAGACCGATTTCAAACGGCTGCCGGATCCATCCAAGCGTATCGCCCTGTATGAAAGCGCTTTCGAAATCGTGCTCAAGAATGCCAAGCCGGAAGCAGTGACGGTTACCGTGCAAGAACCGATACCCGGCGATTGGAAAATCATGAGCGAGAGTCACCAGCATGAAAAAGCCGCCAGCAATACGGCGGTCTGGCATATCACTGTACCTGCCGAAGACAGCGTCAAACTGAGTTATCGGGCGCAGACACGGTACTAAGCTAAAAGCTCGGGCGTCGCTGAGCTTCGATTTTTACTCGGCTTCGACTTCCCTGTTTTTGGGAATTTGAATGATTCCGGTATTGAAGTTGTATTCGAAGAGATCTCCATAGCGACCCCATTCGATGGCCACCCGCAAAGCCGAGAGGGCCTCTGCCTCGTTCAAGGTGAAACGCAATAATCTGAGAAACAGGTCTTCATGCAAATCCCCGGAGGGGTCCTGTTTCAGTCCGTGGTGGATGTATGCCACCAACGGTACATTTTCGATGAGTTGTTGGCCGAAGATCTCCTGACGCTCAGGCGTGGCGGAGCCAACGTATCGTTCGCCCAAGGGGGTGATGATGATATCGCCATGATCGAGCTGGGCAAAACCCATCAGGGTCAGGGCGCGCGACACATTCAGAAGTTCCTGGTCGGTGAGTTCTGTTTCTTCAGCCAGCTTGGGCAGATCCGCACGACCCAGGAAGGGCTCCTCGGCTAGTAGTTCCAGAATACCTTCCATACGGGCAATGTCTGCTTCCGGCAAGCGGTCTCCCAGCTGCAGTTTGACTTCTTTTTCCGTAACGCGTCCGGGACGCATGGCACCGGCTGTCATCAATCCGTACACGTTGTCGATCAGGGCACGAACTTCATGGCTTTCCACCTCGCGCGGACGGGCTAGAGTCACCGGCAATTCGTCCCTGACACGTCCCGGATCGCTGGCGAAAATCAGAACCCGGTCGGCCATCATGACCGCTTCCTCGATATTGTGCGACACAACAAGGATGGCCTTGGTCGGGAGCTGCTTCGATTGCCACAGTTCCAGGATTTCGTCGCGCAAGCGTTCGCCGGTCAGCACATCGAGCGCCGAGAACGCCTCGTCCATCAACAGTACCTCGGGTTCCAGGACCAGGGCGCGGGCGATGCCGACCCGCTGGCGCATGCCTCCCGACAACTCCCGCGGCAGAGCGCCTTCAAAGCCCGACAATCCGATCAGTTCAATCGCCGATTCGGCACGTTTGGCTCTTTCGGCCGGTGCCATTCCTTTTGCCTCGAGTCCCAATTCCACGTTCTTTTGCACAGTCAACCAGGGGAATAAGGCAAAGGACTGAAACACCATGCTGATGGCATGTGCCGGGCCGTACAGCGGCAATCCCCGATATTGCACCTGGCCGCGATCGGCGGGAATCAGACCGGCCATGATGCGCAACATGGTGGACTTGCCCGATCCGGACTGGCCCAACAAGGCCACGATTTCTCCCTCATTCAGGGTGAAGTCGACTCCTTCAAGGACGGAGCGGGAAGTGCCATCGGCGGAACGGAAAGATTTGCCGACAGATTTAAGTTCGATGATGGGTGTAGCCATTGCTTGTGTCCCTAGAAATGCAGGCGATCTTCGGCCATTCGATACAGCCGTCGCCAGACAAAATGATTGAATCCCATGACAAATACACACATGACGCCGATGCCCAAAGCGATCCGGGGGAAGTCGCCAATTGCCGTCTTTTCTGCGATGTAACTGCCGATACCGTGAGCTTGAACCGTGGTAGTGCCCCAGGTCACATATTCGGCGACGATGCTGGCGTTCCACGAACCGCCGGAAGCGGTGATGGCGCCGGTGACAAAACTGGGAAAGATTGCCGGCAGCAGATAGCGCCGCCACCTGAGCCAACCGCTCAGGCCAAGATTCTGCGCGGCAAAACGCAATTCCGTCGGCACCGTCGAAGCGCCGGCAATGACATTGAACAAGAGATACCACTGTGTGCCGAGGATCATCAACGGAGACAGCCAGATATCGGGGTTGAGCCCGAAGCGAACGACCACGATGACGGCAACGGGAAACATCAGATTGGCGGGAAAGGCGGCGAGGAATTGAATAATTGCCTGCGCGCGCGAGGCAAGTCGCGGATTCATTCCTATTTTTACGCCGATCGGAATCCAGATCACTGCGGCCAGAAAAATCAGGATAACGACGCGGAGCATCGTGTAGCAACCCAGTACGCAAACTCGTCCCACCTCGCTCCAGCCGACCTCGGTGTGGATAAAGTGAAACAGGGTCCATAGGGCATAGAAGACAAAGGCGGCGATGACCGCATCCCAGATTCGTTCCGGTGTCGACGAGTGTTTGTGGGGACGCGCACGGATCGACGTGCCGTCGAAACGGAGCCTGAATACAGCGAAAGATCGTTCCAGCAGCCGTCCGAATGCATGTACGGCACCGTGCATGCGTTCGGTCCGACGCACCCAGTCGAGCAACCAGGAGTCCTGGGCCGTTGCGCTGCTGGATTCCTCGAAGCGGAATTTGTCGGCCCATGCCAACAGCGGTCTGAAGAATAACTGGTCGTACAGCATCACGCCGATCAGCATCGCGCCGATGGCCCAGCCGATCGCCTGGAGATCGCGCTGCTCAATGGCCAATGCAATATAGGAGCCGATGCCTGGCAACTTGATGTTCTGGTTGGAGACCGAAATGGCTTCCGAGGCAACCACGAAGAACCAGCCGCCCGACATGGACATCATCATGTTCCAGAGCAGGCCCGGCATGGCAAATGGGAGTTCCAGCCGCCAGAAGCGTTGCCATCCCGAAAGCTTGAACACCATGGCAGCCTCAACCAGTTCGGCCGGAACGGTGCGAAATCCCTGATAGGCGCTGAAGGCCATGTTCCAGGCTTGCGAGGTGAAGATGGCAAATATGGCGGCGCATTCGACGCCGAGCAGGTTGCCCGGAAAAAGGGCGATGAAAGCAGTGACAGTTATGGATAAGAATCCCAGGATGGGAATCGACTGGAGAATGTCCAGCAACGGCACCAAAACCTTTTCCGCCATGCGGTATTTGGTGGTCAGGGCGGCGAATACACAACTGAAAAGTATGGACGCGCCGAGCGCGATGAACATGCGCAGGGTGGTGCGCAGCAGGTAGTAGGGCAGGTTGATCGGGTCGAGCGAGAGCGGCAGGACTTCGCCGACTTGATAGGGACGGGCCATCTGATTGGCCGCATAAGCCAGCAGAACGAATACGGCCAGTACCATCGGCAATAATGCCCAGTCCCACCGGTTGCCGCCAGCTTCAACTACTTGTCTCGGGAAAAACTGCTTGTGTTCACTCATGTTCTTATTGTTCTCTCAATGTGAGCACGACCAAGTCGTTCTGACTGGATCGACGGAGTATATTCTCTCCAAACAATGTTTCAAAATTGACCTTGCCCCGCCTGAATTGACCGCTTGCGCACGACCCCTTATATTTCGTTCCCATGCAAACGCAACAGTTCACTTCTCCCTCAGCAAGGCTCGCCAAAATGCTGTGGCCAATGACGGTAATCGCAGCAGCATATTCACGATCTAACTTAAGCATTTTGTAACTGCGCAACTGCGGGCCGACCGCACCGCATCAACCCAAACCCCTGCGATAGATAAGCAACCATCAACATAATGAAACAACCAGCCATCGCGCCGAGCCATCAGAAAAGAGGTGCCAATCGGGATGTTTTTCTTGGGATCATGTTTGCGCTGCTCGCGGCGGTCGGCTTTTCGGGCAAAGCGATCCTGGTCAAGCTGGCATATGTCTATCACGTGGATTCAATCACTCTGCTTGCGCTGCGCATGGCGTTTTCGATGCCATTCTTCATCGGTGTAACGGTCTGGGCGCGCAGGCAGCATGCCGCGCCGCTCAATACCCATGACCGCCTGCTGGTCCTGGGTTTGGGAATCGTCGGTTACTACCTGTCCAGCTATCTTGATTTTCTCGGGCTGCAATATATTTCCGCCGGACTGGAACGTCTGATCCTGTTCCTTTATCCGACCATGACGGTGATCATCTCCGCAATACTGTACAAGCGTCCCATCGGCAGGATGGTCATCGCAGCCATGGCCTTGAGCTATGCCGGGATCGCATTGGTATTCCTGCATGACGTGGGAGCGAAGGAAGGCAGCGTGGTGCTGGGCGCATCGCTGGTCTTCGCCAGCACCTTGTCGTATTCGATTTATCTTGTGGGTGCGGGGCATGCCATCGCACGTATCGGCACGATGCGCTTTACCGCCTATGCTTCCCTGGTCGCGAGCGCGGCCTGTCTGCTGCAATTCGTGGCGATGCGCCCACTGACTGCACTTGAATTGCCATTGCCTGTGTACGAGTTTTCCCTCGCAATGGCAATTTTCTCCACGGTGTTGCCGGTGTTCCTGCTGTCCTTTGCAATACGCCGCATCGGTTCCGGCAGCGCCTCGCTAATCGGCTCCATCGGACCGGTCAGCACCATTTACCTCGCGTATGTGTTTCTGGGCGAGAACCTTTCGTGGCTGCAGATCGTTGGATCGTCGCTGGTATTGGCCGGGGTGCTGGTCATCAGCCTGAACAGCAAACGCGCGGGAAAGTAAGGCGGTTCAGCGGTTCAGCCTGCGCAAAGCAAACCTACCGCCATCGACCAACATGACAGTGCCGACGCCGATGACAAAGGCTGTCAGCGCGCGCTGTACCGAGGGTGGCTGAAAGGAAAAGGCTCGCGCAATTGCGGGAATGCCGGTGATGATCGCGAGTCCCGACAGTGTTCCGGCGAGTACCCACAGTGTGACGGTTGAAGGCATGGCAAACATTTGCAGCCACTCGTGGCGTACAGAACGAACCGACAGGATGAGCGCGGCATTTGCTGTCACCAGAACGATGAATGCCAACGCGCGCGCTTCTTCGGTCGCAATGTTTGCCCGCAAGCCCCACATGTAGAACGTTACAACCGCCAGCGTAACCAAAGCACCCTGAGCCAGGCTGGCCAAAAGATGGTGTGTTGAAATCAGATGTTCGATATTCGAGCGCGGCGGCTGTTGCATCAGGCACGGACTGCCTTCCTCGGCTTCGAACACGACGGAGCAGGCGGGGTCGATGATCAGTTCAAGGAAGGCGATATGTATCGGTGCCAGGATCAGCGGCAACCCGAAGAACAATGGCAGGATGGACAACCCGATGATGGGGATGTGTACGGCCAGGGTGTACACCACGGCTTGGCGCAGATTGGCGAAGATGCGGCGTCCCAGGCGGATGGCCGAAACGATCGCGCTGAAGTCGTCTTCAAGCAATACCAGAGATGCCGCCTCACGGGCGACGTCGGTGCCGCGTTTGCCCATTGCGATGCCGATGTGGGCTGCCTTCAGCGCTGGCGCGTCGTTCACTCCATCGCCCGTCATTGCAACCACTTCGCCATTGGCCTTGAGCACCTCGACAATGACAAGTTTTTGTTGCGGCGTGACACGGGCGAAAACGCTCACCGACGCAATGCGCTGAGCTAGTGTCGCTGCATCCATTTCCGTCAGTTCATCGCCCGTGAGCAGTGCGCCGCTATCAATACCGGCACCGCATGCAATGGCACGCGCAGTGCGCGGGTGATCACCGGTGATCATGACGACGCGAATTCCGGCGCGGTGACATTCGGCGACTGCGTTGGCGACTTCCGGACGCAGCGGGTCGGCAAGCCCCACCAGACCGACAAATTCAAAATCGAAGTCATGCTGGATATCCGGCCAGTCCTTGTTGACGCTGTACTTGGCCTTGGCCACACCCAGTACGCGCAAACCCTGATCTGCCATGAGTTCTGCATCCCGGCTTACACGTAGCCGTGTGTCCTCGGGCAAGTGGCAAAGATCGGCAATTGCTTCCGGTGCGCCCTTGGTGGCGACCACGTCGTGCAAGCCCGAATCGTTGCGCCACAGATGCGACATGGCGAATAGTTCCGGCGAAAGTTCATACTCTCGCGCCAGCGTCCAGTCCGGATGCAAGTGTTCCGTGTTGGCCAGGTATTCTCGGGCAAAGCCGTGAAATGCGAGCTCCATCGGATCATGGGGATCGATTTCGCTGGCCAGCACCGCATACTCCAGCAGCTCGTGATAGTCCTCTGGCAGAACGTTGCGGGCGAGACTGGACGTTTCCAGTACGTGTCCCGCGACCGACAGCGCCGTCACGGTCATCCGGTTCTGGGTCAGCGTCCCCGTCTTGTCCACGCACAGCACCGTCGTTTCACCGAGCGTTTCGATGGCGTTCAGGCGCCGTGTCAACACGCGTTGGCTGGCGATGCGCCGCGCGCCGAAGGCAAGAAAGACGATCATGATGACGGGAAACTCCTGCGGCAGAATACCCATCGCCAATGTGATACCTGCAAGCAAGCCGTCAAGCCAACCGCCGCGCAATACCCAATAAAGCAACGCCAGGGCCAGGCACAAGCCGACGCCGATCAGCGCGAGACGTTTGGTCAGCAGGCCGATCTCGTTGCGTAACGGGGAAGATTCGATGGCGATGTCTTGCAGCGATTTGCCGATGCGCCCCAGCTCGCTGCGGCCACCGATGGCAGTGATCTTGATCAGGCCCTGGCCGCGCACGACCAATGTGCCGGCGAAGACCTGGCTGCTGTCCGCGAACTTCGTCACCGCAACCGACTCGCCTGTAAGCAAGGACTCATCCACAGCCAGTTCGTGCGCCTGCAGCACGACTCCGTCTGCCGGAACGCGGTCGCCTTCGACCAGGATCAGCATGTCATCGCGCACCACCTCGCGCCCGGCGATGCGGGTTGGTACGCCATCGCGTATCACCAGGGCGCGCGGACTGGAAAGGTCGCGCAAAGCTTCAAGGGCATTCTCGGTACGCCGCTCCTGCAGGATGGTGACGACCATGATGATGACGACGAAGCCGAGCAGGATCACAGCCTCATGCGCATCGCCCATGGCGAGGTAGATGGCTCCGGCACCCAGCAGCAACAGGAACATCGGCTCGCGCGCAACTTCGCTTGCAATGGCAAGCAAGGTACGCCGCTGGTCGGTGCCGAGTTCGTTCGGCCCCTCGGTTGCCAGACGGGCTGCCGCATCTTTCTGGCTTAGTCCTGGTGGAAACGCAGTGGTCATGTCAGATCAAGGAATCCAGTGTCGTCGGAATACGGTGGCCAACTATATCAAACAGATACGCATGTTTACCGGGTGTTTTTTGCCGGATAGTTCTGCGGTTTGAGCCGGCGTATACTGGCGTCATGTGGCAATACCCGGGGAAGAAATCATGCTGCGCAAGTCATTACCCATAATGCTGCTCGTTTTGTCTGGAAACATCGCTACAGCCGCGGCGCAGGCCATGCCCGATCCGCAACGCGGAGAGCTGCTGTATTCGACCCATTGCATAGCTTGTCACACTACCCAGATTCACTGGCGTGACAAGAAACTGGCCAGGGACTACCCAAGCCTCGTTGCCGAGGTTGGTCGCTGGCAGAAATTGGCGGGACTCGGGTGGAATGCTGATGATGTCGCGTCCGTGGCGCGCCACCTGAATGCTCTTTTCTACCACTATCCTGTGCCATAGACACTTCATTAACACCAGGGAACACTACGATGCGGATACTGCACACGATGATACGAACCGGAGATCTCGATCGCTCCATCGATTTTTATTCCAAAGTGATGGGGATGAAATTGCTGCGGCGGCACGATTATCCCGATGGGAAATTCACCCTGGCTTTTCTCGGCTATGGTGATGAGAGTGAGCAATCGGCGCTCGAGCTGACCTACAACTGGGGTGTCGAATGCTACGACCTGGGTACCGGCTACGGGCACATCGCACTCGAAGTCGACGATGTCTTTGCTGCCTGTGCCGATATCAAGAGGCTGGGGGAGAAGTGGTGCGCGATGCCGGCCCGATGAATGGCGGGACGAAGATCATCGCATTTGTCAGGGATCCCGACGGCTACATGATCGAACTCATCGGCAAGAAAGTTTGAGTCGCCGGTTCAGGGAATGACGGCGACGAAATCGCCGTCGAACTCTCCGACCTTTTGTCCCTTGCAATTCAGTACCGACCGGATGCCAATGCGGGCACGTTTGTATTTCAACAACATCGCGATAAAGCGCTGCCATTTTTCGGGAGCGGGCGCGACTGCTTCGGCCGTAAATTCGCCGGTAATAGGCAGTTCATAATTCATGCTGCTCTTTTGCACGACGAGATCGGCATTGATGTTTGCGTCCAGCATGGCGACATGCAGCAATCCCCACGCGGAAAGAACGGCAACGGCAGAAGCGCTACCGCCGAAAACGGTGCCATGATGGTTGGTGTTGGGGGCCAGTGGTGCAACCAGGCGTACGACTTGGGGTGTCGCAGCCTCGACCGTCACAGCCATCGCTTTGGACAGCGGGATATGGCTGTGGAAATAGTCCTGTAACGCTTGCGGCGTCATTGCGGAAATTATTTACCCGCGCTGCGCTCGGCAGATTGCACCGCGTTGGCCACCAGCATGGTGATGGTCATTGGCCCGACGCCACCAGGAACAGGAGTGATCCAGCCGGCGACTTCCTTTGCCGATTCAAAATCCACATCGCCACACAGTTTGCCGTCAGCCATGCGATTGATGCCGACATCAATGACGGCGGCGCCCGGTTTGATCATGTCGCCGGTGATCATCTTCGGTTTGCCGGTCGCGACCACGAGGATGTCGGCGTCGCGCGTGAACTTGGCAAGATCGACCGTCTTCGAGGTGCAGATGGTAACGGTGGCATTCGCCTGCAACAGCAGCATGGCCATCGGCTTCCCGACGATGTTGCTGCGTCCAATGACCACGGCATGCTTGCCTTCGATGGCTACGCCGGCTTTTTGCAGCAGCGTCATTGCGCCAAAAGGCGTACATGGGGCAAAGCGCATATTGCCCGTGGATAGTGCACCGACATTGATCGGATGAAATCCGTCCACATCTTTGTCAGGGCTGATCGCCTCGATCACTTTGCTGCTGTCGATGTGTTTGGGTACGGGCAGTTGCACCAGCAGGCCGTGTATCTTCGGGTCGGCATTCAACTCGGCGATCTTCGCCAGCAGGGCGGCTTCGCTGATATCGGCGGGCAGGGCAATGTGCTCGGAGTGGAGACCCAGTTCGGCGCAGGCTTTTACCTTGTTGGCGACGTAGACCTTGGAGGCAGGGTCCTCGCCGACGATGATGACCGCCAGCCCCGGCGTGATACCGCGCGCTTTCAAGGCGTCGGCGCGAGCCTTCCATTCGGCGCGCACTTCCTGCGCGATGGTTTTGCCGTCAATAATGCGTGCGGTCATCGTGTTCTCCGGTCGATTTAGAACTGTGGTTTGTCGGAAGATTTTTCGTAGTTGGCAACGCCTTCCATGATTTCCTTGCGTGCCGCTTCGACGTCTTCCCAGCCGCCGATCTTGACCCATTTGTTGGGTTCGAGGTCCTTGTAATGGGCGAAAAAGTGCTCGATCTGTTTCAGCACGATCTCGGGCAGTTCCGTGTAGCTTTTCAAGCCGCGATACAGGGTGGAGAGTTTGTCTACCGGCACCGCCAATACTTTGGCATCGAAACCGGACTCGTCCTCCATCTTCAGTACACACAGCGGGCGGCAACGCACCACAACGCCGCTGTTCAGCGGAACGGGAGTAATCACCAGCACATCCACTGGATCGCCGTCGTCGGACAGCGTATGCGGGATATAACCGTAGTTGCAGGGATAGTGCATCGCGGTGTTCATGAAACGATCCACGAAGATCGCGCCGGATTCTTTGTCGACTTCGTACTTTACGGGCTCGCCATGCATCGGGATCTCGATGATGACGTTGAAGTCGTTGGGAAGGTCTTTGCCGGAGGGGACTTTGTTCAAACTCATGTCGCCTTCTTTCAGTCGCGTCTCGTCCTTCTGCAAATAGCGGATGTCCTCGTCATTTACATAGACATTTACGAAGCTGCGCAGGCGTCCGTCGTCGGAATAGAGATGCTTTTTGAGGTCGCCGAATTTTGTGGTGAGCGCTGAGAGCGCTTCCGCTACCGTTGCGGCCTGTAGCTCAACGCTCGCTTGTTTGCCGGCATAGGCGCGCAACGGCGTAGGAATGATTACCTTCACTGCCATTCAGCTGCCTCCTTGTCTTAATGTTAGACGTCCAGCCACTTAAGATGACGCTGAGCGGGCTTCCGATTCAATCGCCTCGGGTTCGTAGCCGGAACGATCGTCGCGCAGGCGCCACGACGTGGTGTCGCGCGGTTCGCCTTTCAGCACGCTCACGATGATATAGCTATACCACGGCCATGCATGGTCGCGATCGAATTCACTTGGCCGCGCCGGAGCGTCGGGATGCGAATGATACCAGCCGAGCAGATCGAGATGCTTGCCGGCAGCGGTTCTCTCCGCGAGACGCACGTCGTCGGGCGTTAGCTCGAAACGATTGCGCGGCGAGTCGTCTCGCCGATTTGCAAGGGGGAGCAAATCCATGATTTCGCGTGAGCCCTCGCCATCGCTGCCAAGTAACGCACCGCAGCATTCGTGAGGATAAGTTTCGACGCCGTGCGCGTGAATCTTCTGCAGCAGAGCTTCTCGGATTTTTAGGGGCGCGATCGTCATGGCGGCGAAGTCAGTCTTCGCTCCAAAATCGCTCGCTCAAATATTTCTCACCCGAATCGGGGAAAACAGTGACGATGACCGCGCGCGCTCCCGCGGGCAATCGCCGCGCAACGTGAAGACAAGCGCACAGAGCGCCGCCAGAGCTCACGCCGGCGAGAATGCCTTCTTCGCGCGCCAGGCGCTTCACCATTTTTTGCGCGTCTTCCGTGCGCACGGCGAGATCTTCGTCAGCAAGCTCCGGGTCATAAATCTTGGGAACGATCGCGGTGGCCATGTGCTTCAGACCCTCAAGCCCGTGAAAGCCGGAATCCGGCTGCATGCTGATACAGCGAATCTTCGGGTTGAACTCCTTCAGGCGGCGCGTGGTGCCGACGAATGTGCCGCTCGTTCCCAGACCTGCGACGAAGTGGGTGATTTCGCCGCGAGTCTGCTCCCAGATTTCTGCGGCGGTGCCATTGTAATGGGCAGCGGGATTCGCGGGATTGCTGTACTGGTCGGGATAAAAATATTTATCGGGCTCGGCTTTGTAAATTTCGCGCACGCGACGGATCGCGCCGTCCGTGCCTTCTTCGCCGGGTGTCATCACCAGCTCGACGCCGTAAGCTTGCAAGATCTTGATCCGTTCGGGCGAGGCGCTCGACGGCAGGCACAATTTCACTTTATAACCGCGAGCCGCGCCCACCATCGCATATGCGATGCCCGTATTGCCGCTCGTCGCGTCGAGAATAATCTTGCCCGGGCGCAAATCGTCTTTGCGCTCGCCCTCGCGAATCATCGAGTAGGCGGCGCGATCTTTTACAGAGCCACCGGGATTAAACCACTCCGCTTTTGCCAAGATTTGAATGGCGGGCGCGAACTCAGCAGCGAGGCGATCGATTCGTAGCAAAGGGGTATGCCCAATTTGATCGAGCAGATGTTCGCCGATCCGCGCCGCCGACTCCACGCGGGATTGGGATAATGCCGCCGACTTTTTCGATGCACTCACGGCAAACTCACCCTCTAACCCGTTCGCCATACGAGACTCAATTCGAGCGTCAGGACAGCGAGAAGCAAGGCCGTATTCCGCTAATTTCGAGGAGTTTAGCAGACGCTCGCTCTAGTCTATCATCCGTCGACAGCTCACTCGCCATGCGGTTTTGATGCAGCCGGCGCCGGGCAAGGAGCATATATTTGGCTTTACAGCGGCGAAGCGAATTCTTATCCTCAAAGGCTATGTGGTACGTGAACAATCTCTTTGACCAGGCGCAGGTGGAATCCCTTTCCGCAAAGGGCTTCCTCGTGCGCAGTTCGGGCGGCGTGGTGCGCATCGAGAAATACGATTGTGGCGCAGAATTGCGCAAGACGCCGGAAGGCCGCTATCAGATGACCGTGATTCCCACGATCATGATGTGCGGACAGTTCACGCGGCTGTGGGACGCGGGCTACCAGAAATTTCTGCTGTCCAACGAAGGTAAAAAGTATCCGGTGATGGTTCAACAGCTCGCGAGTCTGCGCAAATTCAACGAAGAGCTGCGCACCGCGCTCGGAGTGCCTACCTATTACAACGAAGCGATCGGCTCAACCTGCCAGCTGAGTGTCTACGACCGTGTGAAGGGTCGCCCCGGCGACAATCCCGACGAAACCGTCGGCGCGCAAGAAAAAGTCGAGCACTAGCTGGCAATCAGCAAGCCGAATTCCATCCTACAGCCGAGTAAATCAACCTTGCGCAGCGAGTCGGCTTACTTGTGCATGCCCGTTGCGCGGCTTCGCGCCGTTTGTCCGCGCGCCGCTCGTCCGCGTGCATTTGCCGCAAAGTCCAAAGAACTCCGTGCGATATCGTTCGACGCGAAAACCGACGCCGCGCGACACATGGCCCACGATATGAGCCGGCAGTTTGATCGTCACGTCCCTCAACGCGCCACAATGGTTGCAAATCAGGTGATCATGGCGTTCGATGATCGGATCGTACCGCGCCGCTTCATCCGCAAAATCAACTCGCGCGATCATTCCCTTTCGTTCCAGCCAGTTCAGGGAATTGTAGATCGTGGCGTACGCCACTCCCGGACGGCGCTTTCTCACAGTACGGAATACTTCCGCCGCCGTTGGATGCGCGTTTGCTCCGCGGAGCATTTCCAAGACCACACTTCGGTAATGCGTCAGTCTTCCTGCTGTTCGCATCGCATTTCCTCAATTTAGATTTGGTCCGCGCTGGTAATGAGTTTGATTCGCGAAACGAGAAAAGGTTTTTTCGGGCGGGGTAAATTTCGTAAGAATTAGGAAAATTCCAATTTTCGGATGCTGGGTATACCTGAAATGAGAGATGTGCAGGGTCCGAGGCTACTTAGGGACCTGTTCCAGTTGGCGCCGCAACTGCGCCACGTTCACCCGATGTTGCGCAACCAACCGCGAGCCCAGAAAAATCACCGGAACGTCGTTTGTATAGCGGTCATGAAGGACTGGATCGTCATCGACATCCACCTCACGCAGTGTCGACCCAAATTCTCGAGCGAGCGGCATGATGGCAACGCGGGCCTCTTCGCACAGCGTGCAGCCCTCGCGCGTGTAAAGAGTGATTTCGCGCGGGTTGACGATCGCCAGCCGTCCATCCTCCGTCCGCGCATAGAAATCGCTTTCCCCTTCGCGGAGTAAACCGTTTTTCACAAGTTCAGAAACGGCGTCGAGCACCGCCTCGCGCTGTTTGGGGTCGTTTCCGCCTACAAATTCGAACATCGTGTGCAGGTCGAGCGAATCGCGTTCGATTTGGTCGTAGAGCGACAGCACGCGCTGTGCAATGGGATCCATGGTCAGCCTCACTGCCGCCTGCTTGTTATGGTTTCAGACTGTAGTACCGCTGAAAGGTCCCGATCAAAGGATAGAAAGCCCGCGCCCGGTAAAGCTCTGCAATCTGCCGAATATGCCCCAGGTCGTGGCACGCCCATTCATTCAGAAATTGGCCGATCGTGACCCGTCCTGCTTCTTCGTGCTCCCCGGTCCGACCGATGGCGCCAGCCGGAAGATAGCGCAGCCAGGAAAGAGTGCGATCGCGCTCGTGGCAGAACTGTTTCAAATGTTCACGGGCTTTGCCCGCGTACTTGCCCTCTTTATACGCAGCATTCTGATCGTAATTAGCAAGCCTGGGATTTTTCTCGTCGAGCATTTTCTGCACGCGCTCGCGGAATCCCACCACTTCTACGTCCGCCAGATGCGCCAGTACTTCGCTGATGGACCAGCGGTCCATCGCCGGTTTCCAGTGCAACTGATCCTCGTTCGCCGCCCAGATGATTTTTTCGATGATGATGGGCGTTTGCTCCAGAACTGGCAGTCCTGGCAGCGAGTCTGGACTCGGTGAAGCGGCCATCAATTCCCTCCGTTGCGACGAATATAGACAAAAGTATTTTATACCGTAACAGCGCGCCGGTAGTCGAAGCGCTTTCGGAAACATCGCCAAGGCTTCGGCGGCGCTTGTACCTGAATCGCGCGCATGGTAAACCCGAATACGAGGTTTTAGACGCAATGGCCGACGTGGTAGCACTGATGGACGATCTTTTTTTCCAAGCGAAGGTGATGGAGACGGCGAAGCATCTTGGCCTCAACCTCCGCATCTGCGGGACTCCCGACGCCTTTCTCGCCGAAATCGGACAGCAAGCTCCCGGGCTGATCGTTGTCGATTTGAACGCACGCTCCGAGCCCCTCTCTGCCATCGAGCGCCTCCCGGCCAACGCCCGCGAAATCCCGATGGTCGCCTTTCTTTCTCATGTTCAGACCGAGCTTGCCGCCAAAGCGCGGGCAGCGGGCTGCCGTGAAGTGATGCCTCGATCCCAATTCACGCAGAACCTGGCAACCATCCTCGCGCGCGCGAAATCCCACCCGTCATGAATTTGCGCTCTTTCTCAGCGTTAATCGTCGCAGTGTCATTCGCGGCCACTACCTTCATGCTTTGGCCCGTAACGACGCGCGCCCAAAATAATGCCGCGGCCGATGCGGCCTCCGCCCTTTCCGCAGCGTTGTCAGCGGCCTGCCGCGCGAATGAGGCTCAGTTTGTAAATTATCTAACGGCCGACAGCGCTGCAGCCTTCCGCGCGCTACCGGTCAGTCAGCGAACTGCATTCGTCCGGCGGTTCGCACTCACCGACGATGCAGGCAAGCCGCTCGCTTCCACCGACGCGCAGAACCATACCGTCCTCCGCTGCGAAGCGTCGAAGGGTACGGTGGAGTATCGGTTCGGAAACGTACGTGTCCATGAGAACCTCGCCTTCATTCCGGTAACGGTGCTTAACCTTGAAGACACGGAATTTGGCCTCGTCCGCGAGAACGGCGCATGGCGGCTTCTCTCGCTCGGCGTGGTGCTTCTCGACATTCCGCAGTTGGCGAAGCAGTGGGACGCCGCCGATCTTACCGCACGCGAAGAGGCCGCCATACAAACTCTTCGCGATCTGGCCAGCGCGATCGAGAAGTACAACCGCGCCTGGGGCAAGCTGCCTGAGTCGCTCTCGGAACTGGGACCGGCCCCACCCGGACAGATTTCACCCGAGCAGGCAGCTCTGGTGAGCGCCGACCTCGCACGCGGAAAACAAGACGGGTACGTCTACCGCTACCGGATCAATCCCGACAAAAACGGCAATGACACGAAATTCGAACTTGCCGCAACGCCTGAGAAATATGGCCTGAACGGCCATCGCTCTTTTTTCTTCGATAGCCAGGGAAGAATTCACGGAGACGATAAACATGGTGTCGTGGCCACGCCCGAAGATCCCCTGATTGCGGGTGAAAAGTCAGAGTGACGGCTGGGGACCCTCAGGTATAATGCCAGTCTCGTCTTGAACAAGAGCAGCCGGAAATAATCGCAAGGATAGCGAATGTCGCAGGTGGCGTCGGCAATTTCTCAGTCATCAAATCCCGCGAAACTGATCGCGGACCGGATTCTTCGCGGCGAAGGCGTTGCCCTTGACGCTCTCCGAATCGCCGCAGCAAATATCCTGCTTGTGCTTTGCGCTCACATCGTAATCCCGTTGCCGTTCACCCCGGTTCCGGTCACTGGTCAGACGTTCGGGGTGCTGCTCGTCGCCGTCCTTCTTGGTTCGCAACGCGGAATGCTGACGTGCGTTCTATATCTGCTTGAGGGCATGGCGGGCCTTCCCGTTTTTCAGCCACTGGGTATCCCCGGGCCGCTCCGGCTCGCGGGACCCACGGCCGGTTATTTGCTCGCTTATCCATCGGCTGCGTTTGTGACGGGCTGGCTGGTTGAGCATATTACCGCACGCAGCTTTTCTCGTTTTCGTGGCGTTCGACTGACTGGCGCTCTCATTGTCGGCGAAGCGATCATTTTTGCGGGCGGATGCGCATGGCTTGCGCTGGGGATAAGACTGGGATGGGCCGGAGCAATTTACGCGGGAGCGCTTCCCTTCATACCGGGCGAAATAATCAAGATCGCATTGATATTGGCCATTGTTCAAGGCGCCGAATTGGCGTGGAAGAGCGCGTAGCATTCGGTTTTACTGGTGAACCTGGTAAGCGGTGAGAGAGAGTTGGTACGGGACGCTACTTTCTAGAATCTATTTTCCTTTTCCAACCAATGGCCACACTTAGCACGCCGCCAAAACAATCTCCCGAAGAGCGCGTCCGCTCCGCGAACCAGCGTTTCTATGCCGCTTTCGAATCGCTCGATATGGCGGAGATGGAAGCTGCCTGGGCGCACGACGATAATGTGGAGTGCGTGCAGCCGGGCGGCGAATTGCTGCTCGGCTGGGACGAAGTGCGCGGCAGCTGGGCTCGCATTTTTGCGAATACCAAGCGTGTGCGCATTGCGCTGAGTTCAATCTGGGTCCGGGTCGAAGGCGATGTCGGTTGGGTCGCCTGCACGGAGCACGTTACGACCGCTTTTACGGATGGCTTTGATGAAGCAGTGATCCAGGCAACGAATATTTTTGTACGTTCGGGCAGCGATTGGCTGATCGTGGCTCATCACGCGTCGCCGCTTCCGGCGCCCACGAGCTCAACGGTTCAATAGCTGCGGATACTTGCTTGCGGATTTCCCCGGTAGCGCCCTGTACGACTTTTTCGCGGTGTGGTAATCTACTTCCCTCAAGAGACGCAGCGAACAACAGCGCTAACTCCGAAGAACGCAACCACTGCAGCGGGTCCGACGGTCTTGCACTGCGTCATCTCAGCCCTGCGCGGTGAAGAGCGTCTCGCGAAAGCGCCAGGATGGATCCCATGACGGCCACATCGGCAGCTTTGCCCAAAACTGCTGAGCTTCGCCTCGCACATTCGCCCGATAGCGACGACGCTTTCATGTTTTACGCCCTGGCTACCGGCAAGGTGCGTCTTCCCGGCGTGAAATTCACGCACATTCTGTCCGATATCGAATCGCTGAATCAGGCCGCGAGCAAGGAAACCTACGACATTACAGCGGTGAGTTTCTACGGCTATACGTTTGTCGCCGACAAATACATTTTGATGGATTGCGGCGCGAGTTTTGGCGAAGGTTACGGTCCGATTGTCGTCTCATCACACCCGATCAAGAAGACCGAACTCGCCGGACGCAAGATCGCGATTCCCGGCGCGCTGACGACCTCCTATCTCGCGTTAAAGCTTTTCGAGCCCAACGTCGAAGTGGTCACCATGCCATTCGACAAAATTCTGGACGCCGTGCAGGCCAAAGAAGTGGAAGCGGGCCTGCTGATTCACGAGGGCCAGCTGCTTTTCTCGCAAGTCGGCTTGCACCGCGTGGTGGACCTTGGCCAATGGTGGCAGGAGACCACGCAACTGCCTTTGCCACTCGGCGCCAATGCGATTCGCCGCTCGCTCGGAACAGAGCTTGGGCTGCAGGTGGCGCGCGTGATACGCGACAGTGTTTCGTACGCTCTGGAGCATCGCGACGCGGCGCTCAACTATGCGCTGCAGTTCGCGCGCGATATGGATCCGGTGCTCGCGGATAAATTCATCGGGATGTACGTGAACCGCTGGACGCTCGACTACGGAGAGGAAGGACGTCGCGCCGTTCGCGAACTTCTCGATCGAGGCAAAGCCATCGGCCTGGTTCCGTCGTCGTTCAAGGTAGAGTTCCTTTCCGACGCCGCATAAAATTCTGCGCCGCAACGGGTGATTGTCTTCCGGACTCGCCGCCCCACACTACGCCCTCGTTCCCCTGCACCCGTGAGAAGATTGAGTTAGGAACATGAAGAACCTGATTCAACAGGGCCTCGCCCTTCGCGAACTTCTCCGCGAGCGCATCCTCGTGCTGGATGGCGCGATGGGCACCATGCTGCAACAGGAGAACTTGACCGCCGCGGATTTCGGAGGCGCGCATCTCGAAGGCTGCAACGAAAACCTCAACATCACGCGGCCAGATGTGGTTCTGGGGATTCACCGCAAATACCTGGAAGCCGGCGCTGACATAATCGAGACGAATACGTTTGGCAGCACGCCCCTCGTTCTCGCCGAATATGGACTTGGCGATCGAGCCCGGGAAATCAGCCGCCGCGCGGCCGAACTCGCGTCGCAAGCGGTGCGCGAATTCTCGAAAGGTTCGAAGCCGCGCTTCGTGGCAGGCTCGATGGGGCCTACAACGAAGGCCATCAGCGTCACCGGCGGCGTGACATTTTCGCAGCTTCACAAGAATTATCTCGAGCAGGCTCGCGGCCTCGTCGAAGGCGGCGCCGACCTTCTTCTTCTCGAAACCTGCCAGGACACGCGCAACATCAAAGCCGGCGTCCTCGCGATTCAGGATCTCAGCCGTGAAATCGGCGCGCCCGTGCCGCTGATGATTTCTGCAACGATCGAAGCCATGGGCACGATGCTCGCAGGTCAAGGCATCGAAGCGCTGTGGACATCGCTCGATCATGTCGAATTGCTTTCGCTCGGCCTGAATTGCGCGACTGGCCCTGAATTCATGACCGATCACGTTCGCACTTTGCAGTCGCTCACTAGCCGATACGTTTCGTGCTACCCGAACGCGGGATTGCCCAACGAGGAAGGCCGCTATGGCGAAACTCCGACTTCGCTAACGGAGCAGCTCGAGCGATTCGTGGATCGCGGCTGGCTCAATATTGTGGGCGGCTGCTGCGGGACGACTGAGGAACACATTCGCGCAATCGCACAAATGGCTGAAGGAAAAACGCCGCGCCGTCCCGTCGAACAGAAACATCGTGCCGTCTATTCCGGCATCGAAATGATCGAAGCCGAAGAAAGCACGCGTCCCCTGATTGTTGGCGAGCGCACCAACGTGATCGGTTCGCGGGCCTTCAAGAATCTCGTCGCCGCCGAACAATGGGAAGAAGCCACTGAGATCGCCCGTCGCCAGGTAAAAAGCGGCGCGCACATTGTTGATGTCTGCCTGCAGAGCACCGATCGCGACGAAATAAAGGACATTCCGCCCTTCTACGATCAGCTCATTCGCAAAATCAAAGCCCCGCTGATGATCGATACCACGGACGCGGCTGCAATCGAACTCGCGCTCACCTATTGCCAGGGCAAAAGCGTCATCAATTCCATCAATCTCGAAGACGGCGAAGAAAAGCTCGAGCGCGTTTGCCCGCTGGCGCGTTCCTATGGCGCTGCGATCATCGTCGGATGCATCGACGAAGATCCCAATCAAGCCCAGGCATTCACACGCGAGCGGAAACTCGAAATCGCCGAGCGCTCCTGCCGGTTGCTCACCGGGAAATATGGCATCCGCCCGGAAAATATAATTTTCGATCCGCTCGTCTTCCCTTGCGCGACAGGCGATGAAAACTACATCGGTGGCGCCGTCGAAACGATTGAAGGCATTCGTCTCATCAAGAAAAGTATTCCGCACGTCCGCACAGTTCTCGGAATTTCCAACGTGTCCTTCGGCCTTCCGCCCGGAGCTCGCGAGGTCGTCAACTCTGTGTTTCTTTACTATTGCACGAAGGCCGGCCTCGATCTCGCCATTGTCAACGCTGAGCGCATCGAGCGCTTCCCTTCGATCCCCGAGCATGAGCGCACGCTGACCGAAAATCTGCTCTTTAATCGCGTCCCAACTGAAATCCCGGACGCGCATCCGCAAGCCGAAGTAATTCGCGGCGCCCCCGCCGACTGGCGCGAGCAATCGCGCGAGCAGAAAGCCGCCATCAATCAGTTTCACATCGCTGCAATCACCGAACATTTCCGCGCCGCCGGCTCGCGCAAAAAAGCGCGTCCCGAAGATCTGCCTCTCGACCAGCGCCTGGCGAACTATATTCTCGAGGGCTCGAAGGACGGCCTCGTCGCCGACCTGAATAAGAAACTGGCAGAAGGCGTGGCTCCACTCGACGTCGTCAACGGCCCGCTGATGGCGGGCATGGCCGAAGTCGGCCGCCTGTTCAATAACAACGAGCTGATCGTCGCCGAAGTTCTGCAATCTGCCGAGGCGATGAAAACCGCCGTGAATCACCTCGAGCAATTCATGGAGAAATCCGCCACCGAGCGGCGCGCCAAAGTAATGCTCGCCACCGTCAAGGGTGACGTCCACGACATCGGGAAGAATCTCGTCGAGATCATCCTGAAAAACAATGGCTACGACGTCGTCAATCTCGGCATAAAAGTTCCGCCCGAAGATTTAATCCGCGCGCACAAAGAACATAAGCCCGACGCAATCGGCCTTTCCGGCCTGCTAGTGAAGAGCGCGCAGCAAATGGTGACTACCGCCGCAGATCTTCGCGAAGCCGGAATCCGGGTTCCGCTCTTGGTCGGCGGCGCCGCGCTCTCCGAAAAATTCACCAAATTGAAAATCGCCCCGCAGTACAGCACCGCCGTCTGCTACGCGAAAGACGCCATGACCGGCCTGCGCCTGATGAATCAGCTCAGCGATCCGTCGCAGCGCGATGCCGCAATTCAAGCGCACACGCACGTCGAAACGCTAGTGCTCGACGAACCCGCTCCGGAGCCTGCCGCCGCGCACATCACCGATGCCCGCTCGCCGCGAATTCGCACTGACATACCGATTCCATCGGTCGCGTACCTCGATCGCAAAATCCGCTCTGTTCCGAATCTGAACGAAATCTGGAGCTACATAAATCCGTTCATGATTTACGGGCGCCATCTCGGCTTCCGCGGAAATTTCGAAAAAGCTCTCTCCGAACGCGATCCGCGCGCCCTCGAACTCTTCAACAACATGGAAGAAGTCCGCCGCGAAGCAGCCGCCTTCATGAAAATTTCTGCCGTGTGGCAATTCTTCGAAGCCGAACGCAACGGAAATTCGATCGCGCTATACGCACCCGACTCCGGTTCCCCGATTCACACTTTTCATTTCCAGCGCCAAAGCCCTCCCGGCGATCTCTGCCTGAGCGACTACATCCTCCCCGCAACGAATGGCTCGCGCGATCACGTCGCGCTCTTCGTTGTCACCGCAGGCGCCGGCATTCGCGACCGCGCCGAAGCAGCAAAATCCGCCGGCCGCTATTTTTATTCGCACGGCCTTCAGGCGCTGGCGATTGAAACCGCCGAAGCCTGCGCCGAATGGCTGCACCGCCGAATCCGCGAAGATTGGGGCTTCCCCGATCCGCCATCGCTCACCATGGCCGACCGCTTCACTTCGCGCTACCGCGGCAAGCGTTACAGCTTCGGCTATCCCGCTTGCCCCAACCTCGAAGATCAATCCGGTATCTGGCTGCTCCTGCGTCCTGAGGAAATCGGCGTCCACCTCACCGAAGGCATGATGATGGATCCGGAAGCCAGCGTCAGCGCCGTCGTCTTTCCATCACCCCGATTGTGCTTATTTCAGCGTGGGCGGAGATTCATCGCCCCTTTAGGACAATTCCCGCTTCAGTCTCTATTTGACAACTAGTTAGCTAACTCCGATTTGACTTTGCCAATCTCTTGTGGATAATCAACCTACTGCTACCCGCGAATGATTCTAAATTTTGCGGGTGTCCTTCGCCCAGGAGGCTCCATGCAACGCACTACACCAGCCGCTTCGTTTCTATTGGCGGCTTTGCTCTTCACCCCGCCCGTACATGCGCAAGACAAACCGGCGCAATCTGAACCCATACCGCCGGATGCGACTGCGATGATCTCAATCGGCGCAACAGACAGTCATGGAAACCCTGTCCAAAACGTTTCCAAGGAAACTGTCACGGTCTACGACGGCAAAGAAAGCGTTCGCATGATCGATGTTCAGAAGGCTGCCGACCTTCCTCTCGACTTGGGAATCGTATTGCTAGCGTCCCAGAAAAAGTTTGACCAGGAGCAGGCTGCCGCGATTGATTTGGCCCAAAAGCTGTTGCGTCCCGGCGTGGACCGGGCATTCGTAATCACTGCTGGCGGAGACAAGCAATGGACAAATTCACAGATCGCTTGGCTCACAGATCCCTCCGCCGTGGCCACGTCCATCCGCGGCCTGGACAAAAACCAAGGCCTGCCGGATCTATTTAACTTTCAACTTTCAACCACCGCTGCGGGCGTTCAACGGCATTCCATACAAACATACAACTTGGGCACCGGATTTTCCGTTTATAGCGTGGTGTGGGCGATGATGAAGACGGATCCCCGGCCGGTTCGTCGCGCTGTTATTATTTTCCGATCAGCTGTCGCACACAGTCCTGGTTATGGCTCTCAAGCCACTCATGCCAGCGAGGATACTCACAACCGAGTGATCCTCACGGCCCAATCGATGGGGATATCGTTTTACGCCGTGGGCGTAGATGATCAGCTGGCAAAATCGGACACCTCGAGCTTCAGAACCAACACCACCTATATGCCCTCACATGGCGGAGGGGACGACGCCGATGCTCGCCAGTATGACCAAGATCTGGCTCGTTCGAATGACTTGCAGTATTCGGCGGGACGTCAGAACGTCAACCGCATTGCCGACGAGACAGGCGGACGCTCGTATTGGACTTCGAAGAAAAACTTTCAGGACGCTACAACTGGAATCGCAAATGACATCGGATCCCAGTATGTCGTCACTTTCGCGAAGTCCACCAGTGCTACGGCGCCGCCCGTGCATCCAATCAAAGTCGAGGTTACTGGCGCCGCACATATAACCGCTCCGCGGGCCTACATCATCGCTGCAGGCCAGTAACAAAGTCTTACCCACATTTTCATGCTCACTCGCATTACCTTCGCCAGGTTTCTGAGCGAATGAACCTGCCGAGGCCGCTTCGAATTTTGTTCTCCTGCCTTGAATTTGACCGGGTCGCCACGGGCGTAGATACTT
>CAVQZH010000017.1:0-117532 GCA_963718345.1 uncultured Pseudomonadota bacterium | reverse complement strand
ATCAGGAACAACACCTTGTCTTTTTCCGGCAGCTTTGCGGTCACCGTGACGGTGACGGTGACATCGAACACGCCTTCATCGAGGGGGGCTGCCTGAGTCTGCAATTGCAGGTCGATCTGCGGATTCTCGCGCTCCAGAAATATTGCCGGTGCGTTGGGAATCTCCAGCGACAGGTCTTTTACGTACAGCTTCTCGATATTGAAGATTGGTTGCGTGTTTGTTTGTGCTGCTTCGGTCATGGTATTTTCCTTATTGATTTTTCGCCAACATGGCATCCAACTTGCCCGCCCGGTCCAGTGCTGCCATGTCGTCAAATCCGCCGACATGTTCGTCATTGATATAGATCTGCGGCACGCGTGCCGCGCCCGGATTTTTGTATCATAACGTCCATCAACTCCGGTTGCAGGTCGATACGTATCTTCTCGATATCACTAATTCCCTTGCGCCGCAGCAACTGCTCGGCGCGCACGCAATACGGACAGACTTCCGTGCAATACATGACAATCTTGGCCATTATTTCTCCAGCGGCAGGCCGGCTTTCTGCCAGGCCATGACGCCGCCATTCAAGTTGTGAACCTGGGTAAATCCCTGTTTGCCCAGAACGGCACAGGCGGAAGCTGAACGCTGACCGCTACGGCACACCGCAATAATGGGACGTTCGCGGTATTTTTCCAGCTCACCGACGCGTTCCAGAACCTTGCCCACGGGAATGAGTTTGCTGTTCAGGATATGCCCGGCATCATATTCGCCCTGTTCGCGCACATCCAAAACCAGGGCATTCTTGTGGTTGATGAGCTGCGTTGCCGCAATGGAATCAACCTCTTGTATACCGCGCAGGCGGTTGCCAAAAAACGACCAGAACAGCATAGCTCCGCTGGTTAGTGCGATGAATACTGTCCAGATGTTATTTTGCAGGAATTGCAGCACGTCGATACTCCTCGTATTTTTGGGTGGCGAATTCTAACAGACCGGAAAAACGCGCGGGGTCCTTGCGCGCCATCGCTTCCAATTCTATACGTGCCGAAGGGTAATCCATGGGGTAAGACCAGATGGCGCGTTCCAATTGTGCCTTGGCTTCAGGTTGGCGATCCGCCAGCGCAAGCAGTGATACCTGGTGATAAACCACGGGGCGATGGGAATAAAACGCTGCACGCGCTCGTTGAGTACAAGCTTCTGAGCCAGATGGTCCGCGCTGAGTTCCATCGTGCTGGCAATAAACAGTTCAGCATAGGAGCTCAGCAGCGGGGACTGGTCAACCGCCAGCAATTCGGCTTGCACGTCGGGAATCAGACTATGATCGGTGGCGGCCTTGCCGCGCAGTGTCAATGCATTCTCCAGTCGGCCGTACCCGATAAATACCTGCGTCAACGATAGCGCGCCCAACAGCAACATCACTGCGACAGACGCGCGCCCGATGTTGCGCAATTCCAGACGATAGGTCCTGGTATCGAACATGCCGAGCAAAACGGCGGCCATACCGAGAAAATAGTTATACCACAGGGGGTATTCGAGCAAGCTGTGGATACCCAGCGCGGCCAGAATGGCATAACCCCACCAGTGATAAAGCGTAAATTGCGCACCGCGTACCACCGATTGCCACAACCACTGCCCCAGCGTTCCCAACAGCACGACCAAGCCCGCCAAGCCCGCTTCTGCCGCGGTCTGCATCACCAGATTGTGCGCATTGTTGTAGAGGCCCGTAACCATCGGATTGTGCAATTCCGCGGCAAGCTGGAAGTGCTGGAAAGCGAACTGCCCGAAGCCGGCCCCGAGCAACGGGAATTTGGCAAATATCAGTACCGATTCCCACCACAGGTGCAAGCGGATTCCGCCGCTGGCGTTATCGCCAAACAAACGCTCGGTCGTGGTCACACTACCGTTACTGACCTGCAGCCAGGGTAGCTGCACCACAAAGTGCATCAGAACGAATCCCGACAGCAGCAGCAGACTGAAGTACAGCAGCGGCCGCAACGATTTATCGCGGCGCTGCCAAAAATAAGCCAGACCGGTGGCAAACAATAGATATAGCCAGGAACTGCGCGAACCGGATAGCACCATGACGAACAGCAATGGAAGCGCCAGCAAGACAACTTGCCATGCACGCATCGAAAAGCGCATATACAGAAGCCCCAGGGAGAACAGCCCGAGCGATATGTAATCTGCGAAGTGATTGGGCTGCGCCGTATTGCCGTACACCGCGGCTGACGTCTGAACGGTAACGACCGAATTCAGAAACGTGTTCCAGCGGTAATGCTGCAAAATGCCCGTCAGGGTATTCAGTTCCGCGCCGACCAGCAGAAAAATGGCCAGCGTCGTCGCGAGGGTCGGCAATCCCAATTCCAGCCGTAGCCGTTGTCCCAACATCATGAGCAATGCGGCAAACAGGAAATACAGCGCCAGCAGCATCATGTGATCGAAATAGCCGATGCGTCCCACGAGGAACTGCACCATCAGCAACAGCAGCAATCCGATCGGCAACATCACCAGACGCGGCACTTCCGGTGCCTGCCAATAGCGGGCGCTCAGCAACAGCGGCAGCGCGCACAGACCCAGCAAGCCGGCACCCCATTCCTGGTAGAACGTCGTCAGCGGATACGCGTGGTGGTAGTACAAAAACGGCAAAACCCACATCAGGCCAACGAAGGCCACACTGATGCGGGCAAAACCGAACGAAGAGGTGGACGGTTTGTTCAGCAACTGCTTTTGACACCAAACCGGGAAAGGATGCTGGTCAAAGGGCAAATCCGGGTGAAACCGCTCTGAAACAGGTTCAAACCGACGAAAGCGGTGAACAACAAAAAGTATTTGCTGACATAAATGGGACTGGCATCGACTCCCAGCGCCAACGAAAGCAGGATGAAACTGCCTGCGACAATACGGACAATACGTTCTGCGTTCATGCTCAAAGCTCCTCAGGAACTTTTAATTTTACTGGAATTTTCGGGACAACATCGCCTGATGCGACGACCGATTGCCTGTCGGTATCAGCCGGAATTGAGAAACAAGGCAATTTCAGGTGGAACAAAAAACGTCCCGCATCATACCCACCAGCTTGAGGGTACGCGGGTCGCCGATGCGGTAAAACACCCGGTTGGCATCCTTGCGCGTGGCCAGCACGCCTTTGTCGCGCAGGATGGCAAGATGCTGCGAGATGTTGCTCTGCGTGGTACCCACGTTGTCCACGATGTCCTGCACGCTCAATTCATCTCCCGCCAGCACGCACAGTATCTTCAGGCGCAGCGGATGCGCGATGGCCTTGATCGCGAGCGAAGCCTGCATGATGTCTTCGTCTTTATCGATTAATTTGTTCGTCATTTGTCACCTGCCATCGTTGGAAGTGGGGGCATGTCCTGCCCCGAAATCGGCTAAAATCCTGCGCTGCGAACTCTCGCTTTCCAGTACACTGAATTAGCAACTGACTTATATTTTGATATCTTGGTGAAAAAAAAGCCAGCATGACCTCTCATTCGACTCAAACCATCACTCCCGTTCTTCTGCTCATTCTGGACGGTTTCGGCTATCGCGAAGATCCCGATTTCAATGCTGTCGCCGATGCGCGCAAGCCGAATTGGGACAAATTGTGGAGTGAGTATCCGCATACGCTGATCAATGCTTCCGAATTGCGTGTCGGCCTGCCTACAGGCCAGATGGGCAACTCGGAAGTGGGCCATTTGAACATCGGCGCAGGGCGCGTGGTGTATCAGGACCTGACCAAGGTCGATCTGGCCATAGAAAACGGCAGCTTCTACACCAATCCCGCGCTGGTCCAGGCGGTAGCAGACCGCCAAGCAGCGTGGCACGGCGCTGCATATCACTGGGTCTGCTGTCGCCCGGCGGCGTGCATAGCCACGAGTTACACATACATGCCATGCTGGAACTGGCAGCGCGTGCCGGACTGAAAAAAATATTCCATCCATGCCTTCCTCGACGGACGCGACACGCCGCCGCGTAGCGCCGATGCAATCGTTGCAAGCGCTGCAGGATAAATGCGCTGAACTTGGGTGCGGGACGCATCGCCTCCATCGTCGGGCGGTTCTTCGCCATGGACAGAGACAATCGCTGGGAACGCGTACAGATCGCCTACGACATGCTCACCCTGGGTATTGCGCCGTTCAGTGCAGCCACACCGCAAGCAGCATTGGACGCCGCGTATGCGCGCGGCGAGAACGACGAATTCGTGCAAGCCACCATCATCGGCGCACCGGCCGCGATGCAGGACGGAGATTCCGTGGTGTTCATGAATTTCCGCGCCGACCGTGCACGCGAGATCACCCGCGCCCTGACCGACGACAAATTCGACGGCTTCGCCCGCACACGTTTCCCCAAAGCTGGCGAACTACACCACGCTTGAGCAGCTACGGCGAGGATTTCCACCTGCCATGCGCTTATACGGCCGATTCCATCCACAACGGTTTCGGCGAATATCTTTCCAACCTGGGATTGAAGCAACTGCGCATCGCCGAGACGGAAAAATACGCGCATGTCACTTATTTCATGAACGGCGGCAAGGAGCAGCCTTACCCCGGCGAAGACCGCATGCTGGTACCCTCGCCCAAGGTCGCCACGTACGACCTCAAGCCGGAAATGAGCGCGTTTCGAAGTCACCGACAAACTGGAAGCCGCGATCCGCAGCAAGCAATATCAGGCCATCCTGTGCAACTACGCCAACGGCGACATGGTCGGCCACAGCGGCATCCTGGAGGCGGCGGTCAAAGCGGTGGAAACGCTGGATATTTGCATCGGGCGCGTGGTGAAGGCGATGCTGGAGTGCGGCGGCGAAGTGCTCATTACCGCCGATCACGGCAATGCCGAACAAATGCGCGATTTGGCTACGCATCAGGCGCACACCGCGCACACACTCAATCTGGTGCCGTTTCTTTACATCGGACGCAAAGCGAGCATCGCCGAAGCCGGGGCTGGCGCGCTGCAGGATATTGCACCCTCTTTGCTGGCAATGATGGGACTGCCGCAACCGCCGGAAATGACCGGCAAGTCGCTCATCCGTATTCTGTGATCGTAATGCTGCGCGGTGTTCTGCTGGCGACGCTGCTTCTCGCAGGAACAGCACACGCCACACAGCAGGATGACCTGGATAGATTGCGGAAACGCATCTCCGCACTGCAACAGGAATTCGACAAGTCCAGCGAATCAAAGTCGGAAGCAGCCGACAACCTGCGCGAATCCGAACGCGCCATCAGCAACAGCAACCGAAAACTGCACGAACTCGCGCAACAACAACTATCGGCCAACCATGAATTGGCACAGTTGCAACAACGCGCATCTGCCATAGAAAGTGAGCTGCAAGGACAACAGGCCATGCTGGGACGCTTGTTGTACCAGCAATACCTGGACGGAGGCGAGCAGGAATACCTCAAGCTGTTGCTCAATAATGACGATCCAAATCAGGTCGCGCGCGAATTTCGCTATTACGAATATATCGCCCGCAATCGGGCAGCCACACTTAAGTCCTTACGCAGCGGCCTGTCCAGGTTGCAGGCGGTAACCGATCAGGCACGAAAAAAGAGCGACGAAATCGCGGCTCTGCAAGCGGACGAGCGCGACCAAAGACAGCATCTGGAACAGGACAAGCGCGCGCGCCAGCAAATGCTGAGCCGGATATCGGTGCAGATGAAGCAGCAACGTCGCGAAATCGGCCGATTGCAGCGCAACGAAACCCGCTTGTCGCAATTGGTCGAAAAACTGGCGCAGGTATTGCCCAATGCGCCGCCGGACAGCATTCCGTTCAAGTCACTCAAGGGCAAGCTGGAGTTGCCGGTCAAAGGCAAGGTGAGCAACAAGTTCGGCGCGCGTCGTCCGGAAAGCCCGATGCCGTGGACCGGATGGTTCCTGCGAACTTCCCCCAATCAGCCGGTCAAAGCAGTGGCAGCAGGTCGCGTGGTATATGCCGACTGGTTGCGCGGTTTCGGCAATCTGCTCATCATCGACCACGGACAAGGCTACATGAGTCTGTACGGAAACAACGAAACACTCTATAAGCAGGTCGGGGACAGCTTGCACCGCGGTGACCTTATCGCTGCCGTGGGTAGCAGCGGCGGTAACGCAGATTCCGGTTTATACTTCGAGCTACGTTTTGAAGGTAAGCCCTACGATCCAGGCAAATGGGTCAGGCATTAACGAGGAAAACATAATGAGTCGTCGCTTCAAAGAATATGGACTTGTCGGTATCGGCCTGGTAGCGGGCATTCTGGTCAGCCTGAATTTTTCTGCCATTGCCGATAAAGATACCGAACTGCCACTTCCGGTCGATGAGTTGCGCGCATTCTCTGAAGTGTTCGGCCGCATCAAGAGCGATTACGTCGAACCGGTGAGCGACAAATCACTCATCACGTCCGCGATCAACGGCATGCTGAGCGGGCTCGATCCGCACTCAGCCTATCTGGATGCCGACGCTTTCAAGGAATTGCAAGTTGGAACACAGGGTGAGTTCGGCGGCCTGGGCATCGAGGTCGGCATGGAAGACGGCCTGGTCAAGGTTATCTCGCCGATCGAGGATACGCCCGCGTTTGTCGCCGGTGTCAAAAGCGGCGACCTCATCATCAAACTCGACGACACACTGGTAAAAGGACTGTCACTGAATGACGCGGTGAAGCGTATGCGCGGCAAGCCAGGCAGTATCATTAAACTGACCATCTTGCGCAAAGGCGAAGCCAAGCCCCTGGTGATCAGCGTGACGCGCGCAGTTATTAAAGTGCAGAGCGTCAAGTCGAAGATGCCGGAACCGGGATACGGTTTTGTGCGCGTTACCCAATTCCAGGAACACACGGGCGAGAACCTGGCCACCGCGCTGAAAAACCTGCAGAAGGAAAACAACGGCCCTCTCAAGGGTCTGGTTCTGGATCTTCGCAACGACCCGGGCGGCCTGTTGACGAGTGCTGTCGCTGTCTCTGCCGCCTTTTTGCCGAAGGATGCTTTGGTGGTCTACACGGAAGGTCGCACTGAAGATGCCAAGATGCATCTCACGGCCAGCCCCGACAATTACTTGCGCGGCAGTACCAAGAGCGATTACCTGAGTGACCTGCCGGACTCGTTCAAGAGCGTACCCATGGTGGTATTGGTCAACGGCGGATCGGCTTCGGCTTCCGAGATCGTCGCCGGCGCGCTGCAGGATCAGAAACGTGCGGTCATCATGGGTACCCAGTCGTTCGGCAAGGGCTCGGTACAAACCATCTTGCCGTTGGGCAACAACACGGCGATCAAGCTCACTACGGCGCGCTATTACACACCCAGCGGACGATCCATCCAGGCCAAGGGCATCGTGCCGGATATTACGGTAGATGATCCAGCGACTGCTGGTTTTGATAACGCATTCCGCTTGCGCGAGGTCGATCTGGACAAACACCTGAGTAATAGCCAGGGCGAAGACAAGAGCGAGACAGCTGTGAAGACGACCAAGGGCCAAACCAAGACCAAGGATGGCGACGGGAACAAAGCCGAGATTGCCGAATTCGGGGCCAAGAACGATTACCAGTTGACCGAGGCTCTAAATCTGCTCAAGGGATTGAGCATACTGCGCGGGAAATAATTTGAACAATCCGTTTGAATTGCAAAAGGAACGCCTGCTGGTCTTCAGCAAGGAGCCGGTTAACCAGCTCTTTCAGGCCTATTTGCTACTCATCGGATTGGACAATTTCGAGGTTGAGATGGGCCCCCAGCCAAACAGTCTATTGATACGCTACAGTGTTCAAGATTACTCCCTGGAAGGGCTGGAAAAGGCACTTACGCGCGAAGGATTCAGGCTGGAATACAGTTTGCTGGAAAAGATCAAGAAGCCGCTGATTCATTATTGCGAGGATGTGCAGTACCACAACCTCAAGACCCCTGAGCCGCGAACCAAGAACAATTCGCAGGAAATTTTCGTCAAAGCCTACGAGCTTCATCCACACGGCAACCACGACGACACACCGAAAGAACTGCGCGAGTACAAGTAGACGGCAGATTCAGTGCGCGCTCAAGCAGCCTCGCCCTGGGCTTTCACGGATTCGGTTTCAGTTGGCCGTATTTCGTCGAAATCCACCACGGTATTCCGTCCCGCATCTTTTGCGCGATAAAGTGCATTGTCCGCATTCAACAGCAAAGCGCTCGGCGTGATCTCTCTCAGATCGGCAACACACCAGAAGCCGGCAGAGGCCGTCAATTGCCGATGCGGTGATTGCACGTTCTCGATATCCAGCGCACGAATATTTTGGCGCAACTTTTCCGCGAATTGCCACGCCTCGTCTCGATTCAGCCCGGATGTTACGATACAAAACTCCTCTCCTCCGTAGCGAAATACGTAGTCTCCTGCACGTAGCGCGGCGAGTTTGAGTGCTTCCGCAACCTGTTCCAGCACACTGTCGCCAAATAAGTGACCATAGTTATCGTTGAACATCTTGAAATAGTCGATGTCCAGCATAATGACGGTCAAAGGCTGGCCGTTGCGTCTGCAGCGATTAATCTCGCTCACCATCACATCTTTCAGGTAGCCGCGGTTATATGCCTTGGTCAGCGGATCAATAATAGATAGTTGCGCAAGCCGCTCGATGTTCTGCTCGTTATGCCTGACCAGCATCAGGGTGACGAACCCCAGGATCAGGTACGCGGTGACAAATTCGAAAGTCGAAATCGCGGTGAGCGGTTCGGGCCGCAACAGCGCGATCGCGGCAAAGCTTATAACACCCGCAATGAACCAAAAGACGCGTTCACGGGCGATCACGATAGGAGCGAACGCGATGGGAAAGATCATCATCCACACTTCCTGATGCATTTGCTCGCTGCTGACGTAAGCGCCATATAGCGTCACACTCAGGATCGCCATCACCAACCAATTGGCGTAGCGCAGTGAATCGTCGCCATGATGGCGCGTGCGCCATTTCAGCCAAAAAGCAAAGACTGCAAAACCGAATAGCACCAGTCCTCGGTCGGGGGTAGCGATGAACAGGAAATTCAGTAGTGCAAGCGGAAAGGTAATGATCACTGCCAAGCGCAGGTACATGTGCAGCACGGCAGCTCTGAAGCGTTGAACGGAATATCGGGTCATGCCTTTACTCCAACGAAACCATTAACTTTAAAAGATTACTCTTAAGCGGTTCAATCTGAAAGCATAACTTTTGCTGTCGAGGTCGTCGGCCGGGAGGCAAATGGTTGCTTGTCCAGCATATTGCCCCAGAGCGTTTTCCAGGTTTCCCAGTCGTGGCCACCCGGGTTCACGATTACCCTGTTCGGTGGCAGACGTTCCGACAGCACCATGCTCGCTCCGCGATATCGATCTTCGCTTCCGTAACCAAGAAAAATAGCGGGAAACTTGTCCGCATCCAGCGCTTTTTCCCGGATTTGATCGAGAAGCGCCCGTTCGTGGTCACGCTTCCCGACTTCGCCCGCCTGCCAATTGTTCAGCCCGCCTGCCGCGACCACCTCCGCAATTATTCCTCGCGTTCCCAGGAAAGGCGCCAGCAAGAACATTCCCTCAATCTCTGCGGTACGCTGAATCGCACAGATCATCGCGCCCGTACCGCCAAGTGAGATTCCCAAAAGCCAGATTCTGTCGTATCCATACGCGCGAGCCGCGTCGAGCGTGTCATGGAGTTGCCCTTCGATTTCGGCACGATTCAAATAGGAATCGGCATGAGCATCCAGTGCGAGTACATCGACACCCTGCTGGCGTTCGCGCAAAGCGCTAATGAATCCGTTATCCACAAGCTGTTGCGGCGTGTTTTTCGCCCCCGGAAGCATCAGCAACAGAACCCGTTCCTCCGCCTTGCCTTCCGCAACATCGTAAATTGAATCTTCAGAATGACGCATTTTTGTTGGTATTCGCGGATTTTTTGCGCAGCTCAAAGCCTGAAAATGAAAAGTGCATTTCATCGCCGACTCTATTCAGATGGATAGTTTCCCCTTTTCCCGGACCCAATCCTTCCAGCACAAGCTCGTCGTCTGCAACCGGTTTCAGTGCAACGCGGTAAATAAAACCGGGTTTTTCTGCAAACGTGATGGCACCAATGAGAAAGCCGTCCTCATATTGGATGCGGACCGATTGCGGCATCGGCCCGTCGTGTTTGTTGATGATCTCGTATTCGCCCACGTAATCGAGGATACGTTGCGGAATGACTACCGGAGTCAATTTTTCGCCTATGAGCAAGGAATGCCCGTTGGACTTCAATGCGAGCACATCATGGCCGTCAATTTGATGCAGCGACAGATTCAGCTCCTCGAGCATGTCGATTTTGATCGGGATGAATCCAAAGAGTTTGAAGCGCACCCCGAATTGTCCGTTTTCGCGCGGCATCAGTTCCAGTGATTGCCCCATTATTTCCGCCACCAGATCTCCGGACTTTCCGCTCACTTTGACCAAACCGATCAAGGAATCGAAATAACCTTCATATGCCCGGAGGTCCGTCTCGGTGAGCGGCATTTCCCTGTTATCCACCGCCACCTTCGCGGGTTGAGTGATCCCGCGTTTAGCTTCCAGCGCAAGCTGTAGCGTTTGTGTCGCGATCTTGCCAACGATGGCCTGCGCTGTGACCGAATTGGACAGTACCACCACACCCAGCTTGTGCTCCGGCAAAACCACCATCACCGTATGATAGTTCAGCGTTGTTCCTCCATGGCTTGCCACAGTGCCGGCGCGTGGGACATCAACCCCACTCAGCATCCACCCCAGCCCCATCTTGAAATCGAAATCCAGCGGCACGTTTGCGTTCTGCACCTTGAACATTTCATGCAGTGAGTCCGGCTGGATGATCCGTTTGCCGCCGTATTCCCCGTCGGCGAATACCATCCGCATGAAGTTGGAGATATCGTTCGCCGTTGAATTCAAGCCACCGGAAGGCAGGTCGCGCAAGGGGATTGCTTCTATCTCCCGGCCTTTGTTGTAGCTTTTTCCGGGGATGCGCGGTGCGAATTCCGAATGCGTCATCCCTAGTGGACGCAATAAATTCGTATCCATATAACTGGCATAGTCCTGGCCGCTCACGTCGCCGATGGCTGCCCCGAGCAGGGTCATACCCAGATTGGAGTACGCAAACACGTAGTCGGAAGGAAATGCCGCATATTCGTTCTTAACCGCGGTCACAACCTCGGTGAACGGTGCCGGATGCCTTTCGCTCATTCCTCGCACCCAGTTACAGGGCAAACCGGAATGGTGCGTCATGATATTGCGCGGCGTAATCTTGTCGATTCCCCCGAAGCGACTCTTGATTGAAAACTTCGGCAAATATTTTTGCAGCGGCTGATCGATACTCAATTTGCCTTGGTCTGCAAGCTGCATGGCGGCTGTGGCGGTAAATACCTTCGCAATGGACCCAAGGTGATAGACCGTGTCTGCGGTCGCTTTGATGTCAGCTTGCTTGTCCGCATAACCAAAACCCTGCGCCCACACTACGTGCTGATCATCGATCAATGCGATGCTCAAACCCGTAATGTCGGCATCGTCCATTTCATGCTTGATCATCCAGGTAACATATTCTTTGGCGTAAGAATAATCGCCGTGCGGCGACTCCAAAGGTTTTTTTGGCGGACTGCTGCAAGCGCTCAGCGTCATTACAAAAATCGCGGCAACAACTTTTGGCGGTAGCACTTTAACTCCCTCAGCTATGCATTAAGATCAATGTGCCATTGTATAATGCGACACAAATATCATGCATAACGTAACGATGCTTTTCCCCATCAGAAACTGGAAACCTTCTTTCGCCATCAAGCTGTCTGTATTTTTGCTTGCCAGCTGCATCGTTCTAACCGTATGGCAGCAAGGGCTTTGGCCGTGGACGCTTGGCGTCATCTGCATCAATCACCTGATCCTTACCGTTGCGGGTCTATTGCCCCGCAGCTCGTTGCTGGGCAAGAACATCGTACGCCTGCCGCGCGAAGCCGAACTGCGCGGGGAAGTGGCCATCACCATCGATGACGGTCCCGACCCTGAGGTCACACCGCAAGTATTGGATATCCTGGATCGTCATCGCGCCAAAGCCACTTTTTTTTGCATCGGAAAGCTAGCCCTTCTCTATCCCGAACTATGCCGCGAAATCGTCCGTCGCGGTCATTCGGTTGAAAACCACAGCCTGTCTCACAACTGGTACTTTTCACTGCTTGGTCCCTGGCGCACCCACCGTGAAATTCATGACGCACAGATCCTGTTGACGAAGATTGCCGGAGAACCGCCTGTTTTTTTTCGCGCAACCGCAGGCTTGCGCAATCCTGTGCTTGACCCGGTACTGGCGCACCTGGGTCTGCGCCTTTGCACTTGGAGCAAGCGCGGTTTCGATACTCGGGTAAATGATGCAGATGCGGTGTTCAATTGTTTGATTCACGACTTAAAGGGCGGCGATATTCTGCTGCTGCACGATGGAAGTGCCGCGCGTGGTCCCGACGGCAAGCCGGTTATCCTGACTGTACTTCCGCGATTACTGGAAACACTGGCACAGGCAAATTTGCGCTCGGTTTCATTGCGTACTGCCATTCCATGACCGACCAATTCAGACGCATACTCGTCAAACGGGCCGCACAGCCATACCGCATGGCTGGTCTTTTTGCATGGAACTTTGCCAAAGGCAAGCTTGGAAACGATCCGGTGTTTTTTGGCCTGCTTGAGCATGGCCTAATTCCGAATGCCGAAAGACTGATAGACCTCGGCTGCGGACAAGGCTTGCTTGCCGCGTGGTTGCTGGAAGCTCGCGCACTGCACGAATCAGGCAATTGGCCTGCACAATGGCCTGCGGCACCCCGGATCGAAAGCATTTGGGGTTTGGAGTTGATGCCTAAAGATGTTGATCGCGCTCGCACCGCGCTCGGTGAACGCGCGCAATTTTCAATTGGCGACATTTGTACGGCCGATTTTGGCAAAACCGATGTGGCGATTATTCTCGACGTGTTGCATTACATCAATTATGAGGCACAGGAAAATGTCTTGCGTCGTATACGCGCTTCCCTCCCCGTTGGCGGCACATTTATTACCCGTATCGGTGACGCCGCAGGCGGCCTTCCCTTCCATTACAGCAACTGGGTGGATCGCACAGTATTCTTCCTGCGCGGACATCGTCTGAGCCGCATCTACTGCCGCACTCGGCAAGAATGGCTGGAGCTACTGGTGCGCTATGGATTTGCCGTCCAACCATTACCAATGCACAAAGGCACTCCGTTTTGTAACATTATGCTGATTGCGAAAGCGATTTAGCCACTCACTGAATGTCTGAACTTTCACCGTTCCCAGTGAGCCTTCATGTTGCACATATTCTGTTTAGGTTTCCCCATTTGCAATCGGCGAGGAACGGGCGCGCCAATACTGTCGATGATCCTTCTTGGAAGAAAAAATACAAGGAAATTGAGGTTTGTTTTTTTGAGAGGATGAATATCCTCCAACGATTTGGATGTTTGCCTGCCACCTGATTCGTTAGAGGGCACCAACCCCTCCACTTTCTTGCGGCAAAAATTCCGAACATGTCGTCAGGTAGGGTGCGAGCCTTTGCACTACGCAGACCAACTACGATACGCCAATCAAAACGACCAAACGTGTCTTAGAGGGGACACTGCCCCGCGCACTTTTTCAAATGCGAATAAAACCACTGAGCCTGTCCGGCTCGCTATCCGACAACCGTGAATCAGCCCCAATACTGCCTGTTCGGGGCTGCCTTCACAGCCTCACACCACATTAATTCGGCTTGCTGATGCCAGGTGTGGGGAAAGGCCAAGTCGCAGCCGGACGCACGGGAGCCGGTGCAGAGGGAGCAAGTGTCGTTGCGGCCGGAGCTGCAACTGGCTTAGCTACTACTGCTGCTGGCTTCTTAGCTGCCGGCTTCTTTGCCGCAGCCTTCTTAGCTGCCGGTTTCTTCGCTACAGCCTTTTTAGCAGCGGGTTTCTTTGCTGCTGCTTTTTTGGCTGCTGGCTTCTTGGCAACCGCCTTTTTAGCAGCGGGTTTCTTTGCTGCTGCTTTCTTGGCTGCTGGCTTCTTAGCGGCTACTTTTTTAGCAGCGGGTTTCTTTGCTGCTACTTTTTTAGCTGCTGGCTTTTTAGCAACGGCCTTCTTCGCTGCCGGTTTCTTGGCAACTGCCTTTTTAGCAGCGGGTTTCTTTGCTGCTGCCTTCTTGGCTGCCGGCTTCTTAGCGGCTACTTTTTTAGCAGCGGGTTTCTTTGCTGCTACTTTTTTAGCTGCCGGTTTCTTTGCTGCTACTTTTTTAGCTGCCGGTTTCTTTGCAGCCGCCTTTTTTGCTGCGGGTTTAGCTTTCTTTGCTGCTACCATTTCAACCTCCTTAAGTGGTGAACGTTAACAAAAAACAACATTACAACTAAACAACTACTACACCTCCAACATACCGCGAACGGCATGGCTGAAGCCCTTGCAACAAAGGCCGCAAAAGCAGCCTCTGAAAATTCCCGCTTCAATACAAAGCAACGCCCTTCTGGTAAGCGAAAGATCGCTTCACGAACGTTGCGTTCCGCGCACTATTTTCCAGCAGAGGCACATTACCCTGCCCAGATAACATCTCGGCTTGAATTGAATCTGTATTTGGAACCCCCAAGCAGCTATAGCTCATAGGCAGTTGTGGAATTAATAAACAATGAATAAGGTTGATCAAGCCGACTTGGCGAAGCTACAGACGGCCTGGAAATTTGGGGGGAGGGGAACCCCTGAGAAAGAATCTCGCTTTTGATTTGCGCCACCGGCGCTGTGTAAGTCAAATCTCGATCTTCAAGTTCGCGCAAGCGAAATCCCCTTATTTGCCTCTTTGTGCATCTTTTGAACACTACAGCTAGTGTTTGGCGTAGAAATTTTTTACTACATCTTGCGGTTGCAACTTTATCTTAAATATGTTTGCTGTCAATATATAAATTGAGTTTTTTGCATTTTTTTGCTATGTCGTCGCTAATTTTTTATTTGCCGCTCACTAGCACACCCTCGCTCAAGATTCTTTTCTGGCTACGCAAAAAGATTTTTTCGCCGCAAATTATTTTGCAAGACCGCCCTGTCACTCGAATACTCTACTCGACCTCCCCCGAAAATCTAACGCTTCAGAGTAGGTTCAGCATCTGAAGCGTCAAATCTGCGATTGAACATCCGACCCATAGCGACTATTTGTTTCCTCAAACCGGTCACAGCCGAAGCAATACGGCTCGCCCGAGAAATTGAAAACGCCCCTGCAAAGGGGCGTTCGGTATGCCAAATCAAAACGGGCTTGTGCTGGCTATCTGTCCAGAAGGCGGGCTTGTCCTCATTAATCCCAAGACAGCGCACCGCCGGTCTGATACTCGGTCACCCGAGTCTCGAAGAAGTTCTTCTCTTTCTTAAGATCTATCATTTCAGCCATCCACGGAAACGGGTTGGTCGCCCCCTGATACAGCACGTCGATACCGATCTGTTGGCAACGACGGTTCGCGATAAAACGGAGATATTCCTTGAACATGCCCGCATTCAGGCCCAGTACGCCGCGCGGCATGGTGTCTTCGGCATAGCGGTATTCCAGTTCCACGCCCTTTTGAATCAGGCCGCGTATCTCTTCGCGAAATGCCGGGGTCCACAAATGCGGATTTTCCAGTTTGATCTGGTTGATGACGTCCACACCGAAGTTCAGGTGCATGGATTCGTCGCGCAGGATGTATTGGTACTGCTCGGCAGCACCGGTCATCTTGTTCTGGCGACCCAGCGCCAGAATTTGCACGAAACCAACATAGAAGAACAAGCCTTCCATGATGCAGGCGAACACGATCAGACTGCGCAACAGTTTCTGGTCGTTTTCCGGCGTGCCGGTCTTGAAATCCGGGTTGGTCAGCACATCGATAAAGGGCAATAAAAACTCATCCTTGTCGCGGATACTGGACACCTCGTGGTACATGTTGAACACTTCACCCTCGTCCAGACCCAGACTTTCCACGATGTACTGGTAGGCATGGGTGTGGATAGCCTCTTCAAATGCCTGGCGCAGCAAATACTGCCTGCATTCCGGGTTCGTAATGTGGCGGTAGGTGCCCAGCGCGATATTGTTTGCGGCCAAACTGTCGGCGGTACTGAAAAATCCCAGATTACGCATCACCAAGCGGCGTTCGTCGTCGGTCAGCCCATTGGGATTCTTCCACAAAGCGATATCCGCGGACATATTGACCTCCTGCGGCATCCAGTGATTGGCACAACCGGCAAGGTACTTCTCCCACGCCCATTTGTACTTGAACGGCACCAACTGGTTCACATCGGCACTGCTATTGATGATGCGCTTGTCTTCCACGCGTATACGACCGGTAGAGGTCGAAGCAATGGTGTAGGTGTGCTCGTTCGAATCGGCCTTGATAGCGGCGCCGATTCCCATAACCTCAGCACGCACGCCGACCGGTGTTGCCGCTGGCGTCATGTCGTCGTCAAAATTTAACATTGGCATTCCTTTGCTTTTTTACGTTCGCCGCACAGCGCAGCGAACAAATAGGTTCACTGGCAAGCTTCGCACTCAGGATTATCGATCGAGCAAAACTTCGTCTCCTCAGCTACTGGCGCCGCCGACATTCCACCTGCATCGCCCCCGCTAGAAACGGCATTCAACGATCCTGCACGCGAAGTCGATTTCTCCGCCGAGGTCGCACCCAATGCGCGCAGGTAATAAGTGGTTTTCAAACCACGCAACCATGCAAACTTGTACGTTTCGTCCAGTTTACGGCCCGACACACCTGACATATATATATTGAGCGACTGCGCCTGGTCTATCCATTTTTGGCGGCGCGAGGCGGCTTCGATCAGCCAAGTCGGCTCGACCTCGAACGCGGTGGCGTACAACTCGCGCAGTTCAGCCGGAATACGGTCAATCTTGGCCAGGCTGCCGTCAAAATACTTGAGGTCGGCGATCATCACTTCATCCCACAAGCCAAGCGCCTTCAAGTCACTCACCAAATGCTCGTTGATGACGGTGAATTCGCCGGACAAGTTCGATTTCACGAAGATGTTCTGGTAAGTCGGCTCGATGCATGCCGACACACCGATAATGTTGGAAATGGTCGCGGTAGGCGCGATGGCCACGCAATTCGAGTTGCGCATGCCGTTTTGCTTGATGCGGGCGCGCAACGCGTCCCAATCCAGACTGGACGACATGTCCACCTCGACGTAGCCGCCGCGCTGTTCGCGCAGCATTTCCAGGGAATCTTGCGGCAGGACGCCCTTGTCCCACAGGCTGCCGCGATAGCTGGCGTAACGGCCGCGCTCTTCGGCCAGTTCGGTGGAAGCCCAGTAGGCGTAATAACAAACGGCTTCCATCGAACGGTCGGCAAACTCCACCGCCGCATTGGACGAGTAAGGGATACGCAAATCGTGCAGGCAATCCTGAAAACCCATGATCCCTAGCCCGACCGGACGGTGCTTGAGGTTGGAATTGCGCGCCTTCGCCACTGCGTAATAGTTGATGTCAATCACGTTATCCAGCATACGCATGGCCGTAGTCACGGTGCGCTTCAGCTTGTCGTGATCGATCTGCCCGGCTTTGGCATGCCCTTTTGGATACAAGTGCGCCGCCAGATTGACCGAACCCAGGTTGCAGACGGCGATTTCGCTGTCCGAAGTATTCAACGTGATCTCGGTACACAAGTTGGAGCTGTGCACCACGCCCACGTGCTGTTGCGGGTTGCGGATATTGCAGGGATCCTTGAAAGTGATCCAGGGATGGCCTGTCTCGAACAGCATGGTCAGCATCTTGCGCCACAGCGACTGTGCCGGTACTTTCCGGAACAGCTTCAGTTCGCCGCTGGCGACCTTGGCTTCATAGCCCAGATAGGCTTTTTCGAATTCCTTGCCGAACTTGTCATGCAGGTCGGGGCAGGTCGAAGGCGAGAACAATGTCCACTCCGCACCATCCATCACGCGCTTCATGAACAGGTCGGGAATCCAATTGGAGGTGTTCATGTCGTGCGTGCGGCGGCGGTCGTCGCCCGTGTTTTTTCGCAATTCCAGGAACTCTTCTATATCCAGGTGCCAGGTTTCCAGATAGGCACATACCGCGCCCTTGCGCTTGCCACCCTGATTTACGGCCACCGCCGTGTCGTTCACCACCTTCAGGAAAGGCACCACACCCTGCGATTTGCCGTTGGTACCCTTGATGTGGCTGCCCAAGGCGCGCACATTGGTCCAGTCGTTGCCCAGGCCGCCGGCAAACTTGGACAGCAAGGCATTCTCCTTCAGAGCCTCGTAGATTCCGTCAAGATCATCGGCAACCGTGGTCAGGTAACAGGACGACAGCTGGGAACGACGAGTACCGGAATTGAACAGGGTGGGCGTGGAACTCATGAAATCGAAGCTGGACAACAGGCGGTAAAACTCGATCGCACGCTCTTCACGATTGACCTCGTTCAGGCTCAACCCCATCGCCACGCGCATGAAGAACGCCTGCGGCAATTCGATGCGCTCGTCATTCACGTGCAAAAAGTACCGGTCATACAGCGTCTGCAAACCAAGGTAGTTGAACTGCAAGTCACGGCTGGCATCCAGGGCCCGCCCCAAGCGGACCAGGTCAAAACGCGCCATTTCTTCATTCAATAGTTCGGCCTCAATGCCGCGCTTGATGAATTTCGGAAAGTATTCCGCGTAACGCGCGGCCATGTCGGCCTGAACCACCTCTTCGCCAATAATTTCGCAGAAAATGTTGTTGAGCAGCAAACGGGCAGTCACAAAGCTGTAAGCCGGGTCCTGCTCGATCAGCGTACGCGCCGAAAGAATCGCGCATTTGCGCACCTCTTCGATAGCGACGCCATCGTACAAATCCTTCAACGTCAGCCTAAGTATCTTCTCCACGTCAACCACAGACCCCAAACCCACACAAGCGGACTCAATTTGTGCGGTCAGGCCAACCACATCCAGCGGGCGAACCGTGTCGCCGTCTTTCACGTTCAGCACATGGGCCGGCTCGGCGTCCTTCTTGCTTTTTGAGCGCTCTTGCGTGCGCTGCTCGCGATAAAGCACGTAAGAACGCGCCACATCATGCTCTCCAGAACGCATCAGGGACAATTCGACTTGATCCTGAATATCTTCGATATGCAAAGTTCCGCCATGTGGCTGGCGGCGAACAAGTGCATTAACGACATTCGCGGTCAATTGCTCGACCAGTTCGCGCACGCGCGCAGACGCGGCGCCCTGACCGCCGTTGACCGCGATGAACGCCTTGGTCACGGCGATGGCAATCTTGCCCGGCTCGAACGCAACCACGGAACCGTTACGGCGGATCACTTTGTATTGGTCTAAGGACAAATTACCGGATGAAGCGACAGATTTAGAATCTTGATTTACAAGTACGGATGAAACAGAAGAAGAAACACTATTAGAAGCAAGCAACATACAACTCCCCTTGTGCGCTTGAGCCGGAACCAGTTATAGAAGCCGAATCTCTACCAGAAAAACAAAAACCACTATATATAGTGGTTCGAACCATGAATTTGTACTAATTCTAGTGCATCACTAAATTTATGCAAGAGGAATTTCAGCCTATATCTTTTTCTTTCTGGTCCAGATCATTCTTATGCCTGGCCCTGTGAAAAATTTGTTAAGGCCACAATTCATTTCAGTCTCGCCCGATACGTCTCCCAGTCAAAAAAGGGCCCCGGATCGGTCTTGCGTTCAGGCGCAATATCGGAGTGCCCCACGATATCGTGTATAGGATAGGCACGCTTGAGACACCGGGTCAGCCTCGCCAGCGCAGCATACTGACTTTCCGAATATGGCTCAAAGTCGCTGCCTTCGAGCTCGATGCCGATGGAAAAATCGTTACAGCGCGTGCGCCCACGCCATATTGAGACCCCGGCATGCCATGCGCGCTTGTTACATGAAACGAACTGTATAGTTTGCCCATCGCGCCGAATCAGGAAATGGGAGGATACTTTAAGCCCCTTAAGCTGCTCAAAATATGGATGTTCCGAATGATCGAGCGTGTTTGTGAAAAATCGCCTGATTGCGTCACCGCTGTATTCATTGGGCGGCAAGCTGATACTGTGTATAACCAGCAGACTGATAGGCGTTTGATGAGGACGCGCATCATAGTTGGGAGAAATAACCCGCTTCACACCGCTTAGCCAACCTTGCGAATCCGGCTTCAATCGACTTTGTCCTTGTCCGTGATGGATAGGCGCTCCATGCGGTAACGCAAGGCACGAAACGTTACGCCCAGAATTTTGGCCGCAGCAGTACGATTGAAGTGGGTTTGGTGGAGTGCCTCCAGGATTGCGTCGCGCTCAACCCGGTCAAGATAGTCGGCAAGGGGATACTTGCCAACCCCACCCAACTTGGCCTCACCTTGCGCCGACTGCAAAGGCATCAACTGCAAATCGGCGGGCGCAATGACGTCATCCACACACAGGGCCAAGGCTCGTTCAACAATGTTCTCAAGTTCGCGCACATTGCCGGGGAAGTCATACTCTTCCAGCTCACGCAGCGCCTCAACCGAGTATATGGCGCCGGAGTTGCCACGCAAGCGCTCCAGCAGTTTGCCCGCGAACAGCGGCACATCCTCGCGCATCTCGCGCAAAGACGGCATTTGTATGGATATGACGTTGAGGCGGTAATAGAGATCTTGTCGGAACGTGCCTTGTTGTACGCACTTTGCCAGATCATGATGGGTCGCGCTGAGAATGCGCACATCCACAGGCTCTTCAAGCGTCGCTCCGACGCGGCGGATTTTCTTTTCCTGGATCGCACGCAGCAGTTTGACCTGCATGGCCATCGGTAGATCAGCCACCTCATCCAGCAAAAGGGTGCCTTGGTTTGCCGCCTGAAAGAAGCCTTCCCTGTCCTTTTCAGCACCGGTGAATGCCCCTTTGCGGTAGCCAAAGAACTCACTCTCCATGAGATTCTCGGGAATCGCGCCGCAGTTTACTGCAATAAATGGTTGCTCCCGCCGCGCGCTTTTTTCCACTATCAGGCGAGCAGCCAACTCCTTGCCACTTCCTGACTCGCCACTAATATGCACCGGAGCCTGGCTGCGCGCCACTCGTCCTATCAGTTCGCGCACTTGCTCCATGGCAGGAGAGTTTCCCAACAAGGCGCTTTCCCCGACTGCTGCCAATTCATGTGCAACAGGCAGCCTGAGCGCCGAATTGACCAGTGTTCGCAACTGATCCAACGCCACTGGCTTGGATAAATAGTCGAACGCGCCCGCCTTCAGCACAGCAACTGCATTTTCCAGATTGCCGTGCGCGGTAATCACCGCCACTGGCACATCCAAACCGCGCTCTGCGATGTAGCGTACGACCTCCAAGCCCTCCCCATCCGGCATGCGCATGTCGGTCAGGCAAAGATCAAATGCATTTGAATCAAGATGCTCTTTGGCCTGTTTTACGCCACTTGCACGCACTACCTGCAGCCCCATACGAACCAAGGTCAGCTCCAACAGTTCAAGGATGTCCACCTCATCGTCCACAATCAGCACGCGAGGTATGTTTTTTGCCTTATGGCTCATCGCTGCTCCCAAAAATGATACGGAAACACGCACCGCCGTCACTGGCGCGCCTGTACTCAATCAATGCGCCATTCGCCTCGCACAGTTCGCGTGCAATATACAGCCCCAATCCCGTCCCACTTGCATCGGTGGTAAAAAACGGCTCAAACAACTTTTGCACGGCATCGCCTGGCACCCCTGTTCCGTCATCCGACACCTCCAGCAACGTTTTACCGTCGTCCGAAGTGAAAGCGTGCAGTCTGACACTTCCCGGGAGTTTCTGACTGTATCGCAATGCGTTGCGGCACAAATTCCATAAAACCTGTTCGAAATGCCCACTGTCAAAATTCGCTGTACAACCCCGATCGACGTGCAAATCGAACACTGAGCGCGGCACCTGCTCGACTTGGCACAGACTCTCAACGACTTCCCGCAAGCGCACATCCAGATCCAGTTTCTCTGGATGTAGCCGATCACGTCTGTTGACCTGCATAACATCCTGCACGATGCGATTCAAACGCGTCGTATTGTTCAAGATAATCTGGAATAGCCTCGCTTGCGCCGTATCATGCGTTTGCTCCTGCAGAAGCTCAGTCGCATAACTGATGGATGACAGGGGATTGCGCACTTCATGCGCGATATTGGCAGTCAATCTCCCTAATGCTGCCAGCTTCACTTGTTGCGCCTGTTCTTGCGCACGCTGCATATCTTCCAGTACCACCACAACACCCCAGAACCCTTCGCGCTGCACGGGCAAAAAACGCACGCGCACCGGATGATTTGTCCCAGGTAGTCGCATGACCTCGTGGCCGAGCGCCTTGTTTTGACGCCAAGCGGCGAACATCGCATCCAGTAACGGCGAGCACTCGGACAATTGAATTTTGTCGCTCGCTGAGAATACATAGCCCAACATTCTTTCCGCGCCGGGGTTCGATTGACGCACCAGCCCACGTTCGTCAACCACCAGCACACCGTCCGGCATATCCTGAATCATCAGGCGATTGGCTTCGGCCATATTGGAAAGATCCACACCGCGCCGAAATGCCAAGCTCTCGCTTGCAACTGCATATTTCGACAAGGTATGCGCCAACCAAGCCACTGCAAAATAGGATGTACTCAGAATTCCGACTTGAAGGAACTGGCTCTCATTGGCATCTCTGGTCAACACCGCATACCCATGCTCCAGCAACATCGCAATACTCGCCAGTGAGGCAAATAGCAGGGTAATGCGGCCGCGTCCTATCATGCCCGCCAATGCGAGTGAAACCAGTAACAGCATGCCAAAATTGCTCTGATTGCCCCCACTAAAATAGGTCAGGAATGCAACGGCAGCAATATCTGTACATATCTGAAAAGCCAATTGCAGAGTAGTGCGCGGTTTGCGATAGCCGACCGCCAGCACAGATACCAATACCAACAAGGCATAGGCAACTGAAACCCAGAAAAACCACGTTCGATCATGAACATTCAGCGAAAACATTTCGCCAAATAGCGTCGGGACGAGCAGCAGCATCCCGCAAAGAATCATGCGATAGAGATTAAAAAAACTGATCGAACGCCATAGACTTTCCTGCGACAACGGAACGGCCGTTTGCAAGGAAGGGAATATACCGGTGAGGGATAGGCTATCCCGCATCGGAGTTATTTGGAAGTATATTCGCGACGATGCGCATCGCTACAGTAGAAGTTGCCGCCAGCGAGGATACTTTCACTTTTCGGCAAATGAACGCCGCACTTTGCACAGCGCACCATTTCTTCCGACGAATCGGATACGTCCTGCTTGGGAGTTTGCCGGCGAAATGATCGCAACAAAAGGTAAACCACAATGGCGACTGCCAGCAAAAATAGTAAGCGACTCATGCGCAACACTCCACAAATAGCCGCACGCTGGCGGCAAATTCAATCTTCGAGCATTGTAATTCTAATGTCCTCGCGGAACAAACCTATAACGCTTATGATGTTTTGCTGTTAAGTGAAAAAGGCCAGCATCACTGCCGGCCTTGCCGAGAATTCAAAATAAAATAGCTATTTCCAATCTACCAAATGTATATTCTTTAATATGAACGTACTTATGAAGTTACGTGAGTCCGCACTTCACAATCCGGTTAGAGACTGGCAGCTATGCTGGCTATCGTCACCGACAACGCGGTAAGCCAACCGAGATCGCCGATAAATCTGGTGTCTTCCGCCGATAGCTTTTCGTGGTTCTTGATCTTGGCGTTTATCTTTTCCAATTCAATTTGCAATTCTTTCAGTTTTGCCTGTTGCATTTGCAATTCTTTCAACTTTGCCTGTTGATTTTCTTTTAACGTATTTGCGTTGGATTTCGGTTCCATAAGTATAGTTACCCCCTAGTAATGTGCTCGATGATGAGAATGAACAACTACACCGGTATTGCCCACAAAATTTCAGAACTGCGATTTCATGCTATTCGCAGAGTAGATGACTGTCAATTTTGATGACCCGACTTTTCACACATTGACCTTAAATGTAAAAAACACGTCAAAAATATATCTCCGTGTTAGTGGCAAAGTTCCTTCCGGTTCGGAATTCGTATTCTGCTATTATCATTGGGCACTTCTTGAATTTACAGACATGTTCTGCAGATAAATCCGGTTTGAAATTCAACTTCATCGTACATTTGCGATCAATGGACTCGCGACTACCTACTTTTTAATCTAAAATCAAAATTTACAATAGTTAATGTGCTTAACTCACATCGTTAATTTATGACGAAATCTGTCCATGTTTCTTCGTATCGATGACCGTTGAAGTCGGCAAACGGTACTTCCTTATCGAAATCCAACTTTGAAGGTAATTTTCAATATGAATAGTTTGTTAGCACGCATCCCCAACCGATACTGGGCATATCTTGCTCTGATCTTTTGGGGGGTATTATGTTTTTTGTTGTTGCACAAAACATATTATGGGATTGATGAGGGCGCAGCCCACGCATTATTGCTGGTATGGTCCATATCTGACAATGTGGTGAGCCCGATTGTTACCTTGGGATTTCCGGACTTCCGCACATTGTTTCTCGCGCCGGTCGGCATTTTATGGACAGGGAATGTGCTGGCGGCGAAGATATCGACAATGCTTGTTGTGGCAATTGCAGCCTGGGCAATTCATGTATGGCGTTCCCGCAGCGGGGAGTCTGAAGGTGCTTTAATCGCGACAGGGTTGCTGCTGATCTCTCCCCTGATGTTGAGTCAACTTGACCGCATATCTGTCGCCGCATACCTTCTTTTTAGTTTTGCGCTCGGCGCATGGTCTGATCAAATATACCGTGAATCAAAACAAGCATTTGGAGGCATGTATTTTGCGCAACTGTTCTTATGCCTGATCAGTACCACTTTACACCCAGTCGGACTGGCGTATCCATTGGCGCTAATGTGGACCTGGTACAAAAATCCGCTTGACCAAGCACACCGCAACTACTTCCTGATTGGCATTTCGATTGCAGTTTTGATGGCCATTGCATTGACTTCAGGGTGGAATCATATCGAGTGGTTTGCCAACCCGGTTAAGAGCTTATCCAGCCTTATCCTTGGTCCGGCCGAAGGTGATGCTTTTGGGGCTTTTCACTGGATTGGCGGCATTGCCATGCTTCTCGTTCTACTGTTGGTCGTTTTGAAACAAGCCAGCACGTTATGGGCTGATTTTCTTGGCCGAATTTTCGTGTTCGCGCTCATTATCGGCATGCTGACCGGAGATGAGATTTTTGCAATCGTGGCACTGATCGTTTGTTTGTATTGGGGCTTTCCTCTGTTGTTGCATAAATCAGGTAGCTCTCGCAGCAGCTTTTGGGGGCAGCGGGGCATAGTCTTGGTACTTTCGGTTGTAATTTCTACAACGTTCATGGTGATAGATAAAGCGACATATCAAATGTTACCGACGGCACCCCTTTCTCCGCGTGACACGCTAATCAGAACACTCGCTGAAGATAGCGGTCTATTTTCGGGCGATGAGATTGCCAAAGGCGATGCGACTGGCAAAACGGAAACACCCAAACATATTCGGGTTGCGAGCGAATGGCCCGGGCTTACGATGCTCGCCTGTCGGTGTGACGCACTGCCTTTGCCTCCGAATGCACAGAACAGCGACGCCTTGTTGGCAATGTTGAAAGGTATTGATTACCTGATCTTCGATCCGCGAAACCCCATGAACAGCTCTCTTTCGCACAACATTGCAATGATGGACGCAGGAAAAGTCGAAACAATCGCTCTGCAGCTGGGAGGAGTGATCATACAAATCAAGAACTCACCGCCCGCAATTGCTCCCGATAAGAAGCCATGATAGTCGAGGCATTGATTTTTTTGCTTGCGGCGATTTGCGGTTTGATTATTACCGGTTTCGCAGTTCATATGTTCATCGGCGGATTGGTGAGTTCGGAAGCGGAATATCAAATCATCGCGATCGTCTGCTTGCTGGTCGCTGTCGCTATTGGGTATATGGCATGGGACGTTATCGAAAGACGTGCCGGAAGGAGATGATGGGTGCGAAGCTGCAAGATTTGCCGGCACGTGCTGCTTCCCGTCCAGACTATTTTGTTTTGAGCTCACTTGCGACAAGTAAGCTCAATTGCCCCAAGGTTCCTCAGAATTCAGCCGAATTTCCTTAATAGTCATCACCGAAACTGAACTTCCTCGATGCCGGGCAAACCCAACATAACGTGTTCTTAACATTGAATTTATGTACGCCATTTTTATACATGATTTCATGCACGCGAAGGTTGCAGGGGCATTAAGATTCCGCTAGACTTGAACACAAAGGTAGGCAGTGGGGTTGTTTACTTTTTTATATTTTAATTTTTTCTGGGGGAGAGTGTTATGCCAATCGAACTTCTAGTGCCAGTTGTAATTTTTGCTTTGGGTATCGCGGTCGCCATTCATCTGAGCGGAATGGGAATTGATCGTATCGTTGAACAAAGCAAGAAGTAAACAAAGCGTAATTGCTGCCATAACCGCATCAGAAAATTCCGGGCAATGTCCGGTGATTTTCTGATGTTTTTGTTTCATTCACTCGCGGTCAGACTCTAATCGTTCAGATAGCAAGTCGTCAGGGACCCGTAAATGCATTCAGACATCCTACGATGACCACAAACATCCTGCATCGGCATCTTTTAAAATTTCTGTTACTTTCCGTTCTTTCATTTTTTATCGGCACCATTCATGGCATGTTTCAGGTTATGCCACCCGTGCGTGCGTGGCTCGACTCCATTGGCAGTCCGTATGGCGGTCCCGGTCATATGATTGACCCCTTGGCGCATGCTCATATGAATCTGGTTGGCGGTGTCGTTTTGCTTGCCATGTGCGTCACCTATTATTTGTTGCCAATTTTTACCGGCAAAAAGATTTATTCCATAAAGTTGGTTCAACATACTTTTTGGTGGGTCAGCATAGGCGTCTATAGCTTTTATATAATTCAAATGGTTTTTGGAATTTGGGAAGGGCTGTTAATTAGCTCCCCTGGAGATATGGCTGCGGTGCACCGTTTTTATGGCCCCGTTATGGCACTTTCTGGTACCACGATGGCGATTGGCTTCTGTGCCTATCTGGCAAATGTCGTTCTCACGATGGCGTATTCCGTCAAGGGTGACGTTACTTCTCAGCAGTCCTAGTTAGCTCGGCGCCAGAGTGAGCGGGAATAGCAGCACCTTCTCATTCGGCCCCTGCTGTAATTTCACCTGTAGTGTCGTAGCCGGGTTGTCGCCGATATCTATTCCCCGGCGGTATACCCCTATGTTGCCGTCCTGTATCGCCTGAACCCACGGCATCGAATCATTCCCGCGCAGGGAAACCGTCAGGTCTCCGAGGGGCCTGCCATGCGCACCTGTCACGATGACGACTATTTCGGACATCCCTGCCAGAGGTGGGTTTGGATGAGTCTCTATGCGGACATCTGCTTCCCCCCAGTGCTGCGGCGGAATTGAAGATTGCGGTCCGGAGTCACCACATGCAGCAATACTCAAAACCAGAACACTCAATAATAGCGTCAGGAGATTATTCATTGTTCAGCCAATTAGCTGGTTATTGATGCTTGTCCTGATCATTTTTTTCATCTTCTTTTTGCTTTTCCTTGTCTGAATCCAGTCTTCCTCCAACGGAGGATCCGTACATATTCACCATGTAATATACAAATGCCGCCGCAACGGCGATATATACGAGAGAACCCAGAAATCCCGGATCTTTCACCCAGTCCACCCAATTCACCACAACTCCCGGGCGCAATCCCCAGAACGGGAAGCTGAGGCCAACGCCCACCAGCAGTACGATTATCACGACCGCAATGAACCAGTAAGGCACCTTGAGTTGCGAGTCCGGAATCTTCTCTACCAATTCCCAATCTTCCAGTCCTCTTTTTTCCAGCCGCTCTTGGTTGGAGGAATAGCCGAAATTATCCTTGCGGAGTTCACCCCATTTCGTTTCTTCATCCGAGATTTCCGATTTCTTATCCTGTTGTTCCATGACTTATGCTCCTATTCAACATAATGCTGAAGATTAAAACTTCCGGTCCAGCCATCTTTAGAGTGAACCTCAACCACAAGAGGATAGAGACCGTGCTTTAAATTTGGCGACACCGTAAGGAACACTGAAGTTCGGCCGACCGTCTCCATGTTCACTTTATTATTGCTCAGTGCAAATGCATCCTGCGGCAACCCCGATACTGCAACGCTCAGTTCGGATGGGCGATACCGTTTGCTCGAAATTTCTATGCGATAACTTCGCGCCGACTGATTATGCGCCGTTTCCAAATAGCCTACAGCCACATGATATGGTTGATAGGACCACACTCCCCAGCAAAACATTGCGATGACCCAAAACAGCAAACGGGGCAGTCCAGCGAAATCTGGACAATAGCAGTATCGAGGCATCACGAATTTTCTGGACATTGCCTGATTTTCGTTGCCCCAATTCAAACTTAAGCAAGCCCACCCCACCCTTTTTTGCATGCAGTCTATTGCACGCATCGATACAATCGCCGCAATTTATGCAACTGTCATACATTTCTGTCTTGCGCGGATCCAACTCGATGAAACAGGCGGTCACGCAATAATTGCATTTTTCGCATTCGTCGGACCGGCTTGCATCGTAAAGCACATGCAACGTTTCCTTGGTCTTGAACGAATGTTGCCAAACTCTGTAGACACAGGCAAAACGGCACCAGAAGTGGCGCAATATGGCTATATCCAAAAGGATCATCAATACCCAGATTGAATATATCCAGTGTAATGAACCTGCCAATCGCGGGTCGGTTCTGAATATCAGGAACGACCAGATCACATCCGGGGGATAAAAGTACAACAACGGCAAAAGTGCAAAGAACATCGCGGCACCTGTGAACGAGAGCCCAAGCAAGGTCCAGTTCAGTGCCTTGTTCTTGGCCGCCGCCACGGTCGGCGCTTCCCCCGTCAGGCTTACTTCGGCACGCTTGCCGAGCAATTTGTGGGTCATGTGGTTTGCCCATTCCGCCATCGTATTTTGCGGGCAGGCCCAACCGCAAAATACGGTACCCGCGACGGAGTAGAGCGCGACCAATGCGCAAGCGATCGTGATCCACAACCCGGTGATGAGGAAGAAATCAGAAAACCAGATTTGCCAGCCCAACACCACGAGCGCTCCGTTTTCAGGATCAAGCCGAAACAGTCCGGATACTGGGAATGAGCACAAGTAGCACTAATATAAGTACCTGAATGGAGCGTCGCTTCCATTGATATCTTCCCGTGCCCTTCTTTTGAACCGAACCGACGACTTTTATCGGGATACTGGAAAGAGCTTTGTTAATGCCTGAGGACATGTTTACCTTCCTGATTTCTGCATTTTCCAATTTCAGTGAAACACTCTTTGCTTCGCTATCCAAAGGCGCGGCCGCCAGCAAACGCGAACGATATAGCTCGGCCACCTGCTGTTTGCCTTCGGTTGTTTCCAAATGCCAGAGCGCGCGCAATGCGCCAACATGATTTGGATTCACCTTCAGGATGCGCTGCAAGGCATCCCGCTCGTTCAGCCCGCGTTGCCTGGCCTGGGCGAGGGACTGCAACATGCTATCAGCGAGCGAATTGGCTATCCAGCGGTCTTGCGGGTTCGCCTGATAAGCCAGCCAGATCAAATTGCCCGATTTTTCCGCATCGCCCTGAACGGATAGAACCCATGCCCTTACCGTAAGTTCGGTCGATACATACGCACGCCCGAATTTGCTCTTGTCGTTCGCAACAATGCCCAGTAATTTCATGGCCGTTTCAGGATCGGGATGATTCTGCAACAACCACAACATCGAATTTGCCAGATTGACGCTGCCGTCGTATCGCGCCCGCGGCAATTTGTATTCGATATAGGGTTCCCACTCATCTTGAACCGGTCCATTCGTCTTGGCAATCGGCCCCCAGTAACGGCCTATCCAGGTCCACGGCCCCTCGCCTCCCGTTGCCAGACTTTGCTCATCCGGAGTCAAGCGCTTCAAATTCTGCAAAATTGAACTGGCACCGGAAAACTGATCCTTTGGTCCCACCAGGGCCAAATGCATGCCATCCATAAACAACTGCGCATTCGGATACACATGCTGGAAACTGCGCAACACGACTTTCAGGGATTCAATATCGAACTGGTTCAGTGCCAACCACTGCACAAATATTCCGTCCGAATTCAGATGGTTCTTGGCCCTTTCAAATTGCTGTACGGATAACAATGAGCCCATTCCCGCGATATCCGGATGAAACAAGTCACCGATTATTACGTCATAGTGCCGTTGCGTACTGCTCAGGAAATGCCTCGCATCGTCACGTTGAATCTGCACTTCATCCAGGATGTTGCCATTTACGGGTGAAAAGAGATATTTGGCTGCATTTATGGAGCCCTGCGACAATTCCACCGCACTTCGAATCAAACCTGGAAATGGCTTGGATCCTGCCACTGAGATTCCGGTCCCCAAGCCAAGGAACACGACGCTTTTTGGCTCCGGATGAAGAAGCAAGGCGAGCCTGGCTTGATCCTTTTGAATCTCCACAGCAGCCGGATCAGTAGATGCATCCATGCGCTGCAAATCGCTCAGCAGCACGCGCTGCCCATCCTGCTGTTGGACCACGTGGGTCAAGGAAATTGCATCTTCATACAGATACAGATTCCGGCTTTTCGCTTCGATGTCGGGCAATAAATCGCCTACGGGCGGCATGTTGCGCAATGACCAGCCTCCCAGCAGCAGCGCGGCCAATCCCAGCCAGGCCCAACGCGATTTGACCCAGAGCATTCCAAACGCTGCGATTGCAATCCCGGACAGGGCAACCATCGCCACGCTGCCGAACAGAGGAATGCACACCAAACATGCCACGATTGCCCCGGCGCCACCACCCAGACAGTTCGCTCCGTACAACCATACGCCGCTGGATTCTGAATCTTCGAAGCGGCTGGCCAACAAGGCAGCCAGGCGCCCAATGCCAAAGTAATTGGCAGTGTGAATAGTCCCAGAATCAAAGCCTGCGATGAAGTGGCCGAAAAAAATGATTTGAATTCACTCTGCTCTATCCACGCAGAAGTATTCGGCAATAGCCATAATCCCGCCAACACTCCCGCACCTACCGCAAAAGGCATCCAGGCGGTCAGGCCGTATTTGTTCAGCCGAGGCAGGAACAGGCTGCCAAGAGCGATTCCCAATAGAAATACAGCCAGGATCAATCCGAGTACGTATTCTGTGCGCAGCATGATCATGCCGTACAGGCGAACCCAGCCTATCTCCAGCATGATGCTTCCAGCCCCAATGCCGGCGTATATCAACAACGCCTCCAAGGGTGGGCGCGCGTCCTTGTGTTGCGCTTTCTGCAGCGCGGCATTTGCCTGGCGTGTCGTGCGGGATATGAATAATGCAGCAAAACCGATCACCAGTCCCAGCACTGCAACCGCTCGCACCGACTCGCTCCATCCGATTTCCGGCAGGCTCCACAACGGAAATAATGCCCCGGCGACGCCGCCCAACGTATTCAGGCCGTATATTTTTCCGAGCGAGACGGGAGTTTGTTCGAGCACTTTCAGCATCAGGGCAAAGCCCACGCCCATGGCAAAAGCCGGAACCACCAGAACACCAAGAGCCCCCGCCCCCTGTAGCAGATACCACTCCAGCAATGTCAGCCGTGCCGATATCTCCCCCATCCATCCGTTTACGGAGTGCAGAAATGTAGGAAGTAACAGGGCATAAAGGGCGATCGCGATTTCCAGAACCGCAAATATCGCCAGTGGGTAATTGAATTTCTTTGCCCAGCTGATGCCAGCAAGACTGCCCAGCCCCAAACCAATCATGAACGCCGCCACGGTCAACACCACACCGAATATGCTTACGCCGAATTGCATGGACAGCAGGCGCGACCAAAGCACCTCAAATGCCAGACTTGTGAAACCGGAAAAGCAATAGAGGGTCGCTACCAACCACCATACCGTGCTCGAACTTGCAGGATTTGTGGCTAAAGTGCGGTTGTGGGTCATAGATAACTACTTGAACGACTCTAGGTTATGCGACATCGCCATAGTGGCCGTGTCCATCGGTAAGCTGATACCACGTGTAATCGACACGAATGAGCGAAAAACTGATATGGGATAGCAATTCGCTAGAATGGGAAGAACCACACGATGCCGACAATCGCATGAACTACCGCCAAAGTCATACTGAGGCCGGCAAATATCATGTGGGGCACAAACACTTGCTTCCCAAACAGCCCCATGGCAATTCCCAGACCACCTGTGATCAAAACCAGCGTCAACAGCGCAACACCCAACATGAACATGATGCGTTGTTTGTCTTTGTCGGTGATGGCCTTTTTACGTTCTTCCTCTCGGTGTTGCTTGTTGAAGGCCTGCAAAATTTGCGCGTTCTCACCTTCTGGCGGAGCCTCCTCCGCATGTGCAGGAAGTGCACTTGCAAACGCCAACAGAACTGCCAGCAAAACTGCGGATGAGCGGAAAATTGAAAATCTGCAAAGGGTCATCATAGTTTGTGCCATATTAAAGTCTATTGATGCGAGGGTTTGTGGCCTTCTTCTGTCACTTCTGGTGTTGATTTTCGCGCAGCATTTCGCCATGCCAAGACGGCCATTAATACGAAGGGCGCAAATACTCCCATCAGCAGGAATATGAATATGTACCACGGTGTTGAAATGGTGACGTGCGCAAAACGGTAACTGTCGACAGCGGCCTGAGCCAATTGAGTCTCAACCAAGCCGAAGACCAACAGAGCGGTTCTCATCGATGCAAGGTTCATAATATTTCTCCGGTGAATGAATCAGTTTTTGATATTTGACGCACAGCGGAATCCATAAAAATCTGAAGCATAGTTCGGCCACGCATAGTCTCGCTGGTATGTCGCGGTTGAAAATGGATCCCCCTTCCATGACCCGCCGCGTAAAACCTTGTAGAACCTGTTCACAGGTACCAGGTCCGCAACTTTCATGGCCTTATCCTGCTCGTTTTGCACTTTTGCAATTTTGCCTTTGAACACTTCCGCCTCGGCATCCGTACCCGCATACGGGAGAAAATCGTCTTGCACCCATTCATTGACGTTACCGGCCATGTCGAATACGCCGTATGGACTCACTCCATTTGCATAGGTGTTCACATTGGTGGCTGAACCCACGTTGTAGTATGTGTTCAAGCGCGTCGGGTCCATTTGATTGCCCCAGGGCCAACGTCTGCCGTCTGTACCGCGAGCGGCCTTTTCCCATTCCGCTTCCGTTGGCAAGCGCTTCCCGGCCCATTTCGCGTAGGCTGCTGCGTCGTACCAATTAACCAATGTAACCGGGTAGAGCGATTCGCCTTCTTGAATCTTGCCATTTTTCCAGTTGGAAGGCGGACGATGCCCAGTCGCAGCAAGAAATCTCGCATATTGGGCATTGGTTACCAGATATTTGTCAATTTGATACGCCGGCACGTTAACGGTATGCAGCGGGTGGGAGGCCTCATCCGCATTTTTCAGATTGGTCCCCATGAGGAATTTCCCCGCAGGTATGGTCACCATGCTACCCAATTCTTGCCACTGTTCTTTGGTCAGCAGGGCGTCTGCTTCTGCAGCCGTATATCCAGCCGATTCATTCTTCCGCTTTTCGTTTGCTTCATGAATCGAAATATCTTCACCGGCTGCGCGTATGCGTGTGGACTCTTCCTTGAGATCATACGTTGCCAGAGCGCGCATTTCGCCCATACGAATCGCACCCAGCTTGACGACATGCAAGCTACCTCCGATCACGACCAACGCTATGCAGGTGATGATCGTCGCTGAAAAATAACGCTTCCGCCTCAGTTGCTCTTCAGGAGTCAGGGCCGCTTTCTTGGGTAGATTCGGCATTACGATTTCCTCTCCGCAACGGACCGATTATCTGCGGGTATTTGCACCTTCGTGCGCCCATAGACCTGTCTTGATCATGACTTCTCCAACTATCCCACCTATACCTGCAGATTCCATGGCCAGAATGACATAGAAGCCCCACCAGCCCATAGGATGCAAAATGCTGCCGTGGGGAATGCCTGTGACATACACGATTTCGGCGTAGCTTATGGACCTGACGATCAGCGGGGGCAAATAGCACAACCACTTCCCGCCCATTCCAAATATCCAGGACACGACCACACCCACAAAAAACGGCAACAGGAACAAATCCAACCCCCAGGCAAAGCTGAATGTGGACAGGCCTGAAAACAGTTCCAGTTTGACTCCCAGCAATCTGTCGCCCAAGTGATTCAAGGCGACGCCGGCCAACAAAGCGACCAAACCCATTAAATATCTGTGCTTCATTTAGGGGCCTCCTTACCAGTCAATTTCTCGTACTCGGCTTTCTTTGTTTGTTCAAGATACCAGTCTTTAACTTTCAAACTTGCCAGGTACTCGGATAGCACGTGCCGGTCTGCATCCGACAACTTGGCATAGGAAGGCATTTGATATTCTTTTTTCAGGCGGGACGGTATCACTGACTGGGGACTTGAAGCAGATAGGTATTCGTACAGCCAGGTTTCCGTGCGCAGCGAACCAATGCCGTCCAGTATGGGAGCCGGAACAGACTCCATCATATCCTTCAACGTCCATAGCGAATGGCATTCCTTGCAGCCATTGTCGCGGTAGATATCCATCGCCTTTCTTGCCACATCCACGCTTGCGGTGCTGTAGTAAGGGATTTCCCGGTCATGCTTTTCTTCGACATGCAACAATGATCTAAGCATCCCGAATGCAACAACTAGTCCTATAAGGGCCAGTACTCCTTTTTCTCCGCGCTTCATGCCCCCAACTTGCGCTTTTCCGCATCTGCCGCCAGGAAACGATTGCGGCTCTCGATCTGGGCCTGTATCACTTCCCGACTTTTTGCATATTCCTCCGGCGCCATCTTGGCCTGATCTCTTTCGTCAAAAAGAACGTACTTGATGTCTTCATCAAACTGCTCATTCTTGGCGCCCCAGCGTAGCCAGTAAATCACGGCAATGATGATCATTGCGCCGATGATCAACCACAAATAGATAGTCCATCCGTCCGGAAGATTTTCAATGAAATTTGCCATAATATTTCTCCACCGTTGTGTTCAGAAAAGGTATCCGCTCAGCAATTGCAATGCACCGAAAATTACTGCAACCACTATACCTATAATTATCGCCGTAAACATCATACGCTCGCCCATTTTCATCTCTGTTGGGCGGTTCTTGCTGAACATGAACGCAATGACTATCCCGGAAAAGATGATGATGCTTACCAGCAAGAAAGCGAATATCCACTCACTGAACTGTTGACTGCGCATCCCTTCGATACTGAGGTCAAGCTTGGGAGAGAACTCTGAGCTTATCTGCGAGATAAGTGGGTGAGTGGCATTAATATCGGAAATTCGAATCTTGTACTCCAGTGCAATTTGGATATTTGCCAATTATAAACCCCGGCGGCGGCCGGGGTTGCGCTTTTACACATCCAAACGGAGTTTGCATTTCCACTTGTAAATACTGCATTGCAAGCAATCTGCTCATCGATTAGCGCATCTTCATGTATCGATGCACTAATCGATTTCCTATCTCCATCCTCTTGTTTCGAGCCCTATCAACTTCCAAGCCTGAAACAGGAATGCAAATTCAGCCGCTCTATTTCTTCTTTATATTATCTATAAAGAGTCCATAAAAAGTCGGGGCCAGGAATGCAATCAATATCAAGCCTCCGAGCACCAATGGTCCATTGTCCAGTTCAATCATTTTATATCTCCTTAATTTTCGAGACTCAAATCGGATTGACCTGAAGAACGCCAGCCAATCCGATTCAAGCACATCAATGTGTATGCTTTGGTTGCCAAGTTGACGGAGGCAGTCTCTTGATCAGGATAATCACCATTGTAAAGAAATAGATTACGTAGAAAATATCAATGGTATAACCCTTATCCCACCAAGGCTGCTTTCTTTCCGGCGTTCCATCTGCCTTAACATTACCCTCGAAATTTGCCAGAACCACATTTGCTCCAACAATGTTGTACTCTCCCAAATCCACACCCTTGGCCATCAATCCTTCGATTTGTGGCTTGATAATGCGCAAATCGTTCATTGTGAGCGGATGGCGTTCCAGCAGGGCATCATTCGGTCCACCCAGATTCATCTGAACAATTTTCTTCATTGCGGCTTCATCGTCCTGAATAGCCTGTACTTCAGGCGTATTCATCGCTTTTATATAGCCTTCGTATATTGCTGCATTCGGACGCTGTCCCCAGAGCGGGAACGTAATCGCAAATGCTGTCAACACTGTCAGCGCAACCAGCAGCACGACCGGCATAGGCATACGGTGGTTATCTTCCGTTATACCCCCAAGATCTTCCTGTTCCCACAGCGCCTTATCTGCTTCATTCGTCGCAGCATCGCACATGGTGACCAACGGCTTATTAAAATTCCAAGACATTTTGTATCCCCCTGTTACTTAAGACTTAACATAAAGTCAATCAGACTACGGATTTGGGAATCGCTGGCATAACTGGGCACCTCGGGGGCAGCTACGCGCTTGCCTTCGCGATACTCGTCATACTCTGCACGCCACTTGTCGTAATCGATCTTCTTGCCATCGGCATCCTTGTCGCCCCACAGATAATCAAAGCGCGGCATGATCGAATGCGGCTGGACCAGGCGCGGATTGAAGAAGTGCATCATCATCCATTCTCTGGACGAATTGCGCGACCCAACGTGCATCAAGTCCGGCGCCTTGCGGTCGGAACCGAATGCGGTTGGTGATTCACCGTTAAAGTCTCCCAACATAGGAGGAGCACCAAACACTTGCCAATCCTGCGTTTCTTCAGGCAGCAAGGTGTGACACCACCAGCATCCTTCACGCACGAAATACGTTTTGCCGGCGCCCACGTGCGAAACATCCACATCCTTGGCGACGTTCATCACGTCTTCCGGCTTCCAACCCTTGGTTGCAGTCAGATTGTCGATAAAGCTGTATGGCTTGCCCTGATACGTGCCCTTGCTTATGGTAAACACTGCACCGTAAGCTTTTTGCGCATCAGTAATGTGCCCCTGCTCAACACTCAGCTCCTCGATACCTGCACCCAAAATACGCGGGTGCAATATGCCCGCAGGGAAGGTCGTGCCGGCTTTATAAACATACACCGACACTTCCTCGCCAAGTGGCTGACCCGACTTTGGATCCGCCTTCAGCGCAACCACGATAGGTTTATTATTGCCTTGCAGAAACGGGTCGTCCAGATTGAAACCCGTTTCATGACCTACCGCCAATTGCTTTGTCAGCGCCACATCAGTCGACGAAACCGACGCAATATTTATACTCGGCAATAACAAGGTGATAGACATCGAGCCGCCCAATGCTATGGCGAATATCCTCGATCCGATTTTGTACTCCCTAAATCCAGCCATGCTTAATCTCCCTAAGTTTTACACAGGCTAATATTAGCGCTCGTATGCCAATTCATGAGGCATACGGCCCGCTGGTACTTCGGTTCCTTTGCGTGCTGTCATCCACATGTTGTACAGCCACAGAATATTGCCGACGAATACCAATGTGCCTCCGATCCAACGCGCGATCATGTACGGGTGCTCTGCAATCACGACGTCGATATACGGAACTTCATAAATCTTGCCTGCGCCTTGAATCAAACCGGCGATCGTCATGGAAACCCAGTAGATCGAGAAGCCGATCAGCAACATCCAGAAGTGCATGTTGGCCAGCGTCAGGGAATACAGTTTGCGTTTCATGATGGTCTGCAGGCCCAGATAGACCGCAGCAGCTTCCAGGAAGGTCGAGAAGCCAAGCAACGCCAAGTGTGCGTGAGCAACGATCCAGCCAGTGCCGTGGATGTACCAGTTAATAGCACGGGTTTGCTGGAAACCGCCTTGCATATTCAGCGGAATAGCCATCAGACAGCCGGTAATCGTAAAGCGCACTTCGATGTTCTCGACGAACATGTGCCACTTGCCTTTCATGGTCAGCATGATGTTCGAGACGAATGCAATTGCCGGCACCAGAATCAACACACCCTCAACCGAGGCGAAGGACTTCAGCCACTCAGGCAACGGAGCAGACATCAGGTGGTGCGCTGCCGGTGTCGAGTAGAACACCACGACCGACCAGAAGTGCAAGTGACCGATACGGTGCGAGTACAGAGGATTGCCGGTTACTTTCGGAATGGTGTAGTACGCGATCGCAGCCGCAACCGGAGTAATCCACAGACCCAGAACGTTGTGCGCGAACCACCAAGTCAGATATGCCTCGGTAAGACCCGTCAAGTGGAAAAATTCCGGTGAGTTACCCACCAGGAACACCATGATCACCATAAACATGGCTGCAGCAAAGAACCAGTTAGTGGTGTAAATACCTTGCGTACGGCGATTCAGAATCGTCATCCACACATTCAGCGCAAGCGGTATGAACACAAAGAACGCCAGATACAGAGTCAATCGGCCACGGGAAGTCGGAATATTCACGGCCGGAAGTGATGCCTGCCCACAAAACGGTCAGGCCAAGCAACAGACCTGCGTTCCACAGCAAACAGTTCCACAAGCCCAGCTTTTCCGACCACAGCTTCGTATTACCCAAAGCCGGCGTGATGTACATCATCGCCATGGCGAAAGCCATCGAGATCCAGCCGAAAATAACGGCCATCACGTGCACTTGACGCATATGGCCAAAGGCAAAAAAGATATTTCCCGTCACAAAATCCGGAAATGCCAATTTGGCCGCATTGAACGACCCCAGACCCGTACCGATAACAAACCAGACAATTGCTGAAAATCCGAAGAAAATCGCGGCCGAACCGGCCGGTATGTCCTCGTTCTTGGCAAACAAATATTTAAACATGCTTCTCCCCCTCAACTCAAATGAACACTAAATTAGTGATGCTCGCCAGCGTCGCTATCATCTTCATGCGGCACAAGTATGTACCACGATAGCAACATGCTCGAAAACGCCAGCAACACGCCCAGTGATCCCGCAATTAAAGCCATAGTCAGACTCCTTAAATATTCAATTAATCGAAAGCCGCCCTCAAGACCGTATTGCAGATCAGGCAGCTCCACCTTCTAATTTGTAATGGCGATTCAAGCCGACATAAAGAATCACGCAAAACGCAACGCCGAAAACGATCATCGCGCAATCGATGAAACCGGTGAATGTTGAAGGGTTGTAGGCAGTCCAGGCCTCACCACCCCAACTCGGGAATCCGCCGCGCCCCATCAGACACATCAAAGCCGCCCCAAACACGCTGCCATTCCCCATTCCCGTCAGCATTCCACTCACAACAATTAGCCAAATGGATAGAGATTTAGTCTCTTTCGTTGTACTCATGACCCCCCCCTTAAGTTATAAAAATCAAAACCAACCTTCAAAACTGCACAGCCACTCAATTTTTAAGCCCGGAGCCTACTTGGGCCTGATTACATTTCTTACCAAATTCAAATAGTTAGAATCCGTTACCAGCAATAACTTCCGAACACGAACTTACTTTTTCCGGATGTTAAAGATCATCCCCTCGTCTTGTCAAGGGAATTATAGATGTTCTGAACTATTTAGCGTGATTTACCGGAATTTAACGTTAATTTAACGTATATTTAACGCTAGATAATGCAAATAACACTATTGCTTCATGAATTTCTTGGTGCTAATATCGTCCCGTCTGAAAGGGTATTTTTGTAGCAAATTTGTTATTTTTAACCACAAACGATCAAGGAGATACACATGCTTGAGCCAGATACAACAACCGGCGAAGTTCTTGTAATGTATGCAGCATTTTTCGTATTTTTATTCGGATTGGCTTTTGCTTTGATGAAAAAGCATTCCTGAATTTGGCTTTTTAATTGGGTTTTGTTCGTGCTGGAAGATGGAGTTGTCCTGCATTAATAGCAGGTAATTAATAATTTGAGGGGGAGGCACATGCGTAAATTATCGAATTTGGCACTGGCGTGTTTGGGGACGGCCGCCATGCTGATTTTTTCAGGTGCAAGTTTTGCTGACAGCACCGTAACTGTGAATTTGACCAACGGCAAGAATCTTTTCGAAAATGGCAAGGCCGATGGAAGCGTACCTGCTTGTGCCACATGTCATGGCGACAAGGCGATGGGCAATGATGCGATGGGATCTCCCAGGCTGGCGAATATCGGATACGTATATATCGTCAAACAACTGACGAATTTCGCTGAAGACAAGCGCAATGACGACATCATGCAGCAGATGAACGGGATCTCAAAAGCGCTGAGCGAGCAGGACAGGCGTGATCTCGCAGCTTACGAGAACAGTTTCCCGCGAAATGCTGAGCTTTCCGATTTGGGAGCGCTTAAAACCGATGGCAAAGTCATAGGCGAAGCATACAAAGGCAAAATTCTAGTCAACTACGGACGCGTCGGGCCCAATGTGGCGGAGAAGGATAAGGTTTCTGCCTGTGTGTCCTGCCACGGCTTCAATGGTCGCGGTGCCGATCCTGTCTATCCCAAGATTGGTCAGCAGAAATACACCTATCTGGTTTCTCAGCTCACAAGTTGGCGCGCAGCTGCCCGTACAAATGACCCCATGGGACAAATGCGGAAAGTGGCCCATAATTTGTCCGATGCTGATATCAACGACGTAGCCACCTACCTGTCACAGGCTTCTGACAGCACGGCTGGAGACGAGATGCAGATTGACAACAAGACTGTTTTGGAAAAACTGAAAGAAGTTCGTTAATACTTAACGTCAAGATAGTCCAGTCTTCCGGCGCCGGGTTTACCGGTGCTGGAAGTCAAATGAATACTGATCTATTATGCGGGTCAGTATTTTTTCTTTCCGGGTTTCTGCCAAGCACGCTAGCGCCTCGTGAACTTCATACATAGCTGAGAATAGGAATTACATGAAAAAAGGAGAAAAGATCCTTTTTGGATTCGTCGGACTGCTCGTCGTTATTACAGTGATCAATTTCACTGTACTGGAGTCGATCAGGCGGCATTCTGATAAGCCGATGTTTCCAGTTCTGACGCACTTCAATTTTTCAGCAGAGGGACAGCGTGGTTACGAGATATACCAGCATAGTCAATGTTATACCTGCCACAGGGCTGTTGGCAGCGGAACCAGCATGGGTGTGAGCCTGGACGGCTTGGGCTCCAAACATGATTACGATTACTTTTACAATTTTCTGAAGTCGCCGGAATCGGTATACGGCGCAAAGACCATGGATCATGGCGCCCCGCCGAAGGATGCATCATATGTGTCCGCGCTCCCGGATGCTGACTTGAAAGCCATGGCAGTTTTTATATCGGAACTGAAAGCAGACCAGGGTTCATCATCGTCTTTCGAGCCGCCACAGGGCGACTCAAGCTTTATCAGCGCCATGGTTGATATGTGGGCGCCGGACGGCTGGCGGTTGAAGTTCAAAGATATTCGGGAATGGGTAAAAACAAAGCCACAAGAGGAAAAACATGACACAAAGTAAGCAACATAGTCCGGCTCAACTTGAAGAGTTCACCAAATATCTTATCTGGTTTGTCTACGCTTGCATTATCTACAGCATTATCGGCTTCACCTGGGGAGCGTTAATGGGGGGCGTACCTGCTTTCAGATATTTTGTGGACTACAGTGCACATGGACGCCTGATCACCTTGGCGCATGGACACATCAATTTGCTGGGCTGGGTCGAGATGGCAATATTTGCCGCTTTGTACTACGTTGTTCCCACCGTTACCAAGCGTCAGATTTACAGCGTGCGCCTGGTAAAGATCCACTTCTGGATGCATAACTTCGGCTTGATCGGCATGGTCGTATTTTTCTTCTCCGCCGGTCTTATCGGCGGCCTGAGCTCCGGCGAAAACACCGAAAAAGTCGTCAGTCACTTGCTGGCCTTTGTTGGAATGTTCGGAATGCTGGTGCTGACGGCCAACATAATCTGGGGTTACAACCTGTATAAGACGACCAAGTTGGGGTGGAAATTACCATCATGAAGAAACGTGCGTTCCTGTCGGTATGCTTGGCCACTGCTCTTTTGGGCACGACGAGCGGCTGCGAGCAGAATCTGTCTGCCGGCCTTCAGGTAGGGATGCACGCGCCGAGTCTGCCCACTAAAACGCTGGCTGATGTCGACGGTAACTTCAGCAAAATCACCACGTATCGGCAGCCGGATGCGCGTATGTACCAGTATTCGGTTGACAAGGCATTGATGGCGGGCAAGCCGATTGTTCTGGAATTCGCCACGCCCGGACATTGCACCAATTGCGACCAGCAACTCCAGATGCTGAAGGGCGTGATGGATCAGTATCAGGATCGCATGATATTCATCCACATCGATCAATATACCAATCCGCAGGCATACAAAGCTTACCGCGTGATGGGCGATCCCTGGACCTTCATCATCGACAAACACGGCGTTGTTCAATATGAACAGGCTGGCCGCATGTTGCTCGGTGAAATGGACAGCGCGTTAAAAGGCGTCTTGTAAGGCATCGGGCCGGTCGGCTTACGGCCGCAACTCAATATAGGCAGTCAGGATAGAAAACGTATGGCAGAGACAATGCAATTCGATTTGGTGGCTGATCGCAAAGGAATGGTCTGGGATTTGCTGCTTTATATCCCGACTGTAGTCGCACTGGCCTCGATCGCAGCGGGCTTCTGGTACGACGACGATCACTCCATGGGGTATTTGTTCTTCTTCCTGACCTGCTTCTTTTTCATCGCCGGATTCAATCGCGTTTTCAAGACCAGATTGATGCTCCTTCCCACCGCACCGATCTCCCTCAAAGTGGCAAAAGAGAACCTTGGCTTGGTACTCAGAAGCGGCAATCAGGTAAACCTAGTGAAGAGCCTGCGTTATTTCCCGGACTATTCGGGCAAGACCTTCGGCATTTCAGGACTGGACGGCGCGGGCAAGCAACAACAGTTCGTATTTCACAAAGGCCAGTTTCCAACTCCCGAGAAGTTTGATTCGATCCAGACTTTCTTCAAGGCCAATTTCGGCAAGTAATCTTGCCTCGCCGGTGCATTCTGCACCGGCTTGATCCAGCAACTGCCTACTTTTGACGCACCGCGTGTGCCGGTCGGAAAACCTTGCACTGTGCGGGATCAGCTTCCAGATACGCACCCTCGATCAGGTCGATGCAATAAGGAATTGCCGGAAACACCGCATTCAGGCAATCGTCAATTGATGAGGGCTTGCCGGGCAGGTTAAGGATCAGGCTTTTGCCGCGGATTCCCGCGGTTTGGCGCGAAAGAATGGCAGTCAGCACGAATTTCAACGATGCCGCGCGCATCTGTTCACCGAATCCCGGCAGCATCTTCTCGCACACCGCTTCAGTCGCTTCCGGCGTAACGTCGCGCGGCGCGGGACCGGTGCCACCGGTTGTAACGATCAGGCTGCAGCCCTCAATGTCGCTCAACTCGATGAGCGTCGTCTCAACCAGCGACTGCTCATCGGGTATCACCCGTGCCACCGCTTCCCAGGGGCTGGTCAAGACCCGCGCAAACCATGCCTGCATGGCGGGGCCGCCCTTGTCTTCGTATTCGCCGCGACTGGCGCGGTCGGAAACGGTCACGAAACCGATGCGTGCAATGCTCATCCTTACTCCCTGAATTCAAGTTGATCCTGAAAAACCGTGCCGTCCAGCAATTGCACGGTGACTTGTTCGCCCTCTGCCAGTCCGGTGCTGTCGGACGGAATTACCAGCAATCCATCTGCCTTCGCCATGGACAACAGCGCCCCGCTGCTTTGTGAACCAGTGGAACTGGCAATATATCCTGTCGCATCGTGGCGCAAATGCACACGGACGAACTCGGTACGGCCCGGACGGAATTTCACCGCATGCCCCAGGCGCGCCTGCACGCTGCGCCTGTACAAACGCTGATTGCCCATCCTGCGGCGCAACGCGGGAATAACGAATTCTTCGAAACAGACCATGCTGGAAACCGGATTGCCGGGCAGACCAAACACCAGTGTATTGCTGCTGATTCCAAACGCCAGCGGATGTCCGGGCTTGATTGCCACGCGCCAGAATTTCATCTGCACCCCCAGCTTCTCGATCGTCGGCCGCACGTAGTCGTGCACGCCGACCGAGGTGCCGCCCGAAACCAGCAGCACATCGTATTCCAGCCCGTGTCGCAAATAGCGTTCGAGCTCGACCGGGTCGTCCCGCGCGATGCCCAGCAGCACCGGTTCGATACCCAGTGCCTGTACCTGTGCCATTAGCGCGTAGCTGTTGGAATTGGGAATCTTGTTTGGATCGACCGGATCGTGCATGCCTTCCAGCTCGTCGCCTGTCGACAGGATGGCCACGCGCGGGCGCCGATAAACGGCAAATCGCGCCGCCTTCACCGTCGCCAGCACACCCACCACACCGGGAGTGATCTCGGTGCCTGCCTGCAGCACCACATCCCCATTTTTCATGCCTTCGCCCTGAAGGCGAATATCGTTGCCGCTTTTCACTGCCTGGAGGATCTCAACCTTGCCCGCGGATATTTCCCGGGTGTCTTCGACGCGTATCACCGCATCCGCCCCCATTGGCACCGGAGCGCCGGTCATGATGCGCGCGCACTGACCGGCCTGCACCGTCTTGGCCGGCATGTCGCCCGCCTTGATATCTTCGATGATCGCCAGTTGAGCCGGTGCATTGGCCACGTCCGCACTGCGCACGGCAAAGCCGTCCATAGCCGACACATCGTAAGGCGGCAGGTCACGGTTGGCGCTGACCGCTTCGGCCAACACGCGTCCCAGCGACTGTTCCAGCATCACCGTCTCGACACCTGCCACAGCGACCGATTCGAGAATGATGTCCAGTGCTTCGCTCACACGTAAATGTTCCATTACTTCTTCACCTCATTCATCGCGATCGCCACATCCTGCGGCGTATCCAGATCAAAAAAACTGCGCAGCTGCGGATCGACCGCCAGCATCTGCTCCTCGCTCACATAGCGCACCTGCAATCTCTCCAGCAACGCACGCAAGCTGTGTTTACCGTTGCCGTTGAGGATGCTTTCCACGATATCCAGGCAACTTGTCGAGTAGAACGCTGCCAACGGTTGCGGATAGCCATGCACCATGGGAACCACGGCCTGGCAATCCGCACGCTGCCCGGCAAGATATTCGATCACCGCCGGTTTGATAAAAGGCATGTCGCACGCCACGGCGAACAGCCACGGCGTCGCGGCAGCCTTTCATCCCGGCAGCCAATCCCGGCCAGCGGTCCGCTGGCCACCAGTTCATCGCGCACCTGCGGCACATTCAGCCCCGCACGTTCCTGCCGCACACTGACGATCACCTTGGGGAAAACGGATTGCATCGTCGTCGTGACACTTTCCAGCAATGTCTTCCCGTCCAGAACCAATGCGGCCTTGTCCTGCCCCATGCGGCTTGAATCGCCGCCGGCCAGAATCAGCGCGGTGCAATCCATTATCTTCTCAAAGCGATCCATGGTGAGCTGTCGAACCATGAACGACCCTTCGACAAGCTCAGGGCGAACGGCCATTTATTCCACAAACAATTTCTCACTTTCTTTACCGTTCAGAATGAAATCGACAATCCCGCTTACATCATCAAGCGCGAAATGCGGCAGTTGCGGATACACCTCGTCCATATCGGTAACGATGGCGATCAGCCCGTCTTCAATGGCACAGCGCGGCAGCTGGTCACAGGCACGGCGCAGCACTTCGATCTTCGCTCCCGGCGCATGCGAGAAACCTTCCGCCAACACCAGATCCGCCTCGCCCAGAAAGCGCTGTGCCAGTTGCTCCGGTTCGCGCTGCTCTGTGGCATCGGCCACCAGTTGCAACGCATCGCGCGTGAGCAGCATGCTCATCACCGCCCCCGCATCCTTGTAGCGAAAACTGTCCTTGCCCGGTGTATCCAGCTCCACCTTGTGATGCGCGTGCTTGATGGTGGCGACTTTCACACCGCGCACGCACAACTCGCGGATGAGCTTTTCCACCAGGGTGGTTTTGCCGGAGCCGGAATGGCCGACGATGGAGATGACTGTCATTAGCGATTAGAAAATATATTGTTCAATTCGGAGCTTCCTAGAGTTATTAACCCATTTCGGTCACTCATGCGTCCCGATACCGGACGTTCACTATTCAATTATTTTTTCGCCTTCTCTATAGGTGGTGTGGAACCAAGTTGTATAGTCACTTTCTGATGCGCTGGCGCTTGGTCAAACTTTTTTTGGGAAACCATCATCAACTGTTCAGTAAAGAAACCTCCCACTTGTTTAAAAAGCTGATCAAATAGATTGATGAAGTATTCTATGTCTTCACTTGTGTAGCGATACTTAAGTCCAAAAACAATAAAAGGATCTGTGGCCGATTGTTCTTTCGCTCTTTCCCAAAAATCTGATGTTTTTGGCTCCACCTTGCGACTGTTATAGATAGCCGGCGTCAAGAAGAAGCCGCATTCTTTTCCGTCTAAGACGATTGACTGGACAATCCCATGAGCAATTTCATTTCGTCTGGAAGCGGCGTCTGACACGTGCTTAATAAGCAAGCAAAAGTCTTGCATCGGAAATTTGACTCCTTGCTTACTGGCAAATATTGCCGCTGCAGCTTTCAAACTTTGCATTCTGCTGGTGTTGCTTGAAATGAATCCATACGCTCGCAGTGCCGCTTCGCTATCACTTTCGACAAACAGGCCGAACATTTGAGCAAGAATCATCTCTATCCTTTCCCATGAAGATAGCGCTTTCCCAACGCTACAATAAATAATGTCCGCGTTACTATCCCCACCATCTTTTTGTGCTGGCGAATTCCAATATTCGTGAATACTCGGGATGTCTGGTCTTTGAAATGGCTGTTCGGTCATTGTGAAAACTTCCAAATAAATTCCTCTAACTTTCGCGCTAATTCAACACGTTAAGCTGAGAAATAAACCGCAGTCCAGTTTATGCCATTCAGAAAATGACAGCACTTCAATCTAAATTTACCCAGCAGGAGAAAAACCGCTATCAGAATCTCCCCTGTGTCTTGTTGATGTAATTCGATAGCTGCTCAGCTTCCTTGTTCATGCGGATCAAATTGGTGTGGGTGTTGCGGAACAAGGCGCTCATCACCTTGTAGATAAGACGCGGATTGCCGTCGATCAGGGTCTCAAACGCTTCCGGCTCCAGGGTGTAGACAGTCGCATCGCCTTTGGCAACCAGTGTCGCCTTGCGTGTTGTCCGGTCGATGAAGGCGCGGGTGCCGGCGCACTCTCCTTTGTGCATCGTGTAAAGCACCTGTCCCTTGCCTTCTTTATCGTTGTACAAATTGAGCTGGCCTTCGATCAAAATGAAAAGCGTGCAAACAGCCTCGCCCTCTTTGGAAAGCATTTCACCATCTTTAAGCTGCCTGACTCCCATGACGCTACCGAGAGTGCGGCATTCGGCTTCAGTCAATTCACGGCCGATAGAGGATTTACACATAGGTTCAACTTTAATTTCGGTGTTCATGCTGGCGCTCTCCATGATGTTGTAGTGACAGGTTGCTCGTTAAATAAAATAGTATTTGGTAAAAATACATTCAGTTCGGCTATTCGCTTTTAGTACAAGGTATATAGGGGTTCTTTAGGGATGCGGTGTAACCCATGCTTCCCCTTGCGGCGTGGTTTCCTTTTTCCAGATAGGTACACGCTGTTTCAGTTCGTCTATCATCCAGCGGCAGGCCTCCAGTGCGGCCGCACGATGCTCGGCACCTGCCGCGATGAACACGATATTTTCGCCACCCTGCACCGTGCCGATGCGATGCACGATGCGCGCGTCGAGCAGGCTGAATTTGGCGATGGCTTCGCTGCGCAATCTGTTCATCTCGCTCAGCGCCATGGGCCGGTAGGCGTCGAAGCTGATCTCGGAGACGTCGCGGCCTTCGGAAAAATCGCGGGCGCAACCCAGGAACGTGGCAATGCCGCCCATGCGCTTCGAACCGGCTTTCAACGCCTTGATCTCTTCGTCCTGGAAGAAGTCGGCTTCCTGAATGCGGACTGGGTCGCTCATTTAACCTCCAACGTCATTCCGGCGCAGGCCGGAATCCAGATAGTGAGATGGACTCCTGCGAAGCAGGACAGTGAACCGACTTGTGCGCTTCGCGGGTTTTGCGTCTTGGCTGGATTCCGGCCTGCGCCGGAATGACGGGTTTGTTGACGATGTTGACTCATCTTAACCACCGGAGAACTTCGCCATGAAGGCGATCTCGTCGTTATCGTGCAGTGCGATCTGCTTGTCGTGAACATGATTCTGGTTGACGGCGATGAAGCTGACGATGCTGAGAGCGCCCGGATGCTGCGTGCCGACCTTCGCGGTGATGTCGTGCAGTGTCATTCCCTGCGAATATTCGAATTGCATTTCGCGTGTTTGCACACGGTCAGCCACGGGTCCGAAGAACAGCACCTTGATCATTTCCCTTCTCCGCGTTTCCACACGCCGCTCTTGCCACCGCGTTTCTCTTCCAGCTGCACATATTCGATGCGCATGCCGCGGTCGATGGCCTTGCACATGTCATAGATGGTAAGCAGCGCCACGTTGGCTGCGGTCAGCGCTTCCATCTCGACGCCGGTCTGGCCGACGCAAGTGGTGGTAGTGACGACCTTGATGCCCACGCACCCCTGCTCGTCCGGCTCAAGAATTTCGCTGAACTCGACTTCGACACCCGACAGCGCGATGCCATGGCACATCGGGATGATGTCCGGCGTATGCTTGGCCGCCATCACGGCACCGACATCGGCCACAGTCAGCACGTCGCCCTTGGCGATCTGGCCGGTGCGGATGCGCTCCAGCGTGGCGATCTGCATGCGCAATACGCCGCTGGCGATGGCGACGCGCTGCGTGTTGGATTTTTCCGAAACATCCACCATGCGTGCGCGGCCGGATTCGGAGAAATGGGTGAGTTTGTCCATTATTGATTCACTTGCTTTACTGTTTTTGCAGCAACTGTTGTTCCACAAGCGCGGCAAGCCGGGTCCTGGCTCAGGTTGCTGCGCAGGATGTTCATGTCCAGCGCGTTGACGGACAGCAGCTTGCCGCTCAGACCGCGGTCTATGCCCATGAGCAGCTTGAGCGCTTCCGCCGCCTGCAAGGTGCCGATGATGCCAACCAGCGGCGCGAACACGCCGGTCGTCGCGCAACGCAATTCTTCCGCTTCGCTGTCTTCCGGGAACAGGCAGTTGTAACAGGGTGCATCGTCGCGGCGAAAATCGAAAACGGCGACCTGGCCGTGGAACTGGATGGCCGCACCCGATACCAGCGGTTTGCGCTGTGCCAGACAGGCACGATTGACGGCGTAGCGCGTGGCGAAATTGTCGCTGCAATCGAGCACAATGTCGGCCTTTGCGATCAACTCATTCAAGCGTGCTGCGTCGGCGCGGATCGGCAGCGCGACGCATTCCACTTCGGGATTGATCTCGTGCAACGCAGTTTGCGCCGAAACGACTTTGGACTGACCGACCGTTGCCGTGCGGTGGATGATCTGGCGTTGCAGGTTGCTGAAATCCACCGTGTCGTGGTCGCACAAGGTGAGCCGGCCGACGCCGCTCGCCGCCAGATACAGCGCCGCGGGCGAACCCAATCCGCCGAGTCCGATGATGAGTGCATGGCCGTCCAGCAGGCGTTGCTGCCCTTCGATGCCGATTTCTTCCAGCAGGATGTGACGGCTATAGCGGAGGAGTTGCTGGTCGTTCATTCAGGCGTACCCACCAATATCCTGCATTCCGACGCGCGAAAATGCAGTGACCTTTCTCCCTGACTCATCGCGCGCGCCGCATTCAGTATCAGGTGTTCTGCACCACGATCTTGGGGAAAGCTGCGCTGTGGTCTTGTGCCATATCGGCAACTTTGACCGCAACACGCCGTGCGATCTGCTTGTACACCTTGGCCAGAGTACCATCGGGATCGGCCACGACGGTCGGCCTGCCGGAGTCGGCCTGCTCGCGGATGCGGATATCCAGCGGCAGTCCGCCGAGGAACTCCACCTTGTAGTCCGCGCACATCTTCTCTCCGCCGCCTGCGCCAAAAATGTGCTCCTCGTGTCCGCACTTGGAACAGATATGCGTGCTCATGTTTTCCACGATGCCGATGATCTTCACGTCCACCTTCTCGAACATCTTCAGGCCTTTTTTGGCATCCAGCAGCGCGATGTCCTGCGGCGTGGTAACGATCACCGCGCCGGTCACCGGCACTTTCTGCGCCAGGGTGAGCTGGATGTCGCCGGTGCCTGGCGGCAAGTCGATCACCAGGTAATCCAGATTGTCCCAACGCGTCTGGCGCAGCAGCTGTTCCAGTGCCTGCGTCACCATCGGACCGCGCCAGACCATAGGCGCATCGTCGCCCTCGATCATGAAGCCGATGGACATGGCCTGTATGCCGTGTCCTTCCATGGCCTCCATCGATTTGCCATCCTTGGATACCGGCTGGCCGGTGATTCCCAGCATGGTGGGTTGCGAAGGCCCGTAGATATCGGCATCCAGAATGCCGACACGGGCGCCTTCGGCGGCCAAGGCCAGTGCCAGGTTCACGGCGGTGGTACTTTTCCCGACACCGCCCTTCCCGCTCGCCACGGCAATGATGTTCTTTACGCCATCGACCAGTTTCACACCGCGCTGCACCGCATGCGGCACGACTTTGCTGCTGACGTTGACACTGATCTTGCCGCATCCCGGCAATGCGGATTTGAGGTGCGCTTCAACCAGTTTCCTGATTTCGTCCCATACGCTTTTTGCCGGGTAGCCCAGCAGGATATCCAGCGCGACATCGGACCCGTTGATCTTGATATTCTTCACGGATTTGCTGCTGATGAAGTCTTTTTTGGTGTTGGGGTCGGTCAGATTTTTCAACGCGCCTTGCACGTCGGCTTCGGTAAAACTCATTGTCTGCTCCTGTGAATATTCAAGAAGATAATTCTATACCAGAGTGGCTAACCATAGCCCCGACTTGGGATGCGGTCAATCACCCGTTTGTGCATCCAAAGCCCGATTTCCGGTTACATAGGCGCGGGAATGCTCGCCGCACGGAGGCTTACTGCAACCGCTTTACAGCAAGCGTCACACTGCCTTACATTGCATCCATGAGAAAACTGCTGATACTCCCGTTGTTGCTGTTACTCGGTGCCTGCAGTACTGCACCGACACGGCAATATGCCGCTAGCGACGACCAGATGAACGAGCTGGTCATGTATACGGTAAGCCTGGCCGATACGCCCTATCACTACGGTGGAAATTCAGTCGATAACGGTTTTGATTGCAGCGGTTTTGTCGATCACGTTTATCAACACGCGCTCGGCATAACGCTGCCGCGTACCAGCCGCGGAATCAGCAAAATCGGCAATCCGGTCAGTCCGGACGAGCTGAGCCCGGGTGACTTGGTGTTTTACAACACCCAGCACGCATCTTTTTCGCATGTCGGCATATACGTCGGAGACGGCAAATTCGTGCATTCGCCCAAGACCGGCGAGAGTGTGCGCACCGAGGATATGCAGATGCACTACTGGAAAACAAGATATGAAGGTGCACGGCGCATTCGCCGCCCGCTTCAGTAACTCGCGTGACGGATTTCTTCGCCCAATTGGAACACCGACATCGCGTAGAAGTTGCTGTTGTTGTAGCGCATGATGACGTTGAAGTTGCTGAATATCAGCCAGTATTCTTTACCGGTTTCCACTGTAAAATCCAGTAGCCATGACGGCGGCAAATAACCTTCCTGTTTTTTCTGCGGGACCACGCCAGCGTCTTGCCAGGCAATAAAGGGACGTGCCTCGCCAATGACACCCAGACGTTTTTCGTCCTCCACCTTGCACTGCAACGCCACCGGTTCGTTATCACGCCAGCCGTATTGTTTGAGGTAGCTGGCCACGCTGCCGATGGCGTCTTCCGGCTCATTCATGATGTCAATCTTGCCGTTGTGGTTGAAATCCACGGCATAGCGCCGATAGCTGCTCGGCATGAACTGCGGAATGCCCAGCGCTCCGGCATAAGATGATTGAACGGACAACAGATCGAAGCCCTGTTCGCGCGCCAGCAACAGGTATTGCTCCAGTTCGTCGCGGAAGAAATCTGCGCGGCGCGGATACGCAAACGCCAGTGTTGTCAGTGCATCCAACGCGCGAAATCGCCCCAGATTCTGGCCAAACTGCGTCTCCACACCTAGCACGCCAAGAATGATCTCTTGCGGCACTCCGTAAGTCTTTTCGGCACGCCTGAGCGTCGCGGAATATTTCTTCCAGTATTGCACTCCACTGCCGATTCTCTGCGGATTGATGAAGAGCGGACGATATTCCACCCAGGGTTTGAGAATTGCAGGCTTGGTGATGGATTCGATGACGTCGGCGCGGTATTCGGCATGGCTGAATGCCTGTTCCAATTCTTCGCGCTTGAACTGATGCTTTGCCACCATGTCGTCGATGAAGGCGGGAATACCCGGTAAATCGGCTGCTTGTGCGGTGCAATGGATGAACCACAGAATAATCAATAAACTTTTCTTCATAACGCCTCGGTGTCGCGAACCGGCTCATTCTACTCGACAGCACGCCATGTCACTGTTAAATTTCGGCCCGTACTCAACCCAGGAAAAGCAACATCATCATTATGGAAAAAACCAACAAGCATCACCGCCTCATCATTCTCGGTTCCGGCCCTGCCGGCTACACTGCGGCCGTCTATGCCGCGCGCGCCAACCTTAAGCCGGTCCTTATTACCGGCATGGCGCAAGGCGGCCAACTGATGACCACCACCGACGTGGACAACTGGCCGGCCGACGTAAACGGCGTGCAAGGCCCGGAACTGATGCAGCGCTTCCAGCAGCACGCGGAACGCTTCAATACCGAGATCGTGTTCGATCACATCCACACTGCCAAGCTGCAACAGCGGCCGTTCCTGCTTGTGGGCGACGCCGGCAGTTATACCTGCGATGCGCTCATTATCTGCACCGGTGCTTCGGCGCAATATGTCGGACTGCCGTCGGAAGAATCTTTCATGGGCAAGGGCGTATCGGGTTGCGCAACCTGTGACGGATTCTTTTATCGCAACCAGGATGTCGCCGTCGTCGGTGGCGGCAACACTGCAGTTGAAGAAGCGTTGTATCTTGCGAACATCGCCAAACATGTCACCTTGGTACATAGACGCGATACCTTTCGTGCCGAGCGCATCATGATCGATCACCTGATGGAAAAAGTGAAAGAAGGCAAGATCACTCTGCAATTGAACCAGACATTGGATGAAGTTCTGGGCGACGATAGCGGCGTGACCGGCGCGCGTCTCAAACAGGTACAAGGAGGTGCGACCCAGGACATCAAGGTCAGCGGCGTATTCATTGCGATCGGGCACAAACCCAATACGGACATCTTCGCCGGACAACTGGAGATGGAAAACGGTTATATCGTTACTCGCGGCGGACGCGAAGGCAACGCCACCGTGACCAGCATCGACGGCGTGTACGCGGCGGGCGATGTACAGGATCACGTTTACCGCCAAGCCTGCACCAGCGCAGCAACCGGCTGCATGGCCGCGCTGGATGCGGACAAATACTTGTCGTCACTGGGGTGACAAGTGAAGGACAAGCCGGATCAAGACACCGACTTGTTCCGGCAAGCGGTTGAAGGCGCGACCCCGCTTGCGCCAACAGATCGTATTGCCCCTGCCTCCAAGCTCCATAAAACCATCGTTTCGGTTGCTCCCGCGCAGACTGTCGCCGACGACCTGTCTGATCACGGGGCGGGAGATACCGCCATCACCGAGTTTCTTCGGCCCGGCCTGAATCGGATGACACTGCGCAAGCTGAGGCGCGGGTCATTTCCACCGCAGGACGAACTCGATCTGCACGGTCTGAGCTCCGATGCGGCCAGAAAGCTGCTCGCCCAGTTTCTGCATGACGCGACACAGCGCGGACTGCGCTGCATTAGTGTGATACATGGCAAAGGATGGCGCAGCGAGGGGCGTGACGGTATCTTGAAAGTCCACACCCGGCATTGGCTGGCGCAACATGCACTGGTACTGGCATTCTGCGAAGCACCGTTAAATGCCGGTGGCGGAGGTGCCGTGTGGGTGTTGTTGAAAGCCATCTAGACTATTTGCCTGTAAAAAATCCCGAAATTTCAATTTTTGCTCTGCAAAACACAACAAAAAGTTCCCTTCGGGAGCCTTTTTGTTTCCCCTGACCACACCTGCAACTGGCATCAGGCTCTGTATCAACTCAACCGTACGTCAGTTCAACTTATGCCGCTTATCGGACGCTTACGATCATTGTCATGACCATGGGCTTCCATTACCCCTATCGTTTACGCTTAATTACGCAAATTGCACATCCGCACAACATCGCCAATACGTATATAACAGACAGTAAAGTTTAGCTAATGAGCTATAAAAAGTATTAACTAAATTTTTAGTATTTGACTAATTCTACGCAATCTGTCCTCTCGACGACTTCTCGACGCATGTTTGACGCGTTCTTGACACAACTGAAATACTCTGCGATTGTCCGCGCCGCAGAAGATTGTAAAGGCAAACCTATCGAAAGGTGGGGACGCAAAGTTACCGGTCTAAGGAGCCAATTTTAAGACTCTATGACAGCGGGGTTGCTAGATTGAGGCATGTTCTATTGTTTCGCTCTTACCTGCTTTCCCCCTCAGCTTTGTCCCCAGCATTTTCAATCATTGGATTGTGATTTTGTTTGAATCTCAGGGAGGCTGTCGTGGGGACATTTGTGGATCAAGCCAAAGCAACTACTGTTGGCGTACTGGGTTTCGATGCCGCGGAACTCCGTTTGATTCGCAATGTACTGAAAATTTCCACCTGTCGCCCCCAAGGCGGTTATGAAATTTACTTGGGAGGCAACGCAATCAATTGCGATCTCTTGATCGTGAATTCAGACGACGCAAGCGCGGTAACAAGCTTGCAATCAATATCCGACCAGCAAGGGACAGCAGTAAAGTTGCTGGTTTTCAGTGAAGAACCGGTGCACGCCGCTGCAGACCATTATTGTTTGCGTCCGCTCAGTCCAGTCAAGTTGCTGAAAATACTCGACCAGTTGATCCTCGAAAAGCAACTGCAGGAACCCGCCCTTCAAATCTTTTCAGGCAAGAATTCAACTGATGCCGCCCGCACTGATGATTGGGATCAGCTGGTGGATGTCACTACAACCCTTGGTTTTCCCAAAACTCGCCGCGCCCTGGTGGTCGACGATAGCCCCACCGTACGCAAACAGCTCGAACTGGAACTGGAAGCTTCCAATATTCACGTCGACTCCGCCGAAACCGGAGAGACCGGCCTCGATCTGATGGGGAAAAATCTTTACGACATCATTTTTCTCGACGTAATGCTCCCGGGAGCAGATGGCTACCAGGTTTGTAAACACATCAAAAAGAATCCCCTGCGCAAGCAGACGCCGGTTGTCATGCTAACCAGCAAATCATCGCCATTCGATCGCGTGCGCGGCTCGTTGGCGGGGTGCGATTCCTATCTGACAAAGCCGGTCGATTATCAGGAATTCAAGCAAGTGCTGGAGAAATATGCAGTGTAAGGGAACGTCAGAAGCGTCAGTCGCAGCGTAAGAGCAACAGGGATAACGAAGAAGAAAGCAACAGGCTGGCAATTTCAAGACCGATGCCGGTTCAAGATGGCTGAAAATTCTTGTAACGGTAGATTCATGTGAAGGTAGTACGGTGCTAAACATTTGGTAATTTGCAGTCCAATAACTATTAAAGGGGAAACAAGATGGCATCCAAAAAAGCTCTGGCAGTTGATGATTCCGCCGCAGATCTGGCCAATATCAAAAATATATTAAGCGATGCGGGTTGCCTGGTGGTAACTGCAAGCAGCGGCAAAGAGGCGGTTGAAAAGGCCAAATCCGAAAAACCTTCAGTCATATTCCTGGATATCGTCATGCCCGACATGGACGGATACGAGGCGTGCCGGCAGTTGGCGCAGGATGCGGCGACCAAGGGAATCCCGGTCGTGTTTGTGACCAGCAAGGGGCAGAAGGCAGACAAGGTATGGGGTGAATTGCAGGGCGCCAAGGGTCACGTGTCCAAGCCGTACACCGCCGATCAGATCGTCGATCAACTGAAAAGCCTGACCTGAAAAGCAGGCGTCAGACATGATGGAAGAAACCGGTTCGAGCGTATTGCCCGGCCCCACTGATATGGGAACGGGCGAATGGTTGCTACCAGGGGCAGCCTTGGAGCGTTTTGAACCTCCGGCAGATATGGTGGTGGTTGCCATTGAGGAAGAGAAGCGCGCCCGCTACGGATTCAGGGTATCCACGCTGGGTTTCCTGATCAAGACAGGTTGCACCAGTGAAGTGCTGCACCAGCCCGACATATGGGACCTGCCGGGCTCGTCTCCGTGGTTACTGGGTTTGGTCAATCTGCGCAGCAATCTGGTTCCGGTATTCGATCTGCGCCAGTTATTCGATTTGCCACCGCGCGATGTTGCGGCGGCGCCATTGGTGCTGGTAATCGACCAAGGCGATAGAGCTGCAGGCCTGCTGATTGACGATTACCCCAAGCCTTTGTTCGACATGAGTCCTTTTCCCAGCTTGCCGCAATTGCCGGATGAACTGCAGGCTCATGTGCGCGGCGGCTATATGAAGGGCGACAGTGTCTGGCTGGAGTTTGACCACGAATCATTTTTCGAAAACCTGGTACACGCAGAACAATAACGCAGGCACAACCCGGCTTTCGGCAAGAAGCGGATTTCAAAAACCGAATTGGACAAGATTCGGAGAAGCGTAAGGTAACTGGGAGTTAATGCAGGGTGAAATACATTCGCATTAATTTAAATGTATTTTTGCCATGAATTGAAAGAGGGAAAAAATGTTCAAGAACATACCAATCGTAACCCGCCTGATTTTTCTGGTGAGCATTATCACCTTGCTGATGCTGGGTACCATCATCTATGCCACCACCGACGGTCTGCGTTCCATGCAGCGTCTGGACGACGATATGCAGCTGACCATCGATAACGTTCAGGCGTTCGACCGGATTAACTTCCTGATGGCTCGCAACCGCTACACACTGCTGGATGCGTCCCAAAGTTCCGATCCGGCATATGTTGCGAAGAAAGTTGAAGAATTCCTGAAATACCGCGCCGTTATTACGGAAGTGTCGAAAAAGTATGAAGCCACCCTGCAGGATGCCAAGCAGCACGAACTGCTGGCATCGTGGCAGAAGCACCGTGCTGCTTATGCGAAAGACGGTAACGAACCGTTGCTGGCTGCCTTGCAAGCCGGAAGAATGCCCGACGCCGAGCGTCTATCGCTAGGCACAGCAGCTCAACTGTATGAGCCCATCGACGCAGATATCGAAAGCATCCGTAGTTATAACCTTGAACTGCAGGACAAAAAGTCAGAGGAAGTGAAAGCTGCCAGCTTGCACACGCAATACTTTTCTATCGCACTGGTGATCGCACTTGCTGCCCTCACCGGTTTGTTGGCATGGACGATCATCCGCACCATTTCGAGTTCTCTCAACACGCTACGAGGGACCATCTCCAAGATTGCTACGGGCGACGCCAACGCGCGCGCCAACCTGAAGACCAAGGACGAACTGGGCCTGCTCGCGAACCAGTTCGACAAGATGATGGACGAACGCGAAGCAGTGCAGGCGGCGATCAAGAAGGAAAACGATGAACTGAACACGTCGGTGTTGTCCCTGCTGCAAGCGGTGGCGCAACTGGCGAAGAAAGACTTGACCGTCCGCGTGCCGGTGAACGAGAACGTTACCGGGGCGATTGCCGACGCGCTTAACCTGCTCACCAACGAAACGGCCAAGGTGATGGCGGACGTGAACAATATTTCGGCGGACGTTACCAAGGCTTCCATGACGGTGCAGGCAAAGGCCGAGACGCTGCTGGCGGGTGCCGAGAAGGATCGCGACGAGGCCGATCGGACTGCCGTTTCGCTGGAAGCGGCAGCGCAATCGATGCACGACATTGCGAATCTGGCGCAGGCATGCAACGCCGTCGCCGACCACGCGATCAAGTCGACGCAACTGGCGCTTAATACGGTGAACAGCACGGTGAGCGGCATTAACAGCACGCGCGACGTTATCCGCGAAACGGAAAAACGGATCAAGCGGTTGGGAGAACGTTCACAGGAAATTTCCGGCGTGGTGAACCTGATCAACGTGATTGCTGAACGTACCCACATTCTGGCCCTGAACGCCAGTATGCACGCTGCATCTGCAGGTGAGGCCGGACGCGGATTCGCGGTGGTGGCGGACGAAGTGCAGCGGCTGGCCGAAAATGCACGCCAGGCCACGCAACAGATTTCGGCACTGGTGAGCAACATCCAGCTGGAAACCGCAGACACGGCCAGCACCATGAACAACGCCATCAGCCAGATTGTGGAAGGCAGCCGTCTGGCGGAACAAGCCGGCCAGCAGATGCAGATCACGCAGCAGAACACCGCCGAACTGGTGGATTCGGTCAGACAGATCGCCACGACGTCGGAGATTCAGGCCAAAGCGGGACAGGCGCTGCGAGACAGCGCCGTACAGATCAAGAAAAGCAGTCAGCAGGCAACGGATCAGCTGCATGAGCAGGCAGCACAAACGTCCAATCTGCTGGACTACGCCAAACTGCTTCTGGGAGCGGTGCGTGTATTCAAGCTCCCCGTCTGAGACGGCTGGATCGACGATGACCAACAACCGGGTATGCCACGGATATGCTTAAGCAGGCTCTGATGCATTTCAGCCAGATTGCGGCCGACCCTCTCGACGAACTGTGGAGTATCACGTCCTGCGATGCCTTGCTGAATCGTAGCGCAAACGAGATTGAACCGTTACTGGACCACTACGCGGAGTTGATGCACAAGATAGGTGCAGCCGCTACCGACAGCAAACTGGATGGTCTGCAATCCGTCAGCGCCAGGGTCATGGAAAATCTGCAGGTGTATCTGCACGAAAAAAGAGCGCTCAACCCTGTGGAGGCCGATCTGCTTTCGGCACTGGCTGAATTGCTGTTGGGTTATGTAATGAGCGAGGGTGACAGCCAGGCAGGCGACGCGCTGGTTCAGCAACTGACACAGGTTGGCTGGGCATCGCCGCTGGGTGAAGAGGACGCGAGTGCGCTGCGAAACTTGCTGATCGAGATTCCGGTCATGCAAGAGGAACCGGCAGCCTGCGTCGCAGAAAGTTTTCCTTCTACTGCGGAACCTGCGTTCGCTCCGGAGCCGTTACAGCCTTTACATGTGCAAAAAGTGGATGGCGAAATGTTGGCCATGCTGGGCAAGGAATTTGCCCGCATGGACGATCAACTCGTGGGAGATCTGGCGGCTATTGTCGACCCACAGCTTTCTGCAGATGCCCAGCGCGTGGCGTTGGACAACTATATGGAATTGCTGGAACGGCTTGCGGCCGCCGCCAACTCGATCGAAATGACCGCACTAGGCGCGGTATTTGTCCGTTTGGCATACTCGCTGTCTAAGATCGAAGCGCTTCGTCCCGAGCAGATCGAATTGCTGAAACAATTGCCGGTCCGCGTTGCCGCCTACCTCACCGCGCCCACCGATGAAAGCGCTGGCGCTGCTCTGGTTGATTTGCTGGCCGCTACGGCGTGGCGCACGCCCGTTGGCACGGATGCCGTGCAGCGATGGGTGGAGTCTCTCATCAATATCGAGATTGTTGCGAATGAAAAGCAACAAGCAGAGCGTCAGTCCCACGCCAGCGCCGAGGATGTTTCCATTGCCCTGCCGGAGGATATCAATCCGGAATTGCTGGACGGCCTGTTGCAGGAATTGCCCGTGCAAACCGCTGCGTTTACCTCCGCAATCGAGCGTCTGGCAACTGGACAAGGCAGCGGCAAGGATGTGGAACGCGCCATGCGCGCGGCCCACACGCTCAAGGGTGCAGCCAATACGGTGGGCGTGCGCGGCATAGCCAACCTGACTCACCACATCGAAGATATCCTGCTGGCATTGTCCGAAGCCGAGGCGATGCCCGACCGCGCACTCGCCAACATACTGACCAATGCCGGCGATTGCCTTGAGGCGATGAGCGAGGCCTTGATGGGAGTCGGTTCTGCGCCTGAACAAGCACTGGAGGTACTGCAAGAGGTTCTGGACAACGCCAATCGTATAGACCGGGAAGGTGTGTCTGCGACCATCCAGAGTGAGTTTGCAACACAGCCGGAAAAGCCTGTGCCACAAGGCAAACCCGAGACGCCGCCACTGCTGGGAAATGTACTGCGCGTGCCGGCACCCGTGGTGGACGAGATGCTGCGCCTCGCAGGCGAAACCTTGATTTCAAATTCGCAGATACAAGAACGTCTGCGGCTCACCTCGCAGCAGGCCGACGAAATCAAGCGTCAATTGCAATCATTCCAGCAACTGGTTGCGGAACTTGAGCATCTGGTCGATGTGCGCGGAGTGGCCGCGCCGGAACAGGAAATGCGCGACAAAGGAGATTTTGACCCGCTGGAATTCGAACACTTCAGCGAACTGCATACGGTTACGCGGCGTCTGGTCGAGGCCGCAAACGATGCGCAGCAGATGCAGACGCAGGTAAACGAGCAATTGCATACGCTGGGCGAGTTGCTGGAAGTACAGCAGCGTTTGCACAAGGACAGCCAACATGCGGTGATCCGTACGCGTCTGGTCCCGGTCAGCAGCGTGGTATCGCGCTTGCAGCGCAGTGTGCGTCAAACCTCGCGCCTGCTGGACAAACAGGTAACGCTGGAGATCAAGGGAGACAACACCAGTATCGACAGCAATGTGCTGAATGAATTGATGGATCCGCTGATGCACGTGCTGCGCAATGCCGTTGACCATGGCATCGAGGCACCCACGGTGCGCACGGCACTGGGTAAACCGGCAACCGGTAATATCGAACTGAGTTTCGAGCGCAAGGGCAACAGCATCGTCGTACGCTGCAAAGACGACGGCGCAGGGCTTGATTATGCCGCCATCAGGCGCATTGCCGAAAGCAAGGGAATGCTGGTTGAACCCGAGAATGAACTGTCGCCCGATGAGCTCGCCCGCCTGATCGTCGTCAATGGCTTTTCCACGCGTGAAGATACGACTCAGATATCGGGGCGCGGCGTAGGCATGAATGTGGTGTACAGCCGGGTACTGGATATGAAAGGAACGCTGGCATTGAATTCGGAGCGCGGCGCTGGCCTTTCCGTCGAGTTGCGCCTGCCCGCCACCCTGCTGTCGGCCCACACCCTGGTTGTGCGGCATCGCAACAAGTTGATCGCCGTGTCCAGCCATGGCGTGGAAGACATTCACTATGTCACCGCCGACCAGATCGAGCAGGTTGGATCGCAACAGGTTTACCGTGTCGGCGATACCGTGCATACCTTGATCAGGCTGGAAAGCCTGCTGGACCTGCCCGGCGACCGGCGCGAAGCGGACCGGCTCGGCTTTCCCGTGCTGCTAACCCGTGCCGAGAATGGCGTGGCCAAGGGCGTGCTGGTTCAAGAAGTGGTCAGCGGCCAGGAAGTAGTGCTGAAAAACTTTGGGCGATATGTACCAAAAATCACCGGCACGGTGGGTGCGGTCATCCTGGGCGACGGCACCGTCGCTCCAGTAGTCGACCTGGTGGAACTGCTGCGCACTCCGGCGCAACGCCAACAACGCAGGCATTTGTCATCCGCCGGCGTGCAGGCTCTATCAGGAACCGGCGCAGATTCTGCAGGAGCGCTCACCGCGCTGGTGGTAGACGATTCGCTCAGCGCGCGCCGCGCTGCGACCGCCGTCATGCAGGACGCGGGTTACCAGGTGCGCACCGCAATCGACGGGCTGGAGGCGGTAAACATTCTGCAGCGATTCATCCCCAGCGTGATGCTGGTAGACATGGAGATGCCGCGCATGAACGGCATTGAACTGACCGCTCATGTGCGCGATTCTGCCCGCACGAAGAATGTGCCGGTAATCATGATCACGTCGCGTTCCACCGAGAAGCATCGCAGGATGTGTCAGGACGCCGGGGTAAATGTTTACCTCACCAAACCGTATAGCGATGATGCGCTGATCGAGCACGTTCAGCGGCTGGTGCACGGATGAGCACGACGCACTTTCCCCTGAGCGGCAACGGCATGCACTCGTCCGCCGCTGTGTTGAAAATTGATGAGCCTGCGCTTGCTGTTCCAACAAAGCGACGTTCGCGCGCTGGAATCAGCTTCGGCTTTGGACGGCAATGCCCCCAAACAAGGAAGTGTCGGCTGGATCAGTTATATGCGTCAGCGCTGGCCGGTTTATTGCCTGTCCGATCAGCTTGATTTAATGCGCGACGTGCCACCTGCGCGCCGCACCTGCGCTTTGCTGGCGATCGGGACCGGATTTTTCGGGATGCTGTGCGATGACGCGGCGATCATCAAGCCTGACGCAAGGCTACGCCATGAAGTGCCGGCAGCCATGAAGAATGGGGATACGCCCATTCTCGGGTTGCTCCCGTTCGGCGACGAGCTGCTGTGTGTAAGCAACCCGAGCCGCCTGGCGGCGCACATTGAGCACTTGATTCACAAACTGTCATTGCCGGAATTGCCATGTCTCGCATGAATGCATGGTTGCTGGATTTCGGCGATGATTGCCGTGCGGCGGTGGGAACGCGTGAGATGCTGCACCTGGTCGATGCTCCCGTCACCTTTGCCGTTCCATGCACACCCGGGTATTGCCGTCACATCGTAATTTGGCAGGATCGACTGTTGCCGGTGATGGATATCGCGGCACGGGTCGGATGCGTTTCCCGCAAAGCGCCATTTGTGGCCGTGATCGGCTATCAGCAGCAACGCGGGGAATATCCGCAATTCGGTGCCTTGGCGCTGTCTTCGCCGCCGAGGCAATTGGCCGTGAGCGACGAGCAGGCATGCCGGTTGCCGGATGAAGACGGTGCATGGCGGGAGTTGGCCATTTCCTGCTTTGAGCATCAGGGGTCACCGGTCCCGGTACTGAATTTAAGCCGCATCTTCTGTAACACGCCCAGACCATAATCCAAATTTTACTCGGGTGAGCGCCATGGCCTAAAACGGCCAGATTTTCGCAAGGCAGGTAAACACAGGTGCTGTTCCATCCTCGGACGGTGCCGCAAAACAAGGGGAGATCGATAGTGAATAGTACAGCCCGGCATTCATCGCTAACCGATGGCGATCTGGCATCGTTACGGATGGAGGTGGAAATAATCGCACGCGCAGCAGGTGCCGCGATCATGGAAATCTATCATGGTGAAGATTTCGGCGAGACCAGCAAGGCCGACAACTCACCGCTCACCCTGGCCGACCTGGCTGCGCACAACGTGATCGTGGACGGACTGCGCGGACTCGCGCCGCAATATCCCGTCCTGTCCGAAGAAGCGGCCGATATTTCCTATGCCGTACGCAGCGAATGGGCCACCTTCTGGCTGGTCGACCCGTTGGATGGGACCAAGGAATTCCTGAAGCGCAACGGCGAATTCACCGTCAATATCGCGCTGGTGGAACACGGCGTGCCGGTGCTGGGCGTGGTTTATGCGCCGGTACTGGACGTCTGCTACTTCGCCGCGCGCGGCACCGGTGCTTTCGTGCAGCGTGGCGATATCGCGGCGCAAGCCATTCAGGCCGAAGCTCATACCGCCGATTCCGCCATCAAGGTCGTCGCCAGCCGTTCGCACAGCGATGCGCGCACCGCAGCCCTGCTGCAGAAACTCGGCAATCACGAATGTATCAGCATGGGCAGTTCGCTCAAGCTCTGCCTGGTCGCCGAAGCGGCCGCGCATTTCTACCCGCGCCTGGGACCCACCATGGAATGGGATACCGCGGCAGCGCATGCGGTAGTACTCGAGGCTGGCGGCATGGTCTGCGACGTTGCGGAGCAGGCGCTGCGCTATAACAAGGAGGATATGCACAATCCGGAGTTCCTGGTTCTGGCCAATTCCAATACCGCCTTGCTGAAGATGCTGAACGAACACCAGCATTCCATGAATCTTTAATTGCTGTACTGAAGCACTGGCTGCAAGCCCGAAAACTAGTTGCGGGATATTGATAGTCGAAAATTCGATGCTGTCTTGTTGGCGACCAACGTGGTTGTTGCCATTTCATTTAGGAGGCGATATTGAATACCGAACGAGTTTCACTGTGGACGCTGTTCACCCTTTTTCTGCGTATCGGCTGCACCGCCTTTGGCGGATTCATGGCCTTGATCGCCGTGGTTGAAAATCATGCAGTGGAGCGCCGTAAATGGCTCACCCACGAAGAAATTCTGGATGGTGTATCGCTGGCAACCGTATTGCCCGGACCGATCGCGGTTAACGTAATCGCTTATGTCGGTTATCGCCTGCGCGGCCTGCCGGGTGCGCTGGCCAGTACCATCGGCGTAGTCCTGCCGGCTTTTCTGTTAATGCTTGCACTGAGCGCGGCATATTTCGCCTGGGGACAAATACCGGCGGTGGGCAAGTTGTTCATGGGATTCATTCCGGCAGTCGCGGCCATCATCCTGGTTGCCGCCTGGAACATGGGGCGCAAGACCATCAAGGGTGTGCCTGAGGCGTTGATCGCGCTGACTGCGGCAGCACTGATGATATGGAAAGGCAGCTTCGCCGTTTCATTTGGCATCATTGTCATGTCCGGCCTGGCAGGCTGGCTGATTTTCCGGGAAAAAGCCGCCGGTGGCAGCAGCAAGCCAGCGGCCGGCGAACTGAAAAGTGAGGGCAGATTATTGAGCGTTGCCGCCGCACCGCTGGCCCTCACCAGTCCCTTCTGGAGCGTCAACACGGCCCTGATGCTCAAGCTGTTCACGACGTTCGCCGGCATGAGCGTGTTCCTGTTCGGTGGCGGCTATGTGTTTATTCCGCTTATGCAGCATGCGGTAGTGGAGAGTACCGGTTGGCTGACCCGCCAGGAATTTGTCGATGCGATCGCCATGAGCCAGATCATGCCGGGCCCCATCGTCCTGAGCACGGTTTTCATCGGCTACAAGATGGCCGGCTTGCTGGGTGCAGTGGCTGCGACCCTCGGCATCTTCCTGCCGCCGGGCATTCTGATGATCGCCGGTACGCATGTATTGAATCGCATCAAGCAATCCGCACTGATCAAGGCCGTGCTGCGCGGCATCCGCCCCGCAATTATCGGCATGATCGCTTCCGCCGTTGTAGCAGTGGGAATGACAGCCCAGCAGCATTGGCTATCGCTGCTTATTTTCGCTGCCGCATTGCTCGCCCAATTGAGGTTCAAGCTGGATGTGGTGTGGGTCATACCGACTGCAGGGCTGGCTGGATTGTTGTTGTACTAACGTTAGTCGATTCGAGTTCCACCGCAGTATGTTCAGCAAACATAAATAGGTGACAAAATGACCGAGCATAGCAAGCAAGCTTTATATGCCAGAACAATGCAGCTTGATGACGCGCTGATCGCACCCTACGGCGGCCGCCTGGTACAGGCCTATGTGCCCCAGCATGATCAGCGCAACCTGCGTACTCTCCTGTCGCAATTGAAACGCGTGGATATTTCTGCGCGCGAATTGATCGATCTGGAAATGATCGCGAGCGGGGCCTACAGCCCGCTCACCGGATACATGGACCAGCGTACCTACACGAGCGTACTTGATTCAGCCGTTCTGCCGAATGGCATGCCATGGGGACTGCCTATCACCTTGGCGGCAACCGAAGAAGTGGCAAAGTCTTTGGGCGATGGACGGGGAGTGGCGCTGTATCACGACGACGATGCGGTAGGTGTCATGCTGGTTTCAGACATCTTCCCATGGGATGCAGAAGGCGAAGGGCATCTCTTTGGAGAGAACGAAGAATACTCATCCCCGCAAATTGCCGAACGCAAGGAGCGCAAGGCTAAATATTTGCTGGGGGGTGTAGTGTCGATGCTGATTTCGCAGTCCGTTGAGCGGCGTCTGAAAAAACATCATTGGCCAAAAGATTTGCGCAAACTGCAGGTGCAAAATCAATGGCGCAAAATTGCAGCGATACATTTGCAGAACCCTTGGCAACGCAGCGACGAATATCTGTTGAAATGCGCCCTGGAAGCATCCGATGCCCTGCTGCTGCATCGCAGCACCGAGAACGCGCGCGCGCAAAACGGTTTGCTGTCATCCGTATTGGAGGGCGCCAGCCGCTTGCTGCTGGATAACTACATTCCAAGCAATCGCGTGCTGGAGAATCCTGCTCCGGATGATTTTTTTCACAGTTCGTTTCGCGCAGTCTTGCAGCATGCAATCCTCAGCCAGAATTATGGTTGCGAGAGTATTTTTCTGCCCGCGCAGGGGAAATTTGCCAGCGCGCAGCAGGATTTGATCAATTTGTTTGCCGAAGCCAGCCATCAGGGCCTGACGATCAGGTGTGTGTTTCTCGACCATCCTTTTCATTGCGATCAGTGCGGCGGCATTGCCACCCAGAAATCCTGTCCGCATGACGCAGCCGGACGCGTCATTTTCAGCTATGCCGACATCGCAGCCCAGCTGTTGAAAGGCAAGAGTCTGCCGCCTACGGTTGCGCGGCCGGACGTGGCGCGCGCCGTGGCGCGGGGCATGGCAAACAAGCCAGACCCGGGCGACATTACCGGCAAGTATTTATACCCGCATGCCTCCGAAGTCAGCCGCGACCTGATCGAATCGATGGCCGGACATAAAGCCGGGGTGCTCTGGATGACCGGCCTGTCGGGCTCCGGAAAATCGACCATCGCCCATCGTATAGAGCGTGAATTGATGCTGAGCGGCCACCGCGTGTATGTACTGGATGGCGATACGTTGCGCACCGGATTAAATAGCGATCTGGGCTTCGGCGAAGAAGCACGGCGCGAGAATTTGCGGCGTGCCGCCGAAGTGGCAAAGGTGCTGGTCGACGCGGGTTTGATCGTTATTGCCTCCTTTATCTCGCCCTTCAGCGCTGAAAGAGAAATGGTGCGCAAAATCGTCGGCGCAGGATTTTTTGAAGTGTATGTCGAAGCAACGCTGGAAACGTGCGAGGAGCGCGATCCCAAAGGGCTATACAAACGTGCGCGCGCGGGAGTCATTCCCAAATTCACCGGTATCAGCTCTCCCTATGACGCTCCGGAAAATCCCGATTTACGCCTGAATACCAGCCAATTCGGCCTGGAGGAGTGCGTCAGGCAGTTTCACGATTTCATTGCAGAGTCCGAATTGCTGCGTGCAGACAGCCATGGCCGCCTGCATGTTGTACGCAGCGAAAAATTTGGCTCGTAATTTTTTTGTTAACCAGTACTACAGAGGAGAAGATATGCCGTTATTCATGATTGGTACGCAACGCTCAGGATCTAATCTTTTGCGCTTGATGATGAATCAGCTTCCTGAAATTGCCGCCACGCATCCGCCGCACATCCTGCAGCGCATGATGCCGCTCGAGAAAGGCTATGGCGATCTTTCCAAGGAAGCGAATTTCATGCAAATGATTGACGATGTCTGCAAGCTGGTCGAACTCAATCCGGTTCCCTGGGAGGGCGTCAAACTCGACCGCAAGGATGTGGCTTCGCGTTGCCGCAATCACTCGGTGGTGGCGGCATTCGGTGCGGTATACGACGTCATGGCTGGACAAGTCAACGCAGATACCTGGTGCTGCAAGAGCCTGGCCAACATCAATTACCTGGGGGAAATTGAAGCCTATTATGGCGACGCCGCACGTTACATCTATCTCTACCGGGACGGCCGCGATGTGGCGTTGTCGTTCGGCAAGGCCGTGGTTGGCGAAAAGCATCCGTACCACATTGGCAAAGAATGGAGCGCCACGCAACGCATTGCGTTGACGAACCGCAAACATATCGACTCCCGGCGTTTTTACAACCTCAGTTACGAAACCCTCACGGGCTCGCCCGAACAGGCAATGCGCGGTCTATGCGAATTCCTCGGTGCGACCTATAACGACTCCATGCTGGACTTCCACGAATCCGACGAAGCCAAGCGTGCCGCCAAGTCCAGCGAGCTATGGGGCAACGTGGTGAAGCCGGTCATGGCCGACAACACCAACAAGTTCCTGCGTGAAATGAGCGCCGAGAATATACGCGTGTTCGAACTGGTTGCCGGCGATGTACTGGATGCGCTGGGCTACAAACGTTTCCACACGGAAATTGGCGAAGCCAAAGTCTTTACTGCTGACGAGATCAAGCATTTCGATGCGGAGAACCAGCGCCTCAAAGAAGAAGTGCTGAGCAAGGTCGATCCTGAAGATATGAAGCGCCGGGATCAGCAAGCCGCACACATCAAGGCGATCAAGGACAGGCAGGCCAATAACGCAGTAGCGCCGGTGTAGCGTTAGAAATTGGGTTCATGCGGCTGAATGGCGAGGGCTTAGCACGCAAAGCGTATCTGGCCTTTCCTCCACTACCCCGTCCGGGAATATTTTTCCTGACGGGGCTAACCAAATCTTTTTATCGGCTAACAAAACGACAAAGGCTCCCGCGGGAGCCTTTGTCGTTGTTGGAATGCGCCGAAGTGCTTACAGTTCTACCGCGTGCGATGCCAGATACTTGGCCACACCTTCGGTCGAGGCCTTCATGCCCGCCTTGCCTTTGCTCCAGCCTGCCGGGCAGACTTCGCCATGTTCTTCGGTGAATTGCAGGGCGTCAACCAAACGCAGGGTCTCATCGATATTGCGGCCCAGCGGCAGATTGTTCACGTATTGGTGCCACACCAAGCCGGACTTGTCGATCAGGAAGGTGCCGCGGAAAGCAACGCCGCCGTCCGATTCCACGTCATAGGCTTTGGCGATCTCATGCTTGACGTCGGCCACCAGCGTGTAGCCAACCTGGCCGATGCCGCCCTTTTCCACTGGCGTATTCTTCCAAGCCAAGTGCGTGAATTGGGAATCGATGGATACACCAATGACTTCAACATTGCGCTTCTTGAATTCTTCCAGACGGTGATCGAAGGCGATCAGTTCGGATGGGCAAACAAAAGTGAAGTCGAGCGGATAGAAGAACACAACCGCATACTTGCCTTTGGTGAACTTGGAAAACGTGATTTCCTTGATTTCGTTGTTGCCAAGCACCGCTTGTGCGGTGAAATCGGGCGCTTGCTTACCTACGAGTACAGCCATGTTGATCTCCTGAAAGAGTGGTTGGGGGAAAATTAAGCTTTGGTTGAGTGAAATCCTCGGGTATGAAATTTACCAGATACGCGAGCAGTGTCAACCGAAACCCCACTGAATTGCAAGACAATGCGCCACTTTTCCGATCAGTCCACCATCCATCCCTCATCGGCAAACCGATTAACGGCCCTTTGCAAAGGCCTTATTCGATGTAAGCTTATATCGCGCGCAACAGTGCGCTCGTTAATGCTTGAATCCGGAAGCTATTTGAAACCAAAGAATTAACGACAAAGCTGGCTGGCAAGAACTTGTTTGATGTATGGATATGCATACATGACTAACCTATATGCGGAGGTTCACATGCCGGAACAAAATACGTCGGACGATGCGGTCTATTTCAAGTGGACGCCCGAGTACAGCGTCAATATCAAATCGATAGACAATCAGCATCAGGAACTGGTCAACATGCTCAACCGCCTCTTCATTGCAGTATCCGTGCGTGAAGGAAACAAGGTCATTGGCAGCATACTGGAAGCGCTCAGGAGTTATACCAAGACGCATTTCTCGCTGGAAGAACGCCTGATGCAACAGGCAAACTATGCCGATCTGGAAGCACACAAGCTTGAGCACCAGAAATTGATCGAGCAACTTGACCAACTGTGCCAAAAGCATTTGCAGGAAGAGAAACCGATTTATTTTGAGATGCTGCGCTTCCTCAAGACCTGGCTCAGGGATCACATCAAGGGCGTGGACGCAAAGTACAGTACGGCCTTGCAAGAGGCCGGGTTTTCATTTGCCGAATGGGAACGCGAAGCGGCGAAAGAGTTTGCCACCATGATCGAAAAAACCGGCCGCTGGTGGAGAATCTGGTAAGCGCGAGGTTGTATTTAAGCTGAGCGGTAACTCAAGTCGGCCAGTTCGGCACGTCAATCACGTGCCGAGACCGGCTTAAACGGCTTTGGCGTTGTGTCCCGACTTGCCCGTCAGGACGGCGAGCCCCATCTGTACGATGACGGCAAAGCCGACGTACATCACTGCCACTTCAACGTAGGGCGCAAAGTATTGCGCGACGCTGGCAGTATATTCCGCAACGCTCATGCGCCCGAAGTAGCCAGCCAGTAAATAGAAGCTCACGTTGGCGATGACAAAGGCCAGGCTGCCAGCTGCAATCACGGCCACCAGCAGACCAAGCAAGCTCTTACCAGTCAGATCATGCCGCGGTGCGTACCAGCGCCCGACGAACCACAGGCTGGAATAGGCAAAGACGAGGAAGCCGTAGGCCGAAGTCACGCACCATCCGCTAACGCCGCGAAAATTGATTGCGTAGTAATCGACCAGCGCCGCTTCGACCAGCAACAATGCAAGCAGCGCCAAAGCGGCGCGCGTCCGGCCGAGATACAAACCGCCCAAAAAGTATATGGCATACGAAGCATCAGGCAAAACTGCCGATGAACCAAAATGGTTAAAACGCGTTAGCGCCATCAGCGACATGAGTGCCGCGACGACCCAAAGCGTTTTATTTTGCAAGATTTTCATGTTGCCTCCTTGTAAGTTCGCGCCAATCCAGAATTGGCGCGACTTTAACAGAAAAGGCAGGGGCAGGCGACAGCCGCCGCCCCCTGCCAACCTATCAACGGTAGCTCAACCCGACGAATAAGGTGCGGCCCAGCGTGTTGTAGCTGTACACCTCGGAATAGTTGCGATTGAAAAGATTATCCACGCGAGCGTTCAGACTGAAATGCTTGTCAATACTGTAACTCGAGGTCAGATTAAGCAACGAGTAACTCGGCAAAGTGACCCCAGCGGAAGTCAATTGGTCAATATCTTGCCGTGCGCCGCTGTAACGCACCTCGGCACCGATATTCCACCCAGCCAAATCATGTGATGCAGCAATACTCGCAAATTCTTTGGCTCGACGTATTAGCAATTGACCTGTCGAGGCATCGCGCGGATTCTGGAAAGTCACATTGGCTTTCAAATGGCTGCTGCCAAAATCACCCTTGTAGCTCAATTCCTGACCAGTGATTTGCGCCAAAGGAATGTTGATCGAAGCATATGCTGCATTGAGAACAATAAAATCGCTGATGCGGTTATCGAAATACACTGCATCCATGCGTTGCCCATTAGCCGCATAGTGCAACCCGATTTCTTTGTTCTGTGAACGTTCCGGCTTTAGATTAGGATTGCCACCCCATGCAACAGGATAATACATGTCATTGAAGGTCGGAGCCTTGAAAGCTGTGCTGATGCTAGCCGTGGCGCGCCAACTCTCTGCAAAGGACAGTCCATAGCCTAATAACCCGGAGTTCGCTGTGCCAAAATCCGAGTACTTATCCTGTCGTAAATTGAATTGCACTTGCTGCATGCCGTAGTCACCTAAATAACCGCCCAACAAGCTATTTACGTTACGTGTGGTTAACGTATATGGCGTGGTATCGGCAGTAACCGCCTGTCTTAGATTTTCTACTGCTAGACTCAACTTTTGCCCATCCGCAATATTCAAAATATTTTGCCAAGCAAATTGATTACTCTGGGTTTGAATACGTGAAGTCTGCACACCGTTGGTGTAGATGTGGCTGTCGTCTGTGCCTTGCGCCAAATGTAGTTGGCTATGCCACTTTACGCTGAGTTGATCGTCCGAAGTCAGCGAAAATTTGTCAATGTTTTCTATCGTGTAGTTAATGTCGGTTGGCGAGCCAAAGGCATTGTCAAATGAACTGTTGCCGCGGGTGCTAAATGCAGAAGCGGACAATGCGTGATCTGCGTTGAATGCCTGTTTGATTTGCGCGTCGACCGTGTTGTTGTCATAACCGTTGTTGTTGGGATTGGCGCCCGGCGCGAGTAGCGGATTGATGGCCGACACACCATCGGTTTTAACCCTGCCCGCATTCACACTGAACGAAGTGTCGTTCACCTCACCGGAAAATCCTGCCGCCAAGCGTTGTGTGCCGTGACTACCCACTCCAGCGCTGGCACTTAAGGCCGGTGCACCCGATCCATGTTTGGTGAACAACTGGATCACGCCGCCTATGGCTTCGGATCCGTACAGACTGCTGACGTTGCCGCGCACCACCTCAATACGTTCAATGCTATCCAGCGTGATGTGTTCAAGTGCGGTTGATCCCGTTGTGGCGGAATTAACGCGTACTCCATCTATCAACACCAGCACTTGGTTGGAATTTGTCCCGCGCATGAAGATACTTGACTGCGCCCCCAGTCCGCCGGACTGAGCGACCTCCACCCCCGCCAGCGAACGCAGCAATGTAGGTACATCCGCTGCCCCGGAATTGCGTATATCTTGTTCATTCAATACGGTGGTATCCGCGATGGTCTTATCCAAAGACTGCGGCATACGAGAAGCCGTAACGACCACTTCGTCCAAACTGTCGGTAGCGGCTTGCGCCAAGGGAGTTGCTGCGAAAAGCAATGCTGTAATTATGTATTTTCGTTTCATGATGCTTCCTAATTTACGTTCCAAGGAACCCCGTTGGAACATTGAACAAAATCAGGAAAGCGGCGGGAAGAAAGAATGAACCTTGAAGTACGGGCATTCATGCGCCCCACGCGCATTTCCTGAACCTCGCTCAAGGCCGGTATCCGGGCTCACAAGTCTTGATTTGCCTCCTTCCCATGATTGCTCACAGTGGCTAATTGGCAAATCCACACTTGCTTACCGTTGCGGGGGCAGCACAGGCTTCGGAGTTAATGCTTCCTCACCTGTTTCCCGTTTAACTGAAAGGTTCACACCTTTCTGCACCTTGAAGCGATACGGATTTTACCAGAAGTTACGCCCGTGAATTCAAAAGCACTTGCAAAACATTCCGTTACCGATTGACTTAACAGGCTTTTTAAATTTATAGTTCGCATATGCATAGCGAACTAGACGTCCTTGACCAAAAATTGGCCCAATTGGTGCAACTCACCCAGCACCTGCGCGCCGAGAATCTGCAATTACGGCAGGAAGTCGCCGCGGCAGTTAGCCAGCAGCGCAAAAGCCAGGATAAAGTCAATGAAGCCGCCCAACGGCTGGAAAAGCTTCTCTCCCAACTGCCCGAGGATACGCAATGAGCAAGGTCAGTTCACTGGATGTGACCATCCTCGACCGCGAATTGCGCGTCGCCTGTCCCGAAGATGAACGCGCCGAGTTACTGGATGCGGTGGCCTATCTGGACAAAAAAATGCGCGAAATACGCGATGCCGGCAAGATCGCTTCGATCGAGCGCATCGCCATCATGGCCGCGCTCAACATTACCCACGAGCTCCTCACCACGCGGATCGGCGGCGGATTTGACCTCGCCGAATTCAAGCGTAGAATGGATTCCATGCAGGCAACCATCGATACCGCTTTAGCGGAACAGGATGAGTTGTTTTAGGTTTGTCCCCTGCGGTGTTCGTCAGACTCATAATTCTTTGAACCAATGAGCTAATGCTTAGGTTGCGCCCCATTAAAGTTACTGTTGTGAGCATCCCTCGCGGATGCACCTGATGTAACCGGGAACCGACCCTCTTGAACCCCGGTTCAAGATATTGAGTCAACGGCACAGGCGGGGGACTTCATTCCGGTGCGATCTTTCGGGATCGCACTTTTCTTTTGTAGAATTGGCTTATGCGATACTGGCTAATGAAATCCGAACCCGGCGACTGCAGCATCGACGACCTCGCCAAATTGCCCGAATCAAACCGTGGCCTGGTACGGCGTGCGCAACTACCAGGCGCGCAACTTCATGCGCGACCAGATGCAGGTCGGCGACGGCGTGCTGTTCTATCACTCCAACTGCCCAGAGCCCGGCATCGCCGGTATCGCGCAAGTCAGCAGTACAGCCTATCCCGATGCCACGCAGTTTAACAAGAAGAGCAAATACTTCGATGCGAAGGCTACCCAGGAGACTCCGCGCTGGTTCAATGTGGATGTGCAACTGGTAAAGAAAATAGCGCTCATCTCCATTGATGAATTGCGCCAACATCCTGAGCTGGAAAACCTGCGCACTTTGCAGCGTGGCAATCGGCTTTCCATTACGCCGGTCGACCCTGCCGAATGGAAGTTCATCACGACCCGGTTGGCGCGCAACCCGTAAAAACCAGTCTCCAAAGCATATGCGCAGAGGAATCGCCAAATGGCGACTCGGCGGAAATGTCATGTGCACCATTCTTCTCGCGATAATTTCAAAATCGACAAAAACCATTTTTTAAGTAATTGTTTAAATTACGCAAATACGGGCGAAATTCATTCTTTTTCTATCAATGAAACTGATTTTGTGCCGATACAGTTGATGTCAGAGGCGGCAACGCAGATCGATACCAAAATACAACAGCGGTCGCTTGTAGAATAACTTATCCAATCTGAGGAATATTCCGTGTACAAGCACAGCAAAAAGCTATCCCTGAGTTGGAAAATCAAGCTCTCCTTTTTTGTCTTTTTGCTGCTGTCCGAACTTGCATTGGCCGCAATCGGCAATTTGATCCAGACCATGTCTTTAATGCTATGGATGGTGGCATGCATTTCTGTGGCACTACTGGCCACACTGCTCTTCGGAAAATTTTTGAATTTCCGTATCCGCCAGTTAAATGAACTGGTGGCGGCAGTTTCATCGTTGGGCCGGGGAGATTTGAGCGTCAGAATTCCCTGGGTTGCACCTTCCAAAACTGAACCTGACCCCGAACTGGCAGCCAGGACGGAAATACTGGCAAAGAATTTTTCCGACAACTTCGGCGAAGGCTTTTCACTCCACCCTGACATGCTTGTGAAGGTGGGCAAGATCAGCGTTCCGACCTTGCGCTGCGGCCAAACAGTACTCAATCTCGAAACGAAAATGGTCGACAGGTTCACCGAAAGTAATGGCGGCGTGGCCACTGTTTTCGCGACGCGCGGTCATGACCTGGTACGGATTGCAACTTCGTTAAAGAAACCCGATGGCGCCCGCGTGGTTGGCACCATGCTGGATAGCACCGGCGCGGCTTACGCGAAATTGCACAAGGGGGAGGTTTTTTCCGGGATCGCGCAGTTGTTCGGCAAAACCTACATAACCAGATATCAGCCATTGAAATCACCTCAGGGACAAATAATCGGAGCCCTGTTTGTCGGTCAGGAACTCATTCCTGACAATAACGCTGGCGATGAGATACTTGAGCTCGCGCGGGGAATCAATAAGGTATCAACTGAATTCGGTGCTTTCATCTCCGGCCTGACCAAGGCGTCGGAAGCCGTAGCCGATGCCGCAACCGAACTGGCGGTCAACACCGAAAAGGTAGCTGACAGTTCCAGACGCCAAAGCGAGGCGGCGTCGACCACGGCGGCGGCAGTCGAACAAGTGACCGTAAGCATCAATCATGTCGCCGAGCATGCCGGTTCGACCGAGGCGAATTCCATCAAGACAAGTGCCTTGTCCGAAAGTGGCGAGCAAATCGTGCGGGAAGCGTCGCAGGAAATCGCACGAATTGCCGATTCGGTGAAGAACCTTTCCGGAGTAATCGCATCTCTGGCAGAGCATTCCAAAGAGATCGGCGAAATCGTTCAGGTTATCCAGAAAGTGGCCGACCAGACCAATCTGCTCGCCCTGAATGCCGCCATCGAAGCAGCGCGCGCCGGTGAACAAGGGCGCGGCTTTGCCGTGGTGGCAGACGAGGTGCGCAAGCTGGCTGAAAACACCGGGAAAGCGACGTTGCGGATATCGAACATGATAGACAGCATTACGCAACAGATCGACGCAGCGACAACCAGCATGAATGAAAGCCAGCTTCAGGTTCAGTCGGGTGTGTTATTGGCGGATCGCGCACGGGACTCGCTCGGAATGATACGCCAGGAGACGCGCCACACACTGGAGATGGTGACGGAAATAAGTGCCGCCACGAAAGAACAGAGCGTTGCCAGCAACGAAATAGCCGGCAATGTCGAAACTATCGCACTCATGACCGATGAAAACACTTCAGTCATCAGCCACTTGGCAAATGCGGCCACCAATCTGGAGCAGATGTCGTCCAACCTGCAAAACCTGGCGAACCGTTTTCGGTTGTAATTGGCACACGGTAGATAGTTCAATGGTTAATAGACAACCAATAACTGCATTTGGAGTACGCATTCATGTGCGCTCACTCATGGGTCACCACCACTCAGACGTGATGCACAATTTCTTCAGAGACAGCTACTCACGCAACGCAACACTTCAGGTATCATGAGTGTAACAATCTGGTGTGAGCAGCTAATACAAGCCGATCCACGGTCGAAAAAGGCCGAACAAAATATATGGGGGAGCAAGGATGGAAAGCTCGAAAGACGGTACGCCTTTCACTCCAAATCAATCATGGAGACTTGCAGATAATGTGGATTTCATCGAGGCGCAATTCTCTCTCGGCGATTTTTGCCTGAACCACTTTCCCGAAAACTTGCAGTTCGCGCGCTCCATACAGAACGCCGATTCTCTTCCCAGTCTCAAAGCCGCACTCAAACCCGTCCTGCAATTGCTCTATACCGAGCGGAATGAACTTGCCGCGGAATTCACTTTGTTGATTCACCAGATCAACCAGACGACAGACTAACCATAAAGGAAATATATATGGCACTGAGCTTTAAGACAAAAATCATTGGATCAGTCGTAGTCCCGACGATAGCGTTGATCATTCTGGGCGCCGTGGCATTGGCATTCAATGTCTATTATGAGCAGAACAAGGCGGCTACTGAAAAAGTCGCGTCGGACCTTGATTCAGTGCAACGCCTGCTTCAGGAGTCGGCGCGTTTGATGACGACAAAAACAATGACCGCGATGAATATCCTGGAGGATATTTCCAGCGCAACCGGCCCGGCATCGGCTGGCAACACGACAGTCATCGTCCCCGGCGTGAGCGCGCCGAATATATCTTTTGGCGCGGAGGCTCAGGCCGGCAATTTCCGCATCGTGGACAAGGTCACCCAACTTGCCGGCGGCACCGCAACCATTTTTTCCAAGTCCGACGGTCCTTTTGTGCGCATCGCTACCAACGTCAAAAAACAGGATGGCTCCAGAGCTGTCGGAACCATCCTGGATCCTGAAGGCCCCGCATTTGCGGCCATTACGGACAATCGGGTATATGAAGGGGTGGTCGATATTCTGGGCAATCCGTTTTTCACCATATACAAACCGATGGTGGACAGCCAGAAGAAGTTGGTCGGCATCTATTACGTCGGCTACGAAGCGTCCCTGGCGAGTGTCGAAGCAGCCGTAGGACAGACGAAGGTGTTGAAAACCGGGTTCCTGGCGCTGGTAGACGGCAAAGGGAAGGTTCGCTTCAGCACGCAAGGTATCCCTCCTGAACAGGCGGAAGCCACCATCAAATCCGTTCCTGCAGGCTGGAATGTCGATTCGCGTGATGTTGCCGGCTGGGGCTACAAGGTCTATGCGGCCTACCCGAAATCCGAGTTGCGCGAAGGCGCCCTGACCACTGCAGCGATCATCACTGGCGGCGGTTTTGCTCTTGCACTGATACTCAGCGTGCTGGTCGGATTATTGATCGAATCCATGGTGGTAACCCCGCTGGGCGGAGAGCCCTCCCAGGCCAGTGCAGCCATGGCTGTTATCGCAGCCGGAAATCTGGACGTTGAAATCGGACAGGCGCGCGCCGGCAGCCTGCTGAACAATCTTTCCCTGATGCAGGAAAAACTTCGCAACATTGTGAACGCGATCCACAAATCGGTTGCGAAATCCAAAGAACAACATGACAGGTTCGATGAAGCAGTCAGTGCTTTCCTGAATGCCAAGAACGAAAGCGCGGAGAAACAAAAACTGACAGAAGACGCACTGATCGCAGCTGCCCAGAAGGTTGCCAAGGGTGACGAATCGGTAAACAGGGCGGTAGAACGATTGAAGATATGATCTGGCCACAGGCGTCCTCGCCGTTCAGCGAGGACGCCTGTGTGGTGGCAATGCCAGTACCGGCTAGGTGTCACAGGAGCGGCTAGCCTAGCTCCCGGTGTCAGGTTGGTGCGCCACCACTCATCCGGTCAAGCGCCCAGATACGCGCGTTGCACCGCATCACTTCCGAGCAGTTCACTGGCCGTACCTGACAGCGTGATCACGCCGCTTTCCAGCACATAGCCGCGTTGTGCCGATTCCAATGCCAACTTGGCATTCTGTTCGACCAACAGAATGGTCATGCCCCGCGCGGAGATATCGCGGATGGTTTCGAATATCTTTTCCACCATTAGCGGCGCAAGGCCCATGCTGGGTTCATCCAGCATCAGCAAGGTCGGGCGGCTCATCAGCGCCCGCGCCATGGCGACCATCTGTTGCTCGCCGCCGGACAGCGTGCCCGCAAGTTGCGTGCGGCGTTCGGCGAGTCGGGGAAACAGGGTGTATTGGCGTTCGAGGTCTGCGCCGATTTCCGCTTTGTCGCTGCGTACATAGGCACCCATCAGCAAGTTCTCTGCCACTGTAAGCCGGGCAAAGATGCCGCGGCCTTCCGGCACGAGCGCGATGCCGTTTTCCACGCGCTGATGGGCAGGGACACGCAGCAACGACTTTTGCCGATAGTGGAGCTTGCCTGAAATGGAATGCAGCAATCCTGCAAGTGCTTTGAGTGTGGTGGTTTTGCCCGCACCGTTGCTGCCGATGAGGGTAACGAGTTCGCCCGCGGCAATGTTCAGGCTGATGCCTTTCAATGCCTGGATGCCACCATAGGAGACTTTGAGGTCCTGTATTTCGAGAAGTGTATTTTCAGCCATGAACCCTTACCTCTCTTCTGCGTGCTGGCTACGTGTATCAGTCACCTCTCCGCCAAGATAAGCCGCAATCACGCGCGGATCTCGGCGCACTTCTTCCGGTACGCCTTCGGCAATCTTTTTGCCGTAGTCCAGCACGGCAACCCGGTCGCATAGCCCCATGACAAGTTTGACGTCATGTTCGATGAGCAGCACGGTAATGCCGCCTGCGCGAATCTTTTGCAGCAGTGTTTTTAGTGCAACTGTCTCTGTCGCATTCATGCCGGCGGCGGGTTCGTCCAGCGCCAGCAGTTTGGGCTCGGTAGCGAGTGCGCGGGCGATTTCCAGACGCCTTTGTTCGCCGTAGGAAAGATGCTTCGCCAGTGTCTGGTGCGCGCATTCGATGCCGACGTAGTCCAGCAGTTCGCGCGCGCGCCGCGCGGTGTCCCGCTCTTCGACTCGCGCGGCGGCATTGCGGGTAAGAGCGCCCCAAATGCCCGTGTGTGTGCGCAAATGACGGCCGACCATGATGTTCTCAAGTGCGCTCATGTTGGCGAACAGGCGGATATTCTGGAAGGTACGCGCGATACCGGCCTGCGCCAGCAAATGCGGCTTGCATTGCGTGTAACGTGCGCCGGCAAAATCAAAGGAGCCATGATCCAGTTGATACAGCCCGGTGACGACATTGAACAGTGTCGTTTTGCCCGCGCCATTGGGGCCGATCAGACCGTAGATTTCGCCACGCCGGATATGCAGCGAAACATCAGCCAGCGCCGTCACGCCGCCGAAGTGTTTGCCGACGCTTGTCAGTTCCAGCAGACGGTCACTTGCTGGCGTCATATACCGTCTCCTGTTCCTGATTAGCCACACTTTCGTCGGCGGCAAATTCGCGCCGACGCTGCGTCGAAGGCCATAACCCGGCGGGTCGCCACAACATCACCAGAATCAGCGCCAGGCCGAACATCAGCATGCGCAGACTTTCCGGATCGACCACCACTTTCCCCAGCAGCGCCTGTTGCACCGGCCCGGCCGCATTGCGAAACAGCTCCGGCAGCGCCACCAGCAGCACGCCACCCAACACTACGCCGCCGACGTTTCCCATGCCGCCGAGCACCACCATGCACAGCACCATGATGGATTCCATCAGGCTGAAACTCTCCGGGCTGACGAAGCCCTGAAAGCCTGCGAACAATCCGCCGGAGATGCCGCCGAAGGTTGCGCCCATGGCGAAAGCGAGAAGCTTGATGTTGCGCGTGTTGATGCCCATGGCGGACGCGGCGACCTCGTCCTCTCGTATCGCCACCCAGGCACGGCCGATGCGTGAATCCTCCAGGCGGCGCGAGACAAAGATCACCAGCAGGGTGAAGGCGAGGAACAGGTAGTAATGCAGGTGCACGTCGTCGATGCGGATGCCCATCAACTCGTAGGAACCGCCGAACGAGAAACGGCCGATCTGCAACGGGTCGATGCCAGTGATGCCTTGCGGTCCGTTGGTGATATTGACGGGCGCATTCAGGTTGTTGAGGAAGATGCGAATGATCTCGCCGAAACCCAGTGTGACGATGGCGAGGTAGTCGCCGCGCAATTTAAGCGTGGGCGCGCCAAGCAGCACACCGAAGCCACACGCGATCAGCGCCCCCAACGGCAGCACCACATAAAACGGCCAGTGCAAACCGAACTGTGGCGAACTCAGCAGGGCATAGGTGTAGGCGCCCACAGCGTAAAACGCAATGTAGCCGAGATCAAGCAGCCCCGCGTAACCGACCACGATGTTCAGTCCCAGCGCCAGCATGATGTATAGCAGCGCAAAGTCGGCAATGCGTACCCAGCCATGCCCGAACAGCGCATCAATAATGAAGGGCAGCACCAGCAATGCAACTGCGAGTGCCAAATGGCGCGACATAAACCGATTCAGGTTCATGCGCGCTCCGCCAGTTTTTCACCGAGAAGTCCGGACGGCCGCAAGATCAGCACCGCGATCAGCACGAAGAAAGCGAACACGTCTTGATAGTTGCTGCCGAAAAATCCCCCGGTGAGGTCACCGATGTAGCCGGCGCCCAGGCTTTCGATCAAGCCCAGTAGTACGCCGCCCACCATCGCCCCGCGCAAATTGCCGATACCGCCCAGTACCGCGGCAGTAAATGCTTTCAGACCGAGCATGAATCCCATGTAGTAATGCACGATGCCGTAGTTTGCACTGACCATGAATCCAGCGATAGCCGCAAGCGCCGAACCGAGCATGAAAGTGAAGGAGATCACGCGGTTGATGTCCACGCCCATCAGCGTCGCGGCGGCGGGGTTCTCCGAAACCGCGCGCATCGCTCTGCCCATTCGTGTGTGATTCACAAGCCACATTAATCCCAGCATGATTATGAGCGCGACGGCGGCTATTCCGATCTGCACATCGTTCACGATCGCACCACCGATGCGGTGTGATGAGCTGCCGAACGGCAGTGCAAAAGAATGATACTCGCGCCCCCAGATCATCATCGCCAGGTTCTGCAAGACAATCGACACACCGATAGCGGTAATGAGCGGAGCCAGACGCGGCGCATTGCGCAACGGCCGGTAAGCGATGCGCTCGATGCTGTAACCCAGCACCATACATACTGTCATCGCTGCCAGCAGGCTGAGCAACACCGCCAGCGCCGGTACAACTGATGCCGCCAGCAGGGATTGCAGGACCGCCAGCGCGATCATCGCACCGATCATCACAACTTCACCATGCGCAAAGTTGATGAGGCCGAGGATGCCGTAAACCATGGTGTAGCCAAGTGCCACCAAGGCATAGACACTGCCCTGCACCAGGCCGTTGACGATTTGCTGGATGAAGATGTCCACGACTATTTTGGCTATCTAGATAAAGAAAAAGCGACACCCTCAGTGTCGCTTTGCATGACTTCAAGACATTTCACTGCTTGGCTGCGGGCGCACCGCCCAGTGTCTGCACTGGATGCCACTTGCCTGCGTGCACTTGATACATGGTCACGGCACCGCCCTTGAGGTCGCCTTTTTCATCAAACCCGATCTTTGCGGTCACTCCATCCAGCTCCACTTTGCCGATCTCCGGCAGGTATTTCGCCGGATCGGCCGAACCGGCTTTCTGCATTGCGGCAATCATCACGTTGACGGCGTCGTAGCAATATGGGGCGTAAAGCTGGATAGGCTGATTGAAACGTGCTTCATAGCGCTTGGAGAAATCGCGTCCGCTCGGCATATTGTCGAGCGGCACGCCAGGAAGCGAGGCATACGTGCCGTCCGCGGCATCGCCTGCCAGTTCGATCAGTTTCGGTGTGTAGCCACCATCGCCCATCATGAATTGTGTTTTCATACCCAGACCGCGCAGTTGCTTGACCATCGGTACACCTTGCGGATCCATGCCGCCAAAGAACAGCAGGTCGGGTTGTTTGCCTTTGATTGAGGTCAGCACCGAAGTGAAATCCACCGAGTGGTCGGTGGTGTATTCACGTGCAACAATTTGTGCGCCGTTGGCCTCCGCCGATTTGACGAACTCATCCGCCAGCCCTTGCCCGTATGCGGTGCGGTCATCGATCACCGCAATCTTCGTTGCCTTGACTACCTTGGTTGCAAATTCACCCAGCACCTTGCCTTGTTGTGCATCATTGCTCATCACGCGAAACGCCGTGTTATAGCCCTGCGCGGTATATTTGACCGCGGTAGCGGAAGGAGAGATTTGCGGGATGCCGTTCTTGAAGTAGATCGCCGACCCGGGAATGGAGGTGCCGGAATTAAGGTGGCCAATGACACCGTTCACTTTGTCGTCGACCAGTTTTTGCGCGACGATGGTTGCCGTTTTCGGGTCCGCCTGGTCATCCTCGCTCAGCAATTCAAAGTGAGCCTTTTTGCCACCGATGAGAATGCCCTTGGCATTTGCATCATCGATCGCCATGCGCGTGCCGTTTTCATTGTCCTTGCCGATGTGCGCTTGCGGTCCGGTAAGCGGAGCTGCTGCGCCAATCTTGACGACAAGTTCATCAGTAGCCGCAGAGTTCGATGCCGTTTCGCTTTTGCCGCATCCGACGAGCGAAAGGCCCAGCACAACGAGCACTGCAAATTTATTGATAAGCATGTAGGAACCCCGCGAGATGAAGTAATGGCCGGATTATGCGTAGCCCCTTATGCCTTGTCAATTCAGCGCTTCACGGCAATAAAAAAGCCGACTAACGTCGGCTTTTTTACAGGTGTAACTTCAAGCTTACTTGGCCAGATCCAGGATGAATTTAACCAGAGTCTTGATGTCTGCATCGGCAACTTTAGGAGAATTGGGAGGCATCGGCATCGTACCCCACGCGCCAGCACCGCCCTTGGCAACCTTGGCTTCCAACTTGGCTTGAGCACCGGCATCGCCCTTGTACTTCTTGGCAACATCCATCCAACCCGGTCCAACCAATTTGCCGTCGATCTTGTGGCAAGTTGTGCAATTGCTCTTCTTCGCCAGATCGGGCATATCAGTTGCCATTGAGGAACCTGCAACCATCAGTCCTGCCGCCGCGATCATGCAAACAACGATTGATTTCATATCTTTCTCCATTTAATTATATTAGTTAAAGCCCTGATATCACCATGTGTTAAACGAGTGTTAAACGAATGTTAAACAAACGAAAGTACATTCTAAACAACCTGACCCGTTTTGCAAACCTTCGTGACTCTTGCCGAATAACGCCGATGCGCCAGGCAACGTTGACATTCTTTTGACTTCTTCTTAACAAACTTTTTGCTTTTGACTAACCCATTGAGCAGATATGGCTTTATTGTAAATCCCTGTTATAAGCAGGTGTACATACCCTTCCAGAACTTCGCTAATAAGTTTTTGGCTGCGTGCTAATTGATTCAGGATACACATAAATAAAGCTCAGTCCGCCTCGGCATTGCAAGGCTTGAAGTAGAGAATGCTAACCTTCCGAGCGCTCCAGCCAGTTGATGAGAAAGGCCCATTGTTCAAGCTCTCTTCCCGCCATTGAAGGCGGCAGATCGAACAGAGTCTTGCCTTCGAAGGCAGCGTTAACGTAAATCTGTGCTTCGCGCAGATAGGCCAGTATCGGCAGATCCAGCCCTTTCAGAAACTGCTCCAGCGTGAGTGCCGCACGTGTGCGCGAATCCATGCGCATACCGACCACGCCGACGAATATCTTTCCTTTGCGCACAATTTTTTCGTGATGCAGGGTTTCCAGAAAATCGCGACTGGCCTGGATGTCAAAGGCAGAAGGGGCGATGGGAACGATCACCTTGTGCACCAGCTTCAAGGCATGTTCAAGATTCTTCCCGTGCAACCCGGCAGGAGAATCGATCACCAGCCAATCCACGGGCGAATTCATGTCCGCTTCCGAGTGCATCAATTCGATGCCGGGCAAATTCCGCGGACGATTTGCCAACCATTGCGTTGCCGACTTCTGTCGGTCCAGATCCAGTATTGCCACGCGCTGCCCGCGCGAAGCAAGATAACCGGCAATATTGGTGGTCAAGGTAGTCTTGCCGCTGCCGCCTTTGGGATTTGCAACCAGTATGGCTTTCACACTACCGTCCCCCTTGCCTGATGACGCTACTTGTTCTCCACCTGCGACACATCTCTCACCGCCCCTCTATCGGCACTGGTCACCATGGCAGCGTAGGCCCTGAGCGCTGATGACACTTTGCGCTGACGAACTTCCACTGGCTTCCATGCGAGTTTGCCTTTGGCTTCCATTGCAGCGCGGCGCTTGGACAGTTCGGCATCCGTGATTGCCAGGTTAATGCGGCGCTGCGGGATATCGATCTCGATGCGGTCGCCTTCCTGCACCAGCCCGATCGCACCGCCGCTGGCTGCTTCCGGCGAGACGTGGCCGATGCTCAGGCCGGAGGTGCCGCCGGAAAAGCGCCCGTCGGTGAGCAACGCACAAACCTTGCCCATCCCTTTCGATTTCAGGTACGAGGTCGGATACAGCATCTCCTGCATGCCCGGCCCTCCTTTAGGCCCTTCGTAACGGATAACCACTACGTCACCCGCCACGATCTGATCGGCAAGAATCCCTGCCGAGGCTGCGTCCTGGCTTTCGAACACGCGCGCACGGCCGCTGAATTTCAGGATGCTTTCATCCACACCCGCCGTCTTCACGATACAACCGTCAAGCGCGATGTTGCCATGCAACACCGCCAAACCGCCGTCCGTGGAATAGGCATGCGCCTTGTCGCGGATGCATCCTTTTGCGCGATCCGCATCCAGCTCCGGATACAGCATGGATTGTGAGAAGGCGATGGTCGTGATGACACCACCGGGAGCGGCGCGGAAAAATTTTTTCACCGCGTCGTCATTGCTTTGTGCGATGTCCCACTGTTTGAGTCCGTCGCGCAGCGTCTTACTATGCACCGTACTGACCTCGCCATGCAGCAATCCGGCCCGATCCAGCTCGCCCAGAATCGCCGCGATGCCACCGGCACGATGCACGTCTTCCAGGTGGTACTCGGACGAAGGCGCAACTTTGCACAGGGTAGGCACGTGGCGCGACAAACGATCCATGTCTTTCATGGTGAAATCCACCTCGGCTTCGCGCGCAATGGCGAGCAGGTGCAACACGGTATTGGTCGAACCGCCCATGGCGATATCCAGCGTCATTGCATTCTCAAATGCATCAAAGGTGGCGATGCCGCGCGGCAACACCGAGGCATCGTCCTGCTCGTAATAGCGTTTGCACAATTCGACGATGGTGCGTCCGGCGCGCAGGAACAATTGCTTGCGGTCGGCGTGTGTCGCCACCAATGAACCATTCCCGGGCAGTGACAACCCCAAGGCTTCAGTCAGGCAATTCATCGAATTCGCGGTAAACATGCCGGAGCATGAACCGCAAGTAGGACAGGCAGAACGTTCGATTGCTGCCACGTCTTCGTCGCTGACCTTGCTGTCTGCTGCCGCCACCATCGCGTCGATCAAGTCCAGGCCTTTTGATTTGCCTTGCAAGTTCACCTTGCCAGCTTCCATCGGCCCGCCGGAAACAAACACCACGGGAATGTTCAGACGCATCGCGGCCATCAGCATGCCGGGTGTGATTTTGTCGCAGTTGGAGATGCACACCAGCGCATCGGCGCAATGCGCGTTGACCATGTATTCCACGCTGTCGGCGATGAGGTCACGGCTGGGCAGCGAATACAACATGCCGTCATGCCCCATGGCGATGCCGTCGTCAACGGCGATGGTGTTGAATTCCTTGGCAATGCCGCCTGCCTTCTCGATCTCGCGCGCCACCAGTTGCCCCATGTCTTTCAAGTGGACATGGCCGGGTACGAATTGAGTAAAGGAATTGGCGATCGCGATGATGGGCTTGCCGAAATCGCCATCGATCATACCGGTGGCGCGCCACAGCGCGCGCGCGCCGGCCATGTTGCGGCCATGAGTGGAGGTGCGGGAACGATAAGCTGGCATGATGATGTCTCTCTAATGTAATGATGATGCACGTATAATCCGTTGCTCAATTCTAACCGATTCGCCCTATGCTCGTTCACCCACAATTCGACCCCATCGCTATCCACCTCGGCTCTTTTGGCATTCATTGGTATGGGCTCATGTATCTGCTCGGCTTTGTGACGTTCATCTGGCTGGGCAGAAGGCGCTTGCGCACGCTGAACCGCCCCGACTGGGACGAAAAATTTCTGGATGACCTGTTGTTCTACGGCGTGCTCGGCGTGGTGCTGGGCGGACGAATGGGCGAAGTGCTGTTCTACAACCCTGCGTACTATTTTTCGCACCCGCTGAAGATCTTCGCCGTATGGGAAGGTGGCATGTCTTTCCACGGTGGCTTTCTCGGTGTGATGGCGGCGATGGTCCTGTTCGCTCGCAGCCGCAAGATCCAGTGGCTGGCACTGATGGATTTCATCGCGCCGCTCGTGCCGCCAGGTCTGGCCTTCGGACGACTCGGCAATTTCATCAACGGAGAATTGTGGGGACGTCCTACCGATGTGCCCTGGGCCATGATATTCCCGCAGGTAGACAACATCCCGCGACATCCGTCGCAACTGTATGAGTTCGCACTGGAAGGCGTCGCTCTGTTTGTGTTGCTCTGGTGGTTTTCGCGCAATCCGCGTCCGATGGGTGCCATATCCGGCCTGTTTCTGATCGGCTATGGCTGTTTCCGCTCCATCTGCGAATTTACCCGCAATCCAGACGACGGCATCTTCGGGCTCATGACCTTCGGCATCAGCATGGGTCAATGGCTGAGCCTGCCCATGGTCATCGCCGGCATCGCACTGATGCGCTGGGCGTATCGCCGAGCTTCGCGCTAATACGCTTCCGATGCGTCGCGTCCGCGGTTTAGCCTTGATTTGCGCGTTTATTGCAGCGCCCGCGCAGGCGGAGATTTCCGCCATGGAAGCCTGTTCCAGCATCGTGAACAAGAATGACCGCCTGAAATGTTACGACCAGACAGCCACGATCAAGCCTGTGCCGCGCAGTTACCTGACGCGTGCCTGGGATCTGGACGGACAGCAAAATCCGGATGCCGATGGCTTGCGGCACCTCGAGCCCTATCGCAAAGACTACTTGCTGATCCGCCATGTTTCGAACATCAACAAATCCCCCGCGTCCCCGTCGCCCGGCCACGCGGTACTGACGCCCTACGCCTACGAGAATGTTGAAACCAAATTCCAGTACAGCGTCAAATCAGAGATAGGCAATTACCGCGATCTGGAGTTTTTGGGTTTCCAGAACTTTCGGCTTTGGGGTGCCTTCACGCAACAATCGTATTGGCAGGCGTTCAATGTGGGAGCCTCGTCGCCATTCCGCGATTCAAACTATGAACCCGAAATCATCGGTACCTTCGGCACGGGAAATACGCAGGGATGGAAATTGCTCAATGTCGGACTTTCGCATCAATCGAATGGCCGCAGCAACCCGGAATCGCGCAGCTGGAATCGCTTATACCTGCAGGGCGGGTGGGAATGGGACGATATCTACATCATGGGACGCGGCTGGTGGCGCATTCCGGAAAATCCGGCCAAGGACGACAATCCGGACATAACGCGGTATGTGGGGCGGGCCGAACTTATTACGCACTGGTCGCCGGATCGGGACGACGAAGTCATTTTGCTACTGCGCAGCAATCTTGATCCGCACGGTCACAAAGGCTTTTTGCAACTTGACTGGGCGAGCCCGTTCAAAGTCGGCCTCTCGTCAAAGCTCAACCTGCAATTCACCACCGGCTATGGAGACAGTCTGATCGACTACAACCACTGGCAAACCACCATTGCCATAGGCATCGTGTTCAAGGAATGGTAATACCCCTGTAATTGACACTGCCCGTCACCGCCCCGATACTCTGCACATCACATTAGTTAAGGCTGTTCGCTTTGGACGATTTTTCATTGGGCACGCTGTATATCGCCCTGCTCCTCATTCTGATCCTCTCCGGATTCTTTTCGGCCTCCGAGACCAGTATGATGGCGATCAACCGCTACCGCTTGAATCATCTGGTGCGCAAAGGCAACAAGAGCGCCAAACTCACCGCAAAACTACTCTCGCAGACCGACAAGTTGCTCGGTTCCATCTTGCTCGGCAACACGTTGCTCAATGTGGCAGCCGCAACGCTGGCCGAAATCATCGTATTTCGACTGTACGGACATAGCAACAGTAAGTCGCTGCTGATCGGCTCCCTGATTGTCACCGTCGCAATCCTGATATTCAGCGAAATCATGCCCAAGGTCATTGCGGCAAGTCATGCCGAGCGGGTTGCGTTGCCTTCCAGTTATGCGCTGGCGGTATTCATTAAACTGTTCTATCCGGTCGTATCCATTGCCACGGCGATTGTTCGCGGCATGCTGTGGCTTTTGCGCATCAAGACGCAAGCCGACCATAGTCACCACAAACTGAGCCTGGAAGAGTTGCGGTCGCTGGTGCTGGAGGCCGGAAACTTCCTGCCGCGCAAGCACCAGAAGATGCTGCTGAATCTGGTCGATCTGGAACGCATTACCGTCAACGACGTGATGATTCCGCGCAACCAGATCGAGGCGCTGGACGCGGATGCCGACCCGGCAGACTTGCGCCAGCAGATCATCACCTGCCATCACACGCTGCTGCCCGTGTATTCGGAGACGCCCGGCAACATCATTGGCATCCTGCACATAAAACGCGTATTGCCGCTGCTACTTGAAGAAAATCTGGACCCCGCGCAGTTGCGCGAGATACTCAACGATGCCTATTTCATCCCCTCCGACACGCCCCTGCTCAAGCAATTGCAGCAATTCCAGGAACGCCAGACACGTATGGGATTGGTTGTGGACGAATACGGCGAATTGCTCGGTCTGGTGACGCTGGAAAATATCCTGGAAGAGATCGTCGGCGATTTCACCACCCAATCGCCCGCACAGACCGGCAAATTCCTGCGCCAGGACGACGGCAGCCTGTTGCTGGAAGGAAGCAGCAGCCTGCGCGAATTGAATCGAAAACTGGGACTGCATTTTCCCTTGGGAGAGGCAAAAACGCTCAACGGGCTAATCCTCGAACACCTTGAGGATATTCCTGAAGCGGGCACCAGCCTGAAAATCGGCAACTATCCCATTGAGATAATCCAGACGCAGGACCGCGCCGTCAAAGTCGCGCGCATCTTTACCGTGCAACCCAATAAACCAAGCAGTTAGCTGCTTTACAAAGAATCGAAAGCCGTGCATCATTCAAAAATCCTTTAGAATCTGGCGTGTCTGTGCTGGTTTTGATAACTTGAGGGAAGTTTCCCCTAGCCGCATTTGAATCGAGGTAACCGGATGGCTGTCGACAGATCTGCAAAAACCAAAGAGTACCAATACAGTTGGATAGGCAAAGACAAGGCCGGTAAGGTCGTCAAAGGGGAAATGCGCGGAGCGGGCGAAGCCAGCGTTTCCGCCCACTTGCGTCGTCAGGGCATTACCGTAACCAAGATCAAGAAAAGCGCCACCGGCGGCGGCAAGGTCAAAGAAAAAGACGTCACATTGTTTACGCGCCAGCTTGCCACCATGCTGAAGTCCGGCGTACCGCTGCTGCAGGCGTTCGATATCGTCGGCAAAGGACACGACAATCCCGCCGTTTCGCGCCTGCTGTTCGACATCAAGACCGATGTGGAGACTGGCAGCAGCCTGGAACAAGCTTTCCGCAAATTCCCGCTTTATTTCGACGATTTGTACTGCAACCTGCTCGGTGCCGGCGAAGCAGCCGGTATCCTGGACAGCCTGCTCGACCGTTTGGCAACCTACAAGGAAAAGATCCTTGCCATCAAGAGCAAGATCAAATCCGCGCTGTTCTATCCGATCTCCATCATCGTCATCGCTTTCGTCATTACCGCCGTCATCATGATTTTCGTGATCCCGGCATTCAAAGAGCTGTTCAAAAATTTCGGTGCCGACCTGCCCGCCCCGACGCTGGTCGTGATGGCCATGTCCGATTTCTTCGTTGCGTATTGGTGGGCGATCTTCGCGATCATCGGTGGCAGCGTGTACGGTTTCTTTTACGCATGGAAACGCAACAAGACCATGCAGCGGCGCATGGATCAACTGATGCTCAAAATGCCCGTGTTTGGGCCTCTTGTGCGCAAAGCGTCCATCGCGCGCTGGTCGCGCACCTTGTCAACCATGTTCGCGGCGGGTGTTCCTCTGGTCGAGGCTTTCGACTCGGTGGCCGGCGCCGCAGGTAACGCGGTGTATTACGACGCAACCAAAGCCATCCAGCGGGAAGTGACCACCGGTACCAGCCTCACGGTAGCGATGCAAAATACCGAGGCTTTTCCCAGTATGGTTTTGCAGATGGTTGCCATTGGCGAAGAATCCGGTGCACTGGACAGCATGTTGGGCAAGGTGGCGGATTTCTTTGAAGCGGAAGTGGATGATGCCGTTGCGGCGATATCCAGCTTGATGGAGCCGGTTATCATGGTCGTGTTGGGTACACTCATCGGCGGCTTGGTGGTAGCGATGTATCTGCCCATCTTCAAGATGGGTCAAGCCGTCGGCTAAACGACCCGCTCTGAAACAGGCGCGGCGTTGCCCGCGCCTTTTTTATATACCAAGGTGATTCAATGCTGCTTCTGTTGCAAACTTCCCCCCTGACATTTTCCTTGGTCGCCGGCGTGCTGGGACTGCTGGTCGGCAGTTTTCTCAACGTCGTTATTCATCGCCTGCCCATCATGCTGGAACGCGAATGGCGTGCACAGTGCGCCGAGCTGAATGAACAGCCTGTGGATACCGGTACACGCTACAACCTGCTGGTTCCGCGCTCTGCCTGCCCGCATTGCGGCCACGCCATTACTGCGCTGGAAAATATTCCGGTGATCAGTTACCTGTTCCTGAGAGGAAAGTGCGCGGGTTGTGGCGCCGCCATCTCGCCACGCTATCCCATCGTGGAATCGTTGAGCGGGATCCTGAGTGCCTATGCGGCGTGGCATTTCGGTTTTGGACTAGCCGGGATCGCCGCCATCGCATTTGTCTGGGCAATGATCGCGCTGACGTTCATCGACTTCGATACACAACTGTTGCCCGATGACATCACCCTGCCGCTGCTATGGCTAGGCTTGTTGCTGAACCTTAACGGCGCGTTCACTTCATTGCAGAATGCCGTCATCGGTGCAGCCGTCGGCTACCTCACGTTATGGGGCGTTTACTGGGCATTTAAGCTCACCACCGGCAAGGAAGGCATGGGCTTTGGCGATTTCAAGCTGCTCGCTGCCGTCGGCGCATGGCTGGGCTGGACCTTGCTGCCGCTGGTCATCCTGCTCTCCTCGGTGGTCGGTGCGGTGAGTCGGGATTGCCCTCATCGTTTTCGCCAGACACGGCCGTAATATTCCGATCCCCTTCGGCCCTTATCTGGCCGGTGGCGGCCTGATTGCGCTGTTCTGGGGGCAGACGCTGACGCAAAATTATCTGCAACTTCTGGCGCAGTGAACTATCTGGTCGGACTGACAGGCGGCATCGGCAGCGGCAAAAGCACGGTCGCGGACATGTTTGCCGCGCTTGGCGTGCGCATCATCGACACCGATTTGATCTCGCACCAGCTGACGCAAACGGACGGCGCTGCCATTCCGGCAATACGCGATGCATTCGGCGCCCATCTCATTGATGCTCAAGGCGCATTGGACCGCGGCAAAATGCGCGAACTGGTCTTCGGCGACCCCGCCGAAAAGCAGCGGCTCGAATCGATCCTGCATCCGCTCATTTTTGCCCTGACCAAACAGCAAGCCGGTTCCTTCACTGAGGCTCCCTACACATTGATAGTGGTTCCATTGCTATTCGAAAGCGGACGTTACGCCAACTGGCTGCAACGCGTGATCGCCGTCGACTGTCCGGAAGAATCCCAGGTCGCCCGTACCACGCAACGCAGCAGTCTGGACGAGCCGGCAGTGCGTGCCATCATGACGCAACAGCTTGTCCGGGAGGCACGCCTTGCATTATCCGATGAAGTAATACTCAACAATGGCAGTCTGGATGACCTTAAGAAGCAGGTCGTCGGAATGCATCGCCGTTTGTCAGACTTGGCGAGTGAAAGCGATTGACGGCATGCGGCACTGTCTATATCTTTCGCAACCAATTCAATCTCTTCTCGGCTAGGCAACAGTGATCAGCTACGAGTTTCCTCTCAATGAACGAGTACGCACGATGCTGCGTCTGGAAGACCTCTTCTTTCGCATCAGCAGATTCATTGAAAGCGACGAAAGTCCGGATCATCACGCCGCATTGGGCGTACTTTTCGAAATACTCGAAGTCGCCAGCCGCGCAGATCTCAAATCCGATCTGCTGCAGGAACTGGAACGCCAGAAGAAAGCGTTGAATGCCCTGCACAATAATCCGGAAATTCTGGAAGATGCCCTGGATGCGGTTCTCGGCGATATCGAAGGAGCCAGCTCCAGGCTGCTCGGCATGACCGGTAAGATCGGCCAGCATCTGCGCGACGACGAGTGGCTGATGGGCATCAAACAACGCGCCTGCATCCCGGGCGGGGTGTGCGAATTCGACCTGCCTTCCTATCACTACTGGCAACATCAAAGTGCAGAGCATCGTCGCCTGAATCTGGGCGCTTGGCTGGGTCCGATGCTGCCCTTGCGCGATGGCATTGTTATCCTGCTCAAGTTGCTGCGCGAAAATGGCAAGATCCATCACTTCACGGCTTTCCACGGCAGTTTCCAGCAAATGCAGGGGGGACGCGTGGCGCAGATGTTGCGCATTGCGCTCGACCCGGGCCTGCCCTGCATACCTGAGATCAGTGCCAACAAATACGCGCTCAACATCCGCTTCGTCGAGGCAAAGTACACCGCCAAGACTGCGCTTTACGATCAGGATGTGCCCTTCGATCTGACCTTCTGTTCGCTTTCATGAGCAAGCCGCCAGTCGTCACCTGCCCGACTTGCGGCAAGGAGCATGTATGGGACACCAGCAACCGTTTTCGCCCGTTTTGCAGCGAACGCTGCAAACTCATCGATCTGGGCAAATGGGCGAACGAGGAATATCGGGTTGAACAACGCGAACAAGAACTGCCTGACGAGGATCACCAGGCCTGACGCAACAATGCTATGCCGTGTGCACCATGTCGCCACGCAGTCCGCATATCTTCCTGCTTCAATCCGCCCAAGGCATACACCGGGATGGACGATCCCGCTGCAACAGCCGCAAATTTTTCCCAGCCCAGATGCGGAGCACCCGGATGCGATTGCGTCGGCAGCACCGGGCTTAACAAAGCGAAATCGCAGCCTAACGTCTCTGCTCTGCGCAACTCTGCCGCGCTGTGGCAGGAAGCTGCACACCAATTCAATGCGGGACGCTCGCGTAATTTGGCAAGCTGTGTCGAGGTCAGTTGCACACCATCCGCTCCTACTTCCTGCGCCAGCGCCACATCACCGTTGAGCAGCACCTTCCCATCGCCAGCGTGTACCAACTCCACCACACGCCACGCCAACACACGCAATTCGTCGCGAGAGAGGTCTTTTTCGCGCAATTGAACCAGCCGCAGACCCGCATTCAGCTTGGCTTGCAGGCTTGCCATGAACGCTTCCATACCCAACTCGGCGACATTGCTGATGGCATACAAAGTCGGTAATTCCAGCGCACGCAGGATCGGCGCGTTGGCGGGGAGGACGGGATCGACGGTTACTTCGGTCGGGAGTTGCCAGGAAAATTGCTGGCCTTCATGCGGATGCAAGTCGCCGGACCATTCTGTCACGCGAAAAAAATTCAGGCGCACGGTTGCGTGCGGATAGGTGAAGACGCGGGTTAGCCAGGGGTAGGCGGTTTGGACCGTGATGCCCAACTCTTCGTGCAGTTCGCGCACCAGCGCATGATATGGCGTCTCGCCCGGTTCTATCTTGCCGCCAGGGAATTCCCAGTAACCGGCCCATATTTTGTCGGGAGGACGTTGGGCGAGAAGGAAGGTCCCGTCCGGACGTTGCAGGACGGCCGCGGATACTTCGATTATTCTTGTTTCTTCTGTTGAGTTATTCAATGGAAATTCATCCTCATTTGCCCGCTCGCCCTGAGTATCTACAGTTAACGTGGCGCAGACTGATGTTGCGTCGTGAACTCCAATGAAAATTGAATTCCCGCCACTGTCACTTCTCCTTTTGGATTGGCTTTGCAATAGCTGTTAACCCACTGAATGATCTTTTTGAGGCTGTTGTTTTTGAGAAAGTCATCGTTTCTCTCGATGGCAATTCCGGACAAAAAAGCTTCTATCCATATTCTGTGCGTTGCTTCGTTCGGGTTCCATTCTGCACATGAAGGCGCATCTTTTACCGTTATAGCGTTTGCGTTTATCGCAACAGCAGCCAGCAAAACAAATGCTGTGAGTATCAGCGCTATTTTTCGCATCGTATTCCTTCCTCGGGAGCTTGAAACAAAACAACACCGTCGGGGACAACCACGACGGTGTTGGTTGAAGCCATTCATGCTTGGGCAAACTCAGCACGAACAGAACAGATTATTGCTTCCCGCACCAGTCCTTGGCAAACTGACCTGCCACCCGTCCACTACGTGAACCCCGCATCAAGGACCATTGCAGTGCCGCCGTGCGCACCTCATCGGTCATCCCCTGCTTCCACCCGTGATACGCCAGCCAGTGTGCTGCCACTTCCAGATATTCATCCTGGGCAAATGGATAAAAGGAAATCCACAGGCCGAAGCGTTCGGACAACGAGACTTTTTCCTCAACACTTTCCGCCGGATGCACTTCATCGCCCACATGTTTCGTGGCGAGGTTATCTTGCATGTAGTCCGGCATCAAATGGCGACGGTTGGAAGTGGCATAGATCAGCAGGTTGTCGGAAAAGGCCACCAGATCGCCATCCAGCGCAGCCTTCAGCGATTGGTAGCCGGGTTCTGCATCATCGAAGGAGAGGTCGTCGCAGTACAGGATGAAACGTTCGACCCGCCCCTGCACTAGTCCGACGATATGTGAAAGGTCTATCAGGCCCTGTTTGTCGATCTGGATCACGCGCAAACCTTGATCGGCATATTCATTCAACAAGGCTTTGACCAGCGACGATTTACCCGTGCCACGGGCACCGGAAAGCAATACGTTATTTGCGGTACCACCGCGCACAAATTGCAGCGTATTTTGCTGGATGCGTTGTTTCTGGTCGTCAATACCGAGCAGGTCGGAGAGCGCGATACGCTGAAAATTGGGAACAGGATGCAATGTACGTTGCTGATGATCCCAACGAAAGGCAGCGGCAGCTTGCCAGTCGGGCGCTTGCGGCTGCACGCCGGGCAACACATTTTCCAGTCGTGCGAGCAAGCCTTCGGCGCGGGTGAGGAATTTGTCTAACTTGTCCATGGAACGTTGTTATCCTCTCCGCTGGCGGAACCGCGACTCAACTTCTGTAACTGGCGTTGATCTTCACGTAATCGTACGAAAAATCGCATGTCCACAATGTCGCGTTGACCGCTCCGCGATTGAGCACCACGCGAATTGTAATATCGCTCTGCTGCATCACGCGCTGGCCGTCTTGTTCTTGATAGCTGCCCGCACGTCCGCCATGCTCGGCCACCAGCACGTCGTCCAGATACAGCTTGAGTTTCTCTACATCAAGGTCGTCCACTCCGGCATAACCAATCGCGGCAAGAATGCGCCCGAGATTCGGATCCGAGGCAAAGAATGCTGTCTTGACCAGCGGCGAATGCGCGATGGCATAGCCGATCTTCTTGCACTCGGCTTCATCGCGGCCGCCTTCGATTTTGATGGTGATGAATTTGGTCGCGCCTTCGCCGTCGCGCACGATGGCTTGCGCCAACAGGGTTGCCACTTCGGTGACGACGGCCTGCATCGCCGCGCGGTTCGCGGCATCGATGACTACGCCACTCTTGCCGGTGGCAATCAGCATCAGCGCGTCGTTGGTGGAGGTGTCGCCATCCACGGTGATGCAATTGAAGGAACGCGTTGGCCGCCTCGCTCACCATCTGTTGCAACAGCGGTTGCGCGATGGCCGCATCGGTGGCGATGTAACCCAGCATGGTCGCCATGTTGGGATGGATCATGCCGGAGCCCTTGGACATGCCGGTGACGGTGATGGTCTTGCCGTTGATCTGCAATCTGTTTCGACACCGCTTTGGCGACGATGTCGGTGGTCATGATGGCGTGGGCGGCATCGAACCAGTTGTCCGCTTTCAGATTGGCGATCGCCTGCGGCATACCCGCGACGATCTTGTCGACGGGCAACGCTTCCATGATGACGCCGGTGGAATACGGCAGCACTTGTTGCGGTGCACAACCCAGCAGTTTCGCCAGTTCCGCACAGGTGGTATGCGCAGCATTCATGCCTTGCTCGCCGGTTCCGGCATTGGCGTTGCCGGTGTTGATCACCAGGGCACGTATGCCTTTGCCTGTAGCGAGATGGTTTTTAGCCACAGTCACCGGCGCAGCGCAAAAACGGTTGGTGGTAAACACCCCCGCGACAGTCGAGCCTTCTTCCAGTTTGATGACCAACAGATCCTTGCGGTCGGCACGTTTGATGCCCGCTTCCGCAGTACCCAAAGAAACGCCCGCAACGGGCAACAGTTGTGCCGCGACGGGCGCAGAGAGATTCACCGGCATTTAGCTTCCTTTAGAAACGTCCCTTGGTCTTGTAGATATAGTTGCTCATCTCGACGGTTTCGGTGTTCATGCGGCGAACGATACCGTGCACATGACGCACGATGCCGCGCATCACGTAATAAACAATGGCGGGTTGCGAGTTCAGCAGGGCTTCAAACTTGGAACGTTCCAGCAGCAGCACCTTGCAATCGGTCTTGGCAACCACGGTGGCGCTGATTTGCGCCACGTTGCCGCCGGCGAAAGTGATGATCCCGGCCAGATCGCCCGGTTGCAGCAAATGCAAGGTCGCCTGTTCGCCGCCCAAAGTCGCTGTCGCTTCCACTTCGCCGCTGGCCAGAACGATCAGCGAGTTCTTGAGCTGTTCCTCGCCCGGACGCAACAGGCTCGCGCCTTTCTTGAATTCCTTGACCTCGAACAATCGCCCCAAGGTTTCGATTTCGGCATCGCGCAACTCTTCGGTCAGGTTAGAGTTGTTCAGCGTTTGCAAAATCAGACTATGTGTCGGCATATCATCTCCCAATTTCGGTGTGTTCAGCTCAACTTGCCATGGCACTGCTTGTATTTTTTGCCGGAACCGCAGGGGCAGGGATCATTGCGACCGATCTTTTCGCCGCCGCGCACAAAAGGCTTATGTTCAGCCGCCTCTTTGTCCGTTGATGCCAGCGCCTCATCGTAATCGGCATGATGATACTGCACATTTTCCGGTACGTGGGGTGCTTCCGCCGCGACCACATCGGCCTCGCTGCGTATCTGGACATTCATCAGGGTCTGCGTCACATCGCGTTTGATTGCTTCCAGCATGGTAGAAAACAGACCGAAGGCCTCGCGCTTGTATTCCTGCTTGGGATCCTTCTGCGCATAACCGCGCAGATGGATACCCTGGCGTAAATGATCCAACGCCGACAGATGTTCGCGCCAATGCTGATCCAGGCTTTGCAACATGACAATGCGCTCATAATCGTGCATTACGGCGTTGCCGACCTGGTCGACCTTGGCCCGGTATTGCTCTTGCGCAGCATCCACGATGCGTAAAAGCAGGCCGTTTTGATCGAGTTGCTTTTCCTGTTCCAGCCATTGCGCCACCGGGAGGGACAATCGAAACTCGGCACTCAGCGTTTTTTCCAGACCGGGCGCATCCCACTGCTCTTCCATGCTGCCATGCGGGATATGGTCCGCGACAGTATCCGACAACACGCCTTCACGCATCGCGCTGATAGTCTCCGAAATATCGGTACTTTCCAGCAACTCGGTACGCTGCTGGTAGATCACTTTGCGCTGGTCGTTGGCGACGTCGTCGTATTCCAGTATCTGTTTGCGCATGTCGAAGTTGCGCGCTTCCACCTTGCGCTGCGCGTTCTCAATTGCACGCGTCACCCAGGTGTGCTCGATGGCTTCGCCCTCGGGCAATTTGAATTTGTTCATGATCGCCGCCACACGGTCGGACGCGAAGATGCGCAACAGGGGATCTTCCAGCGACAGGTAGAAGCGGCTGGAACCGGGGTCGCCCTGGCGACCGGAACGGCCGCGCAACTGGTTGTCCACGCGCCGCGATTCGTGACGTTCGGTACCGATAATGTGCAGGCCGCCGCTGGCAACCACTTGCTCGTGGATGGGTTGCCACTGTGCACGCAATTGCGCGATGCGCTGTTCTTTGGCTGCCGCATCCAGACTCTCGTCCATGCGCACCAGCTCGATTGGTTTCTCGACATTGCCGCCCAGCACGATGTCCGTACCGCGGCCGGCCATGTTGGTGGCAATGGTGATCATTTTCGGACTGCCTGCCTGCGCAACGATCTCGGCTTCGCGCGCATGTTGCTTGGCGTTCAACACCTGGTGCGGCAGTTTTTGTTTGTCCAGCAGGCCGGACAGCAATTCGGAAGTTTCGATGGATGTCGTACCCACCAGCACCGGCTGCCCGCGCTCATAGCAATCGCGAATATCGGCAATGACAGCCGTATATTTTTCGCCCGTACTGAGGAAGACCTTGTCCATCATGTCCTTGCGCACCGTAGGACGATGCGGCGGGATGATTACGGTTTCCAGATTGTAGATAGTCTGGAATTCGTAAGCTTCGGTGTCTGCCGTACCGGTCATGCCGGACAGCTTGTTGTACATGCGGAAATAGTTCTGGAAAGTGATCGAGGCCAGCGTCTGGTTCTCTTTCTGGATCGCCACGCCTTCCTTGGCTTCCACAGCCTGATGCAAGCCGTCCGACCAGCGCCGTCCCGCCATCAGTCGGCCGGTGAATTCGTCGACGATGACGACTTCGTCGTCCTGCACCACATAGTGCTGGTCAAGGAAATACAGATTGTGCGCGCGCAACGCAGCATACAGATGATGGATCAGCGTGATATTGGCCGGGTCGTACAGACTGCCGCCAATCGGCAACAGGCCGGCTTGTGCCAACATGCGTTCGGCATGTTCATGGCCGGACTCGCTCAACAATATCTGATGGTTCTTTTCATCGACGTGGAAATCGCCCGGTGAATTTTCATCGGCCTGGCGCGTCAAATTCGGCACCAGTTTGTTCATCTGCAGATAGACATCGAGATTGTCTTCAGCCTGGCCGGAGATGATGAGCGGTGTGCGCGCTTCGTCGATCAGGATGGAATCCACCTCGTCGACGATGGCGAAATTCAGGCCGCGCTGGAAGCGTTCTTCGGCGTTCCCCGCCATGTTGTCGCGCAGGTAGTCGAAGCCGAATTCGTTGTTGGTGCCGTAAGTGATGTCCGCGCCGTAGGCCACCTGCTTGTCCGCATGCTCCATGCTGGTCAGGATGACGCCGACGGACAGGCCGAGGAACTTGTACAGCTTGCCCATCCACTCCGAGTCGCGTGCCGCCAGGTAATCGTTCACCGTCACCACATGCACGCCCTTGCCGGACAGCGCATTCAGGTAAGCCGGCAAGGTCGCCATCAACGTCTTGCCCTCACCGGTACGCATTTCGGCGATCTTGCCGTAATGCAGAACCATGCCGCCGATCAGCTGAACATCGAAGTGCCGCATCTGCAATGCGCGCTTGCTGCCTTCGCGCACGACAGCGAAGGCTTCCGGCAATAACGCATCAAGCGACTCGCCCTGTTGCACCCGCTGTTTGAATTCTGGCGTTTTTGCACGCAATTCATCGTCAGACAACGCTGATATCTGTTCTTCCAGTGCATTTACGCGTGTAACGATCTGGCGATACTGTTTGAGCAAGCGGTCGTTACGACTGCCGAATACGGACTTCAATATTTTTGAGATCATGCTGTTATTTTCTTCTACTACCGTTACAAACAAATAAAAAAGGGTGAGGCAAGCACCTCACCCTTTTGCAAAACCTGTACGGTCAACTTCTGGCATTTTCCAGAAAACGTACCGGATTCTGGGCGACGCCCTTGTACCTCACTTCAAAGTGCAGGTGCGGTCCGGTAGAACGGCCTGTGCTACCCGATATGGCAATTTCCTGCCCGCGCCGCACCAACTGCCCAACCTTGACAATCAATTTGGAGGCATGGGCATAACGCGTGATGATCTGGTTGCCGTGATCAATCTCGACCATATTACCATACTCAGGATGAGTGTCCGCATACACCACCACGCCACCAGCCGACGCGTAGATAGGCGTTCCTTCAGGAACCATGTAATCGACGCCTTCGTGCATGGCGTTCCTGCCGGTGAATGGATCGATACGCCAGCCGAAGTTGGATGAATACCATACTGACTTAATGGGTGCTATGGAAGGCAGCAATTTCTTGCTCAGCTTGTCCTGCATCAACAAAGTCTCCAGCGCCACCAGCTTATCGCTGCGGTCGCTCAGCATTGCGTTCAATTCCGCCATCTGTTGCTCCATGCTCGACATGGAAACCTGTTGTTGCAGGGCCGACGGCAGGTAAGGTCCACCTTGCGCCGGTAGCTTGTCGAAGGAGAATTCTTCCGGCTTCATTCCCGTCAGCTTGGCCAGGCGCGCGCCCAAGCCATTCAGGCGCTGCACTTGCGCCTGCATCTGCCCAAGGCGAATAGCCAGGGTATCCAGGCTCTTGTGCATGAAGGTTTCCTGCTTTTGTTGCTCATCCTGTTGCGCGCTGGCCATCCATGAACGCAATTCATTGCTCATGAAGCCCGGATGAAAACGCACTATGGCGTATTGAGCGGCCAGCACCGCCGCCACAAACAGTACCGCTGCCAGCATTGCGAGCAGAATCAGATGCGTTCCTGTCAGAGAAATACTGCGGGCTTTTGCAAACCGGTTGGAAACTAGAATAATATTCACACATTCCCCTTTATTGATGCGACCCTTGTGAGCCTACCGTGCCGCACCGCCTGAACGCCTTTCTGGCCTCCACTGATGAGTTACGGCAACTTTCCAGCAAAGCTAAGCAAGTCAATGCCCTGCAACAACACTATAAACTCCTTGCCCCGCCCTCCCTGCTCCAGGGCAGCCGCATTTTACAGCTTAGGCAACAGGTCGTGGTCATCGCCGCCGACAACGGAGCGGTGGCCGCCAAACTGCGCCAAATGACTGACGAACTAATTTCCCTTTTCCAAGCAAGGGGATGCGAGGTTACTGGAATTCAAATCAAGGTGCAAGTCACGGCCCCGCCGCCCGTCGGCTCGCCTCAACCGCGCATCCTGAGCAAAGCGGCACAGGACACACTGACAAAACTCGAAGAAAATCTGGCCGATTCCCCGCTCAAAACCGCTTTGAGGCGCTTGGCGAAGCGAAATTAGCGGGCTAGAACAATACGCCCCACGCAACCAGACCGTAACGCTCAAGCAGGTATAGCGCGACAAAAACCAGCGATACATACCCCATAAACCGCACGACTTGCCAGGCAAAACTCTGATAACGCGAATCATGTGTAATCAAGTACATGACCGCAGATGAAGCAATTAGCAGTATGGAAAACAGCAATGCGAAGCGAATGAGCATCGCTGACGCCGGATCACGCCGCCTGTAGCTGCAGGCGCAGGAAATCGGGCGCCTCTTCCTGCTTTTCAAAGGTGGTGAATTCCCATGCGCTCTCGTCGGCCAACAAGGCGCGGCACAAGTGCATTGTTGAGGGCATGGCCGGACTTGTAGCCAGAGAATGCGCCGATCAGCGGGTGACCGAGCAGGTACAGGTCACCAATTGCATCCAGCACCTTGTGTTTGACGAATTCGTCGTCGAAACGCAAGCCGTCCGGGTTGATGACGCGATATTCGTCCATCACGATGGCGTTATCCAGGCTACCGCCCAGCGCCAGCCCCTGAGAACGCATGTATTCGACTTCCTGCATGAAGCCGAAAGTGCGAGCGCGGCTCACTTCCTTTATATAGGACTGTTCGCCGAGATCTACAGTTACGTTCTGTTTGGTATTGGCAAACACCGGGTGGGCGAAATTGATGGTGAAATTCAGTTTGTAACCGTTATACGGTTCAAAACGCACCCACTTGTCGCCGTCCTTCACTTCCACGGTTTTGATGATGCGCATGAATTTCTTGGCTGCTGCCTGTTCGACGATGCCCGCCGACTGCAGCAGAAAAATGAACGTGCCCGCGCTGCCGTCCATGATGGGCAGCTCCGAACTGGTCAACTCGACGATCGCGTTGTCTATGCCCAAGCCGGCCAATGCCGACATCAGGTGCTCCACCGTCGCCACCCGCGCTCCGTGCGCTTCAAGACAAGTGGAAAGGCGCGTGTCATGCACCGCATGTGCTTCGGGCCTGTCACCGTTAACCTCGATACCTTGCGGCGTATTCCGCTGTTTCACAATTTGAACGAGTCGGAATTCCGGCAGATGGCCGAAGTCATCCGATTACGGGATTTTGCCGCCGGGAGAATACGTGATCCGCCAGGGCGATCAAGCCCGCGATTTGTGGATTGTGCTCGAAGGCCAGTGCGAAGTGGTACGTCGGCTCAACTTAGACGGCGAACACGCCAGCGATGGCGAATCGCTGGTGCTGGCGGCGCTGCAACCGTTTCAACACTTCGGCGAAATGTCGTTCTTCCATCCGCGCCCCACTCGGCCGACGTGCGAGCCCGCAGTCCGCTGCAACTGATTCAAATCACGCACGCCGATTACGCCGACATGATTCAGGAAGGCATTTGGGCGGCATTCAAACTGGCGTACAACGTGGTGCAGCAGTTGGCGGAACGTTTGCGCCGCATGGACGAATGGGTGGCCGAGTTGGCAAACAACCCGTCGGCCGCCGCAAACGTGCCGGAATGGAGCCGGTTTCGGAATAAGCTGTTTAACGGTTGGACGCTGTGAAATCATAAAGCTGCGATCGTTGATCGCGTCGGGTTTTCGTAAACGGCATCTGCCAGTCGTTTTCGTGCGGTGGCAGCGCCAAAAGATCCGCTTGCGTTTTCACTCGACGCATGAGACAATTTGAAATATGAGCCACGCGGTTAATTACTCCTTCGTATTTCGGTTTTACTTTAGCCCGCCCGGTTGCGGGGCCGAGGGAGGTTTGTAACCGCTCTCAAAGCCTACAGGCACAACAAGCCCCGCGACCCGGTTAGCCGGATCGCGGGGCTTTTTGTTTTTAACTAAACCGCGGTTAATCTGACTGATTCATACCCAAAATTGAGGACACGACCGTGATCGTTGTCATGAAAAAAGACGCCCAGCCGGCCGATATCGAGCACATGGTCGAACGGATCAACGGTCTCGGTCTGCGGCCGCATGTAATTCAGGGGACCGAACGCACCGTGATCGCCGTGGTCGGCGACGATCGCAAAACGTACAAAGATTCGCTCGAAAGCGGCCCAGGCGTGGCCGAAGTCGTGCCGATTTTGGCCCCGTATAAAATCGCCAGCCTCGAAGTGCGACCGGAACCGACCGTCGTCCGGGCGGGCAGCCTGACGGTCGGCAACGGCACGATCGGCGTCATTGCCGGACCGTGCTCGGTGGAAAGCGAAGAGCAAATCCTCGCCTCGGCCAAAGCGGTAAAGGCCGCCGGGGCGACGGCGCTGCGCGGCGGGGCGTTCAAGCCGCGCACCAGTCCGTACAGTTTTCAGGGCTTGAAAGATGAAGGGCCTGAAACTGCTCGCCATGGCCCGCGAGGCAACCGGCCTGGCGATCGTCACCGAAGTGGTCGCCACCGAGGATGTCGACCTGGTGGCGAAGTACGCCGACGTGCTGCAAATCGGTGCCCGCAACATGCAGAACTATCGACTGCTGGAAGCCACGGGCAAAGCGGGCCGCCCGGTGCTCCTGAAGCGCGGCCCCAGCGCCACGATCGAAGAATTGCTGCTGGCCGCCGAGTACATTCTCGATGCCGGCAATCAGCAAGTCATGCTGTGCGAGCGCGGCATTCGCACGTTCGAAAACCACACGCGTTTCACGCTGCCGCTGGCGACGGTAGTGTACCTGCACGGCAAAACGCACCTGCCGGTGGTGGTCGATCCCAGCCACGGCACCGGCCACACCTGGCTGGTGCCGCAAATGTGCGCCGCCAGCGTCGCCGCCGGGGCCGACGGGCTGATTATCGAAGTGCATCCCGACCCAGAGCACGCGCTTTCCGACGGCGGCCAGTCGATGAACCTGGAACAGTTCGCCGACACCATGCGCACCTGCCGCCGCGTGGCCGAGGCACTGGGACGGAAACTCGGCAACGGAAATTGACCGCAGATGGCCGCCGATGAACACAGCGAATCTACGTCGACGGCAGTTTCAGAATCTCTCGCTTGAGTTCAATTACGCGGAGCGGGCAATCCGGCCAGTCGTGTTCCCAGCAGACGATGAAATCGCATGAGTTTAGGTCGTGACCGTGTGCGACAAAATTGGATGACCTGAATTCAAATTCGATGCGTGCCTTGGCCCAATGGTTTTTCTTATTGTCGTACAGGTATTTTCCTTCGCAGTCAGGAAATCCTGACTGAACTGCTTCGATGTAAAAGCCGAGTTCGCGGCTCACCATTCCGAACAGGTATACGACCCCCTGTTCATTGATCGGAGCGTGCCGCAGGCCACGAAAGTCGATCGGCTCTCCGTAAAGCTGCAGCGGCCTGGCGAGATTGGTCAAACGAGGCAGAGCGAGCCCGCCATTGCCAACCTGGGAGTCAGACGATGAGTACTCCAGGCGAGCCGACGTCGGCGCAGCTGTAGTTGCCTCCACTCCGTGGCGCTATTTTCCATTTACGATAATGAGATAACGCATTTAACCAAGTACCAAAACGCACCCGGAAAGTTGCCGAAGCAAATTCTCCGTTTGCATTGTAGCTAGAACCGGTAGGTTCTTTGCCCAATTTTTGTTCAACGGCATGGATCGATCGAAACAATTGGTCGTCGGAAAGTAATGGTCCCCTGGATTTGAAATGTTCATGACCAGCACGACGCTGTAGCCCAGCGGCCACCAATGCGTCTCCTAGCGATCCGAAGCGATACTTTATGGTTGTGACTGGGAGGAGAGGCCGAACTTCTGCTGTCGTCAGAGTGTCTTTCCCGAGCCGCTTCGCGAGTTCCTGCAAAGTGGTGATGATTTGCTCTTTCGTGTAATTCTTTTGCGACATCCGTTTAGACCTCAACTAGGCATAAATTAGGCGCCCGCGGGGTTCGGGAATTGGCCGGCCTAATTCACGAGCGGTTTCGATCCACTCTTGTACGACAATTTCGGCGTTTGCCAGCGCTTCCTGGTAAGTTGCACCGTCCGCGGCGCAGCCGGGGAGTTCAGGCACTTCGGCAATGAACGATTGGTCGACGTTGCTCCAATACAAAATGATTTCGTATTTGCTGTTGTTCGCCATCTTGTTTATTCCCCCGGTTCTGTGCCAGCCAATCCGTAAGATACGATGATATTTCGGACCTGCCTTACTTGATAAGGTTTCGCTTTGGCAGCGATCGGTTGCAAATTAAGAATCTCGGCAATGTCGGCACGCGTGAAAATGTGATGGCTTCCACGGACGCGCTCCGAAAATCCGAAATGCAAAAGCAACTTGCAAAGGTCTTGGAACGCGATGTTCGCGTCGGAATTTCCGCGAAGGACGCCGTCGAGAGTTTTCTCGATCTTCCCCAAAGTTTAACCATTTCCGTCGCGGTGCTGCCGATTTCGGCCGCATCAAATGTAGAACACTGTCAGCTCCTCATCGCGGCTTGAAAAAGTATACCCATCGCAACTGGTAGTCACAAGCAATTGTCTTACTTCGAACTTGCGGCCTTCAAGTTCTTCGATCATTTGCCGGATGTTGTCAGGCACGTGAATCGGCTTTTGCACGTTGTAATCGAACACGACGATCGTCGAGGTGCCGTCGGCGGCCAGAGCCATTTGTTGTTCGCGGCTCCACAGGGCGTGTTCGATCGTCATGCTCGTACGGCCGATGCGGCTGACGCGGGTGCCGATGCGCACGGTGTCGGGAAACGTCAGTTGCCGGCGGTAGTTGCAGGCGATGTGCGCCAAAATCGGCCCGTGTTCTTCATCGCCGTGCAGCCGCGCCAAGCCGATGCGGTTCAAATAATCGACTCGTGCGGTTTCGAACCAGCGGAAATAAACCGTGTTGTTCACGTGGCCGAACAAATCTTGATCGCCCCATTGCACCGGCCAATCGAGCAGCACGTGAAACTGATCGTGGGTGAATTCGGGATGGGGCATGGAGCAGAGTAGGTGGTAGGCAGTCAACGGTATGCGGTTGGCGGCAGAGGGTGGGTCGTGTTTGTCCGATCAACCAGAATACGGTTTAAGTCTTGGCCAATCGGAGGGCACGCGGTTCGATGATCCCGATTGCCGAAACACAATGCAGCATCGCATTTTACCGTAAGAGTTCTGCTCCCGGCAGTAGTTTCGCTTTATCGGCCGGATAGGACTGCTTCGGATTGGTTGGAATTTCTTGGCCATAACCAAATCGCAGGAATTGCAGTTATCTACTGGGAAGAAATCCTCGATCCATGGCCAATACCATCTCTCCCGACACCGACGAAGCCGTACAAGTACATTTTGCTCCGCCAAAGGCGAAAATGAGCCAGTCCTCGGCCCACTTTTGTGGAAGCGGAGAGCTTGAACAGGGGAGTCTTATCGGCAATATTTCAGTCCTCAGAGTCTACATCACAGTTTGGCACGTATTGTCGAAGGATTTTCATCGTGGCTGCATTTTCGCTCACTTGGCCACAGGAGGACATTGGCCTGCTAACGTTCGACGTTCCGAACAGTGCGACAAACATCCTCTCCCTTACGGCGCTGGAAGAGTTGCACGATCACTTGCAATCGCTGTCGGAACGGGAGGGGATTGCCGGTCTGATTATTCGCTCTGGCAAGCCGGGAAGCTTTGCCGAAGGAATTGGAGTGCCTGGGCTTTCCGCCCTGTTGAGTACGCGCGAAGAGGCGCTTCGCATCTTTCGGCGAGCCCAACAGATTCTGGTCCAGTTGAGCAAAAAGCCCTTTGTAACCGTGGCAGCCATCGAGGGTTCGTGCATCAGTGGCGGGGCTGAGCTGGCCGCGTGGTGCGACCGGCGCCTGTTTGCGGAGCACCCCAAAACCGACTTCGGTTTCCCGGAAGTGCGGATCGGGCTGATACCAGGCTGGGGGGCGACGGTGCGGGCGCCACGGGTCGTCGGCTGCGCTCATGCCGTCGAGATGATTTGCACCGGGAAACAAATTGATCCACATACCGCCGTGCGCATGGGCTGGGGAACCGCGGTTGTGTCCGCCGATCGATTGCTGGAAGCAGCGATTGATCTGGTGCGGGAAGAACAACGGACGCGTTCGTACGTGACCGATAGCGAAAGGTGGTCACAACCGCTGCCCTCGTCTGCGGAGCGCTGCAGCGTGCTGCCAGAAACAGAGCAAATTCCGGCGGGAACCGCACGACACTATCCAGCGCCCGCCGCGGCGTTGGAATTGATGTCGGTTTCAAGTGGCATGCCCTTGGAGGAAGCATTGCAGCGCGAAACTCAAACTCTCGCGAGCCTGTTTGGTTCGCCGGTAAACCTTGCGCTGTTCAATGCCTTCCATCTGATCGATCGTGTGAAGTGCGACTACTCCCGAAACGGAACCATTATTAAGTCGCGCGCCGTGACACCCATGGGAATTATTGGCGCCGGAATCATGGGATCGGGGATTGCCACATTGGCAGTAGAAGCGGGAATTTCTGTCGTGCTGTCGGATGCAGTGCCCGAAGCACTAAAAAAAGGGCATCGCCAAATTATCGACGACCTATGCCGCGATCCGCGTTCCGACTCACTCGATGCCAAGCGGGTCTCGGACATCACCCCGTTGGTGACGGCAACGAGCCGCGATGAAGACTTTCTCGGGAGCAAACCTGGTATTAGAAGCCATTATCGAGTCGACCCGCATCAAATGTTCGTTGTTCGCGCGATTAGAGCGGCAGATCAAGCCCGACGCGATTCTGGCCTCAAACACATCGACGATTCCGATCACACGCCTGGCCCAGGGACTCGCCCATCCCGAACGTTTTTGCGGAATCCACTTCCTTAATCCGGTCCGAACTGCCAAGTTAGTCGAGGTTATTCGCGGCGCCAAAACCAACGACGAAACGGTGGCGACCGCGGTTGAATTTGTCAGGCGGATCGGAAGAATTCCTGTGGTGGTAAATGACGGCCCCGGATTTTTCGTGAACCGTTTGCTATTCCCGTATCTGAAGCGAGGCAAGCGAATTGCTGCTCGACGGAGCATCGATGCGAGAGATCGATCAAGCTGCGATCGATTTTGGCATGCCAATTGGTCCATTTGCCTTGTATGACCTGATCGGAATTGACACCGCTTTTTACGCCGGACGAAACTTTTGGCTGGCGTTCCCCGATCGCTGCAGCGTCTCTCCGGTGCTGCCGACACTGGTCAAGGCGGGACGGCTCGGTCAGAAGACAGGCCGCGGATTCTACGCGTATGAAAACTCAAATCGGCAACCAGAGGATGACCCCTCGTTTCTGCCCCTCATCGAACGCTTTCGGCGCGAGTCAAGTAAACCGAGTTCCGAGGAAATTACGCGCCGAATGCTATTAGCGATGTTGCTGGAAGCCACTCGTCTTATGGACGACAACATCGTGCACGACTATCGAGATATCGACCTGGGACTGGTTTTCGGTGTCGGCTTTCCTGCGTTTCACGGTGGCCTCTTGTTCTGGGCCGATACGATTGGATTACCGACAATTCTGGAATGGCTGGAGCCGCTGGCGAAGCTCGGACGGCGCATGGAGCCGACCGAGCGCTTATTGCGGATGGCGAGTCGGGGCGAAAAATTCTACACGTCGCTTCCGCGACCTCCCGTTGCGGCAATCTAGGCCGCTTCTTTGCCGCCGATCCGCCGCGAAATCGTCGATGCGCTGGAACCGAGCCTTTTGCTGCCCATTACGATGCGGTCGTGGAACCCGCGCCAATGCCGCAAATTCCGTCGTTATTACGCGCAAATGCAGAATAAAAATCGCTGGAAAATGAGTGATATCAAGGATTCTCCGCACTCATCGATATTTAACCCTAACATTACATAATCCCCAGTTGACACACACTTGTTAAACGGTAAATTATCCGCAGCTTATTATAACTTCCTAGAACGCTCAGTTGTTAAACTTCGGGTGCCACTTTTTAGCGCTTCCTTTGTTCGACTGCGTCGGGCAAGTGCGTGCTAGCAAGCGAATTCGTCGGAAAACGTGATAGCACGGGTGCGGCACTGATTTTGCTTCCTGGGCGGGGTTTCAGTCTTAAGTCATCAATTTGCTGCATGAATGAATGTTGCTGCAAGAACGAACGGTGACAAGGAGGTTGCAGAAATGGGCAGTCCACTGCTATTAGCAATTAGTCCTTCTCACTTTTGCGATCCGCAGATTCCCATCGCGGCGATTCGGTTTGGCGAAACCGGGATCCTGGATCTTGGTATTTGCCAGCCCGACGAATTGCGCCGCGAGTCGGTTGAATGTATTCAGCGGCAGGGTCGCAGCGATTCTTGGGGAGTGCGATGTGATCTAATTGGCGATGCAAAGCGGCTCGCGGCTCTCTTCCATTCCTTGGATGGGGTTATCGAGCGCGGTGGAATGATTCCACTTGCGATCATCGCCGGAGGCCCGGCGGGCTCAACTTTTAATGAGTTTGCCGAGCAGTCTCTGGAACTGGCCCGACAAAGGGCTGCGCACGTTTACGCCGAGGTCTACAGCCCCGAGCAGGCGTTTGCCGCTCAATCGCTCGGATTTAACGGGCTGGTGTTAAAAGGGCATGAGGCAGGCGGGCGAGTCAGCTCCAAATCGGCGTTTCTGTTTCTGCAGCACGTGCGCGATAAATTGCACGTGCCATTCTGGGTGCAAGGAGGAATGGGCCCCCAAACGGCCGCTGCGGCATGTCTGGCAGGAGCCGCGGGAGTAGTGTTGGCCGAGCAGCTTTGGCTGACTCGCGAGTCCCCCTTCTCGCAGCGGGAACAAAGCCGCTATGCACAACTCGATGGCAGCGAGACGGTTTGCTTGGGAGACGAGCGGGGGCAATATCGTTTATTCAATCGTGCGGCCCGCGAACGGTTGCGAGAATTGGAGCGCAAATTCGCAACGGGAATGGCTTGGCCGGAAACGCTGTACGAGGAAATACTGGCCGAAAAACCAAGTGCGGCGGCAGATTCGGATGCGAAGTTGATACCCCTGGGCCAAGATATCAGCATGGCCGCTCGGTTGTCGTCGAAATATTGCACTGTCGGTGGAGTGCTGAAGGCGTACCGGAAAGAAATCGCACGGTGCATTCAGTTAGCATCCAAACAGGCAGCTCTTGCAGCCGATTCACCCTGGGCAAAGGCCCACGGTACAAAGTATCCAATCGCTCAAGGCCCGATGACGCGGGTTAGCGATGTCGCCCCGTTTTGTAAGAACGTGGCAGAGACCGGAGCGCTACCATTTCTGGCTTTGGCGCTGCTGCGTGGCGCCGTAGTAAAGAAGCTGTTGGCTGATGTTAGGCAACAGCTGGGGGAAAAAAGCTGGGGTGCGGGCATGCTCGGATTCGTGCCGAACGAACTGCGCAAGGAGCAACTCGCAGAAGTCCTGGCCAATCCGCCCAAGTTTGCCCTCATCGCCGGTGGCCGACCGAGCCAGGCGAAAGAACTTGAAGACGCAGGAATCCCCACGTACTTGCACGTTCCGTCGCGTGGCTTACTCGAAGCATTTATCCGCGACGGTGCCCACAAGTTTGTGTTCGAGGGAAGAGAATGCGGTGGGCATGTCGGCCCACAATGTAGCTTTAGCTTGTGGCAATCCGCGATCACCACTTTGTTGGATTCCAATCTCAAGAATCCGTCGGATTATCACATTCTGTTTGCCGGTGGCATCCATGACGATTTTTCGGCGGCGATGGTGGCGACCGCTGCGGCGCCGTTGGTCGAGCGTGGGATAAAAATTGGCGTGCTGATGGGCACCGCCTATCTGTTCACCCACGAGGCCGTTCAATCGGTCGCGATCACCGAAGAGTTTCAGCGGCAGGCATTGGCCTGCGCCGATACGGCGCTCGTGGAATCCGGAATCGGGCATGCGACACGCTGTGCGATCACGCCGTTCGTGAACGATTTTACGGCGCAGAAGCGCGAGTTAGTTCTCGCCGATGCCAAGCCCGAGGATATCCGCGGGGCAATGGAGATTTTCAACGTCGGTCGTTTGCGAATAGCTTCGAAGGGAGTTTCGCGAAAGTCCGCGTTGGTTTCTGGTGTGGTGTCGGACGAGCAATTGCGCGGCGAGGCGCGAGAAGCTCGCGAGGCGCGCTGCGCCGTGAAATTTCGGCGGAGTTGTCACATGAACCGGCGGATCTTGTCGCGGTTGATGTGGATACGCAGCGCAAGCTTGGCTTGTACATGATCGGCGAGGTGGCGGCGCTGCGTGATCGCGTGATTTCCCTGGCCGAATTGCACGAACAGGTCTGCTCGCGCGGCGTTGAAACCTTGCAGCGGCTGGCGGGTCCGGCGCCGCTGCAAACGGGCGCTGGCGCAACAACCGCCATCAGCGGGGAGCCGCTGGCAATTGTCGGCATGAGTTGCATGTTTCCCGATTCCCCGAATCTGCGGGTATATTGGCAGAACATCTCGAAAAGTTTCGATGCGGTTCAGGAAATTCCTGTCGACCGCTGGCCCATCGAGGCTTACTTTTCACCAGACCGCCTTGCGCGCGACAAGTTTTATTCCCGCTGGGCCGCTTATCTGAAAGATGTGGTCATTGATCCGCTCAAATTTCAGATTCCGCCCGCCGCCCTGTTCAGCATCGAGCCGGTCCAACTGCTGACGTTGGAAGTCGCCGCCGCTGCACTGAACGACGCCGGCTACGACCGACCTGACTTTCCGCGGCGAAGGACCGACGTCATCATGGGTGCGGCCGCGTCTCACGAGCACGCCATGCGGTATGCGATGCGGACGATGATGCGCCAATACCTACCACAGGTCAAGGAATTGACCGATGAGCAGCGCGAACTCATCTACGATAGTTTAGAGCGACAATTGCCCGAATGGTCGGAAGATTCATTTCCCGGAATCTTAACGAACCTGATCGCTGGCCGAATTTCCAATCGCTTCGACTTGGGCGGCAGTAACTTCACGGTCGACGCCGCCTGTGCATCGTCGTTGGCAGCCTTGCAGACCGCCGCTGCGCAGCTCCGCTCCGGAGCTTGTGACGCGGCACTGGTTGGCGCGGCGGACGGAAACACCACTGCTTTTTGTTTCATGTGCTTTGCCAAGACCCACGCTTTATCACCCGACGGAAGATCGAAATCGTTCGATGTCGATGCGGACGGGATCGGCATCGGTGAAGGGATCGGCGCCATTGTGCTCAAGCGCTTGAGCGACGCTGAACGCGACGGTGATTTTATTTACGCCGTGCTCAAGGGCATCGGAAGTTCCAGCGACGGCCGCAACGGCAGCCTGACCGCGCCGGTTCCGGCAGGACAACTCTCGGCACTGGAACGGGCCTACCGCGACGCGGACGTTTCGCCGAGCAGCGCATCGTTCATCGAAGCGCATTCCACCGGGACGACGGTTGGCGATCGGGTTGAATGCGAAGCGCTGAATCACATTCTGACCGAGTCCGGCAGCCAGCCCCAGTCGGTCGCATTGGGCTCGGTAAAATCGATGATCGGCCACACGAAAACTGCGGCCGGCCTGGCAGGGCTGATCAAGGCGTCGCTCGCGCTCAAACATCATGTGCTGCCGCCGACAATAGGTGTCAACAAGCCGAATAAAGTGCTTTGCGATCCCGCCTCGCCGTTGTACGTGAACACCGACAACCGCCCGTGGCTGGTCGGCAATGGACATATTCCGCGGCGAGCGGGTGTCAGTTCATTTGGCTTCGGCGGCACCAACTTTCATGCGGTGCTGGAGGAATATACCGGGGGGTATCACGATGGTTTTCGGATTGATCTGAATCCGCGACCCTGCGAAATCTTCACCTGGCGCAGGACGTTGCGCAAGGACATCAACGAGGCTGTGCAACAATTCCGCGCAGCCGTTTCAGATTTGGCCTTGTGCGACCTGGCTGAGCTGGCGGCCGCATTGCTGCACGATGAAATGCAGCGCTCACAAGCGCCGGCCGCGCAATCGGGTTGCCGATTGGCGATTGTGGCAAAGTCGGTTGCCGACCTCACCCAAAAACTTGAGGTTGCAATTCGGCAGACTTCCGCTACCGCCGAAAAGCCAGACCAGGCGGTTGGGGTATATTACAGCGAGGCCGAACCCGTTCGTCCTGATGCGGTATGCTTCTTGTTTCCCGGCCAGGGGTCGCAGTCGCCGAACATGTTGCGCGATTTGGTGTTGGCCCATCCTGAGATGCACTCGCTGTTCGAGTCGGCCGATACGCAAGTTCAAGGAATCTTGCCGCAACCACTCTCGCGCTATATTTATCCGCCACCGGTTTTTGAAGATTCCGAGTCGAAGCCGCCAATTCACGAAACTTATGTTGCCCAGCCCGCGATGGCGGTGGCTGATTTGTTTTGTTCGCAACTGCTATCGGTGTACGGCATCGAGCCGGCGATGGTCGCTGGGCATAGCTTCGGAGAGTACGTTGCCCTGGCGGCCGCGGAAGTGATTTCGCCGGCGGATTTATTCCGTTTGTCGGCGTTGCGCGGACAAGCCGCACATCGTTCGGGACTTGAAGGTCGCGGCGCGATGGCTGCAATCGGCGCGGGCGTGGACGAAACCATGAAGGCGCTCAAAGAATTCGGCATCGAAGCGTTTCCGGCGAACATCAATGCACCCCATCAAACCGTAATCGCTGGTAGTGTGCAGTCGATCACCGATGCAATCGCCAAGCTGCCCAGCAAGCGCATTTCGGCGCGCCGCCTGGCGGTGTCGGCCGCATTCCATACTCCGATGCTGGCTGAAAGCGCCAAAGAGTTGGCGCAACACCTGGCCGCGACGCCATTTTCGCAGCCAAAGCGCACCGTATTTAGCAATACAACGGCCGACGTCTATCCCTCCGACGCCGACGAGATGCGTCAGTTACTGACGCGACACTTGATCGAGCCGGTTCGGTTCTATCATCAAGTGTCGAAAATTTACGAGCATGGCGCGCGGGTCTTCATCGAGGCTGGTCCGGGCTCTGTGCTGACCAATTTGACGTCCCGCATCCTCGAAGGCAAACCGTACACTTCCATCGCTGCCGCTCCCAACGGACAGCACGATTTGCTGGCCTGGGGGACGATGCTGGCTCGCTTGTGGGTGCTAGGTTTGCCTGTCCGGCTTGGGAGATGGTTTCAATACCGGCGCCTGCCGAATTACGGACTAAGCGAGTTTGTGAATCGCGAAAAAGCAAAGCACACGCGGCGGCCGACGGACTGGGTCGTGAATTCGTGTCGGGCAGTACCGGTGTCGGCGGTCGAGCAGCGGCGTCCTCCGGCAGTTGCAAAAACTGTGCAAAAAGCCATAGTGTCCCAAGCACCCCCCTCCAACGGAAGCGAATCGAAACGCGACATCGGGGGAAATGGAACCGAAAAGCACGGCCCATCGAATCGCGTTGCTCGGACAGCTCCGGTCATGGTTCCAACCGTCGCGCCCAAGACGATCAAACCGCTTCCCACGACATCCATTCCGACTACTGCCAGCTCTCGAGTTTTAACATCAAAGAAACGATCTGTTCCCTCCCGCATTGGAAAAACGGCAATGATAACAACGACGAATGCGATTTCGAACGAAGAATTCGATGACAGTGCAAATGCAACGCCACCGGGGTTTCTGAGCGAATACAACCAGGTGATGTCGCAGTGGCTCGAGCTGCAAATGCTGCACGCGCAAGCCAATGACCGATTCTTGCAAACGCATGAGCGCGTTGTTTCAAGCTGCCTGGCCAACTCGAGCGAACTGCCGACGACGCGCGGATTGCCGAATAATATCGTTCAGCCTCGTCTCGCCGCGGCGGCAATCGCTCGACCGTCCGATGCGGAAGCCGCACCCGTCGAACGACGGCGGGCGCCTTTGCCCGCTTCGCCATCACGCCCGCCATTGCCGACTCCAAAAGCGTTGCCGCCCCGCGTGGTTGCGCCAACAGTACCGCGACCGGCGCCGACATCGACGCCCCATAAAACCAGCGAGCCAGCAGAAAACAATGGGCCATTGACGAACGGCGCCGCGAAATCCGCACCGCCTCCACAACCGCCTGCCGCCCTTGCGCCGTCGGCCACCGGTTCGGAAAATGAGTTGCTGGTTCCGCCTCCCACCGCGGAGTTTCAGCAGGATCTTCTCAATGCGGTTAGCGAGCGCACCGGTTATCCATTGGACATGCTGAAAGAGGATGCGCTCCTGGAGGCGGACTTGGGGATCGATTCGATTAAGACGGTCGAGATCTTTGGCTCGCTCACCAGATACCATAAATTTATGCCGGGCTCGGGAGGGTTCGACGAAGAACTACTCAGCGAATTCGCGAAGCTCAAAACCCTGGGCGATATCGTCGCGATGTACGACCGTGGGCGGACCGGCGTGTCGCTGCGCGCGACTCAAATTCGGCCCTCTCCGCGCCGGCGGCGGATACAACGAGGGCGGCGTCCGGCCAAGACCATTCGAGCCCGGCGCCGAGCAGTTCGGCAACAGCGACTTCCGTTGCCGAAATGCCGACCGATGACCGGCCCACTGAAACTTCGCTGTCGAGGTTGGAACTTACGGCGGTTGCAGCGCCGGCGGAATCCGATCACGAAAAAAAAAATTCCCTAGCCACGATCTCGTCGTAATTCTGGGCGATGCCAGTTCATCGTTGCCAAATCTTGCGGAGTTGCTCGCTGGGCAGGGGATGTGTGTTTTGCAGTTGATACCGGGCAAAAACCTCCATTCCATCGACGACCGTCGTCTGGAAGTCGATTTCTCTACCCGTGACAGTCTGCGCCCTGTCGTGATTCCATTCGCGGCGCGGCTCAATTGCGCGTGGGAGCAATCGTCAATTTGCTTGGCTTGCAAAAGCCGTTCTCCGATACCGACCTGGCTGACGCTTTGGAACCGCTTTCGCTGGCCCACTGGTTTCTACACACCATCCAGGAATTTGCCGAGGACTTACGGGCGAGCACAAAGAGGGCGGCGGCTGGGTTTTGAACGTGACGACTTTGGACGGCAGGTTTGGCTGCGCGGGCCGCGGCTCGTTGGCCTTCAGCCAGGCAAGCACGCTCGGGATTTGCAAAACGCTGCCGCGCGAAATTCACGGACTGCGCGTGAAGAATCTTGATCTCGATCCGCGTTTGGACGCCGACCGGTGCCAAACGGCTCTGATCGACGAGTTTTTCTCTGACGACACACTGATCGAAGTGGGGCACGATACGACGGGGCGCTGGACGGTTGTCCCGGAGGTGTCGAAATCGAGCCCAGGCGAACTTGGCCCCCTACCGATTGACCGTAATTCTGTCGTTCTGATTACCGGTGGCGCCGGCGGTGTCACCGCCGCGGCGGCGAAAGAACTGGCACAACGCGCATCGCCGCGATTGATCCTCGTGGGCCGCAGTCCGCTGCCTGAACCAGAAACCCCAGAAACCAGTCGGTGTCGCGACCGGGCATCATTGCGGCAGCATCTCATCAAAGAGCTGGGGCAATCTGGTAAAGCAATCAAGCCCGCGGAAATCGAAGCACGAATGAAGCGGATTTTGAAAGACCGTGAAATCCTCGAAAACATCGCAGCCATGCGGGCCGCCGGCTCGGAGGTCGAATATCATGCAATCGATGTCCGCCAGCACGAGCCATTCTCGGCATTGATTCATGAGATCTACAAAACCCATGGTCGATTGGATGGTGTGATTCACGGCGCCGGAGTGGTCGAGGACAAGTTCCTCCGCGACAAGACTTCTGAATCTTTCGCGCGAGTGTTCTCGACGAAAGTCGATAGCGCTTTAACGATCGCCCGCAGTGTGCGTCCTGATTCGCTGAAATTTCTGGTCATTTTTTCTTCCATCTCAGCCCGGCTTGGAGCCATGGGGCAAGTCGACTACACGGCTGCGAACGAAGTGTTGAATAAGCTTGCCGCCCACCTGGATGCGGCTTGGCCGGGCCGCGTTGTCGCAATTAATTGGGGACCCTGGCACGGTGGAATGGTCTCGGAACAATTGCTGCGACAATACGCCGCCCGAAACATTTCGACGATTGATCTGCCCGCTGGTGCGAGAAGCTTAATTGAGGAGTTGCGGCTGGCACGGAAGTCGACTCCGGAAGTCCTGCTGGTCGCCGGAGATTTCGCCGCGCTGGCTCAGGCCGCCGATATGTCTGAAACTGCCAACCCTTTGCAAACGAATACGAACAAGGAATAAGCGAACATGTCTGAGAACGATATCGCGGTCGTTGGAATGAGCTGCGTCTTTCCTGGCGCACTCAATCTCGATCAATACTGGAGCAACGTGGTCAACGGGGTTAACTCGATCACCAAGCCGCCAGCGGACCGCTCAAGTCGCATCCTGAACTTCGAGGAACCGCTAGTACCCTGCCTAAAAAGGGTTTGCAGATCGGTTATTTTTGGCGGATTTATCCCGTCGGAGTTGCGCGTCGATCCATTGCGGTACGGGGTTTTGCCGAAAAACGTCCTGGACGGCGATCCCGATCAGTTTCTGGCAGTCGCCGTCATTGATGCCGCCTTGCGAGATGCGGGCTGCAACGAAACCGATCCGTGCGCGAAAGGTGCGATGTCATCGTTGGTCGAGGGGGCTACATGACCAACAAAATGGCAGAGGGGTATCTGAACGTCGAGATGTTTCCGAATTTGCTGCTCTATTTGCGACAGCAATTCCCGGAATGGAGCGAAGGC
>CAVQZH010000016.1:0-17812 GCA_963718345.1 uncultured Pseudomonadota bacterium | reverse complement strand
TCAGCCAATGTAGGTACAATAGAGTCAAAACCTGACAATGCTGTTGCTGTCACACGATTTCCTTCCAAAGGTAATTTGATTTATGTGATGGGAGCAACGGTTGCTGAAGCCTGGTTTGATGTGGGTTATCAATTATTCCCTTATCAACGTAATGCTAACTATAATATTGATTATGGATGTCTGAATGCTGCAAGCGTTGCAGCGACAGATGAAATACTGGTATGGCTTGCTCAGAATGAAAAAGCAGGTCCCATTATTGTTTATTCTCAAGGAAGTGCTATTGAGAAGATTACTAGTGATGGTATTGATTACCTATTATCTCAATTAACTGCTCCTCAAGATTCTGAAGGATTTATTTTCAGACAGGATGGCCATCTTTTTTATCACATTAATTTTTATACCGATAATTTCTCATTGTTTTACGATTTTAATACACAAAAGTTTTATTATGCGACGGATGAAGATATGAATTATTTCATCGCTAAAGATGTCGCATTTTTCAATAATCAATATTATTTTGTGACACGAAACAATGGTCAAATTTATGCATTTGATACGATATATACGACTTATGATGGAAAGGTGATACCGAGAATACGCGTTTGTGGACATGTGAGAGAACCGACTCAAGAAATGTTTGTTGTTAATGATGTAGGATTTACGGTTGAACAGGGTACCACTAATTATCAAGTTCAAGATTTAGGTAATATTAATATTATTACAGAAGATGGTAATCCTTTGATTACAGAAGGATCAGCTGTTTTTTTAACAACCCAAGATAATGAATTTTTAATTACAGAAGATAATAATTTTTTAATATCTCAAGCCAATGATAATTCATTTGAATATCTCGTGATGCAGCAAGATAATATATTACAAAATACTCCGAGAATTGATATGAGTTATTCAATTGATGGCGGAGAATCATTTGGTAATTTTGTACCCTATATTATGAATCCGATTGGCGTTAGAAAAAACCAATTACGTTGGTGGAATCAAGGATTATGTAATGATTTTGTACCACAATTTCGATTTTATGGAATAGGAAGATTTGTAGCAACCGATGGTTATGTGAATATGAGGGTGTAAGTATGGCAGTTAATACCATTAAACAAGTTTCTATTATTCCTGATCTACCCCGTGATGTTCAAATGGTAGATAAAACAGGGAATTTAACTGAACATTGGAAATTGTATTTTGAGCAACTCAATCAGGCATTGCAAACAAATTTCAAACCTGAAGGTATTTTGTTGCCAGAACAAACAGCCGCTAATATTAATTTATTAACAAGTGTCAATTCAAAAGCAAATATATTGTATGATACAACGAATGATGTATTTAGAGGAAATATACAAACAGGACCTAGTACTTATACCTGGTTTACGTTTGTAACCATTTAATTTATTAAGAAGTATTGAACAAGGAGTATTCATCATGGGAAGTTGGTATGATCCATTAGGTGTGACGGATACATTTACGGGTAAGGGATACAAAGATCCCGCTAAAGCGGCACAACCTTATTTAAATCAAGTTCCAGAAACTATCTCGCCTTATTATCAGCCTTATATTAATGCTGGCCAAGGATCATTAAATACTTTGCAGCAACAATATGGAAATCTTGTTAATAATCCAGGTCAACAATTAAATACCATTGGTCAAGGTTATCAACAATCACCCGGTTATGATTTTCAAATGCAGCAAGCGTTACAAGCAGCTAATCATGCCGCAGCAGCAGGGGGTATGACAGGCTCACCACAAAATCAACAACAAAATATGCAAGTAGCTAGCGATATAGCCAATCAAGATTATTATAATTGGTTAGGCCAAGCATTGGGTCTTTATAATACTGGGTTATCAGGTACTCAGGACATTAATAAGATGGGTTATGGCGCATCAAATGAATTAGCCCAAAGTCTTGCTAATAATTTAATGAGTCAATCGGGTCTTCAATATCAAGGTGCACAAGGACAAAATCAACATCAGGCAGATACATTGAGTGCATTTACAGGTCTTGCTAGTGCTGCCTTGCCATTACTAGCATTTTAATGGGGAAATAATATGCCTATACAACCTATGCAATTTCAACCAATAAATCCGGCATCGGCGATGCCTTTAACGTCAGGATTACAATCAGGGCTTGGTTTAAGTAATGAATTATTTAAAGCGATGCAACAAGGAGCTATGGCTAAATACGCACAACCTATGGCACAACAACAATTACAACAACAACAGTTAGCTACTCAAATAGCACAAGCTCAGGCTAAATATGCAGAACCGACTGCTCAAGCTGATGCTGCCTATAAATTAGCAATGGCAAAATATTTAGGAAGTCCTGCTAAACAAGAACAAGGCTTAACACAGTTAGGTAAAACGTATTATGAAAAAGCATTTTTTGGTGGACAAAATCCAACGATCATGAATAAAGATACAGGTAATCCTATTCCTAACCCAAATTATATGCCTCAAATACCTGAAACAGGTGATCCAATCCAAGATAAATATAATTTGCTTCAACAAAAGTTAACAACAGATTCTCAAGCAAGACAACGTAATTTATTTGCTTCTAATATTGAAAAGACATTGGAATATATTAACCCGGATGTATTAGGTCAGTATTCAGGTTTTAAAGGTAAAGGTGAAGAATTATTTCAAAAAATTCAAGCTGGACGAGGAAAAGAAAGTGAAGATTATGATAAATTTGTAAAAACATTAAAAGCTGCAGATTTTCTAACTAAACAAGTTAGATCATTTTATGGTGATTCTATTCAACCTGAAATGCAAGAAAATTTAAAAAAAATATTAAATCCTGATTCATGGCTTAGTAATCCAAAATTGACTAAAGAAACTTTTAATCAAACTAAAGAAATATTACAAAAAGAATTAGGAACTTATAGACAAGCAATGAAAAGTACCAAACCATATGAAGGACAAAATGATCTTGGATTACGTATGCAAGGCAATCCTGAAGCATTAAAGACAGCACTTGGCAATCGCACCTTACCGGGCGGAATTCGACAATACAATCCTCAAACAGGGAGGATTGAATAATGCCACAACGAATTAATGTTCCAGGCATAGGAATTGTTGAATTTCCTGATGACATGAATGATGAACAAATATCAGCTGCTATTAAAGCTAATATGCCATCGATGTCTTCTCAACAAATGACACAAAACAATGGCATGCAAAATGCATTATCATCCTATTTATCAACATTATCACCCATGAAAACAGGATCGAATGTATTATCAGGATTATTATCCCAATTTGCGCCAAAAGGCCAACAAGAACTTTATAAGAATTTACCCAATGCGTTATCAGGTCAACAACCGGGTCTTGCACAACAAATACCACAGGTAGCTGGAGAAATTGCACCTTATGCATTGATGCCAGAAAACATCTGCATGATGCGTCCGATGGATTCGGACGCGTTCTTGGTGTTTTCCGCCAGTTTGCGCACCTCATCCGCCACGACCGCGAAACCGCGCCCCGCCTCTCCCGCCCTGGCCGCTTCAATGGCCGCATTCAATGCCAGCAAATTGGTCTGGTCGGCGATGGAATTGATCAGACCCACCGCCTTGTTGATCTCCGAGCTGCGTTCGTTCAACTTGGTGATGGCTTCATTTGCGTGATTCACCCGTTCGATAATGCCGGACAAACGCCGCACCACATCGCTCACCGAAGTACGGCTCTCGTCGGCGTCCTCGCGCGTGCGCTTGGACAATGTTGCCAGCAGTTCCATGTTGTCGGTGATCACGCGCAAGTCCTGCTGGCTGGACACCAGGTTCTTCAACAAGTTATTGGTGTTAATCTCATGCGCCTGGGACAGGAGCCGCGAACGCATTGCACTCTGTTTCTGCTCTGACATGCCCTCCAGCAGCACATTCTGGTTCTCCAAACCTTTCTTGAAGCCACCGCGCAGTCCCACATGCACGGATTCACGGTAGAACCTGCCTGCAAGATTTGAACGGAAACTGGTCTCCTGCTCGCGGAAAAAAGTATTCAGCTGATCCAACATATCGTTCACACTCCAGCACAACAGACTGATTTCATCGCGGCTTTCGGAGATGCCGGTCACGCGGCTGTTGAACTTGCCCTGGGCGACCTCATCGACCACGTTCTTCAGCTTCAAAACGGGGCTCAACCATCTTCTTACGAGCCATTGCCCCCAAGCTGAAATCCCGCAGCTGATCACCAGAAAAGCAACCATGAATACATCCATCCCGTGCATGGCGAAACTGGTGAGAATGATCGCCAGTGTACCGGCGGAAAACGACCACAAAAGCAGGGAGAACCTAAATTGCAAGGACGAGTTCGTCATAGCTGAGTCCTTTCTCGTTCAATATATCGACCAGTATCTTGGTCGCGGCAGCGATGGCGTTCGCCGGACCTGCTTTTTTTTCCGCTTCCAGCATGGCGGCGTAAACGGCGCCCGCCGTCTGCACTCCGCTCTGTTTCGGTTTTCGGCGCACCGAGAAATACCCGGTGATGTTGCCTGCCGGATCGAAAGTGGGCGTGACATTGGTGAAAACCCAATAAAAGCCGCCGTCCTTCGCCATATTCTTGACGTAGGCAAAGCACTCCTCGCGGTTTTGTATCTTGTCCCACAACAGCTTGAATACAGCGCGCGGCATGTCCGGATGACGGATGATGTTGTGCTGCGTGCCGAGCAGTTCCGACTCGCTATAGCCGGAAAACTCAATGAAGATGCGGTTGCAGTAGGTGATGATCCCCTTCAAATCGGTCATGGAGACGATGAAATCGTCTTCCCGCATGACCCTTTCGACGGAGGTCGGTGTGATATGTCTTTTCATAACTCCCCCAGACTTTGTTATTTTTCTGTTATTTTTATATATGCTTATATCGTTGTATCGGCATATGTTCAGACTACCTTAGGCTTCACCCTAACTCAAAACGATTTCACACCAAAATCCGGTCAAAAAAAATGACAACTATTCTCCCCTGCATCACCATGGATATCGGCAACGCACCAAAACACAGCATCATCTGGCTGCATGGCCTCGGTGCGGATGGCGAAGATTTCGTTCCTGTCGCCGAGGAGTTGGAACTTCCGGTTGCGGTGCGCTACATTTTTCCGCACGCCCCCATGCGCCCGGTGACCATCAACGGCGGTTACGTGATGCGCGCCTGGTACGACATCCTGATCGGTGCGGCCTCGGCGGAGATTTCCGCCAGCATCGGGCGAAATGAAGATAGTGCGGGCATTCGCGCGGCGCAAGCCGAGATCGAAAAATTGATCGCACTCGAAAAACAGCGCGGCGTTGCGGCGAAGAACATTTTTCTCGCCGGCTTCTCGCAGGGTGGCGCAGTGGTGCTACATACCGGTTTGCGGCATAAGGAAAGGCTGGGCGGCATACTGGCGCTCTCCACGTATCTGCCATTGCCACAGACGCTCAATGCGGAAGCGGAAACTGTCGCGCGACAAACACCGGTATTCATGGCGCACGGCCAGAGTGATCCGGTCATTCCCTACGATTTCGGGCTTGCTTCGGCGGAAGAACTGCTACGACAGGGCTATCAACTGGACTGGCACCGTTACGACATGCCGCATTCGGTCTGCCCGGAGGAGATACATGACATTGAACAATGGCTGAAGCGAAGACTTTCCGAATGATGAATCATTCGGCTGAATCGTCTTGCTCCATGCGACGAAACCGCGCGAGGTCGTAGTCGTCCCCGGTCTCTACCAGCGCCAGCGGCAGCAACAAGTAGCCCTTGCCGCCCATTTCCATATTCAGGCTGCGATTGGGCGAAAACGTGCCCGGTTTCATCAACAGCCAGGCTTCCCCGCTGGTATCGGCCGGCCTGTTCAAATACATGGCAACCTGTTCTTCATCATTGAAGGTCCGCACGCGGTCGGTCAGGGATACGCCGATGATCTGCGTGCTCAAGACCTCGACTCCGATATGCAGGTTGTTCTTTTCATCGCGACTCAGGCGGCGCACGATGCCCGCCCCCCAGTGCGGAACGTTATCTGGCTTGCTGCCGATCAACGAACCGATCTTGACTCCCTCCACCCGTGAAGCCGGAACGACGCTGCGAAATCCGGTGGCGCTGATGTCCTCCACCTCCCATATATCCCTTGCATTCTGATCGAAATTCAGCCCGACATCCGTCTGCTCCAGCATCCTGAAGAATCCGTTTGCCACTTCCAGATTGACGTTGATCTTGCGGCGCGGATTGCGGCGTATCGGCTGCGGCTGCGTCAAATTTCCGATCAGGCGAACCAGGGCTTCCCGCACCAATTCGGCTTCATAGTTTGCGCCGTTGAAATGGACATTGTCCGGAACAATCCCTTTTTCCAGTGTTTTGACCAGTCCCTTCAGCTTCGCCGTTGCATAGCCCGTAACGACGAAGCGCAAAGCCGGATGCAAGGTGGAATCGACGGCGATACGCATCGGCGGGGTAGGCTGCGAAAGATCAAAAACAAACAGTGCATTGGCATTGTACTGGTCGTAGACGGCCAGACCGTCATTCGCGTAGACGATCAGTCGCTCGGTGATGTGCTCCTGCAATGGGCTCAGTACGCCCGCGCTCACGCTGTACCAAGTCAGCAAAGTGGTAAATTCCTTGGTCACCGAAGTGTTGCCGGCCACGCCGGCGTACAGCGGCACGGGATCGTTCTGATAACCGTTCACCTCCGCATGACCATAGAACTCCGACAGGTGCTGCCACAGTACAGACTCGATCAATGCGTAGCGCGCCACGGACATCTTCAAATGCCCGGCCAAAGCCGCGATGCCGCGTGCATTCAAAGTTGCCAATTCCGGCCTGATGCCGGAAGCACCGCGCTCGCCATTGCGGTAGCGGGACAGTATTTCGAAATGGGCGATTTCGAGTTGCGTATAGAAATCGTTCAGTACCGTCCACAGACGGTTTTCCTGAAATTTCGACTGGGGTTGCAACGTGAAGTAATCGCGCAAGAGCTTGCGCACAAACTGCTGCGCCGTTTCATCGAACATGCGCAACACCTCGTACGCGTGGTCCAGCCGCAACTCATCGGCCAACTCGACGATGGATTCGATCCAGCCCGTCAATTCCTGCACAGTGTTCAACGCATCGTTCTTCGGAACGTTATCCAACACTTGTTGCGCCGACTTGATGTCCGCCAGGGGGTGATCCAGTTTCTTGCCAAAAATACCCAACATCGCGTCTCCCAGTGTCTGCGCACTTTGTATAGGTCATAATATAAGCATAAATCGGTAACCGTGACCATAAGTCAAACGTCCTATTAATCGCATATATCCATCATGCTTCCGCTGTTACAGCACGAATTCTCCTTTCCACCAGTCACGCAGGCACTGCGCGCGCCGAACGGACTGCTCGCCGCAGGCGGCGATCTCTCCAGCACGCGCCTGCTGGAAGCTTATCGTCACGGCATCTTTCCGTGGTTCAGCGAAGGCGAACCGATCCTGTGGTGGAGCCCCGATCCGCGCATGGTGCTGTTTCCCGCAGAGTTCAAGCTCTCGCATTCCTTGCGCAAGACGCTGCATAAGGGTAACTATGTAGTCCGCATTGATAGTGCTTTCGAGCAGGTCATGCGTGCTTGTGCCGCACCGCGTACAGGCGCCAACGGCACGTGGATCCACGAGGAAATGATCGCTGCCTATTGCGAACTGCATCGCTTGGGCTACGCGCACTCGGTGGAAACCTGGAAGGACGGCGAACTCGTCGGCGGGCTATACGGCATGGCGCTGGGCAGGATGTTCTACGGGGAATCCATGTTCAGCCGCAAGACGGACGCGTCCAAGATCGCCCTCGCGCACCTTTGCGCGCAATTGGCGAGATGGAACTTCGGCATGATCGATTGTCAGATGAATACACCGCATTTGAGTTCTCTGGGCGCCCGCGAGATACCGCGCAAGGAATTTATCGCGCGCCTGCAAGACTTGATAAACTATCCGCCGGTAACTACCTGGCATTTTGACGACGACCTCTTCCCATGAGCTTCCTCAAGGACATTCCGCTCTCTGCATTGCATCTGTACCTGACTGCACCCTATCCGTGCAGTTACCTGGAGGGGCTTGAGGCGCGTTCGCAGGTGGCCACGCCCAGCTTCCTGATTTCCACCCCGATCTATTCCGAACTGGTGCGTCACGGTTTCCGTCGCAGCGGCACCTTTACCTACCGCCCGCGTTGCGACACCTGCCATCAATGTGTACCGGTGCGCGTGGTGGCCGATGCTTTCCTTCCCACGCGCTCGCAGCGGCGCAGCTATAAGCAACACAAGGACCTGGAGGTCACTCTGCATTCCCTGCGCGACAAAGCGGAATACTTCGAGCTGTATCGCCGCTACCAGGAAGCGCGCCACCGCGACGGCGGAATGGATGACGACAGCCCCGAGCAATACCGCAACTTCCTGCTGCAGAGTCATGTCGACACACTCCTGGTAGAGTTCAGGGAAGACACCGTGCTGCGCATGGTCAGCGTGGTCGACGTGCTGGTAGACGGCCTGTCTGCGGTCTACACCTTCTACGATCCCGATGTTCCGCATTCAAGCTTCGGCACATTCAATGTGCTGTGGCAGGTCGAGATGTGCCGCAAGTTGCAACTGCCCTATCTCTATCTCGGTTACTGGATAGCGGGTAGCCGCAAAATGGCGTACAAGGCCAACTTCCAGCCGCTGGAGGGCTTGCAGGACGGCGATTGGCAGATAATCCTGCAGAAAAAACCGCTATGAGAAACCGCGTCGTGGCTTTCGTCGTCGCGTTATTGTTCCTGCCTCCCTTGGCGATTTCCCTCTCCGGGCAAGGATGGGACGCACCCGCCCCGCTTGCCGGTGCAGTCTGGTTACCGGCTCTGTTGGGCACACTCGCGATTTTCGTTTGCAGCGTACTGCTCGACGCACTCACGTTCCGTCGCACCGGGCACAGCCTGCTGCGTACACAGCGCAGTTTTCTGTTCTGGAACGGCGCGGCGGGTTCTGTTGTCTGCCTGTTGCTCGCGTATTTAAATCTCTTCGCCGGCGCGTGGTTCACTCCAGCCGCGTCGGAAACTTCTGCGTTGCTGCTCGCCGCGTTCTGCGGGGCGGCACTCCTGCCCGCCATCTTGATCACGCGCCTGTGGCTCGCCGGCCTGTTTCGACTCGGCACACGCAGATTCGCACTGCCTGCGTTGCCTGCAGAGACTGCAGCGATGATCCTGCTGCCATTGGCGTTGACCGGATTGATCGGGGGCACGATCTGGCCGGCTTCATTGGGTTGGCTGTTCTGGGCAGCCCCATTGCTGCTGCTTATTGCGCTGCAATTGCTGTGGCATGAAAGCACTGTCTTCTCCGGGCTGGCACAAGGCGATTGGAGCCGCATACTGCTGGGCACCGTCTCCGGCATTATGGTTGGCGGCATTGCGCTGGCTGTGTTTCGCCTCAGCGGCGGTACGATCTACCTTGCTGCGGATGCATGGCAATTGATTTTCGGTCTCGCACTGTTCGGGCTGTTTTGCCTGCAAGTCGGCGATGTCGTCGCCGAAAATTGGCGCGGCAAGCAACGCACCGACGTCTTCAAGAAGAAACCGTTCCCCATTCCTGTCGTCTCCAAGAAAGAACAATAGATGTTCCAATTGCTACGCCCCGCCCTGTTCGCGCTCGATCCCGAGACCGCACACCACGCCACGCTCGACGCGCTGAGAACCGCACATTGCCTGGGCACCTTACCCTTCGTCGTCAAACGCCCCGCGAGCGATCCGCGCACCGTGATGGGATTGACCTTCCCCAACCCGGTGGGATTGGCGGCAGGCCTGGACAAGAACGGCGGCTACATCGACCCGCTTGCCGCACTCGGCTTCGGCTTCATCGAAATTGGCACCGTGACACCGCGTCCCCAGCCCGGCAATCCCAAGCCTCGACTGTTCCGGCTGCCGCAAGCGCAGGCCATCATCAACCGTATGGGCTTCAACAACGACGGCGTGGATGCATTGGTCGCGAACGTGAAGCGCGCAAAGTTCAAGGGCATCCTCGGCATCAACATCGGCAAGAACGCCGACACGCCGATCGAGAAAGCAGCGGACGACTACCTGATCGGCCTGCGCAAGGTTTATGCATACGCCAGCTACGTCGCCATCAACATCTCGTCGCCCAACACCAAGAATCTGCGCCAATTGCAGGGCGGCGATGAACTGGATGCACTGCTCGGGCAGTTAAAGACAGAACAGGAGAAACTGGCACAACAGCACGGCAAGTATGTGCCGCTGGCGGTAAAGATCGCCCCCGATCTCGAATCAGATCAAATCAAGAACATTGCCGCGCTGCTTATCAAGCACCGCATCGACGGCGTGATCGCCACCAACACCACCTTGTCGCGCGAGGGAGTGGAAAACCTGCCGCATGGCAACGAAGCCGGCGGCTTGAGCGGTGCACCCGTGCGCGACAAATCCACCGCCGTCATTCGTCAACTCGCTGCCGAACTCCAGGGCGCGCTGCCCATCATCGGCGTGGGCGGCATTTTGAAAGGTGAAGACGCGCTGGAAAAAATACAGGCAGGTGCTGCGCTGGTGCAGTTTTACAGCGGCATGATCTATCGCGGCTGGGACCTGGTGGCAGAAAGCGCAATGGCAATCAAACAGCGCAAATAGTATTCCCCGCTAAACCCGATCATGACCAACATCGTCAACCTCAACGCTGCCCGCCGCGAGCGCCGTCAGTCCAAAGCCGACGGCATCACGCTATGCCAATCCGGATTCCACAAGTGGCACACCGTGGCGGGACAGCGCTTCGATGTGAAGCACGGGAAACTTGTCACCACGGAACGCTGCACTCGCTGCAACCTAGAGCGCACCAAGCTAACCTGAACGATTCAACTCGGCAATGAACGCGCGTGACGCACCGAACGTCATCGCTGAGGAGTTATCACAGCCGCCAGCCGGTAACCGACCCCAACTTCCGTCAGCAGGAAGCGCGGGCGTCGCCGGGTCCTTCTCCAGCTTGTGGCGCAAGGTACCCATGTAGATGCGCAGATAGTGCGCGCGCTCCACATAGTTCGGCCCCCAGACTTCCTTGAGCAGCAACTGGTGCGTCAGCACCTTGCCCGCATGCTTGACCAACACGGTCAGCAGGCGGTATTCGATCGGGGTGAGGTGAACTTCAGCAGCGCTGACCGTGATCTTTGCGATGCAGCATGTCCACCTTCAGCTCGCCTACCGAGAAGACACCTTCTTCCTCTCCATTCGCCGCAGAAAAATGACGCAATGCCACGCGTATTCGTGCCAGCAACTCGCCAACGCCGAAAGGCTTGACCAGGTAATCATCCGCCCCCGCATCCAGGGCGGAAATCTTGTCGCTTTCCTGCGAGCGCGCGGACAGGATGATGACGGGAACGGAAGACCACGTACGTATCCCCCTGACGACCTCCACTCCGTCCATATCGGGCAGACCGAGATCGAGAATGACCAGGTCCGGTTTGCGCGTTGCAGCTTCGGTCAGCCCCTGCTTGCCGGTTTCCGCCTCGACCACCTGGTAGCCTTCCGATACCAGCGTAGTGCGCAGGAAGCGGCGTATCTGCGCTTCGTCCTCGACGACAATGATGGTGGCGAAATTACTCAAAGTCTTGTCATTCCGGCGCAGGCCGGAATCCAGATGATTAAACATATGCGCGAAGCGCGACAACATCTTGAGACAGTCCACTTCGTGGAATATTTTATTGCTGGATTCCGGCCTGCGCCGGAATGACGGGCTAACGAATTACTTCGGTTCATGATTGAATGGCTTCTTCATTTTCGATCGAAGGCGGCTCGGTCAACGGCAAGGCAAAGTGAATGCGGCACCGCCGGACGGCAGATTGTCGGCCCACATCCGCCCGCCGTGCGCTTCCACGATGGCGCGGCAGATCGTCAGCCCCAGACCCGCGCCGCCCTGATTTCCTTCGCTGGCGACGCGGTGGAATTTTTCAAAGATGCGCTCTTCTTCCCCCGCCGGAATTCCGGGACCGTGATCGGAAACGGTCACCAGCAACTGATTCTGGTCGGTTGCGGCAGATATCTCGATCATGGTGCCGGATGGCGTGTATTTCACGGCGTTTTCCAGCAGGTTGGCAGAACACCCGCTCGATCATCAGGCTGTCGATCTCGACCAGGGGCAAATCGCGCGGCAGCCTGACGCTGACCGGATGATTGGCCATGCGCGAGTTCATTCCGGCCAGCGCGCCGCCGACCACTTCTTCCAACGGTTGCCATTGCCGGTTCAGCACGACAGCACCTGCCTCCAGCCGTGCCATGTCCAGCAGGTTGTTGGCCAGCCCGGCCATGCGTATCGCCTCTTCATAAATGGACTGGCCGAGTTCCTGGCGTGCATGAGCGTCGAGCTTGTCGCTATCCCGCAGCAGGCTGCTGGAGGCGCCCACGATTGCCGCCAGCGGGGTGCGCAAATCATGCGAGATCGCCGACAACAAAGTATTGCGCAACTGTTCCGTTTCCATTTTCATCTGGGCGCGTTGCGCTTCCGCCGCCAGCCTGACCCGCTCCAGCGCCAGCGCGATCTGGCTGACAAACGTTTCCAGCAGCCGCTGTTGCTCGGGCAGCGCGATCCGCGCCGGGTTCAGCGGCAACAAGGCCAGCACGCCTATCATTCCGGAAGATGCCTGTCAGCGGCAGGTAGACCATCTCGCCCGCCCGGCAAGGTGTCCGTTCCCTGTCCTGCCATCTGCCCGTGGTCGTACACCCATTGCGCCACGCTCAGGTCGCTGCCATGGCAGGATTGCGGCGTCGCCCTCGCCTTTGGGATAAACGATGCGCCCCGTTTCGTTGGGCAGCAATACCACCGCCTGTGCTTCAAATACCTCTGCCACATGCCTGACCGCGATGCGCAGAATATTTTCCTCGCCGCGCGTCGCCGCCAGTTCGCGGCTCATGGCGTACAACGACGCGATGCGACGCTCGCGGTGACCGGCGATCCTGGCCTGGTGGCGGGTGCTCACCGTCATGCTGCTGATCACCAGTGCGACCAGCAGCATGACGGCGAACGTAATCAGGTATTGGCTGTCCGAAACGGCAAAACTGAAGCGCGGCGGCACGAAAAAGAAATCGAACGGCCACCACGCCCAGGAACGAACTCAACACCGACGGCCCGCGCCCGTAACGCGCGGCCACCACCACCACGCCCAACAGGTAAACCATGATCAGGTTGGCCAGGTCGAAGTGATCGAACATGAGCCAGGATATGCCGGTGCTGATGGCCGTCGCGACAACTGCCCACAGATAGCCGGCGCGCCACTTGAACATCGGACTGCTGCTCCTCGGAAGCAAGCCCGAGATACAAGCGGCTGCGCGAGAAATAGGGATTCTCCCGCGACTGCGACAGGAAATTGGATTCCTTTCCCACCACATGAATATCGATGTCGCTTGGCCTGGCGGACGATCGTGTCGACCAGCGATCCGAACAGCCAGCGCTTCCATTCCGACCGGGTCGGCTTGCCCAGCACGATACGGGTGGCATTGCGGGTGCGGGCATAGGCAATCACTTCCTCGGCCAGCTTGTAGCCGCTCAGCGTGACGGTCTCCGCCCCCAGTTCCTCCGCCAGCTTGAGGGTGCGCAATATGGCATCGCGCTGCTCCCTGGAAAGACGCTGCAGCTTCGCCGTCTCGACATACACCACGATCCACTCCGCCCTCAGCAATTGCGCCAGCCGATATGCCGCGCGCACCAGATTTTCGGCAGTGCCGCCCGGCCCGATGCAGACCAGCATGCGCTCTTTAACCTGCCACACGTCCTGGATGGCGTGATCGTCGCGGTAGTCGCGCATCTGCGCATCCACCCGATCCGCCGTGCGCCGCAACGCCAGTTCGCGCAGTGCGATCAGGTTGCCCTTGCGGAAAAAATTCTTCGCCGCGCGTTCCGCCTGCTGCGGCAGATAGACCTTGCCTTCTTTCAGGCGCTGCAACAACTCGTCCGGCGGAAGGTCGATCAGCTCGATTTCATTCGCCTCCTCCAGCACCGCGTCGGGCACGGTCTCCCATACCGGAATGCCGGTGATTTGCGAAACGACGTCGTTGAGGCTTTCGATGTGCTGGACGTTGATCGTGGTATAGACATCGATACCCGCATCCAGCAATTCCTCCACATCCTGCCAGCGCTTGGGATGGCGCGAACCCGGCGCATTGGTATGCGCCAGTTCGTCCACCAGAATCAGTGCCGGGATGGCGTTTGAGCGCGGCATCCAGATCGAACTCGCGCAATTGCGTATCGCGGTACTCCACCATACGCAGCGGCAGGATTTCCAGTCCTTCCAGCAACTGCTCTGTCTCGGCGCGCTTGTGCGTTTCCACATAGCCCGCCACCACGTCCAGGCCTTCGGCACGGCGCTCGTGTGCCGCCAGCAACATGCCGAAGGTCTTGCCGACACCGGCAGAGGCGCCGAAGAAAATCTTCAGGCGGCCACGGCGACGCTTGGCTTCGGCGCGTTGCACTTTTTCCAGCAGTGCGTCGGGGTCGGGACGTTGATCGGCCATGATTCTCTCGAGGAAATTACAACCAGCCGGACCGCTTGAAGCGGTAGTACAGATATCCGCAGGTGCCGATGATCACGGCCAGCGCCAGCGGATAGCCGTATTCCAGGGACAGCTCCGGCATGTTGCGGAAATTCATGCCCCATATTCCGGCGAACGCAGTGGCAACGGCGAAGATACCGGCCCAGGCAGCCAGGCGCTTGTTGATCTCGTTCTGCTCGATGGACACCGTGGACTGGGACACCAGTATCGCGGTGGTGATCGTGTCGCGTATGGCATCTATCGTGGAGTTGATACGCGCAAGGTGATCATACACATCGCGGAAATAATCCTGGGTGGTGGCACAGACCGGCGGCACGCGCCCGCCGTGCAGCTTGCCGGTTGCTTCCATCAGCGGCAAAACCGCATGTTTGAGCACCCCGACCTTGCGCTTGAGTTCATAGAGCTGCTCGATGTTGGCGAGGGCCGCATTCTTGTCGAACAGGCGTTCCTCGATGGATTCCAGTTGCGACTCCAATTTGTCGATCACCGGAAAGTAGCGATCCACCACCGCATCCATCAAGGCATAGAGCACGAAACCGGAACCCAGCCGCAACAACTCCGGCTCGCGCACACAGCGCTCGCGCACGCCGAGAAAACCCTGTTTGGTGCGGTTGCGAATGGAAAGGATGAAGTTGCGCTCGACGAAGATGTTGATCTCGCCGACCGTCAACTCGGATTGGTCGGACTCCACGATATGCATCACCACGAACAGCGTATCGCCGTATTCCTCGATCTTGGGCCGCTGGTGACCGTGCCGCGCATCCTCGATCGCCAGATCGTGCAGCCCGAATTCCTTCTGCATCGTTTCGAGTTCGGCATCGGTCGTATCGCGCAGCGCCACCCACACGAAACAATCATTTCGTTCGAGGTAGTCGCTGATCTCTTCAACAGCAAGGTCGGCGAGTTTGACGCCGTTCTGGTAGGCAACGCAATTGATCAGCATGGCAAATTATGGTCAGTTATTCAGAAAGTCATTTGGGTACAAATCATCCATCGTAAGGCTAAGGTCTGTTCCGTCCGGTCAAGTTTTCGCATTGAGTTAGTCGCGACAATCTGCCTGTCTCTAATAGCGCTTCAAAGCCTTCTATCGGAACCGGCTTGCTGAACAGATAGCCCTGAATGAAATCACAGCGATGTACCGTACTCAAAATATAGCACTGTGCATCCGTTTCGACTCCTTCGGCGACCACCTTCAGATTCAAACTATGGGCAAGGCTGATAGCGGCAACGCAAATAGCCACGGCATTATCGTTCGACTCAATGTTCGCGACGAAAGGATCGATCGATCTTCACCTCGTCCAGCGGCAGCCTGCTCAGGTAGGAAAGCGACGAGTACCCGGTACCGAAGTCGTCCAGGGAGAATCCTACCCCTCGCGCTTTCAATGCGGCCATCTTGGCAATGATGTTGTCTATGTTGGATATCAATACGCTTTCAGTCAGTTCCAGCTTGAGTAACTGTGGATCGGCACCGGTACGCTCCAGCACTTCAATCACCTGTTCGACAAAATCGTTCTGGTAAAACTGGTGTGTGCTGACATTGACGGCAATGGTGAGATTGCCCATGTGCGCCGTTTTGGCCCATTTGGACAACTGGATGCAAGCCGTCTCGAGCACCCACAGCCCCATGGGAGTATCAACCCGGTTTCTTCCGCCAATGGTATGAACTGATCGGGGGCACCAAACCGCGCACCGGATGCGTCCAGCGGATCAACGCTTCACATCCGACCGGATGGCGATCTCCATCCACCTGAATCTGGTAATACAACTGGAACTGCAGTTTCTCGAGCGCTACCCGTAAATCGTTTTCCAGGCTTGCGCGCGCATTGATGGATTCCTGCATCTTCGGGTCGAAGAATCGAAGCATGTTGCGTCCCGATTTCTTGGCCTGATACATGGCGATGTCAGCCTGCTTTATTATTTCCTCAATCGTCTGCGATTGTCCTTTGAACAGGGTTGCACCGATACTGGGGGTGCTGTGCCGTTCGTGCATACCAAGCTGGAAAGTCTGCTTGAAGGCGGCAATGATCTTCTCACCGACAGTTTCGGTCTGCGCTGCAGCCTCGATCGATTTCTCGCTCAAGCCTTCCAGGATTACCACAAATTCATCGCCCCCCAGACGGGCGACCGTGTCGCCTTTTCTGACGGTCAATTCGACGCGTTTGGCGACTTGCTGCAGCAGCAAGTCGCCGATGTCGTGACCAAGCGTGTCGTTGAGGTTCTTGAAATTATCCAGGTCCATGAACAGCAATGCGCCTTCTTTACCGCTACGTCCGCTGGAATCCAGCGCATGCTGAAGGCGGTCATGCAGGAGGCGACGGTTGGGTAGCCCGGTAAGCGGATCGTAAAACGCCAGGTTATTAATCTGCTCCTCGGCATACCTGCTCTTGATTTCGCTGTCGTGCAGCGCCTCCTCCGCCCGCCATTGCCTGAACACAAAACCGATTACGACCAAGCCGAAGATCAATGCGCCAGTGCTGTATTCCCATACGTGCTGATGCCATCTTGCAAGATAATCGTCATCGCCAAGACCCGCAAAAACGTACAGCGGCAAATCCTTCACCTGCCGAAAGCTCATCTGGCGCTGTACGCCGTCCAGCGATGTCGTAACGTGGTAAACGCCAAAGGTATCCCCCTTATCGATATAGGATTTGACACCGATAGGGATGACCTGACCCATCATTTCTTCAGTTCGGCGGATAGCGCGCACTCCAGGTGGTATTCCTCTGCATACATCGCCACCACTCCATGCGCGCCCAGATTGAAGGTACGGTAGAACTGCTGGAAATAGTCACGAGGTTCAAAATGACGTTGACGACACCGGCAAAACTGCCGTCCTCAAGATCAATGCGGCGGCTCAAACCAGCGTCCATTTGCCGGTAGTGCGTGAAATGAGAGGGGGTGAAATCACCAACCCCGCTGCCGCGTCGTTTTGTTGGCGCTTGAAATAATCGCGGTCTCCGATATTGATGGCCGGGACAAGATAGAGCGAACTGTAAAGGTAATTACCCTGCGCATCAGAGACATGAACGACTGCCACTTCGGGAGCATTGTCAACCAGGGATTTCAACAGCTTATGGAGTTCTTGCTTGCGCATTTCGTGCGCACCGTGAGCAAGCCGGAAATCGCTGGAGCGAACGCTCCACTGCACTTCGCGCAACATCAGGTCAGTCTTTTGAACTGTCGCCAATGCGTGTTCTTCCAGCATTTTGGTGAGATTGCCCACCTCGACCTGGGCATGCTGGCTATCGTCGCTATATTCATTGGCAAGACTGATTACCAACAAAACGACGATACCCACTATCCCTGCGGCAGCGGA
>CAVQZH010000015.1:0-13758 GCA_963718345.1 uncultured Pseudomonadota bacterium | reverse complement strand
AACTATAGCGCTAATTATGCGCAATATAATTGCCAATATTGCTGTTTTGTTGGCCAAATACGCAAGCGTCTGCTCCGGGTTTCTTTTTATGATTTCTCTCGTTGAGTTCTTATTCAATTACTTAAGGAGTGATCATCATGTTGCAACATCCAGAAACCAAATACAGGCCGTTTCCACCGATCGATCTTGCCGAGCGCCAATGGCCGAACCGCACGATAACCAAGCCCCCGATCTGGATGAGCACCGACCTGCGCGACGGCAACCAGTCGCTGTTCGAACCGATGAATGCAGAGCGCAAGATGCGCATGTTCCGCATGTTGTGCGAGATCGGCTTCAAGGAGATCGAGGTTGCGTTTCCCTCGGCGTCCGCCACCGATTTCAATTTCGTGCGCGACCTGATCGAGGGCGGCCATATTCCCGACGATGTCACCATCGAAGTGTTGACGCAGGCGCGCGAGCACCTGATCCGCCGCACCATGGAATCGCTCAAGGGGGCGCGGCGAGCCATCGTGCATGTCTACAACCCCATTTCGAAGCCGTTCCGCGAAATCGTTTTCAGGATGAGCAAGGCGGAGGTGGTCGATATGGCGGTGTCCGCCGTGAAGTTGGTGAAGGAGTTGGCAGCCGAGCAGCCGGAAACCGATTGGGTGCTCGAATACAGCCCGGAAACCTTTACCGCCGCCGAGCTCGATTTCTCCCTCGAGATTTGCGATGCTGTGACGGAGGCGTGGGGAGCGACACCGGACAATAAAGTGATCATCAATCTCCCGACGACCGTGGAACTCGCCACGCCGAATGTCTACGCGGACCAGATCGAATGGATGCACCGCCATCTCGCCCGGCGCGACAGCATCGTCCTCAGTTTGCATACGCATAACGACCGCGGCACCGCCGTGGCTTCGGCGGAGCTGGCCTTGATGGCCGGTGCCGACCGCGTGGAAGGGTGTCTTTTCGGCAACGGCGAGCGCACAGGCAATGTGGACATCGTGACCCTGGCCTTGAACCTTTACACGCAGGGCATAGACCCTGGTCTGGATTTTTCCGACATCAACGCGATTGCGCGCACGGTCGAGCATTGCAACCAGTTGCCGATCCACCCGCGCCATCCTTATGTGGGCGACCTGGTGTTTACAGCGTTTTCCGGTTCGCACCAGGATGCGATCAAGAAAGGTTTTGCCGTGCAGCAGCCGGACGCACCATGGAATGTGCCCTATCTTCCCGTCGATCCGAAGGATCTGGGGCGGAACTACGACTCTGTCATCCGGGTCAACAGTCAGTCCGGCAAAGGCGGCATCGCTTATTTGCTGGAAGCGGAATACGGAGTAGCGATGCCGCGCCGCCTGCAGGTCGAGTTTTCCGGCGTCGTGCAGAATCTGGCCGACAGCCATGGCGGCGAAATAAGCGCGGCAGATATCTGGCAGCTGTTTGCGGCGACCTATCTCGATAACTCAGGGCCGGTGCGCTATCGGGAGCACCATTTGTTCGAACATGGCAACGCACAGGGCATCCGCTTGAACGTCGAAATTCGCGGTACGTCGCATCTGCTCGCGGGCGAGGGAAACGGCCCCATCGATGCGGCAGTCCATGCCCTGCAGGGAGTGGGAATCAACGTTCAGGTGCGCAGCTTTGAGGAACGCTCGATGAGCGCCAGCGGCGAGGCGGGCGAGGCGCGAGCATGCGCATTCCTGGAAATAGCCAGTTCGGAGACGGGCGCGGAATGTTACGGCGTGGGTGTGGACGCGAATATCGTTACAGCTTCGATCAAGGCGTTGTTAAGCGGCATCAACCGGGCGGAGGCAACATCGCAAGGAAGAACCCAAAAACAGGCGGCGTAGCGCTTTGGACGGAATCGGAGCTGCGGTTCCCGAATATTTTCTTGATTTATCCGGCCATCCTTGACGGCCCGTGTTTCGACCGGTCGTCATCCCGGGAGTGCAGGCCCGGTTTGGGATGGCGCGGCGGCTGTGGCATAATCGCAAGTCCAATCTGAGGTGTGGAAATGAGCGCAAAAACGTTATACGACAAACTCTGGGACAGTCACGTGGTACGGCAGGAAGCCGACGGCACGGTGCTGCTCTATATCGACCGTCATCTGGTGCACGAGGTGACCAGTCCGCAAGCGTTCGAGGGGTTGAAGCTGGCAAACCGCAATCTGTGGCGCACCTCGTCGATCCTGGCGGTGGCGGATCACAACGTGCCGACCACGAATCGCGCGGCGGGCATCGCCGATCCGGTGTCGCGTCTGCAGGTGGATACGCTGGACGCCAATTGTGCCGAATATGGCGTGACCGAATTCAAGATGAATGATGCGCGGCAGGGCATCGTGCATGTGATCGGCCCCGAACAGGGCGCGACTTTGCCGGGCATGACGGTAGTGTGCGGCGACTCGCATACCAGTACGCACGGCGCTTTTGCGGCGTTGGCGCACGGTATCGGCACGTCCGAAGTCGAGCATGTGATGGCGACACAGTGCCTGATGGCGAAGAAATCCAAAGCCATGCTGGTAAAAGTCGAAGGTACGCTGGGCAAAGGCGTGACGGCCAAGGATATCGCGCTCGCGGTGATCGGCAAGATCGGCACGGCCGGCGGCACGGGTTACGCCATCGAGTTCGCGGGCAGTGCGATCCGCGCCTTGAGCATGGAAGGGCGCATGACCCTGTGCAACATGGCCATCGAAGCGGGCGCGCGCGCCGGCATGGTGGCGGCAGACGAAACGACCTTTGCTTACATCAAGGGTCGCCCTTTCGCGCCCCGAGGCGGAACAATGGGACAGGCGGTGGCGTACTGGCGCACTTTGCACAGCGATGCAGGGGCAAAGTTCGATGCTGTGGTGGAGCTGGATGCTTCGCACATCAAGCCGCAAGTTACCTGGGGCACTTCGCCGGAGATGGTGGTGGCAGTGGACGGGCGTGTACCCGATCCGGCCTCTGCATCGGATGCGGTGAAGCGCGGTGACTGGGAACGTGCCTTGCAGTATATGGGGCTGAAAGCGAATACGCCCATCGCCGACATCAAGATCGACAAGGTATTCATCGGTTCCTGTACCAACGGACGGATAGAAGACATGCGCGCGGCGGCGGCCGTGGCTAAAGGCAAGAAGGTCGCAGCAAACGTGAAACTGGCCATGGTGGTACCGGGTTCCGGTTTGGTTAAAGCGCAAGCGGAACAAGAGGGACTGGACAAGATATTCATCGCCGCTGGATTTCGAGTGGCGCGATCCGGGTTGCTCGATGTGTCTGGCAATGAACGATGATCGGTTGTCCTCGGGCGAGCGTTGCGCGGCAACTTCTAACCGCAACTTCGAGGGGCGGCAGGGGCAGGGCGGCCGTACGCATTTGGTGAGCCCGGAGATGGCTGCGGCAGCGGCGATTGCGGGACATTTTGTGGATGTCAGTCGATAGGAGAGAGTCATGAAGAAATCGATGCTGATGATGCTGGTATTGGGCGCGTTCTTGACCGGAACTGTTTCGGCAAGCGAAGACAATGCCGCGAAGGACGAAAGTGGTGCGAAGAAAGAAAGTACCGTTGACCGTATCGGCGAAGGCGTGAAAAAAGGCGGAGAAGCGGCTGGCCGCGGCATCGAGAAAGGCGCCAAAGCGACCGTCAAAGGCGTCAAGAAGGCCGGTGAATGGGTTGGCCAAAAGATGGAAAAAGGTGGTGAAAAATTAGAGAAGGCGAGCAAGTGATGCAAAAATTCACCGTGTTGGATGGCATCGTTGTTCCGTTGGATAGAGCCAACGTGGATACCGACGCGATCATTCCCAAGCAATTCCTGAAATCGATCAAGCGTTCGGGTTTCGGTCCCAATGCGTTCGACGAATGGCGTTATCTCGACCACGGCGAACCGGGCATGGATAACAGCAAGCGTCCGCTGAACAAGGACTTTGTGCTGAACCGGCCGCGGTATCAGGGCGCGCAGATCCTGCTGGCGCGCGAGAATTTCGGCTGCGGCTCCTCGCGCGAACATGCGCCGTGGGCGCTGGACGACTACGGTTTTCGTGCCATCATCGCGCCTAGCTTTGCCGATATCTTTTTTCATAACTGTTTCAAGAACGGCCTGCTGCCGATCAAGCTGGACGCGGCTATCGTCGATTCGCTGTTCAAGGCAGTGGAAGCCGCAGAGGGCTACAAGCTGAAGATCGATCTGGAGAAGCAGGTCATCACTACCCCGGACGGCACCGCGTACAAGTTCGAAGTGGATGCCTTCCGCAAGCATTGCCTGCTGAACGGTCTGGACGATATCGGCTTGACGCTGCAACATGTGGGCGACATCAAGACGTATGAGACGAAGCACCGCGCGGCACAGCCGTGGTTGTTCGCGTAATTGATTTTGTAAATTCGATTGGAAAAGCAGATGAAGATCGCAGTATTGCCGGGTGACGGCATAGGACCGGAGATCGTCGCCCAGGCGGTGAAGGTGTTGGAAGCGTTGCGCAGCGACGGCATGAAGATCGAGATGGAGCATGCGCACATCGGCGGTGCCGGTTATGACGCGGCGAAAGACCCGCTGCCGGAAGCGACCCTGAAGCTGTCCAAAGAATCCGATGCGGTATTGCTGGGCGCTGTGGGCGGTTACCAGTACGACAATCTGCCGCGGCCTATGCGTCCGGAGCAGGGGCTGTTGCGCATCCGCAAGGGCTTGGGCTTGTTCGCCAACCTGCGCCCGGCGATGGTGTATCCGGAACTGGTGAATGCCTCCACGCTTGCGCCGGAGATCGTGTCCGGTCTGGACATCATGATCCTGCGCGAACTGACCGGCGACATCTACTTCGGCCAGCCGCGCGGCATCCGTACGTTGGATAATGGCGAACGCCAGGGCTTCGACACCATGCACTACAGCGAATCCGAGATCCGCCGCGTGGCGCATGTCGGGTTCCAGATCGCGACGAAGCGCAACAAGAAACTGTGCTCGGTGGACAAGGCCAACGTGCTCGACACCAGCATGTTCTGGCGCGAAATCGTGACCGAAGTGGCGAAGGAGTACCCGCAGGTCGAGCTGTCGCACATGTATGTCGACAATGCGGCGATGCAACTGGTGCGCGCGCCCAAGCAGTTCGACGTGATCGTCACCGGCAACATGTTCGGCGACATCCTGTCGGACGAAGCGTCGATGCTGACCGGTTCCATCGGCATGTTGCCGTCAGCCTCGCTGGATTCGAACAACAAGGGCCTGTACGAACCGTGCCACGGTTCTGCGCCGGACATCGCCGGCAAGGACATTGCCAATCCGCTGGCGACGATTCTGTCGGTGGCGATGATGATGCGCTACACGTTTGCCTGAGCAGACATCGCGCAACGTATCGAAGCCGCGGTGCGCAAGGTGTTGCAGCAAGGTCTGCGCACCGGCGACATATATCGAAGCGGGCATGCAAAAGGTCGGATGTGCTGCGATGGGCGATGCGGTTGTCGCAGCGCTTTAATTTGGAAGCTAAGGAAGAATCATGAAAGTAGGTTTGATCGGTTGGCGCGGTATGGTGGGCTCGGTGCTCATGCAGCGCATGCGCGAAGAGAAAGATTTCGACCTGATCGATGCCGGTGTTCTTCACCACCTCGGATGTCGGCGGCAAGGCGCCGGTCGGAAGGACGCGGCGACCGCTGAAGGATGCGCACGACCTGACTGAGCTGAAGGCGATGGACGTCATCATCTCCTGCCAGGGCGGCGACTACACGACCGAGATATTCCCCAAGCTGCGTGCAGCCGGCTGGCAGGGCTACTGGATCGACGCGGCGTCCACGCTGCGCATGGAAGATCGACGCCGTCATCATCCTCGACCCGGTGAACCTGGACCGTGATCAAGAAATCGCTGGCGAACGGCGGCAAGAATTTCATCGGCGGCAACTGCACCGTCAGCCTGCTGCTGATGGGCCTGGGCGGCTTGTTCGAGCCGGTCTGGTCGAGTGGATGACGTCCATGACCTACCAGGCGGCCTCCGGCGCCGGCGCGCAGAACATGCGCGAGCTGCTCAACCAGATGGGCGTGGCGTACGCGTCGGTCGTCTGACTTGCTGGCCGATCCGGAGTCGGCGATCCTGGAAATCGACCGTCGCCTGGCGGAAAAGCTGCGCTCGGCGGACATGCCCGACCGAGCATTTCGGCGTGCCGCTGGCCGGCAGTCTTGATCCCGTGGATCGACAAGGAACTCGACAACGGCCAATCCAGGAAGAATGGAAAGGGCAGGCCGAGATCAACAAGATATCTGGGTACTAGCCAGCGTATTCCGGTCGACGGCCTGTGCGTGCGCATCGGCGCGATGCGCTGCCACAGCCTGGCGCTGACGATCAAGCTGAAGAAAGACGTACCGTTGAACGAGATTGAGGCGCTCATCAAGGGTGGCAATCCCTGGGTCAAGTTTGTGCCCAACCAGCGCGAAATCTCTGTGCGCGAACTGACGCCGGTGGCCGTGACTGGCAAACTGGACATAGCAGTAGGTCGTGTGCGAAAAATGGAGCTGGGACCGGAATATGTAAGCGCTTTCGTCTGTGGCGACCAGCTGTTGTGGGGCGCGGCGGAACCGTTGCGCCGCATGTTGCGCATCCTGTTGAATAAGTAGTTTGGCGAGGCAATCCCGGTTTTTAACTGGCGGTTAACGCGTGAACTTAAGGTAAAACTGAGCTTGCATCACTAACCCTATGATGTTAATCTGAATAACGTCTGGGACAATAAAAGGGTGGCGACGTGCTGAAATCATTTCTAAAAACGTCAATTTACATTGCCTGTTTGACAGGTTCTGGTCTCGCCTGCGCGGCAGGTCTGGGTGGTATCAATGTTACGTCCGCGCTCGGCCAACCGCTAAAGGCTGAGATAACGGTACTTGATGCCGACAAGACGGATATATCGAATATCAAAGCCACATTGGCCTCTGCCGACACCTATAAAAATGCCGGTGTCGACTATCCATTTAACGTGCCTAAAATCAAGTTCGAGGTTGAACAACGTGCCAATGGTGAGCCTTATGTCAAGGTGACGACTGCCCAGCCGGTGAACGAGCCGTTCGTTACGCTCCTTGTTGAATTGAACTGGTCTTCCGGCAAGTTGTTGCGCGAATATACTTTCCTGCTTGATCCCGCCGATTACAAGGCGGAGCAACCGAAGCAGGAAGAAGTCAAGCCTATCGAGCCCGTATTGGCAGTACCCGCCGTTGCACCCGTGCCTGTAGCTGAACCCGTTGCCGCTTCCGAGCCCGTGGTGGCGCAGCCTTTGGCGGAAGCGCCATCTGCCGTTGAAACGACCCCGATTGCCGCGAGTTCCGTTGCTGCTGCACCTGTCGCAGCGGCTGCGCCAGCTCCTGCGCCTGTTGCTGTCGCGGAACCTGCTACAGAAGTTGCAACCGCTCCTGTTCAGGAGTTGGCACCAGCGAGTGCCCCGGTTGCGGCGCCTATCGAGACGACTCCCATTAATCAGGCACCTGTTAAGCAGGATGAACTGAGCAAGGAAGAATCAATCGCCGAAGCAGCACCCGCCGCCGCACCGTCCAACCAAATTGTCGTGATGCGGGGCGACACACTGGCCAAGATAGCTGCGCAAATCAAGCCCGACAATGTCAGCCTTGAGCGCATGCTGGTGACGTTGTATCGTGAAAATGCCGGCGTGTTTGATGCACATAACATGAATCGCATCAGGGCAGGGAAGATACTGAATATTCCGTCCGATGACTCGGTGCAGAAAATGCCGCAGGCCGATGCTGTGGAAGAAATACGTGCGCAGGCAGCCGATTGGAACGTGTATCGGCAAAAACTGGCGTCTGCACGCATGGCGAGAGCCGAGAGCGCAGGCAAGCAGGAGGTCGCTGGTAAGCTCAGTACAGCGGTAACCGACAAGGCGACTACCACCAAGGAACCTGCCAAAGAAGTGTTGAAATTGTCGAAGGGCGAAGCACCCAACGACAAGACTGTTGCTTCCGGAAAATCTTCCGCGCAAGAAAAGGCCATCGCCAAGGAAGAAGAGGCCATCGCCAAGGCCAAGGCCTTGAAAGACGCGCAAGAACGTACCGCGCTTCTGGAAAAGAACGTCAAGGACCTGAAGAAGCTGGCAGAGTTGAAGAGCGCGTCCGCACCGGCAGCTGCAACTGCTCCTGCCGCTGTTGTTACGACGGGGGAGACTGCGGCAGCGCAGCCCGCGAGCAGCGTGGTTCCGGCCAAGCCCAAACCCAAGGTGCAAATCGCGGCGCCTAAGGTGGTTGAACAACCGTCCCTGATCGATCAGCTGATGGACGAGCCGCTGTATCTTGCAGGCGGTGCGGCACTACTGCTTGCGTTGGGCGGACTAGGATTTGTAGTTGCGCGACGTGGCAAGTCTGGTGGCGGCAAAAAGAAAGCGCAGGCGAAGAACAAAGGCGATGACGTAGGCTCCAGCACGGGGCGCATAGCTGCTCCGATTGCTCCTTCTCCGGATACTGGTGATTTTACGCACGCCGCCGCCCAACCGGCGCCGGTGTCGACAAGCGCGGATTCCGAGGAGGTTGATCCCATTGGCGAAGCCGATCTGTTCCTGACGTTCGGACGGGACGCACAGGCTGAAGAAGTGCTTAAAGAGGCGTTGAAAAAGAACCCGAATAATATTCCGGTGAAACTTAAACTGCTGTCTATCTACGCTACTCGCAAGGATACAAACTCCTTCTACAGCTACGCACGCGAAATCAAGGAGTCCGGCGACGAGTCTGCGTGGAATCAGGCCGTTTCCATGGGGCGCGAGTTGGACCCAAGCAATCCTTTCTACGGTGGTGACGCGAGTGCAGCGGCTCCGGCAACAGCAAGAAAGCCGGAATCTGCTGCCCCTGCGGTCGACTTTGACTTGGGCTTCGGTGCGGCAGCTGCTGCAAAGCCCTCGTTCGCCAATCAAAGCACGGTAGTGCTGGAAACGCCGAACTCGCAGGAGCGAACCACCATCATGTCGCCGGAGGTATTGCACAGCGCCACCCAGGCAACGCCTATGGATTTCGATATCACCGGAACAAACCCCGGATTCCCGGCGATGAAGTCTGCCGGAGGCGAGGATACGACGGCGCTGAACATGGATGATCTGGTGTTCGATGTGACCGCGACCCACCCCAGAGTGGCGGTGCCACCGACTTTCCCATCTCCTGCCGTTGCAGCCAAGGACGATGGGATGACGTTCACGCTCGATTTTCCCATGGAAAGCAAGCCTAAAGCGGCACCTGTTCCAGATCTGGGCTTGAATGAGATAAGCCTGAATATGGATAACCTCAGGCCGTCTGCCGGCGCGGGCGCAGCCCAACCGAAGGACGAGAATTGGCAGGAAGTTGCTACCAAGCTTGATCTGGCCAAGGCTTATCAGGAAATGGGCGATGCTGCCGGGGCACGTGAAATACTGGAAGAAGTGTTGCGTGACGGCGACGATCAGCAACGCGAATCTGCGCAAACCCTGATGCAGCAGCTGTAACGGGCTTGAACGACCTGAACGGCAGCCTGTATGGCTGCCGTTTTCATTTGGACGATATGAAACTCATACCACATCCTGCCATGCAAATTCTTGTTTGGGTGCTGCTGGCCTTGCTGGCGCAACGCGTGCACCCGCTGGCTTTGCTGGTACTGAGCAGCCTCCTGCTAGTCCTTGCGCTGCGGTTATGCGCCGCGCAATTGTTGCGCCTGTTGCGGCGCACCCGCTGGATTTTGTTCTCTCTGCTGTTGATCTATGCCTACACCACACCGGGTACCGCGCTGTGGGCGCCACTCGGCGTCTTTGCGCCGACGCGCGAGGGCTTGCTGGATGGCCTGTTGCAGCTCGGGCGTCTATTGAGCGTCCTGTCCGGGTTGGCTATTCTGCTGGAGCTGCTGCCTCAGACCCAGCTCATTAGCGGGTTGTACACCTTGGCCTACCCGATGCGCTGGCTCGGGCTGTCGCGCGAACGCATCGCGGTGCGTTTGGCGCTGACGCTGGAGTATGCGGAATCAGCGATGAGCGATACGGCCAAAGATTGGAGGTCGAGCATCAGTTCTTCCATGCAACCCGCCACGAGCGGCGCGGCGCATATCGAATTGCAGCTGCAGCCATTCGGAGTCGTCGATATTTTGTTATTGCTGGCAAGCGTGGCCGCCGTCATAGGGTTGTGGAAATGAGGATCGCGCTCGGTGTGGAATACGACGGTAGCGGCTACAACGGCTGGCAGAGCCAGCCCGATGTGCCCAACGTGCAGGATGCCCTGCAAACAGCGTTGGGTGAGATCGCCGGCGAAAGCATCGCTATTCTTGCCGCAGGCAGGACCGATACCGGAGTGCATGCACTGGAGCAGGTTATCCATTTCGATACCCATATAGACCGGCCTCTCTCGGCCTGGGTGCGCGGCACGAACGCCATGCTGCCCAGGGATATCGCCGTTTTGTGGGCACATCCCGTATCCGACGATTTTCACGCGCGTTTTTCGGCGCAGGCCCGCAGCTATCAGTACGTACTGATCAACCGACCATCGCGTGCCGCCGTGCATCACGGCAAGGTGGGCTGGTTCCACGCGCCGCTGGATCTGGATGCGATGCGATCAGCCGCCCAACATTTGCTCGGAGAGCACGACTTCAGTGCCTTCCGCTCTTCGCAGTGCCAGGCCAAGACGCCGGTGAAGAATCTGGCGCGGATCGACATCCAGCGGCAAGGCGACACCATCATCTTCAACCTGACGGCCAATGCCTTCCTGCACCACATGGTGCGCAACATCCTGGGCTGCTTGTTATATGTAGGCAAAGGTAAACATCCGCCGCACTGGGTGTGCGACGTGTTGGAAGGCCGCGATCGCAAGTTCGCCGCGCCGACTTTTGCGCCGGACGGGCTGTATTTGCGCCACATCAGCTACGACCCGAAATGGCGGTTGCCTCAAGGTACAATGTCAGCTCGTTCCTGAGCTGAAGCATTCAAATGGACAGAATTACCAGAACACGAATAAAGATCTGCGGCATCACGCGCGAGCAGGATGTATCGGCGGTTGCCAGCAACGGCGCGGATGCGCTCGGTCTTGTGTTCTATGAAAAAAGTCCGCGCCATGTCACTGTACAACAAGCCATGCAGTTGGCGCATTCCGTGCCGCCTTTCTTAACGGTTGTGGGGCTGTTCGTGAACCCAACTGTCGATTACGTACGCGAAGTGCTGGCAAAAGTACCTCTGGATGTCTTGCAGTTCCATGGCGAGGAAACGCCGGAATTCTGCGGCCAGTTCGGCAGGCCTTATCTGAAGGCGATCCGGGTCAAGGCCGGGGTGGATTTGGTACAATGCGCGGCTTCTTATAAAGCAGCCCGGGGATTGCTGCTCGACGCCTTCGTGGAAGGTACGCAAGGCGGCACAGGCGAATCGTTCGACTGGTCGCTTATCCCGCATGATCTGCCCCTGCCGGTCATCCTTTCCGGCGGCTTGCATGCGGGCAATGTGGCGGCGGCGATCCGGCAGGTGCGGCCTTACGCAGTGGACGTGTCCAGCGGCGTGGAGGCGGCAAAAGGAATCAAGGATGCGGCGAAGATCGCTGCATTCATCACAGAGGTTAAGAACGTTGACGTACAATTATCCAGATAAGAACGGCCACTTCGGCCCCTACGGCGGCATCTACATGGCCGAGACGCTCATTCCGGCGGTTGAAGAATTGCGCCAGCAGTATCTGCGCTTCCGCGACGATCCCGAATTCAAGGCCGAGTTCGCCTACGAATTGAAACACTACGTCGGCCGCCCCAGCCCGATCTATCACGCCAAACGCCTGTCGGAAAGCCTCGGCGGCGCGCAAATCTACCTGAAGCGCGAAGACCTGAACCATACCGGTGCGCACAAGATCAACAATGCCATCGGCCAGGCGCTGCTGGCCAAGCGCATGGGCAAGAAGCGCGTCATCGCCGAAACCGGCGCGGGCATGCACGGCGTGGCGACGGCCACCGTCGCGGCGCGTTTTGGCATGGAATGCATCGTGTACATGGGCGCGGAAGACATCCAGCGCCAGGCGCCCAACGTGTTCCGCATGAAGCTGCTGGGCGCGACGGTGGTGCCGGTGGAAAGCGGTTCCAAGACGCTCAAGGATGCCTGCAACGAAGCCATCCGCGACTGGGTCACCAACGTCGAAAGCACGTTCTACATCTTCGGCACGGCGGCAGGCCCGCATCCGTACCCGATGATGGTGCGCGATTTTCAGTGCGTGATCGGCAACGAAGCCAAGATGCAGATGCCGGAAATGATCGGGCGCCAGCCGGATGCGGTGATCGCCTGCGTCGGCGGTGGTTCCAACGCGATTGGTCTGTTCTATCCCTACATCGAAGAAAAGAACGTGCAGATCATCGGCGTGGAAGCGGGCGGTTACGGCATCGCCAGCGGCAAGCATGCCGCGCCGCTCACCGCGAACGCCAAGGTCGGCGTGCTGCACGGCAACAAGGTCTACCTGATGCAGGACGAGAACGGTCAGATCATCGAGACGCATTCCATCTCCGCCGGACTGGATTATCCCGGCGTCGGTCCCGAGCATTGCCTGTTGAAGGATCAGGGCCGTGCGCAATATGTCGCCATCAAGGACGACGAAGCGATTGCCGCATTCGATGCGCTGTGCCGTTTCGAAGGCATCATCCCCGCGCTGGAATCCAGCCATGCCCTGGCGCACGCGATGAAGATCGCGCCGACCATGGGCAAAGACAAAGTGCTGCTGGTGAATCTCTCCGGTCGCGGCGACAAGGACATGAACACGGTGGCGCAATTGAAGGGCATCACGCTATGAGCCGCATCCACACGACTTTCGACAAACTCAAGCAGCAACAGCGCAAGGCGCTCATCCCGTTCATCACCGCGGGCGACCCATCGCAGCAACTCACCGTGCCGCTGATGCACGGCTTGGTGGAAGCGGGCGCGGACGTGCTCGAACTCGGCGTGCCGTTCTCCGACCCGATGGCGGACGGCCCGGTGATTCAGCGCGCTTCCGAGCGTGCACTCAAACATGGCATGTCGCTGCGCGGTGTGCTGGACATGGTGGCGGAATTCCGCAAACAGGATACGACCACACCGGTGGTGCTGATGGGTTACGGCAACCCGATCGAGGCGATGGGCTGGGAAGTGTTCGCGCAGCGTTGCGCCGAAGTCGGCGTGGACGGCGTGCTCACGGTGGACTTTCCGCCGGAAGAAAGCCACGAAGCGTTCGAGCATTTGCAGCGCCACAACATCGCCCCCATATTCCTGCTGGCGCCGACCACCAACGAAGCGCGCATCGAGCAAGTCGCCAAGCTGGCGCGCGGGTATGTGTATTACGTGTCGCTCAAGGGCGTGACCGGCGCGGGCAACCTGGACCTGTCGGCCATCGAACAGAAGATTCCGCAACTGCGTAAATACATCAAACTACCTATCGGCGTCGGTTTCGGTATTCGTGATGCGGCAACGGCCAAAGCCGTCTCCAAGCTGTGCGATGGCGTGGTAGTGGGTAGTCGCATCGTGCAGGAAGTTGAAAATTCAACTGAAAAAGAAGTAGTCGCCAACGTGGGCAAATTGGTGAAAGAATTACGCCAGGCGATAGATCAATAAAGAGGAGAACGATATGAGCTGGTTCCAAAAACTGTTACCGCCCAAGATCAAGCGCCGCGAGAGCGCCGACATTAAAAAGAGCGTACCGGACGGCTTGTGGCACAAATGTCCGTCCTGCCAGGCCGTGCTGTATCACGCCGACCTGGAGAAGAACCACAGCGTCTGCCCCAAGTGCAACCACCATCACCGCATCACAGCGCGTACCCGTCTGGATTGGTTGCTGGATAACGAGGGGCGCTTCGAGATCGGTGCCGAAGTGCTGCCGGTCGATACCCT
>CAVQZH010000014.1:0-61442 GCA_963718345.1 uncultured Pseudomonadota bacterium | reverse complement strand
CGACCACGCTGCAGAAGATGTCGCATGACTCACTCCGCATGCAACGCCTCCACCGGATCAAGCCGCGCCGCGCGCAACGCCGGAGCGACACCCGCCGCGAGGCCGATACTGACCGCGGTCAGCTCGGCGAGCACCGCGAACAGCCACGGCGTATGCACGGGCAGCGCCGGAATGCAGCAAATGCAATGCCCTGCGCGATACCGATGCCGAAGACCAGCCCCATCACGCCGCCCATGGCGGAGAGCATCATCGCTTCGCCCAGGAACAGCGTCAGCACCTGTTTTTCCTGCGCACCCAGCGCCCGCAGCAAGCCAATCTCGGCGGTGCGTTCGGTGACGGCCATGGTCATGATGGTGAGGATGCCGACGGCGCCGACCAACAGCGAGATGCCGCCCAGCGCGCCGACCGCGAAGGTGAGCACGTTCAATACCGAGCTCAGTACCTCGAGCGCCTGCTCCTGCGAAATGAGTGGTGAAGTCTTCGCGCCCATGCTTTTCTTTCAGGCGCTCGGTCATGAGGCGCGTCACCGTGTTCACGTCGGCACTGGCGCGATAACTCACGTTGATTTCCATCAGGCCCTGGGACGGTTGAAGCAGTTCCATGGCACGCGCGGCGGGAATGAACACGGCATCGTCCAAGTCCATGCCCAGCACCTGGCCTTTCGGTTCCATCACGCCGATCACGCGGTAGCGTTGTCCGCCGATGCGCAAATAGCTGCCGAGCGGATTTTGTCCGGCAAAAAGTTCCTGCCGCACTTTCGTGCCGAGCACGACCATGGCCCGAGCCTGCTCGTTATCCTCATCCGGCCAGAAAGTGCCGCTCTCCACTTCATCGTGAACGCCTTGGCAAAATCGTGCCCTTCGCCGAACACGGTGGTGCGCCGCGTCTTGCCGTTGGCGCGCAAATCCGCGTTGCCCATCAATCCGGGGTTGACGTTCTCGACGTAGGGCAAGTGGCGCAACGCATCCGCATCGTCCAGCGACAAGCGGCCTGACCGAGCCGATGACGCCGACGTTGCCGCCCTGCGTCTGCGTCTTGCCCGGCTGTACGGTGATGATGTTGGTGCCGAACTCGGAAAATTCCGCCAGCACGAATTGATGCAAGCCGTCTCCGATGGAGGTGAGCAGGATGACCGCCGCAATGCCGATGGCGATGCCCAGCCCGGTGAGAAAGCTGCGCATCCGTGAAGTCAGGAAACTGGAGGTGGTCAGAGTTAAAAGGTCGCGGAAGTACATGATCGTCATTCCGGCGCAGGCCGGAATCCAGTTAGTTGAACAAGCCCCGCGCAGCGGGACAAAACCAAACTGCATTTTGAATAACGGCACTGGATTCCGGCCTGCGCCGGAATGACGAGATTCATAGTTTTATTTGTTTTTATCATCGCCCCGCCAACGCCGCAACCGGATCCAGCCGCGCGGCCCGTCGCGCCGGCCACACGCTGAACAGGATGCCGGTCCCAAGCGCCGTGCCGCAGGCGGCGACCACCGCCCACCACGGCGGGCTCACCGGCAGGATGGGATAAATCTGCCCGATGACCATGCTTCCCGCATAACCCAGCACCAGCCCGGCCACACTGCCAACGCCGGACAAACAGCGCCGCTTCGGCAAAGAACAAGGCGCGTATCTGTGCGGGCGGCGCACCCAGCGCCTTGAGCAGGCCGATCTCCTTGACGCGTTGCGCCACGGCAATAAGCATCACGTTCATGATCAGCACGCCGGCCACGGCAAGGCTGATGGCGGCGATGCCGCCCACTGCCATGGTAAGTGCGGTGAGGATACGGTCAAAGGTGGCGAGTACGGCATCCTGCGTGATGACGGTCACGTCCTTCTCGCCGCTGTGGCGCTGGAACATGATCTGTTCCGCATCGTGTTTGACGTCTTCGATGCTGTCCCGGTTCTTGGCTTCGATGAGGATGCGAAACAGGCCGGAGGTATTGAACAACAGGTGCGCGGACGCGACCGGCACGATCACCAGTTCGTCGGTGCGCATGCCCATGGATTCGCCCTGTGCAGCCAAGACGCCGATCACGCGGAAGCGCCGGTCGCCCAGGCGCACCCACTGGCCCACCGCCTGCTCGTTGCCGAACAGCTCGTGTTTCATCTGGCTGCCCAGCACACATACCGATGCGCTGTCGTGCATGTCGCCCGGCGGCAGAAAGCGGCCGACGCCTATGCTCATGTGCCGCACTGCCAGCAAGTCGGACGTGGAACCGAACACGACGACTTCACGGTTCAACGCACCGCGCGACAGCGTGGCGGAACCGACAGTCAGCGGTGCGATGCGCCTCACGCCGCGGCTGCGCAGGATCGCTTCCGCATCGTCCAGCGTGATCTCGCGCGGAATCTGGCCGAGCAACATGCCGGGACCGATGCCCGCCGTTTCGGTGCGTCCGGGCAGCACGATCACGAGGTTGGTGCCGAGCGAAGCGAATTGGTTGACGACGTAGAGTCGCGCGCCCTCACCCAATGCGGTGAGTACCACCACCGCCGCAACGCCGATGGACATCGCCAGGATCATGAGCAGCGTGCGCGTCGGGCTGCCGCGCAGGCTGCCGGAGGCGAACTGGATCGTGTCGGTGAGTTTCATTTACAGCGTCATTCCGGCGCAGGCCGAATCCAGCAAATTGAACAAGCCCCGCATAGCGGGACAAAAACTAACTGCATGATGAATAGCAACGCTGGATTCCGGCCTGCGCCGGAATGACGGGAAAAAGTTTTACTTGGAATCATTTTGAATCGATTCATCGGAAATGATGCGCCCGTCGAGCATATGTATCTGGCGCCTGGCCCGCGCGCCGATCTCGGCATCATGGGTCACCACCACCAGGGTGATGCCCCGTTCCATCAGACCTTCCAGCAGCTTGAGCACTTCCCAGCCGGTGGTACGATCCAGATTGCCGGTGGGTTCATCGGCCAGCAGCACGGTCGGATTCATCACGGTGGCGCGCGCGATGGCGACTCGCTGGCGCTGACCGCCGGAGAGTTGGTCGGGTCGATGATCGGCGCGCTCCGACAACCCGTAGTTTTGCATCAACACCTGCACGCGTGCTTTGCGTTCTTCGGCCGGGACGCCCGCCAGGATCATGGGCAACTCGACGTTCTGTGCAGCAGTGAGTCGCGGTACCAGATGGAACGACTGAAACACGAAGCCGACCTTGTCGCGGCGTACATTCGCCTGCTGCTCGTCGCTCAAGTCGGTGACATTGCCCTCGTCCAGCAGATAAGTGCCGGACGTCGGCCGGTCGAGCAGCCCCAGCAGGTTGAGCAGGGTGGACTTGCCGGAACCGGACGGCCCCATGATGGAGACGTATTCGCGGGCATCCAGACGCAGGTTGATGTCGCGCAGCGCGGCGACTTGCTGGTCGCCTACCGTGAAGGTGCGACAGACATTCTGCAGTTCGATCATGTCGCGGGCTTGGCTGCTTCCGGCACAACGCGCGCGCCTGCCTTGATCCCTTCCCGATCCAGCGAAGACACGATCCTGTCGCCGTCTGTCAGGCCGGAGAGCACCTCGACATATTCCCAACTGGACAGTCCGGTCGTAACCTTGCGCGCTTCCAGTACGCCGTCGCTGCCGTACAACAGCACTTTATTGCCTTCCATCAAGGTCTGGGTCGGAATGCGCAGCACGTGGTCACGCACGTCGTAAATGATCTCGACATCGGCGCTGTAACCCACCAGCAGATTGTCTTGCGCCGCAAGCTTTTCGAATTCGACTTCCACTTCAACCGTGCGTGCCTGCTTTTCCAGATCGAGGACATAAGGGGCGATGCGGCGCACCCTGCCCGCAAAAACGCGGCCCTTGATCGCATCCAGCGTGATGCGGCTGTGTTGTCCGACCTTGAGTTTGGCGGCATCCACTTCATCGATGGGCGCACTCACGTACATGCAGCTGTCGTCGATCAGGTCGATGGCCGGTATGGTCGGAATCCCCGGCGGGGACGGCGTGGCGTACTCACCCAGTTCACCGCTGATATCCGCCACCACGCCGTCGAACGGCGCACGCAGCACCATGCGTTCCAAGCCGGCACGTGCCAGCGCGATGCGCGACTGGCTTTGCTCGATATCGCCGCGTGCCGCTTCACAGGATGCCTTGCGCGAGTTGGCATCGCTTACCGCCTTGTCCAATAGCTGCGAGGAAATGAAACCCTTGTCCTTGAGTTCCTGCGAGCGCACCGCCTCGCGCTGCGCAGCCTCGGCCAGCGTGCAAACCTCCTGTACCCGCGTCACCGACGTCTTCAGCTGTTCCTCGGTAAGCCTTTCCTGTGCGTGCAGATCGGCATCCCACAATTCCAGCAACACCTGCCCCTTGCGCACGCGCTGGCCTTTCTTCACCAGAAGCTTGGAAATCTGGCCACCGGCAGGCGGCGACATCTTGGCGCGGCGGCAGGCATTCACCGTCCCGGCGCGCGTGTTGCTCACCGACGCTTCCACGGTGCCACGTTCCACCGTTTGCAGCACGACCGGAATCGGCTTGCTGCGCATAAGGAAGCCGACACCCGCCGCCAGGGCAATGAAAATAAGGACGATGACTGCGATTTTTTTGTAGCGGGAAGAAATACTGCCGAGTTGCGGGAAAGTCATTGCTGCTCCTGACTGTTCACTGCGAAAGATGAAACTGGAAGGTGGTGCCGATGACCGGAATCGAACTGGTGACCTACGCGTTACGAGTGCGTTGCTCTACCGACTGAGCTACATCGGCCTTCCGGCGCGGATTATAAGCGGATAGGCCGCAATGCAGCAACGCTTATAGGGCACTTCAAGAAATTTAAAGTTCTAAGCAAGACAAGGCGCGAGCAAAAAATTGCGACGCCGCATATATGTAATATGTAAGGAGTAATTTTTTGTGAGCAACGCAGTATTGCGACGAAGTGGGGTAAGCAGGCAATCCGCAAAGCGGATGCTCGCAAATTTGGATTTATTGAAGTTCCCTAACGCCAAAGATAAGGCGAAACATCGATACGATTGCGGTGTTCCATTCAATGTATTCAGCAACACTTCAACACTGGACGGCGACATGGTCACGCCATAGCGGAAATGGCCGCTGTTGATATAGAGGTTGGGCAGATGCGGATGCCGACCTATGGTTGGAATGTTGCCGGGCGAACCCGGACGCAAACCGGACCAATGCTGAATAACGGGCATATCGCGCAGCGCGGGCAGCAACACCTGCGCACGTTGCAGCAGCATCGTCCGCGCTTCTTCGGTCGTACTCTTGTCGAACCCCACATCCTCGCGCGTGCTGCCAACCAACAGATGCCCGTCGCGGCGCGGTATCAGGTAGATCTCTTGTTGCAGCACGATATGCGGCACCGGCGGCGCATCAAATTTGAACAGCAGCATCTGTCCGCGTATCGGCTTGATGTCTGTTTTCAAGGCATGTTCGCCCAGCAGCACCTTGCTCCACGCCCCGGCAGTCACGATGTAGGCATCCGCGCTGAAATTGCCCTGCGTCGTCACCAGATGCCCGACTTGCCCCGCCTTCTCGACGATCTCTTTGACTTCGCACTGCTCGACGATACGGCCGCCAAGCTGTTTTACGCGGGCCTGCAAGGCCTGCACCAAACGCGGATTGCGTGTCTGCGCAATATCGGGCAACAACAGGCCGTCGCCCTGCACTTCCAGCCGCATGCCATGTTCAGCACACCAAAGCCGGGCAGTCTGAAGATCATACGGCGGCAACACCAGCATGCCGCAACGCAGATACTCGGGATCGATACCGGTCGCTTCGTGCAGTGACCGCGCGAAATCGCTGAACAAAGCCATGCCGCGCAGCGCCAAACGGGTCACCGCGTCGGGATAATCCCAGGGACACAGCGGGGACAATATCCCGCCGCCCGCCCACGAAGATTCCCGGCCAACTGAACCGCGTTCGAGCACAGTCACTTTGGCGCCCTGCTGCAACAGCGCACTTGCCGTCGCCAACCCTATGGCGCCACTACCTATTACTACGTAGTCGAATTTCAAAAATTACCTCATCTTCTGCCGCTGGTCAGGCAAAACGCCCATTTATCGGTTTTGACTAGCCACCCCGTATGGCGTGTTCTAACTTCCGCTCAACACTTATAGGAGCTTCACATGAACTTGCAAAAAGGCTTCACCTTGATCGAGCTGCTGGTCGTCGTCGCCATCATCGCCATACTAGCATCGGTGGCCATGCCTCTCTATACGGATTACGTCATCAGAAGCAAGACTTCCGAGGCCACCTCGACCCTCGCGACCATGCGCGTGCAGATGGAACAGTCCTTTCAGGATAACCGTACCTACGCGAACTTCAATTTGCAACAGTTCGGGCAAATACTTCAGCTTCTCCTGTCCCGGAGCTACTGCCACCACCTATACGCTAATAGCTACCGGAATAAGCGACAATGTCCGGTTTCACCTATACCGTGGATCAATCCAACGTCCAGCAATCGACCATTGCCTCTCCTGCACCTGCTGGCTGGCAAACAACGGTAACGGCAGATTGCTGGGTAACCAAAAAAGGCGGTCAATGTTAAACATCAGGCACAATTTGAGAGGCATGACCCTGGTTGAGATCATGGTCGCTCTGGTCATTGTGGTCATTTTGTTCGCGGCCGCGGCACCCAGCTTCTCGGATTGGATACAAAACACGAAGATTCGCACTGCGGCGGAATCTGTTTTGAACGGATTGGCCATCGCCAAGACTGAAGCGGTGCACCGCAACACGATTACCCAATTTGTTTCCTGCGGCACAGATTCGTCCTGGGATGTAATGGCTGCCTCTGCAGCCGCCCACCAGCGCGGTTGTGTGCGCAGTGCCCGCGGCAAACCCCAATCATGGAAAGTGTTCAAATTAACACTCCACAACCTGGAAGCACCAACGCCCAAGTCGACGCAAGTCAAGCCATGATCGGATTCAGCGGCCTTGGGGCGACAGGCAAATACGCTATGACCTGACCACTGGCGTTCACCACCGTGATTCGCCTATTACCGTAATATCGACGTCAGCTCTACGCTTGCCGGAGCTGCGTGTATACTGCCCCGGGACAATGGGGACTTGCAGCTATACGGCAAACATCACTCCTTCATCCACCGGCAAATTGCGGTGTTTACGTATCACAGTCACTCCCGGCGGACAGGTGCGCATGTGCGACCCTGCTCTTAACGCCGGAACCCCCCAAGGATGTTGATCATGAAAAATCGGGGAAACTTCGCCCATAGCCAGCAAGGCGTCATGTTGCTGGAAGCATTGATCTCCATCCTGATCTTCTCGATAGGCATTTTGGCCATCGTCGCTTTGCAGGCGAACTCGATCAAACTGGCGAGCGATTCAAAATATCGAGCCGATGCCAACCTGCTGTCCAACGAATTGATCGGACAGATGTGGCAGGCCCACTCTGACCCGAGTTTTGCGACGGCGTTCACCACTGGCGCTTCCTACGTAGCCTGGGCATCAAGCGTTGCTGCAACCATACCGATTACCGGAGCTTCAAGTCCTCCGGTTGTCACTATTACGCCGTCATTTATCGCCATTTCCGGCGTCGCGCCCGCCTCGACAGCCAGCAGTACCGTCACAATTGATATTTACTGGTTGGTCCCCGGCGAAAATCCAAACGCCGCGACCTCCCACCACTACAGCACGGTCACCCAGATCACTAACTAGGAGGCATTGTGCCTACGTTGCATTTTTCAACTCGCTCTCACCGACATGAACAGGGTTTCACCCTGGTGGAAATCATGGTGGCCATGGTTATCGGCATGCTCGGCATTATCATCATGATGCAGATGTCTTCCATGTTTGAAAGCCAGAAACGCACAACCACCGGCGGCGACGATGCGCTGAACGCGGGAGCGATTGCACTGTATGGCCTGCAGCAAAGCGCACAACAAGCCGGATATTGTTTCGCGTCGGCCTCATCGGCAGCGATCCCATCGCCAACTCTGAGCTGGAACGGCGCCACACTTAGCCCGGTCAAGGTCAACTATGCGCCAATTAGCTGGCATCGCAGACCCTGGCACAGATACCATCATGGTCGCCTATGGCAATGATTCCTGTGCGCCGGAATCAGCCTCGGGTGTTGCCTCTGCTGCCAATACCATCAAAGTCCTCGCCTACGCGGTCATAAACCAACAGCTGATGCAGTGTGACTACGTTGCCAGCAACTGTGCCCTCGCAGCCAGTTGGGCACCGATCGCCGGCGACGTGGTCAGTTTGAAAGCGCAATGCACTTCCAGCTCTACCGTTCGAATCGCCCTGGTCGTACGCAACCACCAGCTTATCAAGCCCGTAATAGATGCCTCAGGCACTCATCATGCCACCGGAGTACCGCCGCAGGATTATTCCCCCATGCCGACCTGGTCGGGAACTCCCAGCGCGATCAATTTGGCAGCAATACCATCGGGATACGTTCGACAACGGCTTTGGCTACCAGGACTATCGCTATAAGACTTTTCAAACTCTGGTACCGATACGCAACTCCGATTGGACAGGAGCTCCAGGATGTCTATAACTTCATTCATACAAGGACGCGCTTATCACGCCAGGCAAAAAGGCGTGGTGTTGCTGATCACACTGATCATGCTGGTCGCCATGACGCTGGCCGCGATCGCTTTGATGCGCTCCGTTGATACCAGCAACCTGGTTGCAGGCAACATGGCTTTCGAGCAATCTTCATTGAATGTCGCAGACCTGGGGACGGAACAGGCGATCACTTACCTGTACCAACTAGGCCCGAATGGTCTCCCCGGTACGACTTGCGACGGCTCAACCCTATCCATCCCTGTGCAACCGGCTACAAGTCGTACCATCATGCCGAACCGCTGGAAGCCGCCGTACACAACCTGGGAGAGCTACTGGACCAGTATGATGAAAGGCCCCGGCGTGGTGATCGTCACCAGGCCTGCCTTCGGGTTACACCGGGGCTTTCATTATCGAAGCCATGTGCACTAAGCGCCAAACGCCCCTACTAGATTGCGCTACCTCCACCGTCTCCAGCACCACGACTTGCCACAAGGCGAGGACATGGGAAGTACAACTAGAATCTGGCGGTAACTCTCAAACCACGACGACAGCTTACTACTACCGCATCACCACCAGAATCGCAGGGCCTCGTAATAGCGTTGGCTACGTCCAAGTCATAATTGCGGCGCAATAACCCCGAAGGAGTCATGATGAAAACACTAACCCGTTCAGTCCGATTTGCCGGCACCGCCCTGCTTTTCGGTTTGATGCTCAATGCATACGCTGGTACCACGGATCTCGCTACTGCACCGCTGGTCACTTCGCCTACTTCATCGGTACTGCCGAATGTGTTCCTGATGATGGACGACTCCGGCAGCATGGCCTGGGACTATATGCCGGACAATGCCGGCAACTTCAATAGCGGAACCTACGGTGCCGCCAGCCCACAGTGCAATGGCATGTACTACGACTCCAGCATCACGTATACGCCGCCTGTCACTTCAACCGGGGCATCCTACGCCACTTCCAGTTTCACTTCTGCCTGGAACGATGGCTATAACACCGGCGGCGGCTCGACCAACCTGAGTACCAGTTTCGTGGATTCCGGCGGCGATTCAGCCCGGCCCGCTTTCTACTACAAATATACCGGCACGCAAACCACAGAGAAGCTGAAGGATTACTACAACACCAGCAGCACTTTTTACAAGGAATGCAACAGCAAGGTAACTACCGCCACCGTTACCTTCAGCGGCAGTTCCAGCTCCACTGTCGCCAGCATCACGTTGAACGGCACGATCATCACGGTAAGTTCCACAACCAGCAGCAGCAGCACCATGGCGAGCAACGTCGCCACCGCGATCAATGCCTCCAGCACCGGATACATGGCCACGAGTAACAGCAGCACCGTAACCATAACGGGAATAAAGCCCTCTGATGTCACGACCTCGCCTAGTGTCAGCATCAGCACCGGTACCATGACCTATTCCAAAACCGCGTTTGTAGCTACAACCGGCTCGCCCGTATTCACCAAGGTACTCGTCACGGCAACCTCCGGTGCCGGCGGTACAGACGAACGCACCAATTTTGCCAATTGGTGGAGTTATTACCATACCCGCATCCTCATGATGAAGACGGCCACCGGCGCGGCATTCAGCTCCCTTGGCAGCACATTCCGGGTTGGCTTTGCCACGATCAATAACAATACCGGCTCGGATTTGCTGGCATTGGACACGTTCAACGCCACGCAACGCGCCAACTGGTATGCCAAGCTTTATGCCACACAAGGCGAACAACAGCACACCGCTGCGCGAAGCGCTATCCGATGTCGGTCGTATGTATGCGCACAAGCTGCCCAGCAGCAACTCGAACAACGCGCTGACCAGCAGCAGTGCCGGACCCGATCCAGTTTTCCTGCCAGCAGAACTTTGTCATTCTGACCACCGACGGTTTCTGGAACGGTGCCACCACGTATGACTTGAACGGCAATCCTGTCGGCAACCAGGACTATATCGAGCCAAGACCGATGTACGATGGCTCGAACAATTCCTCCACGACCATGACACCCTACACGACCGTACAGGACAGAAAAACCGTCACTACGGGGGCGGTCACTACCGTTACCTGGCTTAGCACGAACAGGACTGCTGGGCGCAGACTGGACCGCTCCGTTCCGCCTGCCCGGCCACTGGCGCCCCGATGGCCGATACGACTGATGGAAAGCCACTGTCGCACTTGGTACGACGACGCAACAGCGCTCCAAGCAACAAGTGCACGAATATTGGCACCAACAGCGCCAGCGTCTATGTATGGTTCTGCCGTGGCGGCGACAACGGCGCCCTCAGGTACAGCGCATCGGCCACTGACGGAGCGGGCAAGACATGGTACCTGGTCAGTGCAGGCTAACGCCAGCTGTATCGCAACAACGAGCAACATCAGCTCGGCTATAGCACGACTCAGGGCGTATGCCCGGCGAACGGGAACTGGGCGAGATCCGTAACCTCCACGCCGGTACGATGCTGGAAACCCACCGGAGCGATCACACTTCCTACGACAATTCACGGCCGACCAACAACCACACAAACCACCATCAACGGGGTGGTCGGCCGATCAGCGCGCTCACCGTCCACGCCGGCTTACACCTACACCAATAACGTAAGCACAGCCAGCACGGGTGTCAAGACTCCGCCGTATCGGGTACGTACCGACGCCCCGACTCCACAGCGGGTACGGCAACCTACGGTTTGCACCGAAAACGCTGCAGTCTCTCCTACTGCTGTCCGATCCCGTCGGCGATACGACAACCATCCACGACGAGCACGGATCAAGCAACATCACCGTGGTCAGCACCGACAGGTCCCACTGCCGGAACACCTGTCGTATCCTCTTCGACCAGCGGCGGGACTTCCGACACGCTGGCCGACGTCGCCGAGTATTACTACATCACCGACCTGCGCACGACCGCGCTGGGCAATAATCTCTCCGGTGCGGCGGGTGCGGTGAATGGCACCGATATCAGCGCCAACAATGTTCCATCGAGCGGCCTGGATACGGCTACCAGCTCAACACATGACGACCTTCACTTTGGGTCTGGGCGCACGCGGTAGGATGGTGTTCGACCCCGCCTATGAAAGCGAAACTGTCAGCACCGGCGGCGATTTCTATGACGTCAAAGTGGGTAGCACACCAACGGAAGTACCATGTGTTCCTGGCAGACCAGCGGAAGTTGCAACTGGCCCATACCCGCATCCAACGCCATCGAGAACGTCGACGACTTGTGGCACGCGGCAGTTGACGGCCGCGGTACTTATTTTAGCGCCGGCAACCCGACAGGTCTTGCGACTGCACTTTCCAGCGCGCTGGCCGGAGTGTCCGCACGCACCGGTTCGTCGGCTGCGGCAACGACCAGTAATGCGTTCGTGACGCAGGGCGACAACTTCCTGTTCCGCTCAACCTTCGTCTCGCAAGCTTGGTCCGGCGAACTGATGCGACAACAACTGGATCTCGCTACGCGGAGCAGTATTCGCCCACGATAGATTGGTCCGCACAAGCACAGCTGGATGCCAATACCAGCCCGCAATATTTATTTCTTCTACTACGACGTCAGCCACCAAGCTTGCACCTTTCACGCTGGCCAATCTGACAACGGCACGGCTTGAACAGCAATTTCACCTTGCCGCATATCGCAACGCTAAGTCAACTATGTGCCGTTGGTACGACCTGTCTCGCCAGCTGGACATCCAACACCATCTATACGGCAGGTGAGGTATACCGGAACGGTACGACCTGGTATCAGGTTAATAGTCCCTATACCTCCGGCGCGACATTTGGTGCCACCGATCTTGCCAATACCACGACCACATTGGGCGAGGAAGGCCTCAATCTGGTCGCCTACATCAAGGGCGACCGCACCTACGAGGGATTACCCACCGACGTCAACTACCGGCAAGTATTATCGTCTGCGTTCCCACGTGTTGGGCGATATCGTGAATTCTGAAACGAACTATGTACAAGGTCCCTTATCGCCGTTTTACGCCGATCCCGGATACACTGCTTTCGCGGCATCCGTCGACAAGACGTTGAATAGTTCCGGGGTCCAGATTTCAGGTCGGCAACCCATGGTGTACGTCGGCGCCAACGATGGCATGCTGCACGCCTTCTATGCTTCAGAGCGACATGATGAGCAGTACCACAGGTAATGTTGTCACCACGGGCGGCGTCAACGTAACAGGGGGAAGCGAGGCTTGGGCGTTCATTCCCACAGCAGTCATCCCCAACCTTTACAAACTTGCCGACAAGAATTATGCGAACCAGCATCAATACTATGTGGATGGATCACCCGTCACCGCGGACATTTGTATAAGCAATTGCACCAGTACGTCCACTGCAGTCTGGAAAACGATTTTGGTGGGTGGACTGAACGGGGGGGGCGCTGAGCTACTATGCGCTGGACATTACCAACCCGGCGAACCCGATTGCTTTGTGGGAGTTCACCAGATGCCAACATGGGATACACCTATGGAAATCCCAAAGTCGTCAAATTGCAGACCGGACAGTGGGTCGTATTGTTCACTTCCGGATACAACAACACTGCAGGAGACGGGCAGGGACACCTGTACGTAGTCGACGCCTACACCGGCGCTCTGGTCACTTCAGTCAACGGCACGGGGATAATTGGAACCGGGGTAGGCTCTCCGACCACACCCAGCGGCCTTGGAAAACTGGATGCGCTGCTGACGTCACCCGGCGTGGATTCGACCGCAATAGCCGTGTATGCCGGGGATATGCTGGGAAATCTGTGGCGGTTTGATATCAACGGCAATCTCGGCGCCGCAGGATATGACGCGCAGTTGCTCGCCACGCTTAAGGGACCTGCGAACAACGTGCAACCGATCACGACCAAACCGCTGTTGACTTTGGCCGGCACCACGCTCGTTGTCTTCGTTGGTACGGGTCGTTATCTCGGATCGACCGACCTGACCGATACCAGCCAGCAATCCTTTTATGCCATCAAGGACACTTTCCCGACCGGAACCACTCCGAGTGTTGCCATCTTTGGAAATCCACGGACACAAGGTACGTTCGTCCAGCAAACCTTCACCGCTACGACGTGCCCGATTGGAACAGTCTGCCAACTTTTGTACGACGGGTCAAAGCGTGATCACCGGTACCAACAATCCTGTTGATTTTGGCAGTAACGGCGGTTGGTTCTTTGATCTCCCGCACTACGGCGGAACGCGTCAATGTTGACCCTGCCATCATCGATCAGACGTTGATTGTCAATACCAATGCGCCAAATGCCAGTTCATGTTCGGTAGGCGGGGACAGTTTCCAATATCAATTGAATTACCTCACGGGAGGAAGCTGTTTCCAGCGCACCTACCGGTGTGGTCGGAATTAGGCTCGGCAATACACTCACTATCACGCGCCGTTACCGCAACACTGATGGACGGTACGAACATCGCTTATTCGCAAGATTCGGGTGGCGGGAAGCCGAGTGCCAACAAGGTTTGGAAAAACTCGCAGAGTCCGAATAACAATACGGTCACGGGCGCTCCCAGCCGCAGATCATGGCGAGAACTGATCCAGCAATGATGAATTGATTGAAGTACTCGGTGACGTCTTGCTACGGCGACCATGTTGGTCGCCGTATTTTTTTTGCTAATGAGGTTGGGGCGAAACAAGTGCCTTCGGCAACGGAAACACAACGTTCTCCTGTATCCCCTGCGCTTCACGTACAGTGGATGCTCCAAGCTCTTTCAAACGTACGATAACTTCCTGTACCAGTACTTCCGGAGCGGATGCGCCGGCAGTGATGCCAACATGCTGTTTGCCTTGCAACCATTCCGCCTTGAGTTCGTCGGCGTTATCGACCAGGTAGGCCGGCACATCGAGATTGCGCGCCACTTCGCGCAAGCGGTTGGAATTGGAACTGTTGGGCGAACCGACCACGATGACGAGGTCGCACTGCTTGGCCAGCAACTTCACCGAGTCCTGACGGTTCTGCGTGGCATAGCAGATGTCGTCCTTTTTCGGGCCGGTGATGAAAGGGAAACGCGTCTTGAGCGCGGCGATAATGGCGCTGGCATCGTCCACCGAGAGCGTGGTCTGGGTCACATAGGACAAGTTCTGCTCGTCCTGAACTTGCAGGGTTTGCACATCGGCCGGGGTTTCGACCAGGTACATGCCGCCGTTGGCCTGCCCCATCGTCCCTTCCACTTCCGGATGACCTTTGTGACCGATCATGACAATCTCTTTGCCCTGGCCGCGCATGCGCGACACTTCCAGGTGCACCTTGGTCACCAGCGGGCAGGTCGCGTCGAACACGGTCAGATTGCGCGCTTCGGCTTCGCGCCGCACCGATTGCGAAACACCATGCGCACTGAAGATCAGGATGCTGCCGGACAGGAACGTCCGCAAGATCCTCGATGAAGATCGCCCCTTTGGCTTTCAAGCCATCCACCACGAACTTGTTATGCACGACCTCGTGCCGCACATAGATCGGCGCACCGTGCAATGCCAGCGCCCGCTCCACGATCTCGATGGCGCGATCGACCCCGGCGCAGAATCCGCGCGGGTTAGCGAGTAGCAGTTCCATGTTCTTTTCCTTTGAAACTATCCCACACCAACAGTGCAGCCCCGCAAGTGATGGCGGAATCGGCCAGGTTGAATGCCGCGAAGTGATAGCCGTCCGAATGAAAATCCAGGAAGTCCACCACGTATCCGTAAGCGATGCGGTCGATCAAATTTCCCAGCGCACCGCCGAGAATGAAAGCCAGTGCAAAGCAGAACAGCTTCTGGCTCTGGTGCTTGCGCAACAGCCAGATGATCCACACCGAAGCGACGATGGCGATGGCAGTAAACAGCCAACGCTGCAGCCCGCCCGCTTCGCTCAGAAAACTGAAGGCCGCGCCGGTGTTATGTGCCAACACCAAATTAAAGTAAGGCAATACGGCCAGGGTTTCGCCATAGACAAAATGATCCCTGATGGCGGCCTTGCTCAACTGGTCGAGCACAATGACAACAACCGAAACCAACAGCCAGCGATTAAGCATAGCGGCGCTCCTCGCCAGTACCGAACAGATTGCTCACGCAGCGACCGCACAGGGTCGGATGTGCCGGATCGTTGCCGACATCGCTGCGGTAGTGCCAGCAGCGTTCGCATTTGACGTGAGCGCTCGGTGTGACTTTTATCGTCAATCCGCTTCCTTCCTGCAGATGCACATTGGCACGCGAAGTGATGAACACCAGTCTCAATTCGTCGCCCAACCTCGACAACAATTCGTAGGTATCCTTAGTCGCGAACACATCGACTTCTGCCTGCAATGCCGATCCGATGGCGCCGGCTGCGCGCTGCTCTTCCAGCTTCTTGTTAACCAAATCGCGAACATTACGGATGTCAGCCCACGCATTGACCGCGGCACCATCCAATCCCGAATCCGGCAACTCGTACCAGACCTGCTCGAACACGCTAACGTCGTCCCTGCCGTTCAACACCGCCCACACTTCTTCGCCAGTGAAACTCAGGATCGGAGCGATCAAGCGGGCAAGCGATTGGGCGATGTGATACAGCGCATTCTGTGCCGAACGGCGTGCCTTGGAATTCTCTCCGGCCGTGTAGAGACGGTCTTTCAGAATATCCAGATAGAAACCGCCCAAATCTTCCGAGCAGAAACCCAACAACTTCTGCACGGCAAAGTGGAATTCGTAGCGCCCGTAATCGGCACACATTTCGTCCTGCAACTTTTGCGCCACCGCCAGCGCATAGCGATCGATCTCCAGCCATTGATCGACCGGTACCGCGTCGCGTTGCGCATCGAAATCGGCGATATTCGCCAGCAGGAAGCGCAGTGTATTGCGGATGCGGCGGTAGCCTTCCACCACGCGCTTCAGAATCTCGTCCGAGATCGTCAGTTCGCCGGAATAGTCGGTGGAAGCCGTCCACAGGCGCAGAATGTCCGCGCCCAATGTATCCAGAATCTTCTGCGGCGCGATCACGTTGCCCTTGGACTTCGACATCTTGTGGCCGCTGCCGTCCACCACGAAACCGTGCGTAAGCAGCGCGTCGTAAGGTGCGCGCCCGTTGACGGCACAGCCGGTCAGCAGCGACGACTGGAACCAGCCGCGATGCTGGTCGGAGCCTTCCAGGTACAGGTCGGCAGGCATGCGCAATCCTTCGCGTTTCGCCAGCACCGCGAAGTGCGTCACGCCGGAATCGAACCATACGTCCAGCGTATCGGACAGCTTGCGGTAATGAGCGGCATCCTCTCCCAGCAAATCCACGCTATTCAAGCTGAACCAGGCTTCGATGCCGGATTTTTCGACCAGCTTGGCGACCTGCTCCAGCAATTCCGGCGTGCGCGGATGCAAGGCCATGGTTTCCTTGTGCACGAAGAACGGCATCGGCACACCCCAGTTGCGCTGGCGCGACACGCACCAGTCGGGGCGATTCTTGATCATCGCTTCCAGGCGTGCGCGTCCCCATGACGGGAAGAACTGTGTCTGTTGCCACTGCGATCTCGGTGTTTGCCAGTCAGGCGCAGCGGTTTCCCTCTCGCCCTGCTCCATGCCGATGAACCACTGCGGCGTGGAACGGAAGATGATCGGGGTCTTGTGGCGCCAGCAATGCGGATAGCTGTGCTTAACTTTTTCCTGATGCAGCAAATGGCCGCTCGCTTCCAGCGCCTGCAGCACGATATCGTTGGCCTTCCACACAAACACACCGGCCAAAGGCGTGCCGCCCGCGGCTGGCGTAGTGGAGATGAACTTGCCGTCGTCGCCCACCGGATTCTCGTTCGGCAGGTTGTATCTCTGGCCGACCACATAGTCGTCCACACCGTGTGCCGGAGCGGTATGCACCAGTCCGGTACCAGCTTCCAGCGTGACATGCTCGCCGCAGATGACCGGCACGATGCGATCGTAGAACGGATGCTGCAGCGGCAACCCTTCCAGCGCCCGGCCGTAGCAGGTGGCGGCATTGCCGTCGCCGCGGTCGTTGCTGCCGCCCAGTTGATAACGTTTAAGGCAATCCGTTGCCAGATCGTAAGCCAGGATCAGGTAGCCCTTATCGGTGCGGATCAGGTCGTACTGAATGTCCGGATGCACGCTCACGGCCTGATTGGCCGGCAACGTCCACGGCGTGGTCGTCCAGATCACGGCATATACCTTGGCGCTGCCCGGCAGTGAAACACCGAATGCCTTTTCCACGGCATGTTTGTCCCGCACCTCGAAGCCGACATCGATGGCCGGTGAAACTTTGTCTTCGTACTCGACTTCCGCTTCGGCCAAGGCCGACTGGCAATCCAGGCACCAGTTCACCGGCTTGCGCCCCTGGTACAGGTAGCCGCGTTCATTGATCTTGCCGAGCGCGCGAATGATGTCGGCCTCGGTCTGAAAATCCATGGTCAGGTAGGGACGATCCCAGTCGCCCAGCACACCGAGGCGGATAAAGTCTTTTTTCTGGCGCTCGATCTGCTCTTTCGCATATTCGCGGCACAGCTCACGAAACTGCGATGCGGGGATCGCCTTGCCGTGTTTCTTCTCCACCTGCAATTCGATCGGCAGGCCGTGGCAATCCCAGCCCGGCACGTAGGGCGCATCGAAGCCGCTCAGTGTCTTGCTCTTGACGATGATGTCTTTCAGCACCTTGTTCACCGCGTGGCCAATATGGATGTCGCCGTTGGCGTAGGGTGGGCCGTCGTGCAGGATGAATTTCGGACGCCCCGCGGCCGCCTTGCGAATGCGCTGGTAGCGCTGCTGCGCCTGCCATTGCGCCAGCATCAGCGGCTCGCGTTTGGCCAGATCGCCGCGCATGGGGAATGTCGTGTCAGGCAGATTCAGCGGATATTTCTTTTTGTCTTCACTCATGATCTATAAACCATTGCTTTGCAGTTTCTACATCCAACGCGATCTGCCGCGTCAGCGCTTCCAGATTCGGATACTTTTCTTCGTCGCGCAGCTTCTGCAAGAATTCCACGCGCAGATGTTTGCCGTAAATCTGCTGCGAAAACTCGAACAGGTGCACTTCCAGAACAGGCTTGGCATCCTGCTTCAGCGTCGGCCGCACACCCAGGCTCGCCACACCCTGCAGGACGCCCAATTTCTCGGTATGCGCCAGCACCACATAGATGCCCTTGAGCGGTGGCAGGTTGTGCTTCATCTGCATATTCGCCGTGGGAAAGCCCAGTTTGCGCCCCATGCCGTCGCCATGCACCACGCGCCCGCTGATGCTGTATGGTCGCCCCAGATAGTCTCGCGCCATGCGTATTTGTCCGGCTGCCAACGCCGCACGTATCGCGGTGCTGGAAATGCGCACACCCTCGTGCAACACACTATGCACCGCCTGAACCGAAAATCCGCACTGCAAACCGATCTTTTCCATCAGTGCAAAATCGCCTGCCCGGCCGCTGCCGAAGCGAAAATCGTCGCCGATCAGTACGAATTTTGCATGCAATTTCTCATGCAGCGCATGGATGAAGTCGGCTGCCGTCTTGTGCGCAAACAGCGCATCGAAGCGGCACACATGCACGCGATCCACCCCCATCGAGCTGAACAACTCCAGTTTTTCACGCAGGCTGGTGAGCCGCGCCGGAGCCTGTTGCGGTGTAAAAAATTCGCGCGGATGCGGCTCGAAGATCACCACCGCCGTTTGCAGTCCCGCGCTTCTGTGCCGCGGCACGCAACTCCTTGAGCATCGACTGATGGCCGAGATGCACCCCGTCGAAATTGCCGATGGTGACTGCGACAGCTTGAGTGTCCGTTGAATATAGTCCGCGTAGAATCTGCATAGGGCGCGGATTATACCGTGAGATGCGCGGTTGAGCCTCCCTGCGCATCATTCCGGAAAAGACCTTACAAAATAAAAGCGGGCTGAATGCCCGCTTTTATTTTTTGAATCTTACAGTCTTCAGGCCGTCCCGCCTACCGTCAATCCGTCGATGCGCAACGTCGGTTGCCCGACGCCCACCGGCACGCTCTGGCCTTCTTTGCCGCAAGTGCCGACACCGGGATCGAGCGCCATGTCGTTGCCTATCATGCTGACGCGCATCAGCGCTTCGGGACCGTTGCCGATCAGCGTCGCGCCCTTGACCGGGTACGTGATCTTGCCGTCCTCGATCATGTAGGCCTCGGTGGTGGAGAACACGAACTTGCCGCTGGTGATGTCCACCTGTCCGCCGCCGAAGTTTGCCGCATACAGGCCATGCTTGACCGACGCGATGATCTCTTGCGGCGTCTTGTCGCCGTTCAGCATCATGGTATTGGTCATGCGCGGAATCGGCAGATGTGCAAACGATTCGCGCCTCGCATTGCCGGTGACCGGCACGCCCATCAGACGGGCATTCATGGTGTCCTGCAGGTAGCCGCGCAGGATGCCGTCTTCGATCAGCACGGTGCGCTGGGTGGGATTGCCTTCGTCGTCCACATTGAGCGAACCGCGCCGGTCGGCGATGGTGCCGTCGTCCACCACGGTCACGCCCTTGGCCGCCACGCGCTCTCCGATGCGACCGGAGAACGCGGAGCTGCCTTTGCGGTTGAAATCGCCTTCCAGACCGTGTCCCACTGCTTCATGCAGCAGGATGCCGGGCCAGCCGCTGCCCAGCACCACGGTCATGTTGCCCGCCGGAGCGGGCCGCGCATCGAGATTGATCACGGCCTGATGCACTGCCTCTTTGGCATAGCGCTGCAATATCTCGTCGCTGAAATAGTCGTAGCCGAAGCGCCCGCCGCCGCCGGCCGAGCCCTGCTCGCGGCGTCCGTTGCCTTCGACGATCACCTGCAGCGACAGACGCACCAGCGGCCGGATGTCGGCGCTCATCAGGCCATCGTTGCGCGCCACCAGCACCACGTCATATTCTCCGGCAAGATTCGCCATGACCTGGGTGACGCGCGGATCGAGTGCGCGCGCCAGTTTTTCGAGGCGTTCCAGCAACGCGACTTTTTGTTCTGCTTTCAGCGTGGCGATGGGGTCATTGCGGCAAATAAAGCTCGCGCATTTTGCCCGCATGTATGTGCGCTGCAGCCTGCTTGCCGCCCTGGCGGGCGATGGCGCGGGTGGCCAGCGCGGCCTCTTCCAGCGCTTGCCGGGTGATGTCGTCGGAATAGGCGAAAGCGGTCTTTTCGCCGCTGACCGCACGCACACCGACTCCCTGGTCGATGTTGAAGCTGCCGGATTTGACGATTCCTTCTTCCAGCGACCAGCTCTCGGCACGACTGTATTGAAAATAGAGATCGGCATAATCCACGCGATGCGCCAGCATCTTGCCGAACACCTGCTCCAGATGGCGGGCTTCCAGTCCGTGTGCAGTGAGCAGCGCGCTTTGCGCCAATTGCAGGGCAGCGTTCATGCCTGATCCAGATTGTCGCAAGACAATGTGCGGTGCGACAGTGCCGGCAAGCTGCTGCGCAGGCTGGCCTGATAGTTCGGGTTTACATCCGCAATGACCACGCCGGAACCGCGCTGCAACTCGTCCATGATGCGCCCCCAGGGATCGACGATCATGGTGTGGCCGTGCGTCTCGCGTCCGCTCACATGGTAGCCGCCCTGAGCTGCGGCGATGACGTAGGACAGGTTTTCGATGGCGCGCGCACGCACCAGCGGCTCCCAGTGCACCTTGCCTGTAGTTGCCGTGAAAGCCGAAGGCAGCACGATGATATTCACGTCCTTCATGGCCCGGAACAGCTCGGGGAAGCGCAGGTCGTAACACACCGCCAAGCCGATGCGGCCAAACGGGCTGTCGACCACCACGACCTTGTCGCCGGCTTCGATCGTGCGTTGCTTCGTTGTAGTGCTCGTTGCCCAGCGTCAGGTTGAACAGATGGATCTTGTCGTAGCGCGCCACCTGGGCGCCGGTCTCGTCGTACACCAGCAGGCTGTTGCGCACTTTGTCCGGAGTGCTCGCCGCCAACGGAATGGATCCACCCACCAGCCATATCTTGTGTTTGCGTGCCATTTCGCTGAGGAAACTCTGGATCGGCCCCTGCCCCGCCTGTTCGCGTACTTTTATCTTGTCCTGTTCGTTCATGCCCATGATGGCAAAGAACTCCGGCAGCACCACCAGCCTCGCACCCTGTTCGGCCGCCTTGGCAATCAAGCGTCGCGCTTCGCTCAGGTTGCCTTCGACCTTGGGGCCGGACGCCATCTGGATGGCGGCGACCTTGAATGCGTTTACTTGTGCGGCAATGCGCGTTTGGGTGTTATCGAGGGAGGACATAGGTTATGGCTTTCAAATTTACTAATTCAGGAATCCGGGGACACTTCAATACTTGATGCAAAAGACTTCAGGGGGTTTCTCCACTCTGGACCGGTTTGGGGGGAACCGCCTTTTCCACCTTCGGGTCGGCCCAACTGCCGTTGACATTGTATTCAAACGACACCAGCTTATCGAGCGGATTGCGCAATATTTTGTTCGCCAGCAACACGCCCACACCGACGACGGGACCGGCGGCAAATGACAACAACGACACGTTATCACCAATCGTCGGCATGATGCGCACCTTCAGGTCCTGCGTTTCCCTGTTCATGTCGACCTGTCCGGACATGGTAACTTTCGCGGCAGAGCCGTTGAGCTCCATATTGTCGGTCAATAACAGTCCATTCACGATTTGCGCATCGCCCACGATACTGTCGAACTGAAAACCTTCACTGAACACGTCGGTAAAATCGAGTGAAATGCGCTTGGGAATGGATTGCAGGCTCAGCACGCCGAGCAGCTTCGCCGCACCGGGGTCAACCTTGAGGAACCGGCCCTTGCCGACCTTGAGGTGCATCACCCCATTCAGTTTGGCATAACTGAACGTGTCCGGCGCACCCGTCCAGCGCAGATCGCTCTCCAGCGTGCCGCTTCCGTCCTTGAGGCTGTCGGGATAACCGGAACGCGACAGAATCTTGCCCGCATCGCTGATGTCGATACGTACATGGGCCTGCGTCTGCTCAGGCACAGCCTGCCACTTGCCACTCATGTTCAACACGCCGTCCGGATTGGTGAGCAGCAAATCGTCGAGCTGCACGTTGCCGTCGGACCCGCTCATGGTCATCTCCAGTTTGCCGAGCTGGCGTCCCTTGTAGGAGAGTTTGTCGACCTTCACGTCGACGTCCGGAAATTGCGCGTTACTGGTCCTGGCTTTCCTGTCTGTGGCCGACGGTACGCTTTTCACCGTATCGCTATGCCCTTCGCCCAGCATCGCGCTCTTGAATCGCCCCAGCAACTTGCCGTTTCCCTGCGGCTGCCAGATCAGGTCGCCGTTCAACTCCCTGGATGCAAGACGCAAACTGAGCAGGCCGTTACGTCCGCTGCCATTGATACCGAGCGAGCTGGCGGTATTGCCGTACCCGCTCAATTTATCTATTGTCACATCAATTCCTGCAATATTGGGCAGAGATCCGTCGCCTCCGCCAGCCAGCCCCAGACCGTTCCATCCCTCAAGCGACAACTGGGGCAGCTTGCCGGCGACCCAAATTCCATCCCTGCCGCCCAAGGCTTTGCTGCCGCCAAACGCTATGCGCGCCTTGCGTATGTTCCAGGCCCCGTTTACCCCCCGTTCCCGCGCAAACCTGGCATCGACCAGCGCACCATAGCGTATACCCAGCATGTCTTGCCTCGGATTAACGCCCTTTTGCTCGAAGTGTAGCGGGATCTGTTCAGCGGCCTGTTTCGCCAAAGGTGCGGGCAAATTCGACACAATGCCCTGAAGATCGGAATCTACCGCCACGTCGACCAGTTTGTTCTGGACGCTGATGTTGGCGCTCCAGTCGGTAGATCCATGTACGCGATATAACAGCGGATACCGCGCTGGCGGGGTCCAGTTGGCCAGATCAAGCTTGCCGCGCGCCTTGGTCAGCAATACACCCTTCTCGCTCTGAACCGACAGATGCGCAGCACCGCCGAGTATCTGCGCACCGATGTCTGCCGCATTGACCGACGATTCGGTAAACATTAATGTGCCGTTCACCTCGCGCAACAGCGGAACGGTCTCGCCCAAATCGATCTCGTTGTTCACAAAATGGTAGTTGCCCAGCATCTTGATCGGCGCATCTCCGCCCAGCGGAATATCGAGTTGCAGGCCAAGCTTCCCATCGCCAAGTGCCGTGATTCCCTCGGTGAACCCGTCCAGGTAACCGTTCACAGGACTCTTTCCGATGTAATCCAGGCAACGTTGCGTCGAGTCAACCGCTTCACCGCTCACCTTCAATAAGGGCTGGCTGTCGAGCAGATCGGGAATGCTCACCTTGACGTTCTGCAGATGTACTCCCGCCGTCGTTGCGCTCACTGCATTGACTTCGAGCTTGTTACCCTGGATCAACAGCTGAGTCTGCGCATCCTCCAGCAGTGGCCAGCCCTTGACAAATTCCATCGCCACACCCTTGGCCCGGGCTTCCAGACGAAAGAGGCCGTGCTCATTGCCCACAAAGGGAAAGTCGCGCAGGTCGCCGCGCAACTTGACCTGAAAACGGTCCGCCAGGCCGCCTTGCAACGCGGCCTGTAACCAGTCGCGCGTCTGCTTGTTCACTGCGGGTACCGGTGTGTATAGACCAGTGCGACGCACCGCGACACGCGTCATATTGACCGTGGCATCCACCGAACCCGGTCCTTTCGGCTCGGTCTGGTAACTGCCATAGATGGTTCCGGCGAGATCGGCATTGGCAAGCTCGACATTGCTGAGTTTGATTTCCAGGCCGCGTGAATTGCGTTCCCATCCGAGTCGAGCCGTAAGCGTATCGAATTCCACCGGCTCGGCAAACAGCTGCGGCGCATCGAGCGACAATTTCCTTGCGTCCAGCGTAAGCGTACCGCCGCTGTCCGAGCCGTCCACTTTGCCGCTCAGGCCGGAGAATCCGGGCAAGTTGCCCACGCGTCGCATCGACAATCCGTCAAAGCGCGCTTTTATGGCATAGCGCGCCATGGCATCGAAACCGCCTTGCCACTGTGCCTGCAGATCGTCGATCTGACCGCGTGGATCCGCCTCGGCCCAGCGTTTCTTTACGTCTGCGTTGATCGGCAGGTAATCCATCATTCTGACGAACCCGCCCAACCTCAATGCGTTCGCGCGTATTTCGCCGGAGGACTGCTGGATGTCTTCCTGACCCGACATCAGGCGCAAATAGAAATCGGTCGGCTTCAGTTCGAAACCATCGCGCATCTGTAGCGACAATTTCTTCGTGACCACCTCAAAGCCGTGATCCAGTTGACGCCAGCCGATACGCCCGCGCAGTTCTTTCAAATCGAGTTGCGGCAGATCTTCCGCCAGGCGCGCCTGCACACCGGCAAGAGCGACATCGGCATCCACGCTGCGCAATTGCCCCTGCGCCACCGCCAGCCACATGCGCAACGCGCCTTTACCATGTTTGAACGCATTAGGCAGTGTCACCCAAGGCTTCCAGGCCAGCACGTCTGCGTAATCGAGTTGCGTATAAAGTTGCCCGCTCCAGTCGTTCATCTCGCCGAAGCTGTTGCCGTCGAAGTTGCCGCGCACATCAAGGCGGGAAGCCAGCTTTTCCGGCGCGGATGCGCGCACGGCGAAACGATGATGTCCGTACCGGTTGTCGATACTCAAGTCGACATTTTCCAGCACCAGTGTCGGTGCTGCACGCAATTCGTCCTGCCAGGTGATGCGTCCGTTGCGAATGACGACACGCGATTGATGCAACAACCAATCGGAAGATCCGTCTGTATCGGTCGATTGCGACGTCAAGGAAAAACCGGCGACATACCACTGTCCTTGCGCATCGCGCCGCACCGACAGATCCGGGTTGTCTATCACCAGGCTATAGAATCGCAGCTCTGCCGTGGGCACGCTCGTCCATGCCACGGTATCTTCCAGGCGCGGCAGATTCAGCGCGACATGCCCCTGCTTGTCCAGCACTTGTACGTCGGACAGCAACAGGCGCGGGCGCAAGCCGTCCCAGTCCGCTTCGATCTTGCCGATGGTCAACGGCTGGCCGATGGCTGCACTCGCCGCCGCCGTGATCTGTTCGTGATAGCGCTCGATATCGGGCAATACGCTATAGCGCAGAGTCAGCAGCAACAGTGCGCCGGCAATGGCCAAAAGCAAAGCGAGTTCCAGCGCAAAGCGGCCCAATTTCCCCGTGCTGCGCCACGCCAGCAATAATGAATCTTTCAGCATGGAGTGGGCGGAAACAACAGGAAGAAGCGGGACAGGCGGAGCATGGAGAACCTATAATGCAGGACAGAAGGACAGTGTACGCATTTTAACCTGAACCCCTCCCCATGAATACCAAAACCCCCTGTCCCCCGCCCACCTTCGACCAATTGCTGCTACATGCCAGACACTGCAGCCGCTATCTGGCCCACCTGCTGGACGCAGAACCGGAACTGCTGGCTTGGCTGCGCGAAAACTATCTCACCCCTTGCGACAGCAAGGTTATGCAAATCTGGTCGGATGCGCTCCCGGCGGACGAGGAAGCAGCACTGTCCCGTGCGTTGCGCAGCCTGCGCAAGCGCGTGATGCTGCATGTACTGACACGCGACCTGAATGGCCTGTCCGGTCTCGACGAAGTGATGCGCAGCATGACCGCCCTGGCCGAACTCGCCGTGCGGCGCGCGCAAGCGTGTTCGATGCGAGCCATGGTTGAGCAGTACGGACAACCCGTTGGCACGGACAGTGGTGCCAGTCAGGAACTGCTGGTGATCGGCATGGGCAAACTGGGCGGCGGCGAATTGAATGTTTCCTCCGACATCGACCTGATCTTCGTCTATCCCGAGGACGGTGAAACCAACGGTCAGCGCAATCCCCGCGAGGGGGACGCCGCGGGGTACCCAACAGCTTCGCCGTTACCCTCGCGCAGGCTGAGCAACCATGAATTCTTCAATCGCCTCGGGCGCAAGATCATCGCCCTCATCAACGACCGCACCGCCGACGGTTACGTGTTCCGCGTGGACATGCGCTTGCGGCCGTACGGAGACAGCGGTCCGCTGACAATGAGCTTTGCCGGACTGGAAGAATACCTGGTTGCGCAAGGCCGCGAATGGGAGCGCTATGCCTGGATCAAGGCGCGCGTCATCTCGCCGGAGCACAGCGTTCACACCGCCGAACTGGAAAATCTCGCCCAGCCTTTCGTGTTCCGCAAATATCTGGACTTCGGTGCGTTCGATTCCATGCGCAAGCTGCATGCGCAGATCCGCGCCGAAGTCGCGCGCCGCGACCGTCATCACAACATCAAGCTCGGCCCGGGCGGCATCCGCGAAATCGAGTTCATTGCACAGGTTTTCCAATTGATTCGCGGCGGCCGCGAAGCCGCACTGCGCATCCGGCCTACCCGACAGGTATTGCAGCGCCTGCAGCTGGACGCCGAATTGAGCGCCGATTCGGTGCAACGATTGGATGCAAGCTATGTATTTCTGCGCAACCTCGAGCACCGTCTGCAATACCTCAACGACGAGCAGACGCAGGAACTGCCCACAGATGCCGGCCAGCAAGGAATCATCGCGACCGCCATGGGCTACGCCGATTATGCGGCATTGCTCGCCGCACTCGAACCGTTGCGCGATTTCGTCAGCGCACAATTCGATACCGTATTCGGTGCGAAACAGGAAGCGAATGGATGCGACTGGTGGCGCGACGGATCAACCATGGATGAGCTTGCCGCCGGGCTTGCCGCGCTCGGCTATGACGACCACATCGACCTGGCCGAAAACCTGTTCCAGTTTCGCAACGGCAGCCGCTACCAGCAACTGCCGGAAGTCAGCCGCGACCGGTTGAATGCGCTAATGCCGCGTCTTGCCGAACTGTGCGCGGAGACTTCCAACTGCGACAACGCACTGCGGCGCACGCTGATATTGCTGGAAGCCATCGCACGCCGCGCCGCTTATCTCGCTTTTCTCTCCGAATACCCCCTGGTATTGCCGCGTCTGGTGCGCCTGCTCGCCGCCAGTGCCTGGGCCGGCAACTACCTGACGCAGCATCCCATCCTGCTCGACGAGTTGCTGGACACGCGTGAACTTTATGTCGCGCCGGATTGGCCGGCACTCGACGCACAACTTGCGCTGCAGCTGGAAATGCACGTCGGCGACACCGAACGCGAAATGGATACTCTGCGCCAGTTCCAGCAGGCGCAATCATTCCATCTCCTGGCAATGGACCTGCAAGGCCTTTTACCCCTGGAAAAACTGAGCGACCACCTGAGCGATCTTGCCGACCTCATCCTGCAGCATGTTCTGCGCCTGTGCTGGCGCGATGCGCGCAGGAAACATCGCGATCAGGCGGCATTTGCCATTATTGCCTATGGCAAACTGGGTGGACGCGAACTGGGCTATGCCTCCGATCTCGATCTGGTTTTTCTTTACGACGACGCGCATCCGGACGCGGGTGAAAATTACGCGCGGCTGGCGCTACGCATCAACACAATGCTCTCCAGCCACACGTCTTCGGGCCGCCTGTACGAAGTCGATCTGCGCCTGCGACCCAACGGAGAGAGCGGCTTGCTCGTCAGTTCCGTCGCCGCATTTGAGCAATACCAGCGGCAGAACGCCTGGGTTTGGGAACATCAGGCGCTGACGCGCGCGCGCTTCTGCGCCGGCGACAAATCGGTCGGCGCGCGGTTCGAGCGCATCCGCATCGAGGTGCTGCGTATGCCGCGCAGCCTTCCCAAATTACGGCAGGAAGTCGTCGAGATGCGTCACAAGATGCACGACGGCCATCCGAACACGAGCGGCCTGTTCGATATCAAACAGGACAGCGGCGGCATGGTGGATATCGAGTTCATGGTGCAATTCCTCGTGCTCGCATATTCCGCCACCCACCCCGAACTTGCCGTCAACCGGGGGAATCTCGCTTTGCTGGAAGCCGCCGCGAAGCTCAAATTGATCGATGGCGAGATCAGCGACAAGGTACGCGAGCTGTACCGGGAGCTGCGTCGCGTGCAGCACCAAATGCGTCTCAACAACGAAATACCGTGCCGCATCGAACCGGGACGCCTGGACACGGCGCCGGTTACGGCCCTGTGGAAGTTTTTACTGGAGACGGTCTAAACGGAAGCGGGTGAACTTCCGGCAGCGGGCAGGTGAAAAACGTTGTCGCTCGTTCCCGGTTCGGTCGTGTGGCCGACGCGGCCTATCATGCGATACGACGTCATCTCGCCTTTACCCTTGATGTTAAGCATGTTGGGGGGCTCAAACAGGTAACCAAAACGCAACCGGTTATAGGTGTGTTTGTCGGTCAGAATATGGCCTTCCTTCGCATCATCCGTCAGGCGGCTCGCAATATTCACCGTATCGCCCCACAGATCGTAGATAAAACGCTTGGTGCCGATCACGCCCGCCACCACCGGCCCGGTGGCAATGCCGATGTGGATGCCCAGACTGCGCTTGACCAGCAGCGGATGCCTGGCATACGAAATCAAGCATCTCTATCGCCATATTGGCCATGTCTTCCACGTAGTCGGGACGTTCGCGCGAAATACCGCCCACCACCATATACGCATCGCCGATGGTTTTGATCTTTTCCAGGCCGTATTTCTCGGACAACTCGTCGAAACCGGAAAACACCGTATTCAGCAAACCGACCATCTGCTCCGGGGACATCTGTTCGGTCAACTGGGTGAAGTTCACCAGATCGGCAAACATCACCGTGACGTCGGCGTAGCCATCCGCGATCAATCCCTGGTTATTCTTCAGGCGTTCGGCAATATTGGAAGGAAGCACATTGAACAACACCCGCTCCGACTTCTTCTGCTCTTCCGCCAACAAGGCATGTTGCTGATCGAGCTGGGTTTTGATCCTTTCCGTCTCGATCACGAAGTAGCGTACCAAAAAATAAAGTATGGACGACATCGCCGCAAAGTTGAGTGCGAAGAACACCCCGATGGTGTTCATCGGGACCCCGGCAGCCGAGCCGGTACCAAGATAGAAATCGAAAAAACCGGATACTGCCGTCAGCACGATGTAGGCAATGAACCAGGGGATGGACTCGCGCCAGCCCGACACCACCAGCGCGCCGATCGGCGCCAGCAATGCCCACAACGCCACGCCGCTTGAGGTGATGGAACTGCCGATGCTCCACTGCATGACGAAGGGGGCAAACAGGAACAGCGTGAGCTGAACGAAGCGAAGAACCTCGAAGTTGCGGGTTCTCATGTAATAAATCAGGGAGCCCACGGAGATGGCCTGATATCCGAGCGGCACGTTGCTGGAAAAGTTCAGACCCATCATCCAGTAGATGGCCAGCCAGAACATGACCGCAAATGTCATGAAAGCCGCGGCGAATATGAGCAGACTCTTGCGCAGCTTGTCTTCCTGCGTGTCCATCAATTCCGGCCTGATTTCTTTAATACCCATCTGCTGCACCTGACTCCCCGGGATATTTCTGCCCAACGTGTGTGATGATTACATGAACCGGCGACAAAAGAAACACGCCAAAACATTACTCCCCGGTGGTCGCTCCAAGCGCGCCCTTCATTATCAGTGCGGAAACAGCTAGAATCGCTGCCCTCGCAACAACAAAACGAATTAAGGAAATCAATATGTCCATGTCCGACCGCGACGGCTTCATCTGGTACGACGGCAAGCTCGTACCCTGGCGCGAAGCCACCACTCACGTGCTTACCCATACCCTGCATTACGGCATGGGCGTATTCGAGGGGGTGCGGGCGTACAAGACCACACAAGGGACAGCCATCTTTCGTTTGCAGGAACATACAGAGCGTTTGTTCAACTCGGCCCATATTTTCAAGATGAAAATGCCGTACGACAAAACGACCCTGCTGGAGGCGCAAAAAGAAGTGGTGCGCTCCAACAAGCTGGAGTCCTGCTACATCCGTCCCATCGTGTTCTACGGCTCCGAAGCGATGGGCATCGCCGCCACCGCGATCAGCGTGCACGTTGCCGTAGCAGCCTGGCCGTGGGGCGCCTACCTGGGCGAGGAAGGCATGGCCAAAGGCATCCGCGTCAAGACTTCCAGCTTCACCCGCCATCATGTGAACATCAATATGTGCCGCGCCAAATCGGTGGGTACATATACCAATTCCATCCTCGCCCACCAGGAAGTGGCGCACGACGGTTACGACGAGGCATTGCTGCTGGATGTGGACGGCTATGTGGCCGAAGGCGCGGGCGAAAACATCTTCATCGTGAAAAAGGGCAAGCTCTATACGCCTGACCTGACCTCGTGCCTGGAAGGCATCACGCGCGATTCGATCGTCACCTTGGCTAAGGACATGGGGCTGGAACTGATCGAGAAGCGCATCACGCGCGACGAAGTGTATTGTGCCGAGGAAGCGTTCTTCACCGGCACGGCGGCAGAAGTGACACCGATCCGCGAATTGGACAACCGTACGATTGGGCTGGGCAGTCGCGGACCGATCACCGCCAAACTGCAGGCCGCATTCTTCGATATCGTCGCCGGCAAGAACACCAAGTACGCCGACTGGCTGGCACACGTATAACACTCGAAAACAAGGGGAAAGCATGTCCAACGAAAACATCACGCCGCGTTACGTCGAAGTCAGTGCCGAAGCTTTGCCTCTGTTTTGTCCGACCCCGGCGGTCAGCCTGTGGAGTGCGCATCCGCGCGTCGCCATTCCGGTTGAACAGCTGGGTGAAGCGCGCTGCCCGTATTGCGGCACGCTGTACAAGTTCAAAGGCGAGCCGTCGCACGCTCATCATTGAATTTTAGCGCCTACTTTTTTTCATCTTTCGACACGTGAGAAAAATACTCGTCATCGCCCCGAGCTGGGTGGGCGACTGCATGCTGATGCAGCCCATGCTGCATCGCCTGCAGCAACGACATGCCGGCGCACGCATTGACGTGCTGGCTCCGCAGTGGACGGAAAAACTGCTTAGGCAGATGCCCGAAATCCACGATGTCATCGTCAATCCCTTTCCGCATGGCGAGTTCGGGTTACTGGCCCGGCGTCGCCTCGGCGTGCAATTGCGCGAAGCGCAATACGACCAGGCCATCGTCCTGCCGAATTCCTGGAAGTCCGCACTGGTCCCGTTCTTCTCCGCAATTCCGGTACGCACCGGCTATGTCGGAGAAATGCGCTACGGCCTGCTCAACGATGCGCGCAAACTGAACAAGAATAAACTGCCGTTGATGGTGGAACGCTTTGCGCAACTGGCCGAGGCACCCTTGAGTGAAATCCCGCGCCCGCTCCCCTCTCCGCACCTGCAAGTAAGCGAAACGCAACGCAGCCAGACTTTAAGCAAACTCGGATTGACGCTGGAAAAGCCTGTCGCCGTGTTCTGCCCCGGCGCGGAATACGGCCCTGCAAAACGCTGGCCTCCCCAATACTATGCGGAGCTTGCGCAATACCTGCGCGCGCAAGGTTACGCCGTCTGGCTGATCGGATCGCCCAAGGACAAGGAAGTTGCCGACAAGATCGTTGCGCTGGGCAATGAGCCCTGCCGCAACCTGTGCGGCGCGACCGATCTTGCCGAAGCCATCGCGCTGATTTCGTGCGCCGATCTGGTGGTCAGCAACGATTCCGGCCTGATGCATATAGCCGCTGCGCTGGACCGGCCCATGGTGGCGATTTTCGGCTCCAGCAGCCCGCAGTTCACCCCCCCCTTGTCTGACCATGCGCAGGTACTCCGGTTGGACCTACCCTGCAGCCCCTGTTTCAAGCGCGAATGTCCGCTTGGCCATTTCAACTGCATGATCAAACTGCCACCGAAAGAAGTTTTGCGACACCTCCCCGTTCATTCGAATAATCAATCATGACCAGCATCCCAAAAGAAATCTTCAAGGCTTACGACATTCGCGGCATCGTCGGCAAGACGTTGACCCCCGCTATCGTGGAAGCCATCGGCCAAGCCATCGGATCCGAAGCCATCGCGCGCAAACAGCACAGTATTGCCATCGGTCGCGACGGCCGCCTGTCAGGCCCGGAGTTTGCGCAAGCGCTGGCGCGTGGTATCCAGAAAAGCGGCATCAATGTGATCGACGTGGGCATGGTTGCCACACCGATGACCTACTTCGCAGCCTTCCAGCTCAAGACCGACTGCGCAGTGATGATCACCGGCAGCCACAACCCGCCGGACTACAACGGCCTGAAAATGGTACTGGCGGGCGAAACGCTGTCCGGCGAAACCATCCAGAAACTGCGCCTGCGCATCGAGCAGGACGACTTTGCGCATGGCAGCGGCAGTTACTCGGAATACGACATCGCGCCGGAATATCTTGCACGCATCATCGGCGACATCAAACTGGCGCGACCTCTCAATATCACGGTAGATTGCGGCAACGGCGTGGCAGGCGACTTCGCTGCCAAGCTGTATCGGGGCATCGGCTGCAGCGTGACCGAGTTGTTCTGCGAAGTGGATGGCAACTTCCCCAACCACCACCCCGATCCGTCCGACCCGCATAACCTGCAGGACCTGATCTCCGTACTGCGCGACAACGACAGCGAACTGGGCCTGGCCTTCGACGGCGACGGCGACCGCCTGGGCGTTGTCACCAAGGACGGCAAGATCATCTTCCCCGACCGCCAGCTGATGCTGTTCGCCGCCGATGTGCTGAGCCGCAACCCCGGTGCCGAAGTCATCTTCGACGTGAAGTCCACGCGCAACCTGTTCGGCTGGATACGCGAACACGGCGGCAAACCGACGTTATGGAAAACCGGTCATTCGCTGGTCAAAGCCAAAATGCGCGAGACCGGCGCCCTGCTGGCGGGCGAAATGAGCGGACACGTGTTCTTCAAGGAGCGCTGGTACGGCTTCGACGACGGTCTCTATGCCGGCGCGCGGCTACTGGAGATATTGAGCAAGGTAACCGATTCGAACGCCACGTTGAACGCACTGCCGGATGCGGTATGCACGCCGGAACTGCACATCCACACCGCAGAAGGTGTGAACCATAGCCTGATCGCCCGCTTGCAAACAGAAGCGCGCTTCACGGATGCCAAAGACATCGTCACCATCGACGGGCTGCGCGTGGAGTATGCCGACGGCTTCGGCCTGATGCGGCCGTCCAATACCACACCGGTGATCGTTTTGCGTTTCGAAGCGGACACCATCGATGCTCTGCACCGCATCCAGGATGATTTCCGCCGCGTATTGCTGAAAGCAGCGCCGGACCTGTCGTTGCCGTTCTAGGTATATTCGCTGCAGAAAACGTAGCGGTTTTTGCCGCTCTGCTTCGCCTCGTACATCGCCTGGTCTGCGTGCGACAGCAGTGCATCGAAGTTATCCCCGTCTTCCGGATACACGCCGATACCGATGCTGAATGACACCGAAACGGGTATCTCGCTATCCAGCGTATAGGGTTGCACTGCGATATCGAGCAGCTTTTGCGCCACTATTTCTATGCTCTCCCTATCCTTAACTTCGCGCAGCAACACGGTAAATTCGTCTCCGCCCAGACGCGCCACCGTATCCCCGGAGCGGACGCACAACCTGATCCGTTCCGCGACCTCTTCCAGCAGACAGTCGCCGTTGCTGTGCCCGTGCATGTCGTTCACGGTCTTGAAACCGTCCAGATCGATGAACATCACCGCCAGTATGCTGTGCGTACGCTGTGCCTGCGCGATGGTTTGCTGCACGCGATCCCGAAACAGCATGCGATTGGGCAAATGCGTCAAAGGATCGTGGTAAGCCAGATAGTGAATTTCTTCCTCCAGGCGCTTCTTCTCGGAAATGTCCTGTTGTACCGCCAGGAAATGCGTCAATTCGCCTTTGTCGTTGTACAACGGAGAGATGCTTTGAGCCACGGTATATAGCTCGCCTTGCTTGTTGCGGTTGACGATTTCGCCGCGCCAGTGCTCGCCTTTCAGGATAGTCGCCCACAGCGTGGACCAGAACGCCTGATCATGCTGGCCGGAACTGAAAATTCGCGGATTTGCGCCAGTCATCTCTTCCGGCGTGTAACCGCTGAAGCGGCTCAGCGCCTCATTCTGCCATTCGATCACGCCGTCGCGGCGCGCAATGAACATCCCGTTGGCGGCATTGCTCATCGCGGCATGCATCAGCCGCAGTTCCTGTTGTTCCTGTGCACCCAGCATCGCCACTGTGACGCGCCCGGCGAATGCCGACAGCCGGCTGATCGTCAATTTGTCGAACGTATTTTCCTGTGCCGAGTACATCATCAGCGCGCCGACGACTTCTCCCTTGATACCCAGGGGCAGGGCCAGGATACTGCGCATGCCATACTTCTGTGCGCGCGCAAGCCAAGGCGCAAAGCGCGGCGATTCGGCAGTCAGTGTCTCCGGTTTATTGGTGCGTATCGACCTGCCTACGGGACCATTTCCCTCCGGCGTATCGTCCCAGCGCACTGTGATAGCGTCCAGGTAGGCAGACTCGCCCGCCGCTGCCACGACTTCGACCCGGCCATCCGGGACCCGGGTGCCGATCCAGACCAGCTTGAATTCGAACAACTCCGCCATGCGTCGACAAATGCGCTCATTCAGCGAAGGCAGGTCGTAGCCCTGCAGAATGAGCTGGTCGATCTCCTGCATCAGGTAGTCCGTCACCACTTGTTCGCGCAAACTACTGCGCAGGACTGCACTGACCATTTCACGTTCCACGCTCGGCAACAATCGTTCCAACTGGTCAAGCGCGACGCAGTCCTGTGCCCCCAGGCGCATGACTGCGGCCAGAGACACCGCCGTTGCTCCGTCATTCAGTACGATAAGGGGAATATCCAATTTGCGGCAGCGCAATGCATGAACTACGGATTCAATCGTGAGTTCGGAGGAGGATGAACCCATAATCAGCACATCCCAATGCTGCTGCAGCTGGCCATCCAGCGTCAGCGCATCGCTCGCATGTTCATACTGGAGGTGATAATCCTCGCGCTGCAAACTTTCCCTGACTTGAACCATATTGCCTACCGACATTGCGGCAAACAATACGTGCAGTTCGTTCATAGCGGAATGGATTGCGAGGTGTGACTCAAGCCCTTGCCACTCAACCAGCCGAGTGCGGCAAGTTCGCGCAAGAGCTGCGTAAATTCGGCGTGATTCTCCGGTTTTTTGACAAAACTGTTGGCACCGATCTGGTAGCTCAGCACCACATCGGATGGATCGTGCAGTTCGGAAAAAACGACAATGGGCACATCTTTCAGGCGCGTTTCCATGCGCAGGGTACGCAAAACCGCCAGGCCGGCAAGTTTGGGGAGTTTAAGGTCGAGCAAAATCAGGCGCGGCATCGAATAGCCACGTTTGACGGTGTCGGACAGCCATTCCAGTGCTTCGGTCGCATCGTTCGCCACCGCGAGGTGCAACTCATCCGGACAGCTTGCCACCGCCTGTTGAATCAGAAGAACCTCGGCTTCGCCGTCTTCGACCAACAGAATCGTTTCATTCGCATGTCTGAGCATCGCCCGTTATACCCTCAAATTATTAGGAAACGATGCAAAGTACCCGTTACACACAGCCTACCCCAAAATCATCTCCATCCCCGAGCGTAACCCTACACCAGCGACACAAACTTTGGCAACCGGACCAGGCTCAAATAAGGCTGAACTGAGAGGTATTTACGTTAACTTGACCTTCACCCAGGCCGTTACCGAGGATAGCGCCGCTGCCAGATGCTCGGGCTGCGTTCCCCCCGCTTGCGCCATATCCGGGCGTCCGCCGCCCTTGCCGCCCACTTGCTGCGCAACGAAGTTGACCAGTTCGCCCGCTTTTACCCTGGATGTCGCATCCGCTGTCACGCCCGCGATCAGGCTCACTTTGCCGTCGCCGACCGAGGCCAGCACGATTGCGGCAGACTTGAGCTTGTCCTTCAGCTTGTCCAGCGTCTCGCGCAACACCGCCGCGTCCGCGCCGTCCAGCTTGGCCGCCAGCACCTTCACGCCGTTGATGTCCTGCGCCTGCGCCAGCAAATCGTCGCCCTGTGAGGAAGCGAGTTTGGATTTCAGTGCGGACAGTTCCTTTTCCAGCGACTTCACGTTGTCGAGGATCTGCGCGATACGCGCGGCGGCTTCCTGCGGCTGAGCCTTCACTGCATCGGCCACTTGCTGCAACTGCTCTTCCTGCTGCTGCACCAGCGCCAGAGCGCCTTCGCCGGTCACCGCTTCCACGCGGCGCACGCCCGCGGCCACGCCGCTCTCGGCCACGATCTTGAACAGGCCGATGTCGCCGGTGCGCTTCACATGCGTACCGCCGCACAGCTCAATGGAGGAACCAATGTCTATCACGCGCACCTCATCGCCGTATTTCTCGCCGAACAGCATCATCGCGCCGGTCTTCTGCGCATCATCGATCGCCATCACGCGCGACTGGCATTCTGCGTTGGCGAGAATTTCGGTATTCACGATGGCTTCCACTTTGCGTATTTCGGCATCGCTCATCGGTTGCGTATGCACGAAGTCGAAACGCGTCTTGTCCGGCATCCACCTGCGAACCTTTTTGCTGCACATGCGTGCCCAGCACTTCGCGCAGTGCCTTGTGCATCAGGTGCGTGGCCGAGTGGTTGCGCATGGTGCGGCTGCGCGCTGCCACATCCACTTTCGCCGTGACACCGTTACCCACGGTCAGTTTGCCGGTCTTCACCACGCCGTGATGACCGAACACGGTCGCCTGTATTTTCTGCGTATCTTCCACCGCGAAGATGCCATGCACACTGCGCAGTTCGCCGCTGTCGCCGACCTGGCCGCCGGATTCGGCGTAGAACGGGGTGTCGTCCAGCACCACCACACCCATGTCGCCCTCGTTCAGTTCGTTCACCAACACGCCGTCCTTGTACAACGCAAGGATGTTGCCCTTGTGCTCCAGCGTTTCGTAACCGTGGAAGGTAGTCGCCGGGCCCGAGTATTCCAGGTTCGCCGCCATCTTGAACTTGCCCGCCGCGCGCGCCTGTTCTTTCTGACGCGCCATCGCCGCGTTGAAGGCAGCATCGTCCACCGTCACGCCGCGCTCGCGGCAGATGTCGGCAGTCAGGTCGAGCGGGAAACCGTAGGTGTCGTGCAGCTTGAATGCGGTCTCGCCGTTGAATACCTTGTTGTCCGCCTTTGCCATTTCGGCCAGATCGGCCTCGAGGATCGCCATGCCGTGTTCGATGGTGGCGAAGAAGCGCTCCTCTTCCTGCTTGAGGATGTCCTTCACGCGCACTTGTTCCGCAACCAACTCGGGATAGGCGCTACCCATCTGCTCCACCAGATCAGGCACCATCTTGTAGAAGAACGCGTCGCGCGCGCCCAGCTTGTAGCCGTGGCGGATGGCGCGACGGATGATGCGGCGCAGCACGTAACCGCGGCCTTCGTTGCCGGGGATCACGCCGTCGGCAATCAGGAAGGAGCAGGCGCGGATGTGGTCGGCCAGCACGTGCAAGCGATGGCTGGTCGAGATTGCTCTGGCTGGTCTCGCGCGCGGCCGCCTTGATCAGCGCCTGGAACAGGTCGATCTCGTAGTTGGCATGCACATGCTGCAACACCGCCGAGATGCGCTCCAGCCCCATGCCGGTATCCACCGAAGGCTTGGGCAGCGGATGCATCACGCCCGCCTCGTCGCGGTTGAACTGCATGAACACGTTGTTCCAGATTTCGATGTAACGGTCGCCGTCTTCCTCCGGCGTACCGGGCAGGCCGCCGGGAATATGCGCGCCGTGGTCGTAGAAGATTTCGGTGCAGGGACCGCAGGGGCCGGTGTCGCCCATCATCCAGAAATTGTCGGACGCGTAGCGCGCGCCCTTGTTGTCGCCGATGCGGATCACGCGCTCGGCAGGCTCGAGGCCGACTTCCTTGGTCCAGATGTCGTAGGCCTCGTCGTCCTCGGCATACACGGTGACGTAGAGCTTGTCCTTGGGCAGCTTGAACACATCGGTGAGCAGTTCCCACGCGTACTTGATCGCGTCGCGCTTGAAGTAGTCGCCGAAGCTGAAGTTGCCCAGCATCTCGAAGAAGGTATGGTGGCGCGCGGTGTAGCCGACGTTTTCCAGGTCGTTGTGCTTGCCGCCGGCGCGCACGCACTTCTGCGAAGTCGTGGCGCGGGTATAGGGACGCTTGTCGAAACCGAGGAACACATCCTTGAACTGGTTCATGCCCGCGTTGGTGAACAACAGCGTCGGGTCTTCATGCGGAACCAGCGAACTGGAAGCCACGATGGCGTGGCCCTTGGAGGCGAAATAATCTAGGAATTTCTGGCGGATTTCACTGCTTTTCATGATGCACCCTGAACTCTAAAGTCACGTTCCAGCCCAGCTGGACAAGGCGCGCATCATACCATTTGGTGTGCTTGTACGGCGTACCGTGTCAGTCTTCGCCCTCCTCCATTACGGAGGAATGCTTCAGGACTTTGAGGGTCACATCTATGGAGAAACCGCGCGATTGCAGAAACCGCACTTGTTTGGCTTTTTCCTTGGCATCCTGCGGCAAGACACCAAACTTCCTTTGCCACACCTCGCGCGCCGCATCCAGTTCGGTTTCTTTCAGTTGCGGGATGGCATCGGCAATCAGGTTCTCGGCGATGCCTTTCTGACGGAGTTCATGCGCGATGCGCTGGGTACCGAAGCGACCGCGCTTGCTGTCCACCAGCAGTGTCGCGGCGCGCGCGTCGGAGAGCCAGTTGCGTTTTTCCAGCTCGTCCAGCACAGCTTCCAGGTCTTCGCCTTCCTGCACATGCGGCAGCAGCTTACTGTGCAGTTCGGCCCGGCTATGCTCGCGCCGCGCCAGATAGCGCATGGCGCGGACACGCAGGCTTAACTCAGGCTTGTTCCTCAACTGCTTTCGAACCTGCTTTGGCACCGGATTTTTCGCTTCCTTTCGCAGGCGCTTTTTCAACGACATCCAGTTTTGCCACACCGACGGCTTCACGTATGCTGTTCTCGATCTCGGCGGCGATGTCCGGATTGGCCTTCAGGAATTCGCGCGCGTTGTCCTTGCCCTGGCCGATCTTTTCGCCCTTGTAGGCATACCAGGCACCGGATTTCTCGACCAGTTTGTGCAGCACGCCCAGTTCGACGATTTCGCCTTCGCGCGAGATACCTTCCCCGTACAGAATGTCGAAGTTGGCTTCGCGGAACGGGGGCGCAACCTTGTTCTTGACCACTTTGACGCGGGTCTCGTTGCCGATGACTTCGTCGCCCTTCTTGATCGCACCGGTGCGGCGGATGTCCATGCGCACCGAGGCGTAGAACTTGAGCGCGTTGCCGCCGGTGGTGGTTTCGGGGTTGCCGAACATCACGCCGATCTTCATGCGGATCTGGTTGATGAAGATGACCATGGTATTGGAACGGTTGATGTTGGCCGTGAGCTTGCGCAGGGCTTGCGACATCAGGCGCGCATGCAGGCCCATTTGCGCATCGCCCATTTCGCCTTCGATTTCGGCTTTGGGAGTCAGCGCGGCGACGGAGTCCACCACCACGATATCCACGGAGCCGGAGCGCACCAGCATGTCGACGATTTCCAGTGCCTGTTCGCCGTTGTCCGGCTGCGAAATCAGCAGATCTTCCACCTTCACGCCCAGCTTCTGCGCGTACTGCGGGTCCAGCGCGTGTTCCGCGTCGATGAAAGCGGCCGTACCACCCAGTTTTTGCATTTCGGCGATGACTTGCAGCGTCAATGTGGTCTTGCCGGAAGATTCCGGGCCGTAGATCTCGATCACGCGGCCGCGCGGCAAACCGCCGACGCCAAGCGCGATGTCCAGACCCAGCGAGCCGGTGGAGACAACCTCGACATCCTTGATCGCTTCGCCCTCGGCCAGGCGCATGATGGAGCCCTTGCCGAACTGTTTTTCGATCTGGCTGAGTGCCGCCGCGAGTGCCTTGCTTTTGTTGTCATCCATTTGTATTTCCCTTCTCAAGAATTCGATGGGGCGGATTGTGGCACAACAATTCCGAGTTGTACAGAACGTTCGTTCTCTTTATGTTTTATGCTGTTTTTGTGATGCTATTCAACAGGTTGAGTACGCCCTGCAGGGCGATTTGCACCGATTTCGTACGCACGGCATCGCGATCACCGGAGAGCTGATGGCAAACCGCCTGCATGGAATTGTTGGTTCCCCAGGCGAACCAGACCATGCCGACCGGCTTTTCCGGCGTGCCGCCGGTGGGTCCGGCAACGCCACTCACCGAAACTGCAACTTGGGCACGGCTGTATTGCAGCGCACCATCCGCCATTTCGCGCACAGTCTGCTCACTCACCGCCCCATATTGCTCCAGTGTGTCCGGCGAAACACCCAGCACTTCTTCTTTCGAAGTGTTGGAATAGGTCACAAAGCCGCGGTCGAACCATTCCGAACTGCCGGATATCATAGTGATTGCCTGGGCCACGCCGCCGCCGGTACAGGACTCTGCTGTCACCAGCGTCATGCCGTGCTGCTTGAGCGAAACGCCGACCTGCTGCGCCAGCAACCGACTGGAATCCGGCCCGCTTGCAACAACTGCCGAGCGCGCTCTTTTCTTTGCTCGCTTCATTATCTATAACCCCTTGGCCAGGTCGTTCTGGATATCGACGACTGCCTCCAGCCCCACTGCGATGCGGATCAGTCCGTCGCCGATACCCGCCGCGGCCCTTGCTTCGGGCGAAATGCGCGCATGCGTCGTGGTCGCAGGATGCGTAATGGTGGTCTTGGTATCCCCCAGATTTGCGGTGATGGACAGCAGTTTGGTGTTATCGATCACGCGCCAGGCTGCTGCCTTGCCGCCCTTCACCTCGAACGCCACGATGCCGCCTCCGGTCTTCTGCTGTTTCATCGCCAGCGCATGCTGCGGATGCGACGGCAGGCCGGGGTAGAACACACGCGCCACGTTGGCTTGGCCCTCCAGCCATTGCGCCAGTTGCAGCGCATTGGCGCTGTGCGCTTCCATGCGCAATTTGAGCGTCTCGATGCCTTTCAGGAAGATCCAGGCGTTGAACGCGCTCATGGTCGGACCGGTGGTGCGCAGGAATCCATATACCGGCTCCATCAGTTTCTTGCTGCCCAACACCGCGCCGCCCAGCACACGGCCCTGGCCGTCGATGTACTTGGTGGCGGAATGGATGACGATGTCGGCACCGAGTTCAAACGGGCGTTGCAGGATGGGCGTACAGAAGCAATTGTCGACTGCCAGCAGCGCGCCGCAACCTTTTGCCACAGCGGCAATCGCCGCGATGTCGGAGATCTCGGTGAGCGGGTTGGACGGCGTCTCGAGGAAGAACAATTTGGTGTTCGGGCGCACCGCGGCCTGCCATTGCGCGACGTCGGTGGCGGAAACGAAAGTTGTCTCCACGCCAAACTTCTTCATCACGTTGTTAAACAGGTTCACGGTCGAACCGAAGATGCTCTGCGACGCGACCACATGATCGCCCGCCTTGAGCAAACCCATGCAGGCCGAAAGGATAGCGGACATGCCGGAAGATGTCGCCACGCACTGCTCGGCGCCTTCCAGCGCCGCAAGGCGCTCCTCGAACATGGTTACCGTGGGGTTGGTGAAGCGCGAATAGATGTTGCCCGGTTCCTCGCCGATAAAGCGCTTCGCGGCCTGCTCGGCGCTGTCGAAGGTAAAGCTGGAAGTGAGGAACAAGGCCTCGCTGTGCTCATGGAACTGGCTTTGCACGCCACCTGCACGTAACGCCAGCGTCTCTGGTTGGTATGTCTCGGTCATTTTTTCGTCCTTGCGACCTGTCCACGCCGACAGTGCCGCCAATAAAAAACCCGGAAAGCTTAGCGCTAAACCGGGTTTCCCTCGCTTTAGCAGTATTTATTAAGCGCCCGCAAGCTGTTCCTCAAATCGGCGCAGACAGAAATTAACATCCATCCATAGTGCCGTCAATCGAAGTGCAAAATTCCGGTTTCAATGCTAAGACGAGACAACGCGGCAACAAGCGAACGACGCAGACAGTACAGCCAGGAGTGAGCGAGGCAGCCAACGCAGTATCGCCGACGCATTGGAAGCGGAATTACATGGAACTGGCACTCATCACCAGATCCAGTTCCAGCTGGTCTTCTTCCAATGTCTTGTTGGCTCTGCCGCCCGCCCGCGCGCCTTCCACGCGATCCAGGTAGTCGGCCGTGATGTCGCCGGTGATGTAGTCGCCGTCAAAGCAGGAACAGTCGAATTTGGTGATCTTTGGATTGCACTTTTGCACCGCAGCCTTCAGGTCGTCCAGGTCCTGGTAGATGATACGGTCGGCGCTGATCTCGCGGCATATTTCCTCGTCGGTACGACCTGTGGCAATCAGTTCCTTGCGGCTGGGCATGTCGATGCCGTACACGTTGGGGAATTTGACGGGAGGTGCGGCAGAAGCAAAATACACTTTGCGCGCGCCGGCATCGCGTGCCATCTGCACGATCTCGCGGCTGGTAGTGCCGCGCACGATGGAGTCATCCACCAATAAAACGTTCTTGCCCTTGAATTCGATAGCGATGGCATTCAGCTTCTGGCGCACCGATTTCTTGCGCATCGCCTGCCCCGGCATGATGAAGGTGCGTCCGATGTAGCGGTTCTTCACGAAGCCTTCGCGGAACGGGATACCGAGGCGGTTGGCCAATTGCAACGCGCTGGGGCGGCTGGAATCGGGGATGGGAATCACCACATCGATATCGTGGTCCGGCCACACGCGCATGAGCTTGTCCGCCAGATACTCGCCCATATTCAGCCGCGTCTCATACACCGAAATACCGTCGATCACCGAATCGGGTCGTGCAAAATAAACGTACTCGAAAGATGCACGGATTCAGCTCGGCATGTTGCGCGCATTGCTGGCTGTGGAAATTGCCGTCGAGATCGATGAATACCGCTTCGCCCGGCGCGATGTCGCGCAGGAACTTGAAGCCCAGCGTGTCCAGCGCCACGCTCTCGGACGCCACCAGATAATCGACGCCCTTGTCGGTCTGGTTACTCCCCACGACCAAAGGACGGATGCCGTGTATGTCGCGAAATGCCAGCAAGCCATAGCCTGAGATCATTGCCACCACGGCATACGCGCCGCGACAGCGGCGATGCACGGCAGAAACAGCGGAGAAAATGATCTTGGGGTCAAGGCGGAAATTCGTCGCATTGGCTTGCAGCTCATGTGCCAGCACGTTGAGCAGGACTTCCGAGTCGGAGTTGGTATTCACATGACGCATATCGTCGAGGAACAACTCCTTCTGCAACTGCGACGTATTCGTAAGGTTACCGTTGTGCCCCAGCACCAGGCCGAACGGCGAGTTCACATAGAACGGCTGCGCCTCGTTGTGATCGACTGCAGAACCGGCCGTCGGATAACGCACATGGGCAATGCCGGCATTGCCGGTCAGCGCGCGCATGTTGCGGGTACGGAACACGTCGTGCGCCAGTCCGTTGCCTTTGTGCAAATGGAAGGTGTTATGTTCCAGCGTGGCGATGCCGGCCGCATCCTGCCCGCGATGTTGCAACACTTGCAAGCCGTCATACAGCAACTGATTGACCGGGCTTTGCGCGACGACGCCTAGAATCCCACACATAGTTAGTTTCTGCTTTTCAAAAAGTAATTCGTCTATTTCCGAGCCGCATTTTCCGGCAAGTAATCTTTCGCATATAGCGCTGCCTGCTGCAACGGCTTGCTCGACAGGGCATCGCGCCAAAACGGCTGCTGCGGCAGGTCCGTCAATCCACCCAGCCACACCAGCGCGATCACTACCATCCCGCCGCGCAACATGCCGAATATCGCACCGAACTTGCCGTCCATCCCGGACAGCCCTGCGAATTTAGCCAGCCGCGCCAGGAACCATGCGAACAATGCGCCCACGATCAGCGTCGCGATAAACAGCGCTGCAAACGCCACTGCCGCGCGCATATTCTCCGCCCCAACCGCCACGGGCACAAACGGCAGCGCTTGCGCCGAATAGGTACGCGCCACAATGTAGGCCGCGACCCACCCGATCAGGGAAAACAACTCATACATGAAACCGCGCCACCAACCCACCAACGCGGACAGCAGGACGATTGCAATGACCGCGTAATCAAACGACGTCACAAGCAAACCTTATTCGAGACTGACCACGTTGGCCTGCGTTCCGTGCGCTTCCAGCTTGCCTTGTATCTTCTCTGCCGCTTCCCGCGTCGGATAGCCTCCCACGCGGACGCGTATGACGTTGCCGGCCTTTTCCGTATATACGTGATAACCCTGTTTGCTCAACTTGGCTTGCAGACTTCTGGCGGTATCCGCATTGGCGAAAGCGCCAACCTGCACTGCCCAGCCCGATTTGGGCACTGCCTGTGCCTTGGCCACAGGCTTGCTTTGGACCTTGGGTTTGACCTCAGGCTTGGCTTTAGTTTCAGTTTTGGGTTTGCTCGCCGCAGCGACAGGCGCCGGCTTGACGACGGCAGCGGGGTGCTACTGCGGCAACAGGTGCGACGGCCGACGCACTCGCCGTAGCGGAAACAGCGGCGACGGCGGAGGCCATCTTGTCCAATTCCGGCAGGTTGATCTTGGGCTGGAACTCGCCCGCACTGTCTTTGTTCGGGATGCGCAGCTCGATGTCGTTGCCCGAGGTTGGCGCGGGTTCACTATCGAATACGACAGGTAGCAGGATCACCACCAACAAGACCAATGCTACCGCTCCGATCAAACGGCGTCTGGTCTGCCGCCGCAAATTGAATTCTTCTTCAGTCGTCTGTTTTGCCATTGCTTTCAAATTGAAAGATCAGCCGCCGCGCAAACCGCGCACCCGCATCACTTCCGCTACCGTATAGAATGATCCGAAGGCCGCGATTCTATCATTTTCGCCTGCCCGATTGCTGGCCTCATGCAGGGCGTCTGCAATGGAAAGACAGGGTTTAACCTCACCATGAACTCGTGCATTTTGCAGCACCTGCACCAGTTCGGCAGTCGTTGCGCCGCGCGGCGCATCTATCCCGGCAACCAGCCAAACATCGACCTGCGCATCCAGCGCCTTCACCACCCCGTCTATGTCTTTGTCTTTTAGCATGGAAAATACCGCAAACGTCTTCGCTGGCGGCAGATTGGCCAGATTTTGCGCCAGCGACCTTGCTGCGTGCGGGTTATGTCCCACATCCAGGATCAGCTGGGGCTGGCCGGGTACAAACTGGAAACGACCCGCCAGCACCACCTCGGCCAAGCCGCGCCGTACGGCCTGCATATTTACCGGCAACTTATCCTTTACCGCATCAAGCGCCGCCAATGCCGCGCTGGCGTTGTTCAACTGGAAAGCGCCGCGCAAGGCCGGGTAAGGCATGGCGCTACGCGAGCCTACATTGCTGCGGTAATCCCACTGACCGTCATGCCTGGAAAATCCAAATTCGCTGCCGATGCACCACAATGGCGCCTCGATCTCCTGCGCGTGTTTGCGTAGCGCCTGCGGCACATCGGAGTCTGCGCAGATCGCCACCCGCCCCTTGCGAAAAATCCCCGCCTTCTCGAACGCGATCTGCTCGCGCGTAGTGCCCAAATAGTCGGTGTGATCGATGTCCACGCTGGCTACCACCGCGCAATCCGCATCGAACGCGTTCACTGCATCCAGCCTGCCGCCCAGTCCGACTTCAAGAATGGCAACATCCACCTTGTGCTCAATGAAGCACTGCATGGCCGCCAGCGTGCCAAATTCGAAGTAAGTCAAAGGTATTTCAGACGATTGCCCCCTCTCCCCCCGGGGGAGGGCTGGGGAGGGGGAAGCACCGTTGATATCTAGGCGCAGGGGTTTACGTGCCAACTCGATCTGCGCAAACGAAGCGCACAACTCCGCATCGCTGGCCGGTTGTTTGCCGATGCGCACGCGTTCGTTGTATTCCAGCAGATGTGGCGAGGTATAGCAGCCAACGCGGTATCCGGCGGCATGCAGGATGGATTCAAGCATGGCGCACACTGAGCCCTTGCCGTTGGTACCGCCGACGATGATGGCGGGGAAATCAGGTTGCAAATTGAGGCGTTGCTTTACCTCCGCCACCCGCTCCAGACCGAGCGCGATGGTTTTGGGGTGCAGGGACTCGAGGTAGATTAGCCAGTCGGCCAAGTTGTTGGGCATTTCAGTACTCAGTTGTTACAACTGCACCCCGAACTTGCGCAACACGGGCAGCATCACCAGGTAGCAAGCTGCGGTAGCTGCAATGGAAATCGAGAGGCTAAGCCAGAAACCCAACCCTTGTCTGATCAGCAACGGCAAGAGCAAAAACAGGATCAGGGACGGCAACACCAACCAGAAAATCTGGCTGGAAAGTTCGGCGATGCGTGCAGGCTCAGCACCCTCAAAATGCATCCACATGAACGCCAGCAATGAAGTGAGGGGTATGGCAGCCAGCAAGGCGGCGAAACCTGTGCTCCGTTTGGCGATTTCCGCTATCGCCACAATGACGAAAGCGGACACCCCAACCTTGAGCGCGTAGTAAAGCATCGGCGTTAAGCCGCCTCCAGCTTCGCTACTGCATCCTGCTTGGTCAGCAATGTGATGAGCGTTGCCAACTGGTCGCGCATCTGGCGCCGGTCCACGATCATGTCGATGGCACCATGTTCGAGCAGGAACTCGGCCCGCTGGAAGCCATCCGGCAGGGTCTCGCGCACGGTTTGCTGGATCACGCGCGCACCGGCGAAGCCGATCAGCGCACCGGGCTCGGCGATTACCACGTCGCCGAGGAAGGCGAAGCTCGCAGAAACGCCACCCATGGTCGGGTCGGTCAGCACGGAAATGAAAGGCAATCTGGCTTCGCTCAATTGAGTGAGCGCGGCACTGGTTTTGGCCATCTGCATCAGCGACAGCAAACCTTCCTGCATACGCGCGCCGCCGCTGGCGGAGAAGCAGATGAAGGGGCATTGCTGTTCCAACGCAACCTGGATGCCGCGCACGAATCGCTCGCCCGTCACCGAGCCCATCGAACCACCCATGAAGGTGAATTCGAATGATGCAGCGACGACGGGCAGCGCGTGAATACTGCCCTGCAGAACAACCAGGGAATCGTCCTCGCCAGTATTGCGTTTGGCTTCTGTCAGCCGGTCACTATATTTTTTCTGGTCTTTGAACTTGAGGGACCTGTTAAAATACTTTTAACTTTAATGGAAAGAATATTAAGAGAATCAAGATTTATTATCCGAGCTATGAATTCAAGACAGCAAAAACCTAACGTTGCCACCAAATATAATATCCCTTGTGAACCCACTCTAGACCGCTCGCTATATACACTTGGTCTGCAACAACAACCTAGACCCACTCCTGCAAATCACGCAATGGCACCAGGTAACATTCCGAGTTGTCCATACATTCGATAGTTCATCCCAAGGGGATTATTGTAATCCGACGTCGTATAATACTGTACTGGGTACGCAACATCATTCGGAACTGCCATTGTCGTAAGAGGATATTTCCCTCCTTGTAATGCCACGGCAGCAGCTGAATAAGGTGTTTCAACGGGTAACGAACTATATCCGGAACCGAAATTATTGTAATTTGGATACCAGGTGAATCCGTTATTTGACCTGGAATATAGTCCGAGTGGCATTCCTGTTGCGACAGGATATTCATAGATGAAACAGGTTGGTGTATGGATATAAAATGGTCTTATCGATCCAGGAACTCTGTACCAGGTTAGTTCGAATCATGAAGGGGTTAAATACGGAAGCATCATCCATTCTTGACCTTGAAGGAATTGTTGTCCAGCATACGGATATGCCATTGGGTAATTGTTTTGATAACCGTATCCTTGATTGTAGTATGACATCGTCAATGAAGTTGTTGGTCAGAAAAGCGAGGGATGGGGAGTGCGGTGACATTTTATACACAGAGAGGCTGCGCAGAAGAGCGCTAATGAACACAGCCTTGTGCAACTGATGAGCCTCAGCCAATAATTACATGTGAAGAAAACCTTAATTTCGATGTCATTACGTAGTTTCCAAAAATCCTGTTCGAATTTTAACCGGATGATCCGCGGCACTCGATGACTCAATAGTCAGGAGATCGTGATCGTGACCTGTGACGTCGATCGCAACCCCATGAGATTTGAGGAAATTTCCTCCTGAAAAATAAAAACATTGTGGCACTCAAAAAAATATGAATATAATAAGCCCGGGTGTGGTAGTGGAGAATAAGGCGAGAGATGCGCCATTTGCGTCGAGTGGGACGGCTCCCGATGTTCCATAATAGCTCCAACAACCCACATTTTGAGCCCCCCCTACGCTTAAAATGGCTTAAAGCTACCCACTTTTCCGCTTCATAAGGCGACTCTGTTGCGCCTTATCTCAGTCTGCACGGCGACTCGTCATCCAATGGATCTCGACGTGGGGAGATGAGCGGGATTTGTCGGAGATAAAATGGCGAAATCGCGAGAGCCAGCGTTTCAGACCGCGTCCACTGATATTGAGAATCTGCTCATCCCTAACCTTCTTCAGTCCCAATACAAACTCTAATTAACCTGAATGTGTTACTCTTTATGTGATAAACGTTGTTCTTTATATCGCTGGAAATTTGAACTGCTGACCATTTTTGAAAAACTTTGAACACCAAAATCACTGTCTGTCTACGTTTGGAAAACAGTATCTAATCCGCAATAGTTTCTCTATCATATAGGGTCCAGTTTGAGATTAACGCTGAAGAAACTTCTAGATAGTACACTAAATTACCCCCGCACAGACCGGAAAGCAACACGGCCACGCGTGGGATGCCTATAAAAGTCAATGATCTTGGAATGGAAATTTATTCCAAAAAAGAATATAAAGATCTCAGTTCTCCCCCGATAATTCCTTTCACGGCAAAATTCGGACCACAAACATTCATGAATCTTGTTCTTTATCCCGATAGGGGCAAAGTGGTTCTTTCATGCGCGATTATCGAGAAAATACGGAAAAAGTTTAATTTTCAGTTACGAAATTTGAATTGCAACTGAAAATGGGCCAATGACCAATGAGCGAATGTGTAAATGCAATTAAATCACACGGAATTGAAATTGGATCCCGGTTTGTTGTATGTGTTATTTACCCTAGGGAGCTTTTGGTGCGCAAAAGCCTTTTACCAACCAGCCATTCCGTCGTTACCTTAGGACTTCGCCTATTATCACTCGCTCTCCGACTTTTATTAACCCCCATCAAAAACAACTGCAAGAAACAAACATCAAATAATATACATTCTTTCATCCGGACACAATTTTTTTTGTATATTTGACTCGAAATGTGTTTTGCTTAGGGTCACCTTGAATGGGTCTATATGGAAGATCCTGCCACTGCATTTGAAAGGAAATTTACTGGTAACCGCTACCCATCCTCTTTGCTACTATCTATAATATTGATATATGGAACTAATACATAAATGTGTAACAGGTAATACTACATTATATTGGTTTCTCTCAAAATATCGTCAAGTATGTCCTTCCTTTCCCCCTTGGGGTTCTTCACGCATACAACTGTGATGATGATGACAGATGTGCTGACCGACGCGTGTTGTAGCCCGTCTTTCTCCAAAAGAATCTCAAATACCTATTCTCTCCAACTACCAACTCGTCAAATTCAAAGGCAACTACTCCAACTGTATCACCCTCGGCAGCGAGGAAAGCGTTCAAAGTGGACGGAATACTTCCCAACCTCCTCGCCCAGAATGGCTTCTCGGACGACCAGCCAATGATGATGATCAACATCAAAGGCATCAAACGGAAAAAGCATAGTAGCAGTATACATCCCCCCTATTTTTCCCGTTATTTACAACAGGTTCTAAGCCGTCTTCTATTCCAGTACAAAAAGGGCCGCATAGTACCCATTGTATTTGTGAACTTACACTATACGATACAACATCCGCTATAAACACTCCATTATGTCGTTCAAGAAGGTCATGTGTTGTTTCTACTCCTTCCCCAACAGGGTCTCAACCGTATGCAGACCATTGTACAATTCAACTTCGTACGCCATTCATGATTGAATCCGATTATTTCCTCTCAGCACGTTCTCGTCGTGCAAAATCTCATCCGGATATTAATCTTGCTCCAGAATCTTTTGCCGCACATATCGCTCTTCAACCAATTCAAGGATATCCATTTCCACCGCCCATGTTCGCTCACGATATCTACGAATTTGAGGCTTTCGATCATTTGGAACAAGCTGTAGCAGATTGGAAAACTCTTTTCAATCCCTTGGAGGGTAATTTAACTACTGCCATTTTGGATTTACCGGAACTTCGTCTCGAAGGATGGGAAAAGACTTCTGTTCCTGATATTGTCATGTTATCTGCAACAGGAGATTTCGGAAAATGGAATTTTGGGTTTGAAGTTCAAGTTGGTTGGAATAAGCAATTTTCTTTACCTGCTCCTGGAAGTATTAATCCTAATCCTTTTGGTGGATCGTCTCCTGTTCCACGATTACCTACTCCTCAAAGTGATCACAGTGAGGGTAGCGTCGTGTTTCATTTTACATATGAAGCCGGGAGTTACACTTATCGAACTGGGTGGACTTGTCCTTGGTGTGAAGGACCTCGTGGAGCATTCGGAAATATGGATGAATTAGAAACTCATTTGGTTTTGAGTCATGAATTATTCCATTTTCGAATTGAGGTACAGCATTCCAGGGATGAAGGTTGACCGTAGCGAAACGAGCATTCCGCCACACACATTTTTGTGGAGATTGGACATGAATTTGTGAATAAACGGACGGAGAAGAGCGATGATAAGGTGTTTACGCATTATCAACCAAAAGGGAAGAAGAGGAGTGTTCGAGAGTATCTCAAGAGTGGAGAGCCGGACGACAGGTGTGTATCAATTCGAAATGTTCTAACGTAGTTACGCACCAATACCGCAAGTCGTCGAGAAACCAACTGAAGTAGAACATCGACCCATTCCGGCAATCGATAGAAAGTTTATCCACTCTATACTTAGCTAAATAGGTTTAGACGACGAAGGACATTCAAGACACCAGGAAATGGTGAGTTCTACCGCAGTCGAAGCAAACGTCGTATTCGTGCAAATGAAGAACTCTCCGAAACAGAAGACGATGTCGCAGAAGACTGGCTCATGATCAAACATGAAGAGGTACTCCCGTCCATATTCACCACTGACCTTTAGACACTGGAAGACTTTACCGATTGTACACAACGAGAGATCCGATTCATGAAACTTTGGGACCGTTTTGTAAATCAAGATAAGCCGCAAGGAAACAAACACCTCCCGGAATCACTGGTCCGTTTCGCCCATTCTCACAAAGACATAATCCATACCGACTCTCTCCGTTCAGAACTCTGGAAATTCCTGTTAAATCTCAAACAATACAATCGAATCAGCAATATGGTGGTTAAATCCGTCATGTCAATGATTCCAAAGGACGTAATAAAACTTGAATCCCCTAGAATTTCCTCTGCAACTGCACAATTAAAAAGTCCCGTGAAATCCCCTAGAACTCCAAGCGGTTCTGTTGGAAGAAGGGGAGGTCCCGTTGCTGTTCCAAGTGCTATTGTTAAAACAGATGAAGGATCTTATTGTCTTTGTAAGAGCGTTTGGTGTAACGGGATGGTCGCATGTGCCAATGAAGATTGTAAAGTTGAATGGTATCATTTAGGATGTATCAATTTATGGCAAAGACCAACGGGGAGATGGGTTTGTCCAAAGTAAATCCCCTTATGTTTGATCAAACTAATGGGTTAGATGTAATTCTATGTAAACTTGTAAATGCGCTAGACGTTAGAACAATTGAGCGTGAGATGGCTTGATACTTTTTGTATTTTAGTTTCATCTCATCTTTAGTAGTATGATTTGTTTGGATGTCCATTTCGTCGCGAGGATACATATAATAATATTCTATCCCAATTAATATCTATGAATACACTTCTAAATCAATGGGATCTATAAATTCGGTATCGCCCATATTGACTTCTGGATCGCAATCATTCCGTACCATTTTCCAACTTATATCGAACACTTGCCCAACTATCTCCCACGCATCCACTTCTCCGTCTCGAGACCACGTTTCATTCAGTGCGACCACCAACTTACTTGGACCACGGTATCCTCGATCCCGATCCAGCTCCAACAATGCCCCTATAATCCATTGATATGCTACGTTAGAGTTATCATTGAGAATGATACCTGCAGGATAACAATCATTCCCCAGGACCAATCCAGCCAACCATAATGCATTCATCATCGTACTCTCGCCAGTTTTCTGAACAGAAGAACGTGGTCCAAGAGCAGCGTAAATCCGACATACTTGAACGGCATCGTCATATCTTGTCTGTGGATACGGTCCCAACTTGCCCGTTGAAACAATACTTAAATGTATCCCAAGCGAAGCATGGATCAAAAACATCTCAGCAAACATGAAATTCGAAATGGGATATTCAGGATAATGCAGAAACCGTTGATTATCATACGAATTTGAACCATTGACGATTGGAAAACTGTCATCGATCGGGATATGAGATTTAACGACTGGAAGGAATAACCAAACTGTGTGATCATTCGCTATTGCCTTTGCTCGATCTTGTATTTCAGATTCATGGGACTCATTCTGTTTTCGAAGTTGTCGAGCTTGATAATGAAGATGACATATCTGATTCGTAAGATCATCCAATTTGAATTGTGCGAGACAATTATCGATATCGGATTTCTTGGAAATGAAAGACGGCAACCATTGACGATGGTGTGATTCATGATTTGTCATTGGCGGATATGCAGGGGGAAAATTCCTATACGCCAATGTTATATCGATTTTAAATGACATTCGATGTAAAAACATCATAATAGGATCAGGGTTATCGTATGGTCCGCCGACAACGGTTAAATGTCTCGTTTCAAGGAACATTAAAAAAAGCCCCTTCAAATGTCGATATGTAGTATTTAAATCCCCCGTAACTAGTGCCAACCAAGCTAGAAAAGGGACAGATAAAATATGTTCAGTTTTTATATTTAAATCCATAATTGCTGTTTCAATTCCCGGAAGAATACATTGAAGATGACGAAGTGTATATAACGAAGGTTGTCCGTGCCGATTATCTGTCATCCAGGACGATACTGCGAGAATACTATGTCGTAAAACCGGTTGGTTGACACTTTGTTTAAATATTGAAATGATTGCTGATCTCCAATATCCGTCTGAGCTGAGGAGTTCGGGGATTTCAGTGATGAAATGGGTGAAGTATTTTGAATCGATAGGTTGAACGTCCATATCCTCAGGGGCAGGTATTGGTTTGAAGAATTGAATTTCTTTAATAGGAACGTTTGTGTAGTTTATTAGCGGTCTTTGTTGCAGGCGGATAAAGACATTGTTGGACCGATTTCCGTAAACCGGGTCTGCTGAGGGATTCGGATTTTGCCATGGCTTGCCTTTCAATTTGATGGTGAAGGACTTTTCTATTCTGAATTAGTAACAGCAGAATACTGTCTATTGAATACCTGAGTTTATTGAGACTTCATCGCTATCAGGACTCTGGACAATCGGACTCTGCTCGATCGGGGATATCGATTCAGCGGCACTCATCACATCAGGCGAAACCACTGTTGAGGAGTCCTGGGTTGGTTTAATCACTTCCCACCCTAGCAGAACGATATCAATATTACACAATTAGAGAAGGAGTGAAATACCTTCCTTTTGATAAATAAACCATTCCTTGTTGTCCGGCTTATCGCCTTTGACTTCCAAGTTTGGAAGTGAATACACCTGCATCATCCCTTTAATGTCCATTGTCACTAAATATCCCAATGCAAGACAACTACCGGTCGTTGAAGGGACGCATAACTTTTTTGGCTAAACTAAAACGGAAAAGTGAAGGGAAATGACGAACTAGTTCGAAGGGTGCGGCCTCTCGCCTGTTGTGCAACCTTAAAATGATTGGTTACAGGATTCGCACGTGATGGATCTGGAATCCCAACTCCCGACCTACTCCCAGCTCATATCTGATCACCAAAATTTCCCCAATCACACTTCCGAACGAAACGCAATATTCTCTATTCCCAAAAATTGAGAATTTCAACTTCTACAATATTCATCCTAAAATAGTTTATTGTCGTCGCTGGTTCTGACTTGTTTTGTTAAGACTCTCGTTTTTTATCCAGTTGGTCAATTTCAGAACTGATTACTGTAATTGTTTTGCTCGTTTTTCGTGCAGATCACCATTGTACGACACGTCCCCCTTGCTATTCTTACTCAATGCACCACTTACTTCACTAACCCTTCTTTCATTCACTCTTCCCTTCATTTCTTGAGTTTTACATCTGCCGTATACGTGTCCGGAGAGAAAAGGATTGTCTAATCCTACATTAGAAGATGGAGAGAATAGTGTCAAGGTTCCTTGATCAGAAAGTTATCACTATCTTTCCGACCTTGTATCTGCAAATGGATCTTCTCAGATTGCTCTCAGTTAATCGATGTTTCAATTGAAGAGCAATCAGCGTGCTCGACATGAAAGCAAAGAAGTTAAAGAATTGAGTCGTCCTGGGGGTACATCTCTTCAACATTCTCCTCCGAAATCTGATCGTGTGGACAAGTTGAGTCTGGGAGAAGGGCCTGCCAAATCGTCATCTCGTAGGTCATCGAAAGCCGTCAACTTAACACTGCTGGTTAAGCATCAGAAAGTTTTGACAAAACCTATTGTTCAAATAGTTGACTCTGACGATCTGATTATTCTCCACTTTCCCCAAAGTCCAAAATTTGGGCCTTCAGTTGTATTTTCATTTCTGTTGAGGCTTACGAAAGGACAATGGAAAGGAGGCCATGTTTGAGGTTTCTAACCGACTGAAAGAGCAGGAGATCTAACGAGATGTTGAAAGGGAGTATCCAGATCATTCGAAAGCAGAGAGTCTCTCCTTAAAGTCCATCATATCTCCACTAACGGCACCAAAAACCGTTGAAGCCAATGTCAACGAAGTTGTCTCAACAATCTCCTATATTTTCCCCCATGTCTTCCTCATCTCTCCAAAATTCGACGCAACATCCCCAGAACTTAAAAAAAATCCTCGTCCTACAAAGAAACAAATTGAGGAAAAGGAGGTGGAAACTCCATTGGGGATGAAACCTCGTGCTTCTCCCCTGGCCGAGACTCAACCCGTTGGAGACGTCAATCCGCCAGCACCGGTAAGTGGGAATACCTCTGAAAAGTCTTCTAAAGTAACACCCCTTCCGGTGACATGCCGTTACATTTGTCGAATCCAATTAGTTCAGTTGGTTCTCGCGATAACACCAAAGATTGACACCTAAATTAATCACGAAACCTCCAACAACGACAAGAGGTGTATCAATTATCCCTTCAAAGAGAGTTGAGAAGAAAGAAGATGTCCCCGTAACTCCAAAACGTGATTCTACGCCTCAAGAGTGTCCAAGATTGGTTACACCACCTCCCCCGGTTTAGGTCCTTTCCTTTCCTTGCACAACTAATTCAAGGGATGTCCAAAATTCAAGACCGTCATTCACAACATGTGCTCCCCTCTCCCCATGCCTGTCAATAGTAAAAGCATGATGTCAAACCCTGAAATAAAATCGTGTCGTCCTGTGACTACAGTCACGTCAGAGTCCAGACATCTGTCGCGAATCAAGTCAATTTATAACGACGCCCCCTTGAACCACCAGCAAGACAAACATCGTTCCGCAACTTCCCAATAATTAGCAGAAACACACAAGGGCGCTCATTCCCATTCTCATTCTAACTCAACCACAGTTTAGGTTGTATTGTAGATTTGACAGAAGATTTGTAGTTATCGGAAACTATTTTAATATTAAATACTCTATACTCTTGAATTTCGCCGACTATTACCTTGCTCCATCACCTCTTTCTGTAAGCGCGTCGCTATCGGTGTTTTCCGCCTGCCTTTCAACTCAATCAAAGCCATCATTTTCCGTGCATTTTTATTCTCGTTGATGACCATTGCCGTTTCCCCTATCTTGTCTTTCGCGTAAACATCAGCTCCCATCGTTAACAGAATCTCCACCATCCATAGTTGATTGTTGTATGCTGCTGACATCAAAGGTGTTGTTCCCTTTTTGTCTACTGTGTTTATATTCGCCCCTTCTCCCACAATAGTTGTAACGTTTCGACAAGCCCTTCTGATACTGCCAGATGCAAGGCAGTTCGGCCAACCCTGTTCTTGGCTTCTTTCTCAGCACCTCCTTCCAGCAACATGCTGACAATTGTGAGATTGTTTTGAATAACTGCTTCCATCAAGGCAGTAACCCCGTCACATGAGGCGTTGACATCTGCTCCGTTGTCCAACAAAAGCCGTGCCATGCCTTGCCACGCCCATTTATCGCCGCGATGATAAGCGGTGTACGTCCTTCCTTGTCCTTCGCGTTGAGATCGACACCATGGCTTATTAATAACTGAACAACCAACTCACGACCGCGAGCAGCAAATGCATGAATTAACCCCCACCGCTTTCTCGTTCCTACGACACTGCCTGTCTCCTTGATATTCTTGCTAATAAAATTAATCTCTTCTCGTGGTAGATCTCTAAGAACTGTTTCCCCTACTTGCTTTGCGGCTACTTTGGGTGGTATCCTAAGCAACGATTCGATCTCGGAGTACGCTAAAATAAGCTTCTTATGTACTTGAAATCACCTGACGATTCTGATGCCAACAGCCTCTTATAATAGCTCAATTCAATTGAATCTCCTTGCTTCTCACAAATTTTTACGAGAAGCTTGACTGACTGATAGTACAAAACTGTTCCTTTTCCCTCAAGGAGTCGACCCGGGCTTGATAGAGCTCGAAGGCATGAAAATTCTTTGCTTCTGAGTATTGCTTTAGTTCCACGCAGACTTCGGCGAGACTGTGTTCCAAACTAGTCTTCAGTGCTTTGTCCTTTGTCAACTCCAACAGTTCCAAGAGCATGACTTTTGCATGACTCCATCGTCTGTCCTCGATGTATGAAGCGTAAAGAAGCTCCATTATTTTCGATTTACCCTCAAATCGCCGGCCGAGGCATAATTTCCTCGCGTCATTTCTCTTGCCATGAGTATAAAATTCCATGGCCAACTCCTCCATCACTTGATCGCGTCCATCAAACTCCTCTTGCAGGTACTTATTGGCTTCTGCCCAAATATTTAGTTTAAGGCAGCTAATAAGAAGCATTCTTAACGCGATGCTTCTCCCTGGAAACTTTACTCCATACATTGTCATTGACTCGTCGATAAGTTTTAACAACGCTGCTCTCGCATTCTTATAATCTTTCGCATCGAACGCGTCAGTAGCAGTGGTTCGCAAAAAGTGAAGGAATTCGTCACGGTCTTCAACTTGGACAATCAAAGATATGGTTTCGGCTCGCGCCACAGCCGGCGGCTCAACCTGTTGGTCGTTGATGAATTGCTCAACCCGTTGAATTTGGTCGGTGTCTAAAGTTGGATCAGGAGCCAAGAGTGTTTGAGCCAGCGTAGCCCAACTTTCTAGGTGGTCGGTGAGATGAGCATCTTCCTCGGGCGTAACCGAACTCGGCGTTGGTAGTACTTGAATAAGATTTGAAATATGGTTGGTATTGATATCCGGCGCTTCGGCCTTCTGGTTTACGTTGATAGAACTGGATAAATTAGAAATAAAAGTAAAAGATAATACTAAATAATGAGTTGAAGGGAATAGTGCAGTGTCCGGGTATACGCCGAAATTCGCTTTTGAAGGGTCTCGATTTTGCTCGCTTGTCTGTCGAATTTGAATTTTTTCCACATCCGTCCACCAAAATCAACATCATCGATCTTCTCCAAAATCCCATGGAGATTAATTAAAGTTCGCTCGCAAGCCTTGAAGGAGGATTTCAATCCATCTGGAAGTGTCTCCCAAGTTAATGAGCGATTATTAAACGCATCGCGAAAGGAGTTGAGATACAAACCAAGCTCGTCGAGGTCCACGCCGAGGGTCGCTAGTTTTTCATCAACGTCTCTGCAACTTTCTAGATAATCGTAAATCCTTGACAGATATCTTGATACAAGTCGAAGCAAGCGAAACGGGATCCATTCGTATGAAAGGAAAGAAATGCGAAGGCGGAAGTCGCTCATTTTATACATTCCGGCCTATCGCAGTTCAGCCTCCGCCACAGGCCTCTTTAAAAGCGGGAAAGGCCCGTGCATCTACTTTAACCGATCATAAGATTTAATTTTTTCCCTAAATAAAATATTGAATTATCAAAGTGGGAAGATTGAAGATTCAAAGATGGGGAACTCAGATTGCATATTGTGATGCCACCGAATACTAGCGGTAATTATACCATACCACCCTCATTCAGCTAATCATTCCCCTCAATATTGGTTGAGTTCTCAGGGGAGGGCGATTCACTTATCCGGAGCATTAGGTATTTTTATTTATTTAACTTTTTCTGGTTAATTTTAATTTCGAATAATTAAATACTATTAATATAGTCATCGAATTTGTTGCGCTTTCTCGTTTGACAGATCACCAAAATTGTACCACACCACCCTACACAATTCAACGCTTACTTCCCTTTTCCTTCTTTCATTCGCTTCTTCCCTTCTTTATTTGAGTTTTATATCTGGAAAAGAATGCCGTATACACGTCCAGACAGGAAAGGATTGCCTGATCCCGCACCAGAAGACGGAGAGAACAACATTGAAATTCGTCGATCAGAAAGTTATCTTCATCTTTCTGACCTTGCATCTGCGGATGGATTTTCTCAAATTGCTCGCAGTCAATCAATGTCTCAATTGAAGGGCAGTCCTCCAGCCCGACATCAAAGCGAAAAAGTGGAAGTATTGAGTCCTCCCCACTGTACATCTCCTAACATTCTCCTCCAAAACAGTCGCATTGTAGTTCATCGAACGTCGTCCAGTCACAACCGCTGGGTATGCATCAGGATATTTTGACTGAACCTCTTGTTCAAATCAATGACACTGATGATCATTCTCCTCATCCTGATTCGTATTACTTTCCCCAAAGACCCGACATTGACTTTTCACTGGTATTTTCTTTTTATCTCGGCTTACGAATTAAGGATACCACGCCTGAGGTTTCGAAACCATTGAGAGAACGGGAGATCCAAATGGATGTTCATATGGAATCTACGGAGAACTCTAAAGCCAAAAGCCCTCCTGAGAAGCCCACCATGTGTCCACCAACGGCACCAATACCGTCGAAACCAATGCCAACAAGATCGCCTCCACAATCTCGTATAATTCCCCGAAAGTCCCCCTCATCTTCTCCAAAACTCAACGCAACATCCCCGGGAACTCTCAAAGAAAATTCCTCGTCCTGCAAAGAAACAAATTGAAGAAAGCCGAGTGGAAATTCCAGTGGAGATGAAATCTCGCGCTCCTCGTATGACCAAGAGTCAAACCGATGGAGACGTCGATTCACCTGCGCCTGCGAGTGGGAATACTTCTGAAAAGTCTTCTAATGAGGCTGTGGGTGACCGAACCCTTGGTTGTCATGCCGGTTACTTTGTCTAATCCGCCTACTCAAGGGGTTTCTCCTTTTATCCCCAAACGAAAGCCGAAGGCTGACACCAAATCAATTGTGAAACCTCCAACGACAACAAGAAGCGCGTCAATTATCTCTTCTAAGAGAGTTGAGGAGGAAGAAGACGTTCCCGTAACTCCAAAGCGTAGTTCCACGCCTCAGATTCCAAAGTTGGTTGCTACACCACCTCCTGCGGTTTTAGGTACTTTCCCATACATTGCAAAACTAATTCAGCTCGTCCAAGAGAATCAAGACCGTCATCAACGGCACCCATTCTTGCCACTTCTTCCGGAAACAAGCCCCCTATACCTGCGAATACCACACGCATGACGTCGAACCGTGAAATAAATCCACATCGTCCTGTCACTCCAGTCACATCAGACGTCCGTCGTGCATCGAAACAATTTACTACTCCCCTTGAACCGCCACCACCAAACAAACATCGGTCCGCAACTTCCCAACAGTCAGCAGCAGCACACATGGCAGTTCGACAAGGAGATGTTCTTCAAACAGTTTGTTATGGACCTGTTCAATTCGCCGATATTTCAGAGGCATATAATGAATCTGCAGTAGGACGAACAGTTTTAGATTATCCGCTTTTAAAAAGACTTGATGACGCTATATTTCATCGTGCTGATGATCGAAGAGATTCTGTACATGACGGTACCATTCGAAGTTTTATTGTTACATCAGAAACTCGTCTTCTTCTCGTTGTTCAACAATTTATGATTACTGCAGCTTTATTACCTGCTCATAAGAAAGTTTTCGAAGGAGATGTCGAACCAGATCCTCTTGTTAAATTTGTGGATGATGCAGAAGCACTTATTCAATACATGATTGACGATTTGCATACTCAACACGATATTTTCACCCCCTCGACAATGGATTTATTGGCATTTGTACAACAACGATATAATTTTGCACAAACATCACAAGACCCTTCATTCTATTTTCGTCATGAAATTTCGGATATTACAATGAAATACGTTCAAGGACTTTGTGAAACAATTTGTGGATTATGGCCAAATGGGAAATTCTTTATTGGAGCCGAAGGCGTTAATCCTCGTGATTCATTTACTCCAGCACATTTTCATCGTCCGAAATCTGTGGATATCCAAGTTGTAGCAAGTCAATTTGATAAATATTTCTATGATCCAGGATTATTGGGACATGTTATCGCAACCGATTACCGACAATTCTTTAGAGGTGCCTTCCCTTTCTTGATGGATATGGGACGACAAGGGGAAAGGTCTATTCGACCTGATAGGGAGAGAGAGATGTGTATTGACGCATGGTTCGTGGAAAAAGGGGTGTACAGATTTGAAAGGACGACATTTGTTAGGGAGCATTTATTGGTGGATTCAGAACGTCGAGTAAGGGTTTACGTGGATGATTTTGACGGAACGAGATATCTCGTCTATTTTAACCATCGTATCGGACGGTATTTTAATGCCCCTCAAAATCTAATTACTAGATTACTCGGATTGTCTCACTTAGGACTTGAAATCCTACAAACATATAACCTTTTATTCCTATACAATCCTCGATCTCGCAAAATCGCACAACGTCTCGACATTAATATCTCCTCAATTGAACAATTTGACCCAATTTTCCTCCATCGACAAATTTTCGATGCTCTTCGCGTTGAAGATTTTCTTCTCTTCAGAGTAGATTATGTCGTTTTCAACATAGACTTGCTACATTTCGACCTGAACAGTGGGGTGATGTATTCAAGGGAGGCTATGCGCAACCAATTTGGCGTGGGGCAGTGTGGTTTATGATCACGATTGTTATGCTCGTGACCGCGAGTATTATTGCTACTGTACTTGTTAATGTCCTTGCGCACTAAACAGTGTGGGGAAATTTGCTGTTTGTTGTATTATG
>CAVQZH010000013.1:0-45759 GCA_963718345.1 uncultured Pseudomonadota bacterium | reverse complement strand
CCAACGCCCCATGGTATCCCCTTTAGTTCAAAGCATGCCGAGTTGCAGGCGTGCGGCTTCCGACATTCTCTCACGTCCCCAAGGGGGCTCCCACACCAGTTCCACCGTCACCTCGTTGACGCCGTCCACAAGCCAGAGCTTGTTCTGAACCATATCCGGAAAGTCCTGCGCCACCGGACAATTTGGCGCAGTCAGCGTCATGCGCACATGCACCTCGCCCGTCGCTTGCACATCCAGTTCGTAGATCAGGCCAAGGTCGTAGATATTCACCGGAATCTCGGGATCGTAGATCGTGCGTAACATTTCGATGACGTGAGTCTTCAAGTCCTGGACATTTGCAGGCTTTTCGGGCGTGTCCTTGCCCAGTTTTTCAAAGTCGATCATCACCGCCTCCTGCAAATCACTCTACTCCGTCGTAACCGGCAATCCGGTGCTCTCGAGCGCGGCCTTCATGGTGTGCCACGCCAGCGTTGCGCACTTCACCCGCTCAGGGAACTCATGCACCCCGGCAAGTACATCGAGCTTACCCATATGGCCAGTCTTGTCGCCTTCGATAACCATGCCGTGGATATTCTGCAACAACTGCAGCGCCTCTTCTTCGCGTTTGCCCTTGATGCTTTCCGTCATCAACGACGCGGATGCGGTTGCGATGGCGCAACCGGAACCCTCGAAGCTGACGTCGCGGATCACGCCATCCTCCACTTTCAAATACAGTGTCAATTTGTCTCCGCACAGAGGATTAAAGCCTTGGGCAGTGCGGTTGGCATCGACCAGTCGGCCGGAATTGCGCGGTTGGCGATAATGGTCGAGGACGGTCTCCTGATAAAGTTCGCGCAGATCGGTCATGGCTTGAACACCTCCTGCACCTTATGGATCGCTTCCACCAATGCATCCACTTCCTGTCGCGTGTTGTAGAGCGCAAACGAGGCGCGCGCCGTGGCCGGTACGCCAAAGCGCTCCATCAACGGCATGGTGCAATGGTGTCCGGTGCGGATAGCGATGCCCTCGCGATCCAGTATCGTGCCGATGTCGTGCGGGTGCGCGCCGTCCAGTACGAACGACAAGATGCCCGTCTTTTCGCGCGCGCGGCCGATGATGCGCAGACCTGGCACGTCCGTCAGTTTCGCCGTGGCGTAAGACAACAATGCCCGTTCATGCGAGACAATCGCATCGAAACCGATGCTGCTCACATATTCAATTGCCGCTCCGAGTCCGATGACACCGGCGATGTTGGGCGTGCCGGCCTCGAATTTGTACGGAAGCGTGTTATACGAAGTTTCCTCGAAAGTGACGGAACGTATCATGTCGCCGCCGCCCTGATATGCAGGCATCGCTTCCAGCAAATCGGTCTTTCCGTACAGAACGCCGACTCCGGTAGGGCCATACAGCTTGTGCGCGGAAAACGCATAGAAATCGCAATCCAGCATCTGCACATCCACCGGTACATGAGCGATGGCTTGCGCTCCGTCGAGCAAGACCGGCACGCCGTGCCGATGTGCCAGACCAATAATGGATTTAACCGGATTGACCGTCCCCAGCGTATTGGAGACATGCGTCATTGCCACCAGGCGGGTTCGTCCGTTCAAAAACATTTCAAAATCTTTCATTTGCAGTTCGCCGCTGTCGTTAACCGGAACGACGCGCAATTTTGCACCGGTTTGCTGGCACAGCATCTGCCACGGAACGATGTTGGAATGGTGTTCCATCCAGCTCAGGATGATCTCGTCGCCTGCCTGCAGACGGTTGCGTCCGAAACTCTGCGCGACCAGATTGATCGCCTCGGTCGTGCCGCGAACAAACACGATTTCATTGGGACTGGTTGCGTTAATCAGGTGCTGGACCTTTATACGCGCGCCTTCGTAGGCATCCGTCGCGCGTTGGCTCAAGGTGTGGATCCCGCGATGCACATTTGCATTGTAGTTGCTGTAATAGTTGCGTTCGGTATCAATCACCGCCAGCGGCTTCTGCGTTGTGGCCGCGTTATCAAGATAAACCAGTGGCCTGCCGTGTATCTTTGTTTTCAGAATCGGGAAGTCCGTGCGCCAGAATTGCGCCTGGAGATCGTCGGGATGGTTATGTACCTCAGCCAGTCTCATAGCAACTCCTTGATCTGTTCGCCTTGCGGCAAACGCTCCAGTACCAGTTGCTCGATCCGCGTGCGCATCTTCGGCAACGCGACACGTTCGATGATGTCATTGGCAAAACTGTAGATCAGCAGCGATCGCGCCAACTCGGCATCTATGCCGCGCGAACGCAGATAGAACAGACTGTCATCGTCCAGCTGGCCGACCGTCGCGCCGTGCGTACATTTCACGTCATCGGCATAAATTTCCAGTTGTGGCTTGGTATCCACTTCTGCCTGCCGCGACAGCAGCAGGTTGCGATTGGATTGGTGCGCGTCTGTTTTGACGGCATGGGGATGCACGACCACTTTGCCATTGAACACGCCGCGCGACTCGCCATCCAGAATGCCGCGGTAGTACTCGCGGCTGGTGCCGGACGGCGCAAGATGATCGATGCGCGTGTGATGATCGACATGTTGTTTTCCGTCCGGCAGATACAAGCCGTTGAAGGTACAAACACATTCCGGCCCGATCAAACTCAGAGGTGATGTCGTTGCGTACCAGCCGTCCTCCAAGCACGAAAGAATGCGAGACAAATTGGCTTCCGGCTGCCTGTTGCGCATGTATGCCGGCAACATGGAATGCATCTCTTCCTTCCTGCACCAACTTGCAGTGCTGCAACTCGGCACGGGCATGAAGATTGATCTGAGTCACGGCGTCGGTAAAATTGTGGGCATCCTGCATGCCGAAATAGTGTTCGATAACCGTGGCCCGGGCGCCCTCGCCCGCGATGATGATATTCCTCGGATAGATTGCCGCGCCGTGTCCGCTGGCAACAAACAACAAATAAAGAGGTTTATCCAGCACCGTTCCAGCAGCCAGGTTCAGCACGGCCCCATCGGTAGTCAATGCATTGTTGAGCGCGGCAAAAATTGTGTGTTCATGTTTCTGCTCGAAGAACGTCTGCGGCAGATCATTTGAGCCGTCAAGAATGTCCGCCAGACTTTCCCAGCGCACTCCGTTTTGCATCTCTCCCGCGGTAGATAGTTCGTTTGAGTAATGCCCATTAACAAACACCATCAAATAGATGTCTTCCTGGGACAATGCCCACGCATATAGTGCGGCCTCGGACGAGGGATCCGGCGGAATATTGTCGGGCGCAAGCGATTCGCGTTTGCCGATGGCCGCCACATCGGTGTACTTCCATTCTTCCTCCTGTCTGGAGGGGAAACCGTGCGCCGAAAAACGCGCAAACGCGGACTGGCGTGCTCCAATTACCCACGGCGCATCATGGCCGGCCAGAAACTGCGACACCCGTTCCAGTTCGATCTTTTCCCAGGATTCAAGTTGAGCATTCATTTCAATCTCGCTATGCCACTTTTCGATCTACGTTTGGTTCTTCAAGCCATCCGTAGCCGTGCTGCTCCAGCTCCAGCGCCAGCTCGGCACCGCCGGATTTGACGATGCGTCCTTTCGACAGCACATGCACAGCGTCCGGCACTACAAATTTCAGCAGACGCTGGTAGTGGGTCACCAGCACGATTGCGCGGTCGGGTGAGCGCATTGCGTTCACTCCGTCTGCAACCATCTTGAGCGCATCTATATCCAGGCCCGAATCAGTCTCATCAAGAATGGCGAGCTTCGGCTCCAATACCGCCATTTGCAAAACTTCATTGCGTTTCTTCTCGCCGCCGGAAAAACCTTCGTTGACGGCACGCGGCAGCAGCATCTCGTCCATCCCCAGCGACTTCATTCTTTCGCGCAGCAACTGCAGGAAATCCATCGCGTCAAGTTCCGGCAATCCGCGATGTTTTCTGATGCTGTTAAGGGAAGTCTTGAGGAACAGCGCGTTGCTCACCCCGGGAATCTCAACCGGGTATTGGAAAGCCAGAAAGATACCTTCGCGCGCTCTTTCTTCTGGCTGCATGGCCATCAGATCGCGCTCCAGATAGCGCACCGTACCGTCCGTAACCTGATATCCGTCGCGTCCGGCCAGTATCTGCGCCAGCGTGCTTTTCCCCGAACCGTTCGGACCCATGATGGCATGCACCTCACCGGCGTTTACTTCAAGGTCGATGCCGCGCAGGATCTCGGTGCCGTTTATGCTTGCATGTAAATTTTTTATACTCAGCATGTTTCTCTCCTTCGGATCAGCCTGTGCTGCCTTCCAGGCTCACGCCCAGCAGCTTTTGCGCTTCCACCGCAAATTCCATCGGCAGATTCTGGAATACCACCTTGCAGAAACCATTGACGATCATCGAGACTGCCTCTTCCGGCGCGATGCCGCGTTGCGTGCAATAAAACAGCTGGTCTTCACCGATACGCGAAGTCGAAGCTTCGTGTTCCACTTTGGCACCGGGATTCTTCACCTCAATATATGGGGAAGTGTGCGCCCCGCACTGATCGCCCAGCAGCAAAGAATCGCACTGGGTGTAGTTGCGCGCGTTTTCTGCACCGGGCAGTACCTTGATCAGGCCGCGATACGTGTTCTGTCCGTGCCCGGCACTAATGCCTTTGGATAACACCGTGCTTTTGGTATTGCGCCCGATATGTATCATCTTGGTGCCGGTGTCGGCCTGCTGGTAATGGTTGGTAAGCGCGACCGAGTAAAACTCACCAATCGAGTTGTCGCCGCGCAGGACCACGCTCGGATATTTCCAGGTGATGGCCGAGCCGGTTTCGACCTGTGTCCACGAAATGTGCGAATTGTCACCGCGGCAGTCGCCGCGCTTGGTAACAAAATTGTAGATGCCGCCCTTACCCTCTTTATCGCCCGGATACCAGTTCTGCACAGTGGCATATTTGATCTGCGCGCCTTCCAGTGCGATCAACTCAACCACCGCTGCATGGAGCTGGTTTTCGTCGCGCATCGGCGCGGTGCAGCCTTCCAGATAGCTGACGTAAGCATCTCTGTCGGCGATGATCAGGGTGCGCTCGAACTGGCCAGTATTCTTTGCGTTAATGCGGAAGTAGGTGGACAACTCCATCGGGCAACGTACGCCCGGCGGGATATAACAGAACGATCCGTCGCTGAAGACCGCAGAATTGAGGGTAGCGAAAAAGTTGTCGGTATAAGGTACCACCGAGCCGAGATACTGCTTTATCAGATCCGGGTGTTTTTGTACCGCTTCGGAGAACGGACAGAAGATGATGCCGAGTTCGCCAAGTTTTGCCTTGAAGGTCGTGGCCACCGACACGCTGTCGAACACGGCATCCACGGCCACGCCAGCAAGCATTTCCTGCTCTTTGAGAGGAATACCCAGCTTCTCGTAAGTCCGCAACAGTTCGGGGTCGAGGTCAGCCAAACTTCGCGGTCCGTCCTTTTCCGATTTAGGTGCGGAGTAATAACTGATATTTTGGTAATCGATGACCGGGTGATGGATGTTCGCCCAATGCGGTTCAGTCATGGTCAGCCAGTGGCGATAGGCTTTCAGACGCCAATCCAGCATGAAATCGGGTTCATTTTTGCGCGCGGAGATCATGCGTATGACCTCTTCGCTCAAGCCACGCGGCACCGTGTCGGTTTCCAGCGTTGTCACAAAACCGTGCACGTACTCGCGGCTTATCAGTTCATCCAATTGTTTTGTTGTAGGCACACTCACCCCCAACCAAATGTTTATTTACCCCCTTTGCGCTTTGCCAAATTTTTCGGCTTAATCAATTACAGCAAGTACGACAGCTTAATATTCTTCCAGTTCTATCCTGATGTAGCTGGATTAGAGAGCAGCGCTGAACGTTTACGTTATCGTCGATTTTTGAGCCCCTAGCATATGGATCGTCCAGCTTCTGCTTGCTTGCACAAAAATTCCGAAACTCTCACCCTACTGCGCTTTCCTTGCTTCACTATACATTCCATAGTGTAATAGTCAAGTATAGGCTTGACCTTGGGAGATGTATTGCTCAGACCGTATCCAATTGAATTTAGGATTATTTCAGCAAAATCACTCCAAATGGCATTTGGAAATGCCCTGCGCAGGAGTAGTTCGGAAGTGAAACACGCGTGTGGCCATGCGATTGCCCATGCCGCGGCAAAAGAATCCATTCAATCCTGCAGATCATCCAGAAGAGACGCACGTACCGACGGCTGGATCAGGGTCAAGGCTCGCCCGATAGTTGGGGTGATCAACACCAATATGCAGGTCTTCTCCCTGCTTCAATGCGCGCGACATATCTGACGTCAGTTCGAAGCGCAGGAAATGGACGGCTGAAGTCTTGGCGTCGGTGGCTCGCTCCAGGTCTTCGTCGGCAATGGCATATACCTTCCTGAAACCGGGCACCTGTATCCACACTTGATCTTCAATTCCAACCAGGAGGGCCAGCATGCGGCGCCGTTCCTCAATGTCTTCATATTCGATCATCAAGGTCGCCTTCAAGTTGCTGCCATCCGGAACAAGCGGGTTATAGGCATCAAGCTCCTCTTGTATACCCTCCTCCTCGAATATTTTTTCTGCTCGCAACATCTCCTGCACTTGATAACGGATCGTTAATTCATCCTCAAAAATTAGTTTAACGTGGTCACCCAGCGCGACATTGCGGTTTTTCTTGTGCAGCATGACTTCAGCACGAAAGTCCCTGCGCGCCTTGGCGTAGGCTTCCAGCGTCATGAGACTGTCACGGGTAAGTTTTGCCATCGCTGTCTCCTTGGTTACAGACCGTAAGCAATTCTGATCAGGGTAAGCGGATGTTGTTTCTGTGCCTGAGTTTCGCCGATTCCCTGCATGATATGCCGGCCGGCGATGGCACAGTCTGAGCTGACATAGTCGGGTTCTCCCATCGACATTTGCTTGAACACGGGTCCGCCGATCTTCATCGAGTTCGCAAAGAATTCGCGCTTTACACCCCAAGTGCCATCGTGGCCGGAGCAGCGTTCGACAGAAGTAACTTCGGTATCCGGCACGAGTTGCAGCATTTCTCGAGTCTTCTGGCCGAGGTTTTGCACCCGCAGATGGCATGGCACATGGTAGGAAACCTTGCCCAGCCCGGTTTTAAAATCTGTCTTAAGCAGACCGTCTTTATGGCGCAACATCAAATATTCGAACGGATCGAACATCGCCTCCGCCACCGCCTTCACGTCCGCATCATCGGGGAATATAAGCGGCAACTCCTGTTTGTACATGAGCGTACACGAAGGAATTGCCGTTACAATGGCATAGCCTTCTCGCGCCAGCTCAACCAAGTGCGGAATATTTATTTCTTTCAGTTTCTTGACCGATTCAAGATCGCCCAGTTCAAGTTTTGGCATGCCGCAGCAGGCCTCTTTTTCAACCATGCCGCACGGGAATTTCATTGTGGTTCAGGATGCTGAGCAGATCGTTGCCTATACCTGGTTCGTTATAGTTTATGTAACAAGTGGCATATATCGCCACCTTGCCTGGAGTGCGCTCGCCATTTCTGACCGGGAAGGCTGCCGTCGAACGCGGCATGTTTGCGAAACGTCTTGCTGGAGTATTCCGGCAGCTTGCGATCCTGATGAATGCCGAGCGTACTGTCAATGATTTTGCGGGTAACGGATGTATTGTTCACCGCGTTTACCATTTGGGCGACAACCGGAATCGACGCTAGCTTGCCCAACACATCGGTGCTGGACAACAGCTTGTCGCGGAATCTGGTTTCGCCTTTCTTAAATTTGGCCGCCTTGGCGCGCAGCATTAGATGCGGAAAATCAAGATTGAGCGGATGCGGTGGAACATAGGGGCACTTGGTCATGAAACACATATCGCACAGGTAGCACTGGTCTACCACTTTCCAGTAGACCTTCTTCTCGACAGTGTCCAATTCGCCTGAGGCGCTCTCGTCTATGGCATCAAAAAGAGTAGGGAAGGCATTACACAGGCTGAAACAGCGGCGACATCCATGACAGACGTCATAGACGCGGTGCAGCTCATCCATAAGCGAGGCCTCGTCATAAAACGACGCGTCGTTCCATGCCAGCGGATGGCGTTGCGGCGCCTCCAGATTACCTTCACGTATAGTCATCCTCATCCTCCTGCCGTCAGGCGCTGAGACTGTATAGTCCGCAAATTGGCACGCGATACGCATCCCCCAACGGCTTCCGTTGAGGGATGTGTATGTTTTTCAATCTGCCAGGCTATCCAGCGCCTTCTGGAAACGGTTCGCGTGCGAGCGTTCTGCCTTAGCCAGCGTTTCAAACCAGTCGGCAATTTCATCAAAGCCTTCGGCACGTGCGCTCTTGCTCATACCCGGATACATGTCGGTGTATTCGTGGGTCTCTCCTGCGATCGCGGATTTTAGATTGGCCCGTGTCGCGCCGATGGGCAGATCGGTAGCGGGATCGCCGCAGGCTTCCAGATATTCCAGATGACCGTGCGCGTGTCCAGTCTCACCTTCTGCAGTAGACCGAAAAACTGCGGCCACATCATTCTGGCCTTCTACATCAGCTTTGCCGGCGAAATAGAGATAACGACGATTGGCCTGGGATTCCCCGGCAAAAGCATCCTTGAGATTTTGGTGAGTTTTGGATCCTTTGAGTTGCATGATCGTTCTCCTTTAAAAGTTAAAAGCGAGAAAACCTGAACGTGGCTACTTATCCACGTCCGAAAATATGCACCTGATTGCGCGATAAATCTAATTGATATTTCTAATCATTTTGATTTACTTGGCAAATCACAGACACTTGACGTCACTTAATTTCTCCTTCGCTCTTCACAATGAGAATTTTTGTAATGAATTGAGGTCACAGTGACGTTGATTGGTTCGATCTGATGAGGTCCCGCCAAATCAATTCTTCAAGCAGCAGAATGTAATTTAATTGTTCTTTAAATCAAGGCCATTAAGCATACTAATTCGAAATTACAGGAGACTTGCCATGACAAAAGTTCTCGTTTTGTATTACAGCATGTATGGACATATCGAAGGGATGGCCGAGGCAGTGGCCGAAGGAGTGCGCTCGGTGGATGGCGTAGAAGTGACGATCAAACGCGTACCGGAAATCCTTAGTGAGGAACAAGCGCTTTCAATGGGCGTAAAGCTTGATCAGCGGGCCGGTATTGCAACGACCGACGAATTGGCAAATTACGACGCGATTATCTTTGGAACGCCAACCCGATTCGGCAACATGACTGCACAGATGCGCAATTTTCTGGATCAAACGGGTAAATTGTGGATGGATGGATCGTTGATTGGCAAACTCGCCAGCGTATTCACCAGTACCGGTACCCAGCACGGTGGGCAGGAAACAACCATCACTTCTTTCCACACCACGTTGTTGCATCACGGCATGGTAATTGTCGGTGTGCCGTATTCCTGCAAAGGGCTTACGCTGATGAGCGAAATCACGGGTGGTTCGCCGTATGGAGCCTCCACTTTGGCAGGAGCGGACGGCAAACGTATGCCGAGTAAAAATGAGCTGGATATCGCCCGTTTTCAGGGTAAACATGTTGCAGAGCTAGCCAAGCGACTGACGGCAAAATAAGCCCGCGTACTGCCTCGTTCTGATATTGATGTTTCCTGAGCTAATTAATCACGCCACTTCTCATCCTTGCCCTTATCCCTCTGGAGAGTAATAAGGGCAAGGAACATAGCGTGCCACGGGCAGAATGCCTGACATCGCAAAAAAACTCTATAGGTGTCTATGGCCTCTAACTCAGCGCCGTCGACCACGCCAAAGTTGGATGACAATATAACCGCCCACCATTCCACCAAGATGTGCAAAATGCGCAACCCCGGCTTGGGACCCAGTCACTCCGAGAGTCAGCTCGAAGCCTGCATATATGGCCACAAATAACCATGCCGGAAGAGCAATGGGTGGAAATATGAGCATGAGGACACGGTTTGGAAAGAACATCCCGTAGGCAAGCAATAGGCCAAACACACCGCCGGATGCGCCTATGGTTGGATAAACACCACCGGTGGCACTCGTTACAAACAACTGGGTAAGCCCTGCAGACAGGATGCTGGCGAAATACAAATTGAGGAATGCCCGTCGCCCCATCAAATATTCCAGTTCACGGCCAAACATCCACAAACCGTACATGTTGAAGGCGAGATGAGCAATGCCACCGTGCAGGAATGCATAAGTTACAAGCTGCCAAGGCATGAAACCGGCGCCGAGCGGCCACAAGGCGAATGCGCTTACCGCAGATTCACCCGTGTTGTTTTCCAACAAGAACCCGGCAATGGTGGCGAATATAATGGTCCAAACGATGGATGAAGTGGCGCGCACCATTCATTTCCCCTCAAAACGCTTAGATTAAGCACATTTCATTAGACAGTACACTGACAGAAATCGTTGGCACGATTGATGCCATAAATTGTAGTTTGCGAGTATGGAGTTGATTCCTCCTTCGACCTTTATACTTGACAAATATACTCAGCAATGCAAGCATAGATTAGCGGTTTGTCCAGACTCGAGCATGAGTATTCAGATGCCAGGGTTGTACGTTCCGTTACTAGCTTGAATGAGTTAGCAAGCTAGAAAACAAAGGGCAGAAAGATGTTTTTTCGACATTAATCCTGAGCTTCTCTTTAATATATTGAAGGAGAGTTAAAATGTCCTATTTAGTGATACCAATCAGTCTATTTTTATTTGCCGCAATCGTTATTTGGTTTGATGACAAAGACATACACAGAAACACGCACGACGACATGATGCACGGACATTAATTCGTTTGTTGCTAAGTTCAATAAGGGTTGGCGCATTGGCCAACCCTTATTTATTTGTACTGGATGTTTTTCAGCTGCACGCCAAAGTTTGAAGTAAACGACGAGTTTTGTAAGAACATCATCATGCCTCTGACTGGTGGTGCGCGATCAGCTTGTCGATGAACTGGCGCAAAAAGTGATCCGGTTGCGAGCTATGGAAACGGTCGAATTCCGCTCCGTGGCTATAGGCAATAACCGTGGGAAATCCTCGGACTTTGTGCTTACCGGCGATACGCATGTTCTCGTCCGCATCTACCTTCGCTAACAGGAATTTCCCGCTGTATTCTTTTGCCAGTCTCTCCAAATGTGGTCCCAGTACTTTGCATGGCGCACACCAGTCGGCACCGATATCGAGCAGGATGGGGGCTTCCTGGGAACGCGCGACAACGCGTTCATCAAAATTATTTTCTTCCACGTCGAATGAAAAAGGATGGGGGTCGTGCATGTGCATGGTTAGTCAGTTCCTTAAATGTGATCATGTATGTACAACCGGGTATTACCTTGCTGATGCGACAGCACATAGTCCTGAGCAATACGCAACAGCGTGATTACGTGCAAATACTTATCTCGCACGGTTTATATCGCTTGCTGCCAGACTAGGGGTAAACTGCGCGAGTCAGTTTCGGTAATGTATTAACGGCAACGCTATGCTACCAGACAACGAAATGCATTTTGATGCTTCAGGGACTGTTTGGCTGGATCAATTGATCCAGCGTCATGAAGGCAACTCGACTCAGCTATTGCAGATACTCCGGGAAGTGCAGGGAAAATTCGGTCATATCCCGCGCCAGGCCATTTCCAGACTCGCAAATCAATTGGTAATTCCACGCGCGCAAATCGAAAGTGTCGCCTCGTTCTACTCTTTCTTGCACCTCAAACCGCATGGCGAATATCGAGTGCTGTTCTCCGACAACATCACCGACCGCATGCTTGGCAGTCAGGCCTTGATGGAGTTGATGTGCCAGCAGTTGTGGCTGCAGCCGGGCAAGGTATCCGAGGACGGTTTGGTCAGTATCGGCACAACTTCCTGCACCGGTATGTGCGATCAGGGGCCGGCTTTGCTGGTCAATGGACGCGCCATCACGAACCTGAATCACCAACGCGTGCAGGAGATCGTGCAGCTGATTCGCAACCGTACACCGCTAACCGATTGGCCGGCTGATTTTTTCCGCGTCGAAGACAATATCCGCCGCAACGGCATCGTACTAGGCAGCACACTTGCACCAGGCGAAGCGCTGAGTGGCGCGCTGGCGCTCGGCGGGCTCAAGACGGTCGAATCCATCAAAGCCTCCAACCTTCGCGGACGGGGAGGAGCAGGCTTTTCCACCGGTTTGAAATGGGAAGCCTGCCGCAATGCCCAAGGGGCGGAACACTACGTTGTGTGCAATGCGGACGAAGGAGAACCGGGTACATTCAAGGATCGTGTGCTGCTTAATTGTCACGCCGACCTTGTGTTTGAAGGCATGACGCTGTGCGCCTTGGCGGTCGGCGCAAGAAAAGGTTTTCTTTATCTGCGCGGCGAATACCTCTATCTGCTGGAACCGTTGCAGAAAGTATTGCAGCGTCGTCGCAAAAGAAACCTGCTCGGCAAAGATATCCTCGGCCAATCCGGCTTCGATTTCGACATCGATATCCATCTCGGCGCAGGTGCCTATATCTGCGGCGAGGAATCGGCGCTGATCGAGTCCCTGGAAGGCAAGCGCGGCGTGCCGCGCAATCGCCCCCCGTTCCCCGTGACGCACGGCTATCTGCAACAGCCCACAGCCGTGGATAACGTCGAGACCTTCTGCCAGGCTGTGCTGGCACTGCACATGGGCGCCGAAAAATATCGGCTCATCGGCACCGCAAAATCCACCGGCAGCAAGATTATTTCCGTATCAGGCGATTGCCAGCGCCCCGGCATCTATGAATATCCCTTCGGCGCATCGGTACGCGAGATATTGCAGGATTGCGGTGCGGTGAACACGCTGGCGGTACAAGTCAGCGGGCCTTCAGGCATATGTGTTGCGGAAAATGAATTCGACCGCAAATTGGGATTTGAAGACCTGCCGACTGCCGGTGCGTTCATGGTATTCGACGAAAGCCGCGACCTGTTCGAAGTGGCGCGCAATTTTGTGCACTTTTTCGCGCACGAAAGTTGCGGCTTCTGCACACCTTGTCGCGTCGGCACGTCGATCCTGAAACAGACCATGGACAAGATCGCCGCCGGCCACGGCACGCCCTACGATCTTGCCGAGGTCGAAAATCTTGACCACGTATTGCAGACTACATCCCACTGCGGCCTGGGGCGCACAGCCTGCAATCCGGTGCTGCACACCCTCAAACACTTCCGACCGGCTTACGAGACTCGTTTGAAGTCACTGGACTTCGAGCCTGCTTTTGACCTTGACGGAGCGTTGGCGCGAGCGAGACAGATGACCGGACGCGAAGATGCTGGTGCGCATTTGAAGGAGAACGAATGAGCGATACCTTCCAACTCGATGGATCGAGCGTTCCCTTTGAGCCGGGACAGACGGTGATGCAGGCCGCACTTGCGGCAGGTCATTACATACCGCACCTTTGCTATCACCCGGAATTCAAACCGCACGGCAGCTGCAAACTGTGCACAGTCAAAGTCAACGGACGCACCGTCGCTTCGTGCACCATGCCGGCCGAGGCCGGACTGGAAGTGGAAAGCGAGATCGAAGAATTGAACGCGCTGCGCCGCACGCTGGTACAGATGCTGTTCGCCGAAGGCAATCATTTCTGCCCCTCCTGTGAAAAGAGTGGCAACTGCGTATTGCAGGCACTTGGCTATGATCTGGAAGTACACGCTACCGGTTTCCGTCATCTCTATCCAGACCGCCCGCTGGACGCATCGCATCCGGACATACTGCTGGACTTTAACCGCTGCATCCTGTGCGAACTGTGCGTGCGTGCCTCCAGCGAAGTGGATGGCAAGAACGTATTCGCGCTTGCCGGGCGCGGCATCACCAAACATCTCATTGTCAACTCAGAATCCGGCTTGCTCAAAGACACCAACATCGCGCTTTCCGACAAAGCGATACAGGTTTGCCCGGTGGGCGTGATCCTGCCCAAACGCGTCGGCTTCAGCAAGCCAATCGGCGAGCGCCGATACGATCAACGCCCCATCAGTGCACAGGCGCTGGACGATGCACCGCGTCCTCCCACAGGAGCCGCGACGTGAGTGAAAAGAAAAAACTCAGGGTCGCCACCACATCGCTCGCGGGATGCTTCGGCTGCCACATGTCCATACTCGACATCGACGAGCGACTGTTTCCTTTGCTCGATCTTATCGAATTCGACCGTTCGCCGCTGACCGACATCAAACACTGCGGACCGTGCGATATAGGTCTGATCGAGGGTGGCGTCTGCAACGCAGAGAACGTGCATGTGCTGCATGAGTTCCGCAAGAGCTGCAAGATACTCATCGCCATCGGCGCTTGCGCCATCAACGGCGGATTGCCTGCACAGCGCAATCATCTTGACTTGAGCAGTTGCCTGACCGAGGTGTACCTCACCGAGCCGGGTCTGTTGCATGGACATATCCCGAACGACCCCGAGCTGCCGCTGCCGCTGGACAAGGTGCACCCGCTGCACGAAGTGGTGAAGATCGATTACTTCATCCCCGGCTGCCCTCCTTCCGCCGACGCCATCTGGAAATTCCTCACCGACCTCATTGCGGGCAAGACACCCGAGCTGGGGCATGGGTTGATCAAATATGACTGACATCAACAACAATCTGGAAACCGCCGCCCATCCCGAAAAACTGCGCCGAGTCGCCATCGAGCCGGTATCGCGTGTCGAGGGACACGGCAAGGTAACGCTGCTGCTGGACGAGAATGACCGCGTGCATCAGGTGCGGCTGCACATCGTCGAGTTTCGCGGCTTCGAGAAATTCATCCAGGGACGCCCCTACTGGGAAGCGCCGGTGATGGTGCAACGGCTGTGCGGCATCTGCCCGGTGAGCCATCATCTGGCCGCCTCCAAGGCGATGGACATGATCGTGGGCGCCACGCTCACGCCGACGGCTGAAAAAGTCCGGCGTTTGATGCACTACGGACAGATCCTGCAATCGCATGCGCTGCATTTCTTCCACCTGTGTTCGCCCGACCTGTTGTTCGGTTTCGATTCCGATGTGGCCAAGCGCAACATCGTCGGCATCGCTGCCGCCTATCCGGAGATCGCCAAACAAGGCGTACTGCTGCGCAAATTCGGGCAGGAGGTCATCCGCATCACGGCGGGCAAACGCATTCACGGCACGGGTTCGATACCGGGCGGGGTGAACAAGAACGTCAGCATCGAAGAGCGCGACTACCTGCTCAAAGACATCGAACAGATCGTGACCTGGAGCCGCGAATCGGTTGGCATCGCGCGGCAATTGTTCGAGAAGAATCTCGACCTCTACAACAACTTCGGACGCTTCAAGGCACACACGCTCAATATGGTGCGTGCCGACGGAGCACTGGATCTGTACCACGGCGGATTGCGCGCGCGCGACATGAACGGCGGCACGCTGTTCGACCATTACGACTACAGCCACTACTGGGATGAGATATTCGAGGATGTGAAGCCTTGGTCGTACATGAAATTCCCTTACCTGCGCAGCCTCGGACCGGAGACCGGCTGGTATCGCGTCGGGCCGCTGACACGTGTAGCACAGTGCGACTTCATTCCTTCGCCTCTTGCCGAAGAACAGCGCAAGGAATTCCTTGCCTTCAATGGCGGCTCTGCAACGGGTGCCACGCTGGGTTTCCACTGGGCACGCATGATAGAAATGCTGCACGCGGCCGAGGTCATTCGCGACCTGCTGCACGATCCCGACCTGCAGGGCAACGATCTGGTCAGCAAGGGTGAACGGCAGGAACGCGGCGTCGGCGTGATCGAGGCACCGCGCGGCACGCTGATCCATCACTACAAGGTGGATGAGAACGACCAGATCGTTCGCTGCAACCTGATCGTCTCCACCACCCACAACAATCAGGCGATGAACGAAGCAATCCGCCAAGTGGCACGCCAGTATATCGACGGCCGCAAACTCACCGAGGGATTGCTCAACCACATCGAGGTCGCCATCCGCGCTTTCGACCCCTGCCTCTCCTGCGCCACGCATGCGCTGGGCAAGATGCCGCTGGAAGTGGAACTGCTGGATGTCGAAGGGGACCGGGTCGATGTGCTGACACGTTCATCCGACGGCTCGTTCTGCTCCGCGGCCTGATGGTCTCTCCACTCCTCATCTTCGCCATCGGCAACGAATCGCGCGGCGACGATGCCTTGGCTCCGCTACTGGTACGCCAGCTTCTGACCGAAGGTGTTGGTTCTGAAATTGAACTGATCGAAGACTATCAATTGCAGGTCGAGCATGTCACCGATCTGGTAGAACGTTCCGCCGTATTGTTTATCGATGCAGATATGTCCTGCGCGGCACCGTTCCAGTTCTCTGTAATTACCGCCGCCCAGGACAACAGTTACACCAGCCACGCCATGACGCCCTTCGCACTATTGCATACCTACCGGCAAGTGTACGGAATCGAGGCTCCGAGCAGCTTTCTGATGCGTATACGCGGTTACGGGTTTGAGCTTGGGGGAAAGTCTGAGTGAGGAAGCGTCAGCAAATCTGAAACGCGCGACCGCTGAAGTAAGACGATGGCTGGCATGTCACAAGCAGACAGCAAGCTGACTTCAAATTAAAGCCGCTGTCGTACTGCCTCAAACAAGCACACGGCTGTCGCCGCTGCTGCATTCAGCGATTCGACCTTGCCCGGCATGGGAATGATGAAATGCTGTTGCACCGCATTCAGCAAGGCCGGGGATAGACCTGCTCCTTCGTTACCCATGGCAAAAGCGAGTTTGCCGCGCAGGTTGCTGTCGTATATGGATTTGTCTGCGCGCAGCGACGCCGCCAGTATCTTGCCGGTAAATTCGGCTGCAACTTCCAGCAGGTCAGCTGATTCCGCAATGCTCAATACAAAATGGCCGCCCATCCCGGCACGCAACACCCTGGGCGACCATGCGTCTGCGCAACCTTGCGACAGGAACACGGCATCGCAACCCGCCGCCGCAGCCGAACGCAGGATGGAACCGAGATTTCCCGGGTCTTGAATGTCTTCCAGCAGCAACGCGAACTGGCTGTGTGCTACAACCATTTTGGCCGATGGAATATCTATCAGTGCGAGCAAGCCGTTGGGAGTCTTGAGTTCGGAGATTTGGGTGAACAGTGCGTCGTCGAGTTGCGTCTGCGGAAAGGCGGCGCACCTTACAAGCAGAGCACCGATTTCGGCATCCTGTAAGGCCTGTTCGTTAAGCAGCAGATGTTTTGGCTTGCCGCCGGCATCCAGAAAGGCGCGCAGCAGATGCGGCCCATCGAGCAATGCCTGCCCGGCTTCGCGCCGTTCACGAGCTGAAGAAGAAAGTTTATGCAGCGACTTGAAAAACGGATTGTCGCGCGAAGAGATGCGCTTGATGGTTAGCATTAGTGGGAAATACGCGAAGCGCTTCGTTCGCCCTTTCTCCCGCGTGCGGGGGAAAGTTGGATAGGGGGAACGGACGTGGCGAGTTTCGTAATCCGCATGTCCGTTAGGCAGCGTTGGATTCCGGTTCGGATTCCGATGATGCCGACTCAGACTCGGCTGGCGCAGGCTCGTCCACAATGCCCGCTTCAAGCAGGGTCCCCATTTCTTCCAGCGCAGGCAGTTCCTGCAAAGTACGCAGGTTGAGGTCGTCCATGAACTGCGGAGTCGTGGCATACAACGCCGGTTTCCCCGGTGTATCGCGTGTGCCGATGCTTTCGATCCAGCCGCGCGATTCCAGCGTTTTCAGGACTTGCGAAGAAACCGCCACGCCGCGGATATCCTCGATGTCGCCGCGTGTCACCGGTTGCCGATAGGCGATGATCGCCAGCGTTTCCAGCACGGCACGCGAATAACGCGGCGGTTTTTGCGGATTGAGTTTGTCCAGATGCACTTGCATTTCGGGACGCGCGCGGAAGCGCCAGCCGCTGGCAACACGGTTCAACTCGACGCCGCTGTTGGCATATTTGTCTGCCAATTGCTGCAGCAACTCTTCCACGAACTTGGTCTCGATCGGGATTTCGCTCAGGCGTTTCAGCTCGGTGTTGGAAAGCGGTTCTGGCGAAGTCAGCAACGCCGCTTCGAATATGCGCAGAAGCTGCACGGTATCTACCGCGTGTTCGGCTTCAACAAGTTCCGTTCGTACTGAGCTTGTCGAAGTATGAACGTCCGTCCCTTCGACAGGCTCAGGGCGAACGGTCACGTTGGGTTCACTCGGCAGTGATTGCTCGACTGGTTCGGACATAGATATTCCCCAAGGTTTCAGTTTGCGTGATCTCGACCAGGCTCTCCTTGGCGAGTTCGAGAATGGCGATGAAGGTGACGACCAGCATCGGGATGGTGGCGTCCAGTTCGAACAGGCTTTCGAACGAAACGAAATCGGTATTGCGCAACTGGCGCAGCACTTTGGTCATTTGCTCGCGCACGGAGAGTTCTTCGCGGCGTACCCTGTGGTGTGCATTGACCTTGGCGCGCGTGAGCAAGGCCAGCCAGGCATGACGCAGATCTTCTACCGTGACGTTGGGCAGGCGTTCGATGACCGTGCGTTCGATCAACACCTGCACCAGTTCGAAATCGCGGCTGGCTTGCGGCAGTTCGTTCAGCTTCTGCGCGGCCGATTTCATTTGCTCGTATTCGAGCAGGCGGCGCATCAACTCGGCGCGCGGATCTTCGGCATTGTCATCTTCGTTTGCCTTGGGCAGGCGCGGCAGCAGCATGCGCGACTTGATCTCTATCAGCACGGCAGCCATCAGCAGGTATTCGGCCGCCAGTTCAAGACGATGCTGTTGCATCGCCTCGATGTACACCATGTATTGCTTGGTGAGCGACGCCATCGGAATGTCGAGCACATCCAGGTTGTGCTTGCGTATCAGGTACAGCAGCAGATCCAGCGGTCCCTGGAAAGACTCCAGTACCACCTCCAGCGCATCCGGCGGGATGTAAAGATCCAGCGGCATCTCCAACATCGGTTCGCCGTGGACGTGCACGAGCGGCACCGCCGGTGTCTCTGTTGGTATCCCTGTCTGAGTCTCGGTTTGCGTCATGATGTATCAGTGACGGCAACAATCTTGTTGTAACTGGATCGGCGGGCACGGCACTGTGCCGTACGAGCAGAACACGCAGCAATCGCCGGGTTTCGGGCGCAACACGGTACGGCATGCAGTGCACTCATAAAAAAACTGGCAGGCATCGGTCGGCATGGTCTCTTCTTTCGTCGCCCCGCACTGCGGACAAGTGATCACCGATTGCAGAATGGCTTCCATGGCGTTAACTGTATCCCAGCCCCATGGCCTCGCGCACGTCGCGCATGGTCTCCGCGGCAAGCTTGCGCGCTTTCTCGCAACCGTCGGCGATGATGTTGCGCACCAGGCTGGGATCGTCCAGATAGAGTTGAGCGCGTTCACGCATGGGTTTCTGTTCTTCAATCACGGCATCGATGACGGGTTGCTTGCATTCTATGCAACCGATGCCCGCACTGCGGCAGCCTTGCTGCGCCCACTGTTTGATCGCATCAGTGGAATATACCTGGTGCAATTGCCATACCGGGCATTTGTCGGGATCGCCCATGTCGGTACGGCGGATGCGCGCCGGATCGGTGGGCATGGTACGGATCTTCTTGCTTACATCGGCCTCGTCTTCGCGCAGGCTGATGGTGTTGTTGTAGGACTTGGACATCTTCTGTCCGTCCAGACCCGGCATTTTCGACGCGGCAGTCAGCATTGCTTGCGGTTCGGACAGGATCATCTTGCCACCGCCTTCGAGATAGCCGAACAAGCGCTCGCGGTCGCCCAGGCTCAGACTCTGTTGTTCATCCAGCAATGACTTGGCGGACTCCAGCGCTTCGCTGTCGCCCTGCTCCTGAAAACGAGTGCGCAATTCGTTATACAGTTTGGCTTTCTTGCCGCCGAGTTTCTTGACTGCGGCTTCGGCCTTTTCCTCGAAACCGATCTCTCGGCCGTAGATGTGGTTGAAACGACGTGCCAGCTCGCGCGTGAATTCGATATGCGGCACCTGGTCCTCACCCACCGGCACCTGGGTAGCGCGGTAAATCAGGACATCCGAGCTCATCAACAACGGATAACCCAGGAAGCCGTAGGTAGACAGATCCTTGCTGCCGAGTTTTTCCTGCTGGTCCTTGTAGGTCGGCATGCGTTCCAGCCAGCCCAGCGGCGTGATCATGGACAGCAGCAGATGCAGTTCCGCATGTTCCGGCACGCGCGACTGGATGAACAGCGTGGCTTGCGCAGGATCGACACCCGCTCCCAGCCAGTCGATGACCATGTCCCATACGCTCTGCTCGATGATTTGCGGCGTATCGTAGTGTGTGGTCAACGCATGCCAGTCGGCCACAAAGAACAGGCACTCGTACTGGTGCTGCATCTCCACCCAATTCTTCAGCACACCATGGTAATGCCCCAAGTGCAGACTGCCCGTGGGGCGCATTCCGGATAAGACTCGATCAGCGAACATAGCTTTGTTTCACATTAAAAAATATTGCAACGAATCGGATGAACCAACCCACAAGCGGCGAAAGTATCCAGACTCAAAATCGGCTGGCCCGAGACCGGCACAACGGCAAGCAGGATCAGAATGAACATGCCGTAAGGTTCCACTTTGGCCAGTTGGAAAGCCTGCCGATGCGGCAACAGGCTGATGGCCACGCGCCCGCCATCCAGAGGCGGCAACGGCAACAGGTTCAGCACCAGCAAAATGGCGTTGATTGTAACTCCGAACTGTGCCATGCCAATCAGCGGCTGGGCAAAATAACTGCCCGGAAACATCAATGCCACCTTGAACATCGCACCCCAAAACAGCGCCATCACCAGATTGGCCGCAGGTCCTGCCAGCGCCACCCACAACATGTCCTTTTTAGGATGCGCAAAGCGGAGAAGTTGACCGGAACCGGTTTTGCCCAGCCAAACAGAATGTCGCCCACGAACAATGTCAGCATAGCGGCAACAATATCGTGCCCAAGGGTCGACGTGACGCATTGGATTCAACGAAATGCGTCCCGCCTTGATACGCGGTCATATCTCCGAAATGGCGTGCGGCATAACCGTGCGCCGCTTCATGCAACGTGATGGCGAATAGCACTGGAATGGCTCCAAGCGCGATATTTTGTATCAATGCATCAAAATCCATTTATTCCTCGATTCCCAAATGTACGACTTCTCCCTTGCCGCGCCGCACCAATACCGGGGTGGCTTCGGTCAGATCGATCACCGTGGTCCGTGCCGTCCCCACTGTGCCGCCTTCAATAACCAGATCGACCAGTCGCTCCAACTGCTCGCGTATCTCGGCTACATCGGTCAAAGGCTCGTCTGCATCAGGCAAGATCAGTGTGGAACTGAGCAGCGGTTCGCCCAATTCCTGCAGCAGGGCCAATGCGATCGGATGATCGGGTATGCGCAGGCCAACGGTACTGCGTTTGGGATGCTGCAACCGTCGCGGTACTTCCTTGGTCGCTTGCAGAATGAAAGTATAGCTGCCCGGCGTGTTGTTTTTCAGCAGCCTGAATTGCGAATTATCCACTCTTGCGTAGTGCGCCAATTCCGACAGGTCGCGGCACATCAGCGTCATCAGGTGTTTTTCATCCAGTCCGCGTATCTGGCGTATGCGCGCGACGGCCTCTTTGTCATCCAGATGACAGCCAATGGCATAACCGGAATCGGTGGGATAGACGATCACGGCGCCTTGGCGCAGCATCTCCGCCGCCTGTTTGATCAAGCGCGGCTGGGGATTCTCCGGGTGTATGGAAAAGAATTGCGCCATATGTCAGGCCGCAGACCCTTTCCAATGCGTCCACACCGGACGGCATTCCAGCGGAAAATCCGGCAATCGTACCGAGGTCGCGGTAGCTTTCTTCCGGCCCGTGAAAATCCGAGCCGCATGAACAGAGAAGATGGAATTCCTGGGCATATCGCGCGAATTCGGCGAATTGCGGCGGCGTATGGCTGCCGCTCACCACTTCGATGCCCTGCCCGCCCAGGTCGACGAATTCCTGCAGCAATTCAAGCAAGGTCGTCTTGCCCATCGCATTGCGTCCGGCCGTATAGCGTCCCGGATGTGCCAGCACGGCAACGCCGCCGCTAGCACGTATCCACGAGATCGCATCCTTCAATTCCGCCCACTGATGCGCAACATAGCCCGGCTTGCCTTTGACCAGATAACGATTGAATACACTGCGCACGTCCTTGCAATGACCGGCTTCGACCAGGTAACGGGCGAAATGGGTACGCCCGATGATGTCCGGATTCGCGGCATAACGATAGGCGCCTTCCAGCACGCCGCCGATACCGGAACGCGCCAGCGATTCCGCCATCAGTACGGCGCGTTGCCGGCGTCCGCCGCGGATGCCGCGCAAGCCTTCTGCCAATAACGGATTCTTGGGATCGATGTTCAGGCCAACGATATGCAGCGTGTGTTTCCGCCAGGAAACGGATATTTCAACGCCATTGATGAATTCTATCCCCAGTCGTGCAGCGGCCTTGGCTGCTTCCACCAGACCTGCCACATCGTCGTGATCGGTCAGCGCCAGCACTTTAACCTCGCGTCCCGCAGCACGCTCCACCAGTTCGGTCGGCGTCAGCATGCCGTCGGAGACGTTGGAATGGCAATGCAGGTCGTAATCCAGCATCAGAGTTCGCCGCCGCCCTTCTTCATCGCTTTGCCTTCTTCGGCGCGTTTACGGCGGACTTCTTTCGGATCGGCGATCAAAGGACGATAGATTTCGATACGATCCTTTTCCCGCAACACAGTATCGACCTTGCTTAATTTGCCAAAAATGCCAAACCTGCCTTTTTCGACGTCGATCTCGGGAAATTTGTCCAGAATTCCGGAAAGTTTGACCGCTTCAGCGATGGTTGCGCCTTTTGGAACCTCAGATTTAAGTAGCATCTGTTGCGTCGGCAACGCGTAAACCAATTCCACATTTATCTTTTCGTCGCTCATTTCTTTACATAAACCTTGTCTGCACGGTGGATAAACGCATCCACAAAAGTGTTGGCAATATGGTGAAACACCGGTCCCACCAGCTTTTCCAGCAACTTGTTGGAGAACTCGTATTGCAAACGGAACTCTATTTTACAGGCTTCGTCGCTCAAAGGGATGAATCGCCAACTGCCGTTCAATTGTTTGAACGGGCCGTCCAGCAAGGCTATATCGATCTGGTGAGGCGGAGTGCGCTGGTTCTTCGTGCTGAATTGCTGCCGGATATGGTGATAATCGATATGCAACGTGGCATGCATCGTGGTGCCCTGCATGTCATTGACGACCGCCCCGCCGCACCACGGCATGAACTGCGGGTATTCTTCCACTTCATCCACCAGCTTGAACATCTGCCCCGCCGTATGCGGAACCAATACCGTTTTCTCAACCAATGCCATTGCTTTACGAAGCCGCTAAATCAAAGGCTGGTAGAATATCGCAACGCCACGCAAAACACATCTTTACATGAGCATCATTCAGAATAAAAAGGCTTTCCACGAATACTTCATCGAAGAAAAACATGAAGCCGGCATTCATGCTGGAAGGCTGGGAAGTCAAGGCCATCCGCGCCGGACGGGCACAACTCAAGGAAGCCTACGTCACCATCAAGGACGGCGCGCTATACCTGTTCGGCTCGCACATCAGCCCGCTACTGAACGCCTCCACCCACATCCACCCCGACCCGGTACGCACCCGCAAACTGCTGCTGCACAAGCACGAAATCGACAAACTCATTGGCAAAGTGCAACGCGCAGGCTACACCATCATGCCGCTGGACATGCACTATAAGGGCGGCCGCAGTCAAGCTGGAGATCGGCCTGGCGAAAGGCAAGAAAGAGCATGACAAACGCGCGACCGAGCGTGAAAAAGACTCTAAACGTGAAGCTGCTGCCGGCCATGAAAAAAGAACGGCGCTAGCAGTCTGCGTTCCAGCGGCTTGAAATTGCTGACTTTTGCGTGGCAACTTCACTGCAAGCAATAAGGAGAACTTATGACGAACAATATTCAAACGGCCTATCTTGCGGGAGGATGCTTCTGGGGCATGGAAGAACTGGTACGCCTGATTCCGGGCGTACTCGAAACAGAAGTCGGCTACACCGGCGGCGATACGCCGAATGCGACGTATGACCTTGTAAAAACAGGGGACAGCGGCCATGCCGAATCGCTGAAGATCGTGTTCGACTCCAGTTCAACTTACCTATCGCCATTTGCTGTTCGAATTCTTCCGCATGCACAACCCCACCACGCGTAACCAGCAGGGAAACGACATCGGTACGCAATACCGTTCTGCGATCTTTTATCTCAACGACGAACAAAAGAACACCGCTGAGGAAGTTATCAAGACCGTGGACGCATCCGGCGACTGGAAAAGCAGGGTGGTCACTGAAGTCGTCCCGTTCAAAATATTTTACCGAGCCGAGGAATACCACCAGAAATATCTGGTCAAGCATCCGCAAGGCTATACCTGCCACTATGTGCGCAGGATGAACCTGGGGGAATAGCCCTGCGCTTAATTGGCGGTAAAACGCTATCCGGCAAGCCTGGCAGGCTTAAAGAGTTGGGCATGCAATGCGTCGTTGATCTAAAATGCCGGTTTGATTTTTAATCAGTCCATTTTGAGAGTTACCCTGGAAATGAAAAGATTCTTTACATTCAGCCTGGTGGCGGTGGCCGCCACGCTTCTGCAAGGTTGCTTCTTCGGCAGTGGCGGATCGTCTGCCCCCCCGCCCAATAATGTCGTTGCTACGGCCAAGGATAGCCGCGTCGTATTGACGTGGGACATGGTACCCGGCGTTCAGTATTGGATTTGGGAATCGACCGTTCCAGGTGTTACGCCACAAAACTGCTCCTCGAGTATTAGTTGCTACACGGCTATTAACGTAACCTCGCCTGCAACGATTTCGACATATATTTCCGGTACCAGCACACCATTGGTGAACGGCACTACTTACTACTATTCAATTAACGGAAGAACCGGGGGCGGGCCTGGAGGAACCGGTTCGCCAGCGGTTGCAGCAACACCCAGGCTAGCGGGGGGAGCTGGGACTGGAGCGTAGGTACTCCACTGGGTGACAATACGTTAAATGGTGTTTCCTATGGTGGGTGCGTTTGTTGCTGTCGGTACCACTGGAACCAGTGGCGCCTTGTTTTCGAGTGCTGACGGAAAAACCTGGGCTGCATTGACCAACTCCATAACCTGCCAACAACAAACTTCAATGCGGTGACTTACGACAGTCTTCGCGGGTACATACGTGAGTGTAGGTAAGGTGGCAGATGATAACCATGACTCCTTCATCCAGCGCATGGACGGAGCAAACTGGCGCCACTGGAAATGATCTTTTTGCCATTACGAACAATGGTGTCGGACCTGATCGTTGCAACTGGTGCAAATGGAACCATCGTTACAAGTAGCACTGCTGGTGCAACTTGGGCGCGATAACACGACTCCCGGCTGCGGACCGCGGAAATGCGCTGTATGGCGTAACTTATGGGTATAGACTACGACGTATGCGACGCTATGTTTTGTGGCAGTCGGCCATCACAAACTTTAATCTACAGCCTTGGACGGAGCCACTTGGCTTGCAGGCTGCATGTTCACCTGTACCGGCACATCCAATCTCAAGGGAGTCAACTTTTGGGACTACGGTACATCATCCGGCGTAGGTATATCGCAGTCGGCGAGGGTGGAACGGTCCTCACAAGCTCAGATGGTATTAACTGGACAACAGGCAGCAACATCCATTGCAACAGCCCCACTTAAATGCTGTCACCTATTCATCATATCGTCGATTCATCGCTGTAGCCGACGGATGGAAGCATCTACTATAGTGAGTATGCAATGCTGGCGGTACCTGGACCGCAGGCAGTTCCTGTCACAACTAGTCGCTAAATTCAGTCACAACGGGTGGTCTTTACGACTATCTCCACTGTAGGTGCGGGCGGAGTAAATCTCTATTCGGACTAAGCTGAGTCGCCGGATTGCGTTAATCCGATGTTGGGGATATTCAAGAAGTGCTGCCTTCAGATCAACACTGCTATTTCTTCAATCTGAAGGTGGCCAGTATTCCAACCACTCCACCTGCCACACCGCACAGCAATATCTTGTTGCGCATGTCTTCAAGACCAGAAATGGACTGGAACGCGCGAAAAAGCGCGTTTCCACCGAACGAAAATAATGTCCTCAGGCTGACATACTCCCCGCCTAGTTTGCCAAAGACTGCATAGCCAACAATCAAACCGAAAACCGCGAAGGCTGAGATACTTAGAATAGTTTTTTGATTCATAAACGCACTTTGCGTAGTTGATCCGTTACACCATCATCACTTGTATCATTCAACTCCAGTTCACTCCGACTACTTCCACACAGATCGTAAGCAGACCCAGCGTGAGATTGAGTCCAACCAGCTTCCTGATCTTGCCCAAAATCTCGCCCGCCTCCTTCCAGCGTTCCTTGGAGACATGCAGATGGAGCGGAACATAACAGGCAAAGAACACATATATATAGATACCGGTCATCACCAGTCCCAACAGCATCATGACGTGAATATAGCGTGGCACGTGCGCCATGCCGCCGAATTGGTAGATCATGTAGAAGCCGCTGACCAGGATCGTACCGATTGCTCCCCATACCCAATTGAAGAAGCGGTGAAACACGTTGTCCCACAGGCGCAAGCGTTCCGGTGGTTGCAGTACGTCGACAGCGGCGGGACGCAACACCATGTAGGCGAAGAACATGCCGCCGATCCAGATGACTACAGCAAGCAAATGTATGAGTTTGAAAAAGGCCATGTTGGTTACCTCAAGAGTTGTTTTGCAGAGTTTATCTTATTGCATCTAGTGCTTCACGCACGGGCCTGAAGCTGCGGCGATGCACGGCAGAAACGCCATGCTCACGCAGCGCAGCCAGATGTGCGGCAGTCGGATAGCCCTTGTGTCCGTCGAAACCGTACTGCGGATATTGTTCATGCAACTTCAACATGAGTTCGTCGCGTGCAGTCTTGGCCAGGATGGAAGCAGCAGAAATGGCGGCAACTTTGCTGTCGCCCTTGACGATGGCCTGGCTGGGTATGCCGGTCTGCGGGCAATACAACCCGTCCACCAGTACCTGGTGCGGCTGGGTAGTGCAGCGCCAGCACGGCACGGCGCATCGCTAACAGCGTGGCTTGCAGGATATTGAGTTGGTCAATTTCATCGACCTCGGCATACGCCACCGACCAGGCCAGCGCGCGTTCGCGGATGATGGGTGCCAGCCGGTCGCGTTGTTTTTCCGACAGCTTCTTGGAGTCGGCCAGACCTTCGATCGGGTTGGCAGCATCCAGAATGACGGCCGCCGCACATACCGGACCGGCCAGAGGACCCCGCCCTGCTTCATCCACACCGCAGATGAGCAGGATGCCGCTCATGCCAGAAAAGGCAGGATGGCCGCGGCCGCCTTCTGCGCAGTATCCTGACGCAATTTCCGGTGCATGGTGCTGAAAGTCTGCTCCAGTTCAGCAACGGCATGCTTGTTGTTGACCAGATTGAGAAGCGCCTGGGCGAGGTTCTCCGCAGTGGCGTCATCTTGCAGTATTTCCGGCACGACGAACTTTCCGGCCAATATATTGGGCAAGCCGACATAAGGCAGGTATTGCTTGCGCTTTGCCAGCCAATAGGTCAGCGCCGGCATCTTGTACGTGATGACCATGGGGCACTTAAGCAGCGCGGCTTCCAGCGTGGCCGTGCCGGATGCGACCAAAGCGCCATCTGCAGCGATCATGGCATCGTGCGCATGACCGAACAGCAAGGTGATGGGCAGCTGCTGCGCTTCCTGTTTCCAAATTTCATTTTCAAATATGGTACGTGTCTCGCGACTGGCCAACGGCACGAGGAACTGCGCTTCGGGCAATTGTTGCAGGATCAGTTTGGCAGTCTCAATATAAGTCTTGGCCAGACGGCGAACTTCGCCCTGACGGCTACCCGGAAGAAGGGCGAATACCTTGGCATTTCTGGGCATGATGCGCATCTGTTCGCGCATCTCCAGCCGCTTGGGAACTTCCGGCAGAATATCCGCCAACGGATGTCCAACATAGGTGACCGGTACGCCAGCCTGTTCATACAGCGGCGCTTCGAACGGGAACAGCGCGAGGATGTGCGATACGGCCTGCCTGATCTTGTGGATGCGTTCGCCGCGCCAGGCCCAGATGGAAGGGCTGACGTAATGCACGGTTGGAATGCCGTGCTGCTTCAAGGCCATTTCCAGATCCAGATTGAAGTCGGGCGCATCGATGCCAATGAAAAGATCAGGCGGCGTCGCAATGAAGCGCTCGCGCAGGGTACGGCGAATACCGACGAGTTCGCGGTAATGGCGCAGCACCTCGACATAGCCGTTCACGGCAAGCTTTTCCAGCGGGAACAAGACCTCCATGCCGACGCCCTGCATCTTGGGTCCGCCAATACCGATGAAGCGCACATTGGGTGCGACTTGCCTGATGGCGTCCATCAGCAGGCTACCCAATAAGTCGCCCGACGCTTCGCCTGCCACGATGGCAATGGTTTTTACCGATTTGTTAGTCATACGAATTACCGCACGATGCCACGGCTGGCCTGGTTAAGGAAATCCAGCATGTTTTCAATATCCACATCAGCCTCGGCCACTTGCCCGCGCAAATCTCCGATCTCTTTTTTTGCGGTTTCAAAACTGCTGCCTGCACGGTACAACGTGCGGTACATCTGTTTGAGCATGTCAACACGCGGTGCAGAATAGCCGGCACGGCGCGGTCCCTCCTGATGCGGGCCTTTGGCCTCGGCCGGATTTCCCACCGCGGTCACGAACGGAGGCAGATCCTGCGACAAGCGCGTCTGGAACCCGATCATGGCGAAGTCTCCAATGCGCACGAACTGGTGTACCCCGCTCAAGCCGCCAATCAGGGTATGACTGCCGACGGTCACATGCCCCGCAAACTGCACCGAATTGGCGATGACATTGTGATCCGCGATATGACAATCGTGTGCCACGTGTACATACGCCATGATCCAGTTGTCGCTGCCGATAGTGGTAATTCCACCGTCCTGCACCGTGCCCAGATTGAGCGTGCAGCTTTCGCGGATCGTATTGTTGTCGCCGATGATCAATTGCGTCGGCTCGCCCTTGTACTTCTTGTCTTGCGGGATTTCGCCGATCGAACTGAACTGGAAAATATGGTTGCCTTTACCGATGCTGGTATGCCCGTCAATGACGACATGCGGGCCGACTGATAGTACCGGCGCCGATCTCAACATGTTCGCCAATGATGGAATACGCACCGACCGATACATCGTCGGCCAGCTTCGCATTGGGATGGATGATCGCGGTCGGATGAAGCAAGCTGCTCATTCTTTGGTCCGCAAGGTACAGATCAATTCTGCTTCCGCGGCAACTTGTCCGTCCACTTCGGCTTTACCGTTGAATTTCCACATCCCGCGGCGGTTCATCGCGATGGATACTTTGAGGATCAACTGGTCACCGGGGCCGACTGGGCGTTTGAAACGCGCATTGTCGATGCCAACGAAGTAATACACCGAATCATCGCTGGGCAAGGTTCCCATCGTCTTGAACGACAGGATGGCAGCGGCCTGAGCCATCGCCTCTATCACCAGCACCCCAGGCATCACCGGATGGTGCGGATAGTGACCGGGGAAGAACGGTTCGTTCATGGAGACATTCTTCAGCGCCACGATACTTTCATTTGGCACGACCTCGATCACGCGGTCTATCAACAAGAACGGATAACGGTGCGGCAAATGCTGTAACACCTCATGGATGTCCATCGCGGTACTCATGCTTTCTCCCCTTTCAATAATTCAATTTCTTTTTCTAATGTCTTGACGCGTTTCACCAACTCGCCAAGATGCCGCAGATGTACGGCATTGTTGCGCCATTCTTCGTTTTTGCTGAATGGGAATATTCCGGCATAGCTGCCCGGCTCGGTAATCGATTTTCCGATCAGTGTGAAAGAGGCAATCTCGACATGATCGGCAATCTGCAAATGTCCCAGGATGCCGGCACTGCCGCCGATGCGGCAATACTTGCCGATGGAAGCGCTGCCCGCGATCCCCACACAGCCGGCGATAGCGGTATGCGCGCCGATACGCACGTTGTGCGCAACCTGTATCTGGTTATCCAGCTTCACATCTTCTTCGATCACAGTGTCGTCCAGCGCACCGCGATCTATGGTGGTATTGGCACCGATCTCGACATGGTCGCCGATCACAACGCGCCCAATCTGCGGGATCTTCAGCCACTTTCCATCTTCCCATGCCATGCCGAAACCGTCGGCACCGATCACCACGCCGGAATGTGCAATGACTTGGTTGCCAATCACACATGCGTGATACACCGTCACGCGAGGATACAGCAAGGTATTCGCGCCCAATATCGCATCATGCCCGATATTGCATCCAGCCATGACCACGGTGCCGGCACCGATGACCACCCTGTCGCCTATTGTCACCAATGGACCTATATGGGCTTGCGGCGAGATTGACGTATCTCTGCCTACGACCGCAGACGAATGGATGCCAGGAATACATTCCGGCAGCGGATTCAGGAACGCGGAGAGTCTCGCGAAATACGAATAGGGGTTGTCGCAAACGATGCGTGGCAACTCTGTCGCATCCGCATCTTTAGCCGACAGAATTACGGCCGATGCCTTGCTATGTTCGAGCTGGCCGCGATATTTGGCATTGGCCAGAAAAGCGATCTGCCCTGCGGTAGCGTGTTCCAGCGTGCCAACCTGCCGGACTTGTGTGTCGGAATCTCCAATCACTTGCCCGCCAAAACGTGCTGCTATATCTGCCAGTCGGTAGGCTGTGCGTTCCATCGAATACAACTCTTCAGATCACTTGTTGGACTTATCGGACTTATCGGACTTATCGGACTTATCGGACTTATCGGACTTATCGGACTTATCGGACTTATCGGACTTATCGGACTTATCGGACTTATCGGGAGCCTCTTTGGACAGGTATTTCAATACTTTGTCGGTGATGTCCACCTTAGGATTGCGATAGACCGCTTCCTGCAAAATAATGTCGTACTGTTCGCTTTCTGCAATCGCACGAATCGCCTTATCGGCCTGCGCCAATACCGCTGCCAGTTCTTCGTTCTTGCGCAGATTCAGATCTTCGCGAAATTCGCGCTGCAGGGTCTGCAACGTCAGGTTCATATTGGCCAGCTCGCGCTCTTTGCCGCGACGCACCGGTTCCGACATGGTAGGCCCATCTTTGTCCAGAGACGTCTGCAAATCCTTGCTCTGCTTGATCAAGTTTTTGATTTCCTGATCGCGCGCGGCGAATTCGTGCTCGATCTTTTTTTCGGCACGGACCGCCTGATCCGATTCACGCAGTATGCGTTCGGTATCTACCACTCCGATTCTATAATCACCGGCGCTGGCCGGTGCGATCGTTGCCAAGATCAGCAGACCCGCACAAAGTAACGTTTTCATCTCAAGCTCCTTGTAGAGGTCAAAACATCGAGCCCATCGTAAACTGAATATGTTGAATCTTGTCCTGCTGTTGATCGTTCAATGGTTTTGCCCAGCTCAGTTTGAGCGGCCCCGCAGGCGACAGCCAAGTCAGAGCCAGACCCGTAGAATAACGCATTCCGAGGGTCCCCGGAAGTTCTCCGCCGGAACCGATGATTTCGCCGCCATCCAGAAACGCACTCAAGCGCAACGACTTTTCTTTTTCCATTCCGGGCATTGGAAACAACAGCTCAATATTGCCGACCGCGCGCTTGTTGCCACCCAAGGGCAAATTGTTCGCATCTCTCGGCCCGAGAGAATTTGGATCATATCCACGTACCGAACCGACACCGCCCGCATAAAAGTATTTGAAGAACGGGAGAGGTGCTCCGTTGTATCCCCCTGCCACACCCAAATCACCGTTCAACATCAGCGTGAGATTACGGCTCAGCGGGTAGTACAACTGGTGCTGATAGGTCCACTTGTAGTAATGCTGATCGGAAACCGGCAGGCTGAATTCAATGAACGAACGTTGCACCGTACCTTCCGTGGTGGCCAAGGCACTGTCGCGCGTATCGCGCGACCAGCCGACGTTGCCGATCAGATTGGCCACGGTTTCACCAAACAAGTTAAGGTAATCGATATATCGCTGCGGACTAAGCGAGGTCAAACCAATGGTGGTCTGTTCCGCCGACACTCCGAAATGGAACATCTCCTCATCCTTTATCGGTATCCCATAACGAACGCCGGCACCGTACGTATCCGAAGTGTACTGGCTGATCGCAATTGTGGTCGCGTTGGTTCTGCGCTTGTAAACGTCGAAACCGCGACTGATGCCGTCATCCGTATAGTAAGGATTGGTGTAGGAAACCGAATAGACTTGATTTAGCTTGCTGGTATTGACCTGTGTCGACAGGGAGTTCCCGGTTCCGAACACGTTGGATTGGGTGACGCCCGCCATGAGGGTGATTTTTTCCACGCTACTGTATCCCGCACCGACCTGGAAATTGCCCGTGGATTTTTCGGCGACTTTGAGATTGACGTCCATCTGGTCACTCGTTCCCTGTACCGGCGAGGTGTCAATGTTAACCTCGGAGAAATATCCCGTCCGGTCAAGCCGCTGTTTCGATTTCTTGACTTTTGACGTCGCAAACCAGCTACCTTCCATTTGTCGAAACTCGCGGCGTATCACTTCATCCCTGGTCTTGTCGTTGCCGGAGATATTGATGCGCCGGATGTAGGCGCGCTGCATCGGATCAACCACGAAAGTGAATGCAACCTGGTGCTTTACTTTATCCACGTCTGGTGCGGCATTCACATTGGCAAACGCATAACCCTCTTCTCCGAGGCGCTCGCTGATCTTGCGCGTTGAGTCGGTGAGGGCGTCGCGCGATAGCACGTCGCCGGGCTTTATGCTGATCAGCTTGCGCATTTCCTTGTGCGAGAGCACCGCTTCTGTACCGACCACCTTGATATCTGAAACGGTATATTTTTCGCCCTCGAAAATATTCAGCGTGATGAAGATATCTTTTTTGTCCGGAGAGATCGACACTTGTGTCGACTCGATCGTGAAATCCATGTAACCGGAGTTCATGTAGAAAGTGCGTATGCTTTCCATATCGGCAGACAGTTTCTGCTTGGAATATTGATCGTTCTTGCTGAACCAGGTGAACCAGCCGGGTGTGGTCAATTGCATGGCCTCAAGCAATTCTTTGTCTGAATAGACATGGTTGCCAACAAAATTGATGAGGCGAATCTTGGAAGCAGAACCTTCATCCACGTCAAAACTCACGGCAACGCGGTTGCGTTCCAGCTCCTTTACAGTGGCCTTCACTTCAACGGCATATTTGCCGCGGGCCACATACTGCCGTTTCAATTCCTGTACGGATTTGTCCAGGACCGATTTATCCAGGATGCGCCCTTCCGCCAGCCCAACCATTTTCAGATTGTCGCGCAATTGATCCTTCGGAAAATCCTTCACCCCATTGATCTCGACGCTGGAAACGGTCGGACGTTCCTTGACGATCACGACCAGCACGTTCTGCTCCACCTTCAGCTCCACATCCCTGAAGAAGCCGGTAGCGAACAGCGCGTGCAGCGAAGCGGATGCGCTTGCATCATTCAGCGTATCGCCGACCTTCACCGGCAAATAGCTGAACACCGTACCCGGTTCGGTACGCTGTATGCCTTCAACACGAATGTCCTTGATGACGAATGGTTCTAATGACCAAGCAGATGTGGCGTGCAGCAGCGGGAGCAAGCCCACCCATTTTTTTAATTTCATTATTGTGTTCAACCCAAAATCAGGCGACTGATATCGTTATACAACGCAAAAGCCATCATGGTAACCAGCAGTGCGATACCCACCTTCTGTCCCGCTTCCCACAGCCCCTCGGAAACCGGGCTGCCTTTGATCAACTCGACCGAATAATACAGCAAATGCCCGCCATCCAATAAAGGGATAGGCATCAGGTTCAACACGCCCAGACTGATACTGATGAGAGCAAGAAAACCGATATAAGCACCCAACCCCATCTGCGCCGACTGCCCCGCATAATCGGCGATCGTGATCGGACCGGAGAGGTTCTTCAGCGATACCTGGCCTTGAATCATCTTGCCCATCATTTTCAGACTCACGCTGGCTGTTTCCCAAGTCTTGTTCACAGACTCGGACAGGGCCGCCAATGGCGGATAACGCACTTCAGTCAACATTGCTTCAAAAGCCGCTTTGTCGATATAAGCCATCGCGCCGATACGACCGATCTTTTTGCCGGCCTCGTCAATGACATCGGGTGTCAAACTAAGTTTCAATACGGCACCCGCGCGCTCGATTTCAATATCCAGTTGCTTGCCCGGATGATCGCGCACTATAGTCACCCAGTCCTCCCACAGCGCAATTTCCCGGCCATTGGCCCGTAATACACGATCATTTACCTGCAGTCCGGCGCGCTGCGCGACGCTACCGTCGACCAGTTTGCCGATGATGGGATAGATCGGAGGCTGGTAGGGTTGCAGGCCGAGCTTCTGCATGAAGTCGCCATCTAGATCGCTCGCGGTCAAACCGCCCATTTCCACCATATGAAACGATTTTTCACCCTGGGCGTTTTGCAGCTCAAATTTGGCCGCTTTATGCTGCAACACCATATCGAGCAATATCCAGCGTATCTCTTGCCAGCTTGGTGTTGGCTGGCCATCGATACTGAGTATCGTTTGCCGGCTTTGCAGTCCCGCCATTGCAGCCGGCGTGTTCGGGGCAATTTCCCCCAATACCGGCTTGATGCCGGGCACGCCGTGGATAAACAGGAAGAAATAGAGGATTACCGCCAGTAACAGATTTGCAATCGGCCCTGCCACGACGATCGCCATGCGCTGTAGCACGGGTTTGCGATTAAACGCGCGCGGCAAATCGTGTTCGGGCACATCACCTTCGCGCTCGTCCAGCATTTTGACGTAACCGCCCAACGGGATTGCGGATAGTACCCATTCCGTCTCGCTGCTACCAAAGCGCTTTGTATATAAGGCCTTGCCGAATCCAACAGAAAATTTCAGCACTTTGACATCGCACAGGCGCGCAACGGCGTAATGCCCCAACTCGTGAAATACCACCAGTATGGCAATTGCGACAACGAAAGCGAGCAAGGTAGTCATCGTGCGATCCACTCCTGTGCCGCAGCACGCGCCGAGGTATCCGCATCCAGCACATCTTGCAGCGCGCCTACTGCAGTGCTCGTTATTTTACCCAACACGGCTTCGATCAGGCGCGGGATATCGAGGAAGGAAATGCGGCGTTCCAGAAAGGCCGCGACCGCCTCTTCGTTTGCAGCGTTCAGCAAGGCCGGTGCGGTGCCGCCGGAACGCAAGGCTTGATAAGCCAAAGCTAGGCAGGGGAAACGGGCAAAATCCGGCGCCGTAAAATCCAGCCTGGCGATTTGAAACAAATCCAAGGGGAGAACGCCAGCATCGATGCGCTCAGGGTATGCCAACGCAAATGCGATGGGTGTACGCATGTCGGGATTGCCAAGCTGTGCCAGCACCGAGCCATCCACGTATTGCACCAGCGAATGAATCACGCTTTGCGGATGTACCACCACCTGGATGTCGTCTGCCCCGGCATTGAATAGCCAGTGCGCCTCGATCACTTCCAGTCCTTTGTTCATCATGCTGGCGGAATCCACCGATATTTTGCGGCCCATGCTCCAGTTGGGATGAGCGCAAGCCTGATCCGGCGTTACATGCTGCAATTCGGATATCGGCGTGTTGCGGAAGGGACCGCCGGACGCCGTGAGCAAAATCTTGCTCACCCCGCTTTGCTTCATGTTGCCGGCGTAACCGCGGGGCAGCGCCTGGAAAATGGCATTGTGTTCGCTGTCGATGGGCAGCAATACGGAACCGCTGCGATGCACGGCCTCCATGAACAGATGCCCGGCCAACACCATGGTCTCCTTGTTCGCCAGCAGTATCTTCTTGCCTGCATGTGCAGCAGCGAGGGTCGGCAGCATGCCCGCCGCGCCGACGATTGCCGCCATCACTGCATCCACTTCGGGCAAGGTTGCAACACGTTCCAGCGCCGCAACACCGCACAGCACTTCGATATCCAGTCCAGCGGCAACAATACGCTTGCTCAGTCGCTCGCTTGCCGCTTCATCCAGCAAGACGGCATAGCGCGGCTGAAAGCGCTGGCACTGCTCGAACAGCAATCCGTCCTGTTGTTGCGCAGTAAGCGCAATGATCCGGTATTTCTCAGGATGGCGCGAGACCACGTCCAGCGTGCTCTTGCCTATGCTGCCGGTAGAACCGAGAACTGTGAGACGGGTGAGTTTGCTCATTCCAGCCTTTGCAATATGAGCGCTATGCCGGCGAACGGCAAGGTGGACGTCAGTGCATCGATGCGATCCAGCAAACCGCCGTGTCCTGGCAGCAACGCGCCGCTATCCTTGACCCCGGCTTGGCGCTTGATTGCGGATTCGAACAAATCACCGACGACGGCCAAAGCCACCCACCACCATCCAGCGACAATAATCCCCGGAAAAATCGGATAGTGTTTGTATAAACCGCTGGTCCACATCACCACAATCAAATATACAGTCACACCGATCATCGCACCGAAAACGCCTTCCCAGGTCTTGCCGGGACTGATCGCCGGTGCCAGTTTATTCTTGCCGAAACGCTTGCCGGTGAAGTATGCAGAAATATCGGCCATCATCACCAGTGTCATCGCGAACAGCAACACCCACGGACTGTAAGCGCGCAGATCGAGCATCGCCAAGCCGGTGGGCAACAGCACGATCCAGCCAACCAGGCCCATCAACAGCGAATTCTTGGGGCGCCAACCCAGCATCAACCAAGCGGGAACAACCAGCACCCACAACAGCACAGCCAGGACATACCAGACCAGATGCAGCAAGGTCTGTTGTTCAAATGCAAGGTTGTAATCGAGCCACAACATTCCTCCCATTACAACCAAGGTCAGCGCCCAATAGACTGTTGCAGCACGCCCGTTCAGTCCGGACAACCTCGCCCATTCCACGGCACCCTGCCACACCACAACCAATACCAGTGCTTGCCAGCCCGCAGCGGGCAAGCCGAACAAGGCAGCCAGAAACAATACAAACAGGATGATCGCCGTGATGACGCGCTGTTTAAGCATCAGTCTTGCCTTCCGTCAGTTGTTCGCTGGTACGCCCGAAACGGCGCTCGCGCTTTTGATAGGACTGGATTGCCGCTTCCAGAGCGGCGCGGTCGAACGCGGGCCACAAGGTGTCGGTGAAATACAGTTCGGTATACGCCAGTTGCCACAGCAGGAAGTTGCTGATGCGCTGTTCACCGCCGGTACGAATAAACAGGTCCGGCTCCGGCGCATAGTGCATGGAAAGATAAGGTGTCAGTTCTTCTTCGGCGAACGCGATGGCACGCTCGGGATGCGCCTGGCTCAGCGCGTGCATGGCCTGCATGATGTCCCAAGCTTGGCATGGAGGCAAAGATCGGGAGCCCTGAGGATTTTGCCGCGGTCTTATCGGAGCAGGCACGTGACTGGAAAACGGTCGTCGACGCAACCGGAATCAAGGTCAACTAAGCCTATTTGCAATTCACTCATTATCGCTTTCCTGGTCGAAGAAGGAAGGCGATGCACGTCCGAGATGGGTCAAAAGTGGAACGGCTCGGCTCGAGCATTTAATATCCGAATAGTCCCGGATAGCGGACAGCAAGTGTTACGTTTTTGACGACGCGCGCGCGACGTCAAAAGCGTCACAGGGGCGGCACGGGGTCGCGTTGCCTTTTTGGACACGCCCCCCACCGCCCCCGGTCTGTCCGAGGTTGGTGCCGAGCACTCTGTGAGCTTCCCGTGCACCGGAACCGACTCCCCTAAGTCGGGGGCTTAGAATTTCACACCGATTGGCCAGCGGTGTGGTGGGGTAGCGGCCAGTTCTGATTTCGCAATCCTTGCGACCACCGCCGAACGCAGAGAGGCCTTCCAAGGGAAGGCGAGCTGTATCGGCTGTGCCCGAGCCTCGATGTTGCTGAAGCCCACGCGCGCGCGACGTCAAAAACGTAAGGCATACTAGGGCGGCACGAGGTAGCATTGCTTTTTTGGACATGCCACCCACCACCTCCCCTCGTCGGCCCGACGTAGGCCGAGCAGCCTGAGAGCTTCCCATGCGAACCGAGGCGCGTAAGTCGGGGGCCAGAATGTTCACATCGATTGGCAGACATGTAGTGGGATAGCGGCCCGGTCCAATTCTTAATCCTCGCGCCCCCGCCGAACGCAGAGAGGCCTTCCAAGGGACAAGGCGCGCTCTGATCAGGCGGCACGAGCCCCATTAGATGGTGCATGTTGCTGAAGCCCTCGCGCGCGCGACGTCAAAAACGTAGAGTTTCTTCCCTCGCGCGCGCGACGTTAAAAACGTAAAGCTTGCACGCGCGACGTCAAAAGCGAACACTCGCGGGAAGGTAGCATAAACCCGGTCGCGCAAGCGGCCTAGAGCAATCGGGCCTCCGAGGGCCCGACAAAATAGACTAAGCTCCTCCCGGGCGACCCAAAAAAGCCAGGGAGGACCAAGCATGAAAACCCGCCTATGGGCATGTGCGGCCGCGGCTGCCGTTCTTTTCCTCGGGCCGCCGGCCGGCGCCCAGAACGCGCCGCCGGAGTTTCACATCGGCATGGTGTCGTCACTGACCGGACCGTTCAACGGCCCGGCCAAGGACACGATGGCGTGCTTCGACGCGTGGGTGAAGACCCACGGCCTGCCCGGCAAAAAGATCGTGCTCGACGTGCTCGACGACGAGACCAACCCGGTGAGCGCGTCGAACGCGTTCCGCAGGCTCGCCGGCGACCCCAAGACCAACATCATCTTCTGAACATCAACTCGAGCTCGGCGCTGAGGCCGCCAAGGCGTTTGCCTCGGAGTTCAAGGTGCCGATCGTCACCGGGGGCGGCGCGCCGACGCGCTCGGCTATCCGCCCGATCCGTGGATGTTCAAGGTCGCGCCCTCCGGGCACGACGCCATGACGATCGTGCTCGAGTACATGCAGAAGAAAGACATGAAGAAGATCGCCCATCTCTACGGCACCGACGCCTACGGCCAGTATGACGACAAGGCGATCAAGGACCTGGCGCCGAAGTACGGCGTCACCCTGTCGGTCGCGGCGGAGAGCTTTGCGATCGACGACACCAACTTCAACGCGCAGCTCACCAGGATCCGCGCCGCCAACCCGGACCTGATCTACTCAAGCGCCGCCGGCCGCGCCGCCATCCTGGTGTTCGAGCAGTTCAAGCAGTTCGGGATCACCGCCCAGCTGGTGGTCTCGCAGGCGGCGCCGACGGCGCCATTCTACGAGGCGATCGGCGGACCCAAGGTGGTCGACGGTTTGCTGGTGCCGACCCAGCGCGGCATCTTCGGCGCCAAGGCCGGCGGCGACACCGCGCGGCTCTATGCCGACGTGCAAAAGGCGCTTGGCCGCACGCCGACGTTCTTTATGATCTTTGGGTTCGATGCCGGCCTGATAATGGAGGCCGGGGTGAAGAACTCGGACAGCTATCGGGCAGGCATCCGCGACGCGCTCGAGAAGCTCAAGGACATGCCCGCCGTCAACGGCCCGGTGACCTACTCGAAGGAGGATCTCGCCGGACAGGATTATCGCTCACTCGCCATGGGGCGATTGGATAATGGGGTCGCGGTGCCGGCGGAGTGAGGGAGCCACTCTCTCCGCGGTCATGCCAGGGCTTGTCCTGGGCATCCACGTGAAGGCATCACGCCGGCAACAAAGAAAGACGTGGATGGCCGGGACTCGGCCTGCGGCCGGCCCGGCAATGACGGTCGAGCCGAGAGCGCGGACCGCTACTTTGTTAGCCTCGACTGTCTGTGCAATTCTTGAAAACCCCGCCGAACTCCTGAAGGGCATCCGGCAAAAAGGAGGAAGGCGGAAAAGTCGTCCGGGTGGCTGCATCGGGTGGCCGCATGTCCACGCGGGGCCACCGGAATTGTGTTCAGCGGCCGTCTCGACAAACGAGGCGTTCGTGCTGTTGTACCCTCGCGCGCGCGGCGTCAAAAACGTAACACTTGCTATGTCTGGGAACCCATCCACGTTTCACAACAGCTGAGATGCGACGTAGAGCGCGATCAGTATCGCGGCAGCAATGACCGGCCGTCAGCGTGGTGTTCAGAACAGCGGTTAAGTCGCCTGGTTCTCTTTCGGCCACACTGTCCGAATTTCTCCCTTGATCCATTCAGCCAGCACTCCGGTGCCGTATTCGTTAAGGCCGTTGCTGCCGAATTTTATCTTAGTGGCCGGTAATGGCAGGTTGGTGAACTCCGTTGTCGCGAGAACATCGCGCAGCTTCGCCGGATCGCGGCTGCCCGCCCTTTCCAAGGTCTGGCCGATGATCCGCCCCATCGCGAAGCCGCCGCCGAGCATCTCGTTGGCGGGCGGATAAGGCGCATTGGGTTGCGCCGCCTTGTAGGCTGCAACGAACTCCTTGTTTCCGGGAACGTCGATATCCCAATTCCAGATCATCGGCGCAAAGAACCGGTCGGACGCGTCCCCTAGACCCTTCCCAACGGAATCGTAGCCCGCGGGACCAGCGCCAAAGATTGGGGCGGTGACGCCGACGCCGCGCAACGCTTTGATAATCAGGATGATGTCGTTGGTGAAGCCGCCGAGGAAGATGAGATCGGTCTTGTAACGCAGCACCGGCGCAACCGCGACCGAGGGATCCGAGAGGCCCATCTGGAACGACTGGGAGAACGGCACGTCGAGATTGAGCGTCTTGGCGTGCTCGGGGAGCTGTTTTTGCACCACGAGGCCGACGGCATCGTTGCTCATGAAGATCAGCGCCGACTTAGGCGGGCTGCCCTTGCTGGCCTTCCACAGATCGTATGCGCTGGTCATCGACCAGTTCCATATTCCACCGCCCTGAGGCGTGATCTTGAACGTGTTTTTGTAGCCGCGGGTGACAATCCCGTCGGCATATGAATTGGTGATGAGCGGAATCCCGGATTTCTCAGTCTCGACCTGCAAGGCAAGCGTCATTGCGCTCGCGGTGGCGCCGACGAGCAAGGTTGCCTTTTCCTGATCGATCATCCGGCGTGCGACGCTCGCGGCCTGCGTCGATTCTCCGACGTCGTGTCGGCGACCACCAGCCTGAGGTTGGCACCGCCTAACGACTTGATGCCGCCCTCGCGATTGATCTGGTCGATCGCGATCTGCAGGGCCCATACGGAGCGCTGACCGCCCTCGCCGATCCCGCCGGTGAGCAATTCGGCGCGCCAATCACAATTTCCGGTTCCTCGCCCCGCACAATTCCGGGCATCGCCACCGCGGCCGCGCTCGCAGTCAGTCCCTTCAATCCGGCTCTGCCGTGTAATCTTCATGACGCTCTCTCCCATTATTTTTTCGGCCGGTATCGTAGCATGCGGCCAGGCGGAGTAACGATAGCGATGAGGACCCCAAACGCACCCATGGCTGTTGGCCTGGGAGCGGTTCGCCGCGGCTGCTACGCTTGTTTACATTGACCTGCCCTTTCTTATGCGCCGCAGTCGCTACTCGCACGCGCTGACGAGGTTGTCGAATAGAGCTGCTGTCTGCTGCGGTTGCATAAGTCAGGTTTTGGCGCGAAGTTGCCGATCCGGGATGTCGCCTATCTGGTCGCTAATGGGGATAGGTCATGAGTGAAAAAATCAACTCGCGTCGAGGCTCCTTTAAGAGTGGCCGCACCGGCGGCCATTTGTCGTGTTGATGACGAACCTGCGCAGACCGTGAAATGCAGGATTGCCCGAGCAATTAAGGGGCCGATTTGGCACCGCAGGCTAAATTGTTGTCTCGAGTAACAATAGGGATCAACTTCAGACAGCAACACGCGAACAGGTGCAAACCCTATCGAATTGGGCTAGATTTGATCTGTGATCGACTGGGGGGCACCACCATGTCGCGTCCGTGTCGAGTATTGATGGTCTATCCGCGTTCGTGGCGGAGACGTTTTGGAATTTTGCGGATGCGTGCAAGTTGATGGGGGCGCGTTACCCTGCCCGACCCCCGGTCGGGTCGGCCGGCAGCGTCACGGTCATCCGGGACCATCCCGCCGGCGAGCCAGGCCCGCATCGCACCCCACCCCTCGGCCCGCTTGTTGGCATAGACGATCGCACCATCCTGGCCGATGTGACTGTGGTCTGCGTCACGACCCCGGCGCAGCACGATCACGCTGCGATCATCCCCAAACCCGCGCCACGTCCACCCCCATGACGAACGGATCTGAGAGCGTCACTGCTGCCTCGCGTGTCATGGCGGCCTCCACCATGTCGCTCCACTGAACTGCATCGAGCTCGCGCGCGGAAACTCGCCCTTGACCCGTACCCGGACAAAGTCCAAGGAAGTTCTTCCCCATAATCGGTGATCCATTGCGCAATCTGCTGCTTATTGGTCAGGCGGGCATTGCGGCTAAAGACATAGGACCACGCATTTCCTCTGCGGGGACCGACCGGCGTCGGCTGACCAGGGCGAGCTAATAGGAGACCCCGCCGCAGCTGGGGCTCTCGGCAGGGAATTCATCCCTAGGCCATGGGTCGAACGAACTTAGAGATAATGGCTGTTGGATCGTTTGGTGACTAGTGTTTGTGAGCAACACCGCTCACCGAATCCCAGAAACATCGGCGCGATACCGATTTTTTGTGTCGGATATCACACCGTGCGCAAGGTGACTGTGCTGAATAGTTGGTGAGCGGCAGGACATCTGAGGCCCCAGCGTCCTGCCGCTCGGCAGGACAAGACCGTCGGCCGTACGGAACTGCCCCACCATCAGCAAAAGCATCCGGCTAATCGTGCGGTTCCGTTCTATTGCCGCTGGTGGTGTGGTTTCTTTCGTGTGTTGCATTATCCCCACACATGGAACGCCAAACTCAGTTATGGGGTTTGGCTTGGCTGACTGGGCAGGAGCGGGCATTGCATAGCGGAGGGACAAAATGCCGGTCCCTCGATTCCGACCATCTGCAAAATTCGTATGCCCCGCACAGGCCCTAAAATGCCCCCATGTGTCCGGACGCGTCGGCGCGGCAAGCAGGATGCTGGATCGATCTAAACAAAGATACGATCCCCCTGCATGTCGATGATCTGTTTGGCCTTCGAGATTGTGAAGTTGATCGCGTCATCCACGGTTTGATGCGTATCGGCCCGGACGAAGTTATGCCGTTGAACGCCATCGGCGGTGTCCTTCTCGATGATCCCGGCGGTCTGATACTGACCGTTTATTCGGTATGGGGTTGGCCGGATGCGATACCCATTGTACTCGATAGGTGGCGCCGCAGACTCGTCGAGTTTGCTGGTCCCTTTTGCTATACGGGTCCAAGCTGTTTTTAATTTCGTGAACATGCGTCGGCTTCCTTCAGGTCGTCCGACAGGTCCCTCGCCCGGCCCCGCGATGAACGCGCGCCGTCGCATCCATCATTCCCGAAAGGAAGCGCTAGGCTAGCACGACATTGAGCAACCCAAGCTGTCTGTAGTCGCCAGCGTATCCGACCCGGATCGCTTTGCTGAAAGGCTTGAGCGGGCCATTGCCCGATCTGGCGTAAGGCCGTTGATGATAGAGGCGGTTCCAACGAAGGCAATCGAGGCATCGCCAACTGACAGAGCGAAGCCGATCGGGCAACGTCTATTCCTGATCGACGGACGCGAAGGGTCTAATAGCTTCAGCGGGACGCAGGCGGGTTCCGGCTTCGCGAACAGAATGCTACTGTTTGAATGTCGATAAGTAATCGTCTAGCTCATTCAGGGAGGGCAATCATGCTGTATCTGGTACAAGTAGGCGCATCAATGGAAAGAGCCAACACCATCGATGCAGGAGAGGGGCCTGGTCCCGTGTTTGCCAAGGTGGCGGAGCGGTTCCATCCGGAGGCCTTCTATGGCAATGCGACGAAGCGCCAAGTGTTCATGGTGGTCAATCTCGATACGCCTGTGCAGATCGCGGAGCTGATGTATATCCTGACTTGGTTCGCAGGCGAAGAGCCCACTTTCACACCGATCATACGCCCGGAAGTGTTTGGTGAGGCGATAGCGAACGCGAAGAAGATTGTAGCTCCGCCGAAATAGGGCCGAGGTCTCCGTGTTTGGCCGCACCTCAGATGCCGTTGAAATGATTGGTGGCAGCCCAGGGCTGCCACCAATGCATCATTTACCGGGCGCTTTGTATGCGCCGCGAAGGTCACGAGCCTTCTGTCGAACTTTGCCGACTTCGTCTTGCGTCATCAGACGAGTGAGCTTCACGTTGTGGATGGCACCGCCAGCCACCGCGACGCCCGTCATCGCCGGTGCCATCTCAGGGTCAGGCACGTCGAAAATCATCAACACGCCCGGACCATCGGCGGCGGTGCTATACATCGAGATCAATTTGCCACCAGCGGCTTCAATCAGTTTCTTGACCGCCTCGTAGCGATTGGTCTTAGGATCGTCCATGATATTGTTGAGAGCTTGTGGCGTGTAATGTGCCGTAAGACAGAAGTGCATAGCGATGTCCTCCCATTGTGTTTAGTTCAATCAACTAGGCTACTTCCCTCGCGATGCCGGTGAACCGCATCGACGGCGGAATGTAAACGAACCCACGTGACAAAGGTCACGACATCAGGTTCTTGGAGCAAACAGGGTGACAAACTCATAGAGAAAATAGTACGGAAATTCGAATGCCAAAACGGGCCCCCGCTGAACCCGCCCTAGCACCTAACACTTTCAAGAGCGTTCAATGTTCATCGGACGCATCGCATCTTATGCCAGCTATCACGACCGGCTAGCCCTATTGCAGCCATGGCAAGTCGAATTGGTCGTGTTCAACGGTAGCTTGAGACGGCGATCAGCGCGACGTGCCAAGCAGGCATCGTTGAGGCAGGACGCGATAAGTCTCTGCACCCCAAGCTCGCGCATGTCGTTTGCCGAGCGTCATCGGCGGACCGGCGGGGTGTTTGGATTTCGAGGCCATCAATTTCCGCCCCGCTCATGGGGGCTCGTCAAATTTGCCTGGAAATACCCATCGATATTTAAAATCTTTGCCCGCGGTCTCGGCCTCCTCGGCAGCCTCATATTCCTCAATTACTTCTTCGAAGTGTTCAACGGATAGTCGCGATGAATACGAGTAAAGAAGCATCCGATCCTGTCATCTCACGCACTCGGTCGAGCTCCCTGAGCAGAACTCGAATTCGAGCGCGGCCTAGGCCGCCGTGGTCGCAGTGGTTGATCGCCACGGTGTGACTTCAGCGAAGTAGATGACGGCTACCATTATGAGCGTGAGCGTTGTTGAACAGATACATTCTGACTTTGGGCAGCTCTGTCGGTAGCCGGCCGCGCCTGGCTTCTGGATCGAACTCAGAAAATTTCTATTATTCGTTTCGAGAAGTCATCAGGGGAAATGTCGGCCCAGCCGGCGTCGACATCACGGCCAAGACGACCTGAGTGAGATCGGAGAAGCCAAGCTGGCTGGCTCCAGCGGGAGTCAAATCGAGCACGCGGCCGAAAGTGAAGGGACCTCGGTCGTTGATGCGCACGGTGATCGAGCAGCCATTATTTTTGTTGGTGACCTGCACCATGCTGCCGAACGGTAAGGTGCGATGGGCGGCGGTGAAAGCCGTCGGATTCTGCTGCTCGCCACTCGCCGTGTCCCCGCCGCTGTAGACCGAGGCAATGCCGAATTCGTCATGGGCGGCCGAAGCGCCTGCCGCGAGCGGAAGCCCTATTAGGAACAATGCCAATCGGAGATAAGTCATATCGAACCTCCTAACCGAGGCCGGGTCGCCCACGGGGCGCGTGCCGCAGTCGGTGTTTGTCACGATAGGCGCTGGGCTGAGCGATGTCTGTGCTGTATTGACCGTCAAAGCGCGCCGATGGCTCGGCACGTTCTCAGGTGTATTCGAAGCGATGGATCGTGACCCACCAGACGCAATCCTGATGGGCGGGATATCGAGACCGAGCGCCTTGGCGGTTTGGTGAAACCTCGGACGGCCTCGTTGTTGCTTTCCTAGGTCGGTG
>CAVQZH010000012.1:0-173553 GCA_963718345.1 uncultured Pseudomonadota bacterium | reverse complement strand
ATCGCCAAGGAGCGGGAAATCCTGGAGAAAAGCGGCGGCGCAGATTTTGTGGATGATCGGCGACGAATCGCACAGCGGTTCTCATTCGCCCTACTACGGCATCTGGAAATTCTCCGGCGGCGGCTCGCTGGTGGGCAAGGGCTGCCACCCGCTGTCAGCGATCCTTCACCTGAAGCGCGTGGAAGGCGAGGCGCGCGACGGCAAGCCCATTCGCCCCGCCACCGTTTCCGGCCGCACCCATGAAATCACGCGATTGAAGAACTACCGCGACGCGGGATTCCTGCGCACCACTTACGACGACATTGAGGACTACTGCCAGGTGCACGTCACGTTTGACGATGGCACCGTGGCCGACGTGTTTTCCACCGAACTCGTCATGGGCGGCGTGCACAACTGGCTGGAGGTCTTCGCCAACAACCATCGCACCCGATGCAATCTGAATCCCATCGACGCGCTCGAAACCTACAATCCCCGCGAAGAGATTCCTGAAGGACGTCTACGTGACGGAGAAGCTCGGCACCAAGCAGGGCTGGAGCAATCCCGCGCCGGACGAAGACTGGCAACACGGCTACCCGCAGGAGTTCCAGGACTTCATGGTCAGCATGGCCGCCAATCGCTCTCCCCTCTCCAGCGGGGAACTGGCGCGCGATACGATGGCCGTGCTCTACAGCGCCTACCTGTCCGCGGAACGGCGCGGCGCGAGGTAGACGTGCCGCGATAGGGCAGGATCGCCGTCCGGGCGCGTGCCAACAATTCGCTGAAGGGGCGGGAACCCGGATGCGGGCGGCCACTTCGACCCATCTCGCCTGGATCGGCTTTGCCACCGGACATTTTTTGTCGGCACTCTTCCGCTCGCGTGTCTCCTTTGTGCTACGATGGGGTGGGCGTTAGTTTGCGGAAGCTCTCCATTTTCCAATGCTTCACTCCGTGCAAATGGCAACGAGTGGTTGGTATTTGACGTGCTCTCAATCGGGATGCGGGTTTGGTGCTGCAATGCGTTCGGCCTGCCTTCGGCGGGCGCTCGTTGGGGAGGAGAACAGGCCATGGGTCGTGACCAGCGGGGTTTCTCGCTCATTGAGTTGTTGATCGTCGTCGCGATCATTCTCATTATCGCCGCCATCGCCATCCCCAACTTTCTTGCGCAGTCGCATTGCCGCCAATCAAGCTTCCGCCATCGAGAGTCTCCGTGTCATCTCGACCGCCGAGGTGACCTACTCCACCACCTACGGTACGGGATTCTCGACCTCACTGGCGTATTTGGGTCCGCCGGCTTCCGGCCAGCCCATCTCTTCCACCGCCGCCGGCCTGGTGGATGAAACCCTTGCCGCCGGTTATAAGAGCGGCTACATCTTTGTCTATACGGCTACCGCAGTTCAACGCCGCCACGAACACCTGGAATGGATTTACACTTGGACGGGAATCCTTCGGCCTTCGGCCAGTCGGGCGGCGTGTACTACTTCACGGACCAGAGCTTTGTGATCCACGCCAATTCCACCACCGTTGCCTCCTCGACGGATATCGCCGTCGGCGATTAGGCAACGCGCCCTCCCCGCGTTCATCCACTTCACACTTTGCTGATGAGACTTCGCGTGCGGTAGAATCCCAACCGCATCACTTGCAGGCGTGCTTCGCGGCGGGGTGATATCCCTTGGCCTGCGCCTGCTTCTGCGTCATGTATTCGCCCGCCTGGGTTTTTCCATACCATCGCGTACCGGGGCAATGATAAGTTCCGGAGTCCGTATTGACCCACACCTTTGCGTCGGGATTTTCCGCACCAATCGGCTTGACGACCTTGGATACAGAAGCGGACGAAGGAGCGTGCCGCACCAGCCAGACGTGACGGGCGTAAATGCCGCTCAGCAGCACCGCGCAGAGTGCCGCGGCCGCCGCAGCTTTCCAGCCTTGCGCCAGGTGGCGGTGGAGATCTCTTCCGGCCGGCAGCGGGGCGCGGCCCGATCCGCCGCCTCGGGCCCAAGGATGGGTCGAGGCTCGGGCTTGCGCCAGTGAGATTTTCCCTCCAGGTGCGCCGGCGAGTTCAGCGCACCTGCGAAAGCGCGCAACCCGGGGTTTTTCTCCAGGCAACGCCGCACGATGGACTGCAGCGGCTCCGGCAGCTGCTCCAGTTTCGGCGGTGCGCCCACCATGATTCTCCACGCTCAGTTCGAAGGGCGTGGCGCCGCAGGAAGGGCAACTCGCCGGTGGCCATCTGGTAGAGCAGCACGCCCAGCGCCCAGACATCGCTTTGCAGGCTGGTGGGATTGCCGCGCAGCACTTCCGGCGCAAGATAGGGCAGCGTTCCCGCCGTCGCGCCGACTTCCGCCAGAGGCAGGCAGGAGCTGGTGACTTCCGCCATGCCGTTGCGCGGAATGCGGCGGCCCAGGCCGAAATCCAGCAGTTTGACATTACCTTCCGGAGTAACGACGATGTTCGATCCCTTGAGATCTCCATGAATGGTGCCGTGCTCGTGGGCGAAAGCCAGCGCGGCGGCAATCTGCGCAGCGTAGCGCTCCACTTGCTCAGCCGGCATTCCGCCCTCGGGGATCAGGTCGGCCAGCGGCAAGCCCTTCAACGTACTCCATCACGATGTAGGCGCGGCCGTCCTCTTCCCCCAGGTCGTAAATGGCGGCGATGTGCGGATGGTTCAATTGCGAAGCCAGCCGCGCCTCACGCAGCAGCCGGCGCCCAGGCCAGTTCGTCGTCGCGCAGCGCATCGGCCAGAACTTTGATGGCCACCGGCCGCTCCAGGCGCAGGTCGCGTCCGCGATAGACCACGCCCGAGCCGCCTTCACCCAGGCAGGCCTTCAATCTCGTAGTGGGCAAGTGTCTGGCCAATCATTCGCGATCTCGCGCTGCCGATAGCTACAGGAACGTTTGCCCGCAAACGGCACAACGAGGCCCTTCAGCGTCAACACTACACCGGCACTTTCATTGCTGCCGATCAACGGCTGCACGTCTTGCTATCGATTTCGTGTTTCCCTGGAAAATTCTCGAGCGCGAGGCCTTCCCATGGACTTTCAAGATCGAGTTGCCATCGTCACGGGTGGAACAGGCGCTTTGGGCAGCGCCGTCGCGCTCGATCTCGCCGGCAAGGGAGCGCGCGTGGCGGTGCCCTACACCGCGGATGAACATTGGGCGGCGCTGCGTGACCGCGCCGGAGCGTCGGCCGATCGGCTGTGGGGCGCCAAGGCCGATTTGACCCGTGCCGCTGCCGTCGAGCAATTCGTCGCCGACGTCACCGAACGCTGGGGTCGAGTGGACTTCCTGGTTTGCATCGCCGGCGGCTTCGCGGCGGGGAAAATTCATGAAACCAGCGAGGAAGCTTGGGACCGGATGTTCAACCTGAACCTGCGCACCGTTTACCTTGCCGCGCACGCTGTTGTTCCGGTGATGATCCGGCAAAACTTTGGCCGGATTATAACCACTTCCAGCGGCGCCATCCTGAACGGCGGCGGCGCGGGCATTGCCGCCTACGCCGTATCGAAAGGCGCGGTCCGCCAGCTTACCGAGATCCTTGCCGACGAACTGAAGGGTTACAATATCCATGCACACTGCATCCTGCCGGGAACGATGGACACGGCGGCGAACCGGCGCGACATGCCCAACGTGGATTTTTCCAAGTGGGTCGCGACCGGGGACGTGGCGAGGGTCATCGGCTTTTTATTGAGCGACGATGCCCGCGCGGTGCGGTCCGTCGATGTCCCGGTGCTGGAGCCGGTTTGATTCCTGTTCAAATAACCCATTTTTCTTTCAAAAACATCCCGGCCTGGCGGCGTTAAGTGGCTTGTTTTTGATCGACATTATGGGATCTGGGCAATTTGACCGTCGGTCAAATTTGTATCCCAATTGTTTTCACTAAACTACGTCTCAAGTCCCGTGCCGCTGGCAGTGGGTGCCTAGCCGTAGTGCGCGATTCCACCAATAGACAGGCCTGCCAAGGATGGCTGAGCAAAATCGCAGCCATTGTAAAGGCAGATAATTACCGAATTTTTACTGGAGGCGATAGAATTACCAGAAATGTCTAAAAATCCGGCGGGACTTCTGAGGAGAGGAAAGTTGGAATATTGCTGCCGCGGCACAGTCCTTCACGATTGTGAGGCGCGTTCGAGTTCGGCGATGTCGAGCTTCTTCATCCGCATCATGGCCTGCATCGCCTTGGGGTTCTTGATGAGCTCGGGCAGGCGCGCGGGCACGATCTGCCAGGACAGGCCAAACTTGTCCTTCAGCCAGCCGCACTGAACCTCGGTGCCTCCAGCGGAGAGCTTCGACCAGTATTCGTCCAATTCCTGCTGCGAGTCGCAGCGCACGACAAACGAAACTGCCTCGGTAAACTTGAACTATGGGCCGCCGTTGAGCGCCGTGAACTTCTGGCCGTCGAGCTCGAAGGCGATCGTCAAGATGCTGCCCTTCGGGCCGTGGCTGTCGTCGACGCGACGGAACTCCTGGAGACGGCGCGAATTCTTGAAGACGCTGAGGTAAAAATCCACCGCCTCTTCCGCGTTTGAGTCGAACCAGAGAAAGGGCGTGATGCGTGGAAAATTTTCCAGAGCACTCATTTGATTCTCCTGTTTATTGTCGAGGTGCCAGCCCAAGCTTGCATTGTAACCACAGGTCACTTGCATAATGCAAGTTAAACGTGGTAGCGTTCATCCGTGACAAGCAAGCCCACCGTGCATCGCTCAGAATGCCCAGTCAGCGTCTCACTTGATATCTTCGGCGACCGCTGGTCGTTGATCATCGTCCGCGACCTGATGGTGCGCGGCTATCGCACGTTTCGTGAGTTCCAAAATGCCGGTGAGGGCATCGCCACAAACATCCTTGCTGACCGCCTCCGTAAGCTCGAAGCCGCACGCATTCTTATTGCTGAACCGGTGGAGGAAGACGGCCGTAGCACCCATTACCGGCTTACGGCCAAGGGAATTGCTCTCGCTCCCGTTATGCTTGAGCTCCTGATCTGGGCCGCCCGCCACGAAGACACTGCCGCGCCCCTCAACTTCATCGAGCACTTGGAGCAGAACCGCGAAGCCATCTTGGCGGAGACCTATCGGCGCTGGGAAGCGCGTGATCCTACGCCTCTCATTCCGCCCTTCTCGTCTCCGGACAGATCGCAGAAAGGAAGTACCAGACAATGAAACTCCACACTTACCTGAACTACGGCGGAAACTGCGCGCAGGCGTTCCGGTTCTACGAAGAGCACCTGGGCGGGAAGATCACCATGATGACGACCCACGGCGAAATGCCGGGTCTGAATCAGGTACCTCCCGAGATGCAGAACGCCGTCATGCATGCCCGAATCACGCTGGGACAGACGGAACTGATGGGAAGCGACGTTCCCCCGGAACGGTTCCAGCCCATGCGCAGCGCCTATCTTTCGCTATCCGTCGACAGCCTCGAAGACGCGGAGCGGATTCACGCTCTGCTCGCCGACGGCGGGCAAATCTTTATGCCGATGCAGGAGACGTTTTTTGCCCACCGCTTCAGCATGCTGCGCGACAAGTTCGGCACGTCGTGGATGATCCTGAACGAAAAGACAAATTGAAACCTTGGGGAGATGCGGTTATAATAGGGGTTTGCTCTAGAGGCAAATAAGGAGTCTTATGAAGGACAAGATTCATCCCGATTATCATGAAGTCACCGTGGTCTGCGCGTGTGGCAGCACTTTCAAGACGCGCTCGACTTACAAGAGCGACATCCTGCACATGGAAATCTGTTCCAAGTGCCATCCTTTCTTTACGGGCAAGCAGAAGCTGGTGGACAGCGCCGGCCGCGTTGAGCGCTTCCAGCGGAAGTATGCCGGATTCAAGAGAGGCGCCCCTGCGGCTGCCGACGCACAAAGGCCGTCGAGTCGTAGTCCGCGCTGGGGACGTTGCGAGGGTCGAAGCATCTAGCCCGGGGCCGGGTAGCGCGGTCCAGCGCTCGAACGAGTGGCGATACGCGAGCCTTCCAGTACGCAAGCTGACCTTAACGATTGCACCGAGACGTTGGCTCACGGGAGCCGGATGGCCACAATTCCACCCCTCGATCCTTACATCTCCAAGCCCAAAGTTTATCTGGTGGGACGCCAGCACGTCGCCGACGACGAGTTGGCGCGCTTCCTTGCCGATGAGGGCATGGTGTTCTCCACCGACGCCCCCGCGGCGGCGGAGGCCCTGGCGGAAATCGCCGGGCGCGTCTGCTACATGTCGTTTGGCAAGGGGCGGAAAAGCAACCGCGAGTACCTGGATAACATCCTGACGTCCAAGCACGGCAGCGTGCTGGAGCATGCCGTGTGGTGCGTGCTGATCACCGGCGTCAGCCGCGCCCTGACCCACGAACTGGTTCGCCACCGCGCCGGTTTCGGCTATTCGCAGCTTTCCCAGCGCTACGTGGACGAAAGCGACGCGCGCTACGTGGTGCCGCCGCTCTACCAGGAAAATCGCCGAACTGCGCGAAAAGTGGCAGCAGACCATCGAGACCGCTGCGCAAGGCCTATTCCGAGCTTGCCGACGCCACCGCGCAATACGTGCAGCAGAAGCATCCGGAAATGACGCCGCGCGACCGGCGCAAGTGGGCGCGCCAGGCGGCCCGCTCGATTCTTCCCAACGCCACCGAGACCAAGATCTTCGTGACCGGAAATTCCCGCGCCTGGCGGCATTTCCTTGAGCTGCGCGGCAGCGTCCACGCCGACACGGAAATCCGCCTGCTGGCGGTCGAGGTCTTCCGCATCCTCAAGAAGGAATCCCCCAATATCTTCCAGGACATCGAGCTGGTGGATGAGCCCGATGGCATGCCGTCCGTCCACGTCGTTCATTCCAAGGTTTAGCGAGGCCTGCCGCGTGAGCGTGAATACGCCGGATGGACGGCCTGCCATCGCCGGATTTGCCGATCATTCTCGGCGGCGCGATCCTGACCTTTTTCTTCTCTCATCGTGGCCAGTAGCAGAATTCGGCTGGGTGCTCAGGATCCCCATTCGTGGCGCCGTACTGCCGTTGGCCTTTGCGGGCTCATGCCTCGTATCGGTGTGGGGAGCGCGGACGTACTTCCGGAGACCCTGTGCGCGTGACCCTGGCGGTGGTCGCGCTTCTGGCATTGCTCGTGCGGTTTCCGCCCGGATCAGCGTGGCCTTCTACGATGTTTCGTTTGACGGCCAGGCGTACCAGCAGGAAGGTGTTTACCAGCTCGCGCAAGGTTGGAATCCGCTCTTCACCCATTACCTCAGCCCGATCTCCATTGACCAGAACGTCAAGCTGATTCACTACCCCAAGGGACCTTGGATTATTGGGGCGGCGATGTACCGTTTGACGGCCGCATCGAATCCGGCAAGTTCGCGGACATTCCTCTTATTGTTGCCGCATTCTCCCTCGCGCTTGCAGTTTTTGCGAGCCGGGAGAAAAGGCTGAAGTGTATACGGTTCTCGGCGGGGCGACACACGGCACCCTGCAAAAGAGCGGCCAGGCCACGGCGACGTTCACGCAAGCGGACATCGACAACGGCCTCATCTCTTATGCCGAAAGCGGTACTTCCCTCGCGCCGGACTCCTTCACGTTCATCGTCGCCGACGCCGCCGGCAACGCCACGAGCGCGCAGACATTTCAGATCCAGTTCACCGACCAGTCGCCGCCCTCGCCCGTCGTCGACATACCGTTGACGGTCACGATCGGCGGCAGCAACGTCATCACGTCGAACCTCCTGAGGTTCGACGACAATTCCAGCAGCCACGCACAGGAAACCTATACGGTCCTGACGGCGCCGACGCATGGCGGCCTGCTCAAAAGCGGCCTGGTCACCACGTCGTTCACGCAGGCCGACATCGACAACGGCCTCATCTCCTATCAGGAGACGGCCGCCGGCGCTTCATCGAACTTCTTCACGTTCAAGGTTGCCGACGCCAACGGCAACACAACGGCTACGCAAACGTTTCAAATCCAGGTGGGCGTCATCGTCGAGGCGTTCGGATCGACCGACCTCGTTCAGGTCGGCAACGGCTATTTCCTCGATAACAGCAACCTGTTCGGCCCCCAGCTGAAGATTGACGGAGCGCCCTGGACGACGGGCGAGTTCGGCGCATGGGCGCTGATCGGCGCGGAAGCCACTGCGACCGGGTACGAGGTGGCGTTCAAGAACGGCGCGAGCGGCCTCTTCACGGTGTGGAACACCGACGCCAACGGCAACATGATCAGCGACTCGATTGGCTCGATCTACGGCGACAGCTCGGTGCTGGAGTCATTGGAGTTGAGTTTTCATCAGGACCTGAACGGCGACGGCACCATCGGTATTCCGGCCGTGTCCGTGATCGAATTGTTGGGTTCGACCAGCCTGGCGAAATCCGGCAACGACTTCTACCTGAATAGCAACAGCACCGGCACAGGCCCTGAACTGCAATACGCCGGCGCCGCGTGGGTCGCGGGGCTGTGGGGCAGTTGGACGCCGATCGGCGCGGAAGCCACCGCGACCGGATACGAAGTTGCTTTCAAGCTCGGCACAAGCGGCCTGTTTACGGTGTGGAATACCGACGGAAACGGCAACCTGATCAGCCCTGCGATCGGCTCGGTGTATGGGGACAGCCCGGCACTGGAGGCGCTGGAGGCGAGTTTCCATCAGGATCTGAATGGCGACGGCACCATTGGCGTTCCGGTCACAACGGTGATCGAGTCGTTCGGCTCGACCAGCCCCGTGAAATCCGGCAACGACTTTTACCTGAACAGCATCAGCACCGGCACCGGTCCCGAACTGCAATATGCCGGTGGGCCGTGGACGGCGGGGACGTTCGGCGGTTATGCGCCGATCGGCGCGGAAGCGACGGCGAACGGATATGAGGTGGCCTTCAAACTCGCCGGCGCCAATATCTATACGGTCTGGAACACCGACACCAACGGCAACATCACCAATGATACGCTCGGCAGCGTCGCCGGAAACAATCCGACGCTGGAAGGGCTGGAGACGAGCTTCGGTCAGGATCTGAACGGCGACGGCTATATCGGGATTCCACCGATCACCACGATCGAGGCGGCCGGCTCGACCAGCCTCGTTCGCTACGGCAACGAATTTTACATCAACGGCACCGGCCCCGAATTGCAATATGGCGGCGCGCCCTTCACAGCAGGAGAGTTCGGCGCTTTTACGCCGTTCGGCGCGGAAGCAACAGCGAGCGGATATGAAGTCGCCTTCAAAATCGCCGCATCCGGTCTCTTCACGGTATGGAACACCGACACCAACGGCAACCTGATCAGCGACTTGATCGGCTCGATCTACGGCGACAGCCCGGTGCTGGAGTCATTGGAGTCGAGTTTTCATCAGGACCTGAACGGCGACGGCACCATCGGTATTCCGGCCGTGTCCGTGATCGAATTGTTCGGCTCGACCAGCCTCGCCAAGTCCGGCAACGACTTCTACCTGAACAACGTCAATACCGGTACCGGACCCGAACTGCAATATGGCGGCGCCGCGTTTGTTGCGGGAACGTTCGGCTCATGGATCCGGCCGCCGCGGAAGTGGCGGCGAGCGGATACGAGGTGGCTTTCAAGATTCCCGGCACCAGTCTCTATACGGTCTGGTACACCGACGGCAACGGCAACCTCACCAGCCTTGCGGTGCCCGGCGTATTCGGAAACAACCCGGCGCTGGAAGGGGTGGAGGCGAGCTTCCATCAGGATCTGAACGGTGACGGCACCATCGGTGTTCTCGCCACGACGGTGATCGAGTTGTTCGGCGCGACCAGTCTCGCCAAGTCCGGCAACTATTACCTGAACGGCGTGAACGGGACCGGTCCTGAACTGCTCTATCTCGGCGGGCCGTGGACCGCGGGGGTATTTGGTGCCTACATGCCCATCGGCGCCGAAGCGACCGCGAACGGATACGAGGTGGCTTTCAGGCTCGGCAGCACCAATACCTTCACGGTCTGGAACACCGATACCAACGGCAACATCACCAACGATACGCTTGGCAGCGTCACCGGAAACAACGCAACGCTGCAAGGGCTGGAGACAAGCTTCCAGCAGGATCTGAACGGCGACGGCTACATCGGCGTTCCACCGACGACGGTGATCGAGTCGTTCGGCCTGACCAGTTTGATTCAGTCCGGAAATGACTATTATTTCGGCAACACCGGGCCGGAACTGCAATATCTTGGCGCGCCGTGGATTACAGGCGAGTTCGGCTCGTGGAAACCGATCGGCGTGGAAGCAACGGCGACCGGGTACGAAGTGGCTTTCCAGTACGGCACCAGCAGCTTGTTCACGGTGTGGAACACCGATCTCAACGGCAACATGACCAACGATTTGGTCGGCACGGTAGCGGGCAACAGCCCGACGCTCGAGTTTCTGGAGACGAGCTTCCACCAGGACCTGAACGGCGATACGACGACGGGCATCCCGGGTTCGACGCTGATCGAGTCGGCGGGCGCGATCAGCTTGATCACCGCCGGCAACAACTACTTCATGTTTGCCAGCAACGGGATCGGAGCCGAACTGAAACTGGGTGGCGTGCCGTGGGTCACGGGGCAATGGGGCGGCTGGACCCCAATCGGCGCCGAGACGACGGCGACCGGATATGAGGTGGCCTTCAAGGTCGCGGGCGCAGATCTCTATACGGTCTGGAATACCGACGCCAACGGCAACTTGGTCGCCAATACCATCGGCAGTGTTGCGGGAAGCAGCCTGGCGCTGCAGCTTCAGGAGGCAAGTTTCCATCAGGATCTGAACCTCGACGGAACGACCGGGATTCCCGGATCGACCATCATTGAGACGGCCGGCTTGACCAGTCTCGTTCAGACCGGCAGCAATTTCTTCATGTACAACATCAACAACGGCACCGGTCCGGAGCTGAAATACGGCGGGACGCCGTTCACTGCGGGAGAGTTTGGCGCATACGCGCTGATCGGCGCCGAGGCAGTGAGCGCGAATACCTACGACATCGCCTTCAAAATCCCGGGCAGCAGCACATTTGTCGTATGGAGCACCGACGCCAACGGCAACATCACCACCAATGTGACCGGTACGGTATCCGGGACGAGCACGGCGCTGGAAGGATTGGAGCCAAGCTTCAATCAGGATCTGAACGGCGACGGTGTGATCGGCATCCCGGCACATACCAGCCCGGCACAGACGGTGACCTCGGACAGCCAAGCGGCGTCGGCGGCATCGGTGGCGCCGATCACCGCACCTAGCTCAGGAAATGCGATCCTTGCAGGGACCGCGGCGGCCGACACCTTCGTGTTCAATGCCCATTTCGGCAACGACACGGTGACGGGCTTCCAGCCGGGAGTTGACCAGGTCAACGTCGACCACACCCTGTTTGCAAACATCTCGAATCTGCTCAGCCACACGGCCGATAACGCCGCCGGCAGCGCCGTCGTCACCATTGCCGCCGATCAGTCCATCACCTTCGATCATGTGTCAAAGTTGTTGCTGCAACAGCATGCGAGCGATTTTCACCTCATGTGACAATCGTCACAGGGGAACCCCGTGTTCTCCCGGATGAACGGCTACGTTCCAATATTGGAACGCGCTTTCGACCATTGACTCGCATCAAAGTTGTGTGCTGATACCGCCGAAATTGGGGACTTGGGCAGGGTCCGTCTTTGTTGGGGATTTTCAATTCTGATCGCCATCCAGCGCGACCGCTCGTCGGCCCGTGCGCCGACGCACGCGCCAAGCGTCGATCCGGCAATCTGATTTTTCGGAGCTTATGATGAGTGGACCGCAGTCGCTGACCATCGACAGCAGCTGGCTTCATGTCGCCGATGGCAACGTCTCGCAGCCCGATTCCGCTGTTGTCTACACGGTTACGGCCTTGCCGCAGCACGGGACCTTGACGGTCAACGGCACAACGCTCGCCTTGAACGGTCAGTTCACGCAACAGCAGATCGACGACGGCCTGATTGTTTATACTGATTCTCTTGCCAGCAACGACTTGCTCAACTTTTCGATCTCCGATCCGTCATCCGACGATCTCGCGACGGGTACCTTGCAGCTTGCCGCACCGTGGGCCACCTTCAGCAAGTTGACGATGACGGGCGGCACCGGCTCCGTCGTCATTGACGCGGGCTTGGGCTTCTTCAACACATTCACCGGTGGAACCGACACCACGGTGAGCTACGCGCTGGCTCCAGCCGCCACCACAATCGATCTCGATGGTGGTCTCACCTCGAACGGCTTCGGCGGTGCCAATACGCTGGTCAACGTTCATAGCGTCATCGGCTCCGCGTTTGATGACACGATCTGGGCCGGTCCAGGGACCAACCTCATTTTCGGCGGCGGCGGCAACGACCAGATCATCGGCGATCCCACCGTCGCGGACGCCAGCACGACGACCGCCGGATACAGCGGCGCGCGATCGGACTATTTGATCGTCGGCGAGACTGCGGTCAGCGTCAAAATCATCGACTTGCGCCCTGGCTCTCCGGACGGCGTCGACCAGGACGTCTGGGTTAACTCATTCAAGTTCTCGGACGGTACTTACACGTTCAGCCAGCTCAATCCGATCAACGAGGCCGACCAGACGGGCGCGACCGATGTGGCCATGATCGGCAACAACTATTTCCTCTACGCGCACAATACCGAAACTGGCCCCGAGCTGACATTCGTTGGCACCCCGGTGACCCCCGCGTTCGGATCCGTGGTCGGCGCCGAGGTGACCTCAGGCGGCGGCTATTATGTGGTTTTGTACCTTGGCTCCAACAGCGATCTCTACCAGGTCTGGAACGTCGACAGCAGCGGCAAGTGGGTCTCGACCCCCCTGGGGAACATCAATGAGCTCAACGCGGCGTTCGCGTCAGTGGAAACCACCCTTCAACAGGACATCAACCACGACGGCGTGATCGGAGCGCCGCCGGTCTCCGTGGTCGAATTGTTCGGTTCGACGACACCCACTGAAGTTGGCCGTCACTACTATCTTCTCGCCAATGGCACCTCGAGCGGCCCCGAGTTGAAAAACCTCAATAGCCCGGTTCAAATCGGCTCCTTTGGAACCATGATCGGCGCCGAGCAGACTGCAAACGGTTACGACGTCGTCTGGCACAACAGCAACGGCACTTACTCCGCCTGGAGCGTCGACAGGGGCGGCAACTACGTCTCCGATATCCTCACCAATGTTTCCGCCTCCGATAATCGCTTGCAGGGGCTGGAGACCATTTTCCATCAGGACCTCAATAGCGACGGCACCGTCACGAGCGTCCAGTCGCTGACCATCAAGATGGCGGTTGCGGATCCTGCTCTTACCGGCGTTGCGGATCCGGGATCGCATATCGTCTATACGATCCAGGTCTTGCCGTCGCTCTGCACGCTGACCGTCAACGGCGTTGCCGCCACCGATGGGGGCCAGTTTACGCAGGACCAGCTCGATCAAGGCCTGGTCGTTTACACCGACGACGGCAGCGGCACGGGATCCGACCTGTTCAGCTACTCGATCTCCGACACGCTGTTGAACCACAATCTGGGTTCGGGTTCCCTCGACATCAATCACGTCAATGGCACGCTCGGCGTTCAAGCCAACATATTCTCCGGCGGTTCCGACCCCGTTACGTTCTTCTCTGAAGCGGGCAGCAACTCGGTCGGCGGGAGCAACGTGACGGTGAGCTACGCGCTGGCGCCGGCCGGCGTTTTCATCACCCTCCCACAAGGCGGGTCGAACGGCTTCGGCGGCTACGACTCCCTCAGCAACATCAGCACGGTGATCGGATCCTCGCATAACGACACGATTTTTTCCGGAACGGGAAACAGCCTCATTTTTGGTGGCGGCGGCAACGACACCATTTGGAACACGGGCGGCACTCCCACGGCTGGCTTCAGCGGCGCGCGATCGGACTACCTTGTCCACTTTGTGAATTCGGAAGAGGTCAAGATCACCGACCTGCGCCCCAATTCGCCGGACGGCACGGATGACGTCTTGTCCGTCCATTCGTTCCAGTTTTCGGATGGCACCTATTCGCTTGCCCAGCTGGCGCCGATCGAGTCGTTCGGCTCGACCGACCTGACCAAGATCGGCAACAACTTTTTTCTTTATGCCGACGGCACCGCGAATGGTCCCGAGTTGAAATATCTCAGTGCACCCTGGACGGCCGGCGAGTGGGGCAACTGGACACCGATCGGCACCGAGGCAACCGCCACCGGCTATGAGGTCGCCTTCAATCTTGCCGGCACCAACCACGTATACGGTGTGGAATACCGATGCCAACGGCAACCTCACCAGCAATCCGATCGGCACCGTCACGGGCAGCAGCCTCACGCTGCAAGCGCTGGAGACGAGCTTCCAGCAGGATCTGAACCACAACGGGACCGTCGGGCTCCTGGCCGGGGAAACGCTGATCGAGGCGATCGGATCGACCAGCCTGGTAGCAGACTCGGCGGCAACTTTCTCGTGGACAAGGCCGGCGGCGGCGCCACGCTGCAATATGACGGCGCTGTTTTCATTGCCGGACAATTCGGCGGCTGGACGCCAATCGGCGTGGAAGCGACCGCGACCGGCTATGAGGTGGCCTTCAAGGTCGCAGGCGCGGACCTCTATACGGTGTGGGACACCGATGCCAACGGCAACATCATCATCAATCCGATCGGCACCGTCTCGGGCGAGAGCCCGACGCTGATCGCGATGGAGAAGAGTTTTCAGCAGGACCTGAACGGCGACGGGATGATCGGCAATCCCGCGCTTCCGATCACCGTCGAAGTCGTTCGGATCGACAAGTCTCGTGCTGAGCGGCAACGACTATTTCCTCGATCCGAAGGGCACGTCCAACGGACCGATGCTGAAATATGACGGCGCAGCCTGGACGGACGGCGAGTGGGGCGGCTGGACGCCGATCGGCGCGGAGGTCACCGCGAACGGGCATGAGGTGGCCTTCAATCTCTCGGGCACCAATCAGTACACGGTGTGGAACACCGACTCCAACGGCAACATCACCACAGACACGATCGGCACCGTGACGGGCAACAGCGCGGCGCTGGAAGGCGCTGGAGACCAGCTTCCACCAGGACCTCAACGGCGACGGCATCATCGGCGATCCCTCGATTCCCTTTGCGATCGAGACATCCGGATCGACCAGCCTGACGCAGCTCGGCCACGATTTCTTCCTCTATGCGCACGGCACGTCCAACGGTCCCGAGCTGAAATATTCCGGCGCGCCGTGGACGACGGGCGTGTGGGGCGGCTGGACGCCGATCGGCGCGGAGGCCACCGCGGGCGGCTATGAGGTCGCCTTCAAACTGACGGGCGCCGATCTCTATACGGTGTGGAACACCGACGCCAACGGCAACATCACCACCAATGCGATCAGCTCGGTGTCCGGAAGCGACGCCTCGCTGCAATCGATCGAGACCAGCTTCCAGCAGGACCTCAACGGCGACGGCGTGATCGGGCCGCCAAGCCACACCTCGGCAGCGGTCAGCTTCGGTAACAGCAGCACCGCCGGCTCGGCCACCATCATCATTTCCAGCAGCGGATTCCAGCTCAGCTTCACCACCATCGATGCGGCGAACACTTTCAACATCACGTTAAAGTCGGCTCCCATCATTGCACCCAGCGCCGGAAACGCCGTCCTGACGGGCACCGCGGCGAGCGACACCTTCGTATTCTCTGCGCATTTCGGCAACGACACGGTGACGGGCTTCCAGCCGGGCGTGGATCAGGTCGATCTCGACCACACCCTGTTTGCGAGCGTCGCGGACCTGCTCACGCACACAGCCGACAATGCCGCAGGCAGCGCCGTGGTCAGCGTCGGCGCCGATCAGTCGATCACTTTCGATCAGGTCTCGAAACTGGTGCTGCAACAGCACGCGAGCGATTTCCATCTGGTCTGAAATGACAGTGCCGCAAGCGGGCTTTGCCGGCTAGCGGCTCGCCTCAATTCGGCTGGGCCGGCTGCGCCGGCTTCGGCCCGGGAGGATCCGGCTCGATCGCCGGCTTCGGCTCGGATTGCGAGATGCGCGCGCCGGCCTGGCGCGCGGCCTGACCGGTCGTCGTATATTGCGCTTCAGCCGCGGTTTTCACCTCCGGGCTGTTCCAGCGGTCGCGGACCTGCGTGAACAGGACGACAGCGCAGACGAGCGCGATCGCCAGCGACGTCAGCGCAAGTCCCTTCCGGTCGATGTGAGGACGCTCGTGCATGAAGGGATAATCCGCCGACGCGGCGCGAGTTCCGAAATTCGCGCACCGCGCGGCATGCATGGCGCCAAAGGAAATCGGATAGCGACGGAACCAAACGCGCGCATGAGCGCCCCGGTCATTCGATCGGCTTCAACCGCAACTCGTCGGGGCTCGCATTGACAAAGCCGAATGCGGCGTAGGCGGCCTGTCCGCCGTTGCTTGCGACGAACGCCAGATAGCGATCGGTGACGGCCTTGTGCTTGCTGCCGTCCAGTGCGCCGATGGCATAGGAAACCTCATCGCGCAGGCTGTCGGACACGGGCAATTCCACCGCATCCACCTCCGCGCCGTGCCGTTGCGCTTCCAGAACTTCGGTCTTCCAGACGATACCCGCATCGGATTTTCCATCGCGGATGCGCTCGGGCGTCTCGCGATGATGAACCGCGGTGAAGTAGTTGTTGTTGGTCGCCTGACAGGAAGCGCATTCCTTTCCGCCCGAAATTGTCTGCCAGATGCCATGTCGCTCCAGCACCTTTCGCGCATAGAACTGCATGATGCCTTCGTTGACCGGATTGGGCATCGAGGTGCGCACATCGGCGCGCACGAGATCGTCTATTCCGGCGATATGCCCGGGGTTGGCTTTGGCGACCATGATCTGCAGCTCATTGTGCATGTAGGTCTGGTATTGGCTCATCAGCCCCACCGCTTTCAGCTTCTTGAGATGGCCGAGATTGACCGAAGCATAGACGTCCGGAGTGAGGCGGTACTCGCGCTCGTTATAGGTCCAGCCGCCGCCGAGAATGGCCGACAGGATCAGGCCGGGCGGCAGCGTGATCAGGCCGACCGACAACCCGGGCTCGCTGCGCTGGAAGTCGCCGATCACCTTGTCCATCGCAAAGAACTGATTGCCGGCGACCCAGAGTATCAGTCCGGCGCTTGGCATTCGTTCGAGCGCGTCGGTTCCGGTCGTGATCGACCCATCGGCGGCATAGAACTTGAGATCGTTGTCGTGGCCGGCGGGGATCGCAATCAGTCCTGCCTGGACCGCACTCTCGGCCGATGCAGCGAGTGCCGCGAAAAATGTCATGACGGTCAAGATCAGGACCCTTACGATCGTTCGCAATCGCATCGTTGCCTCACTCAATGACGTGATCGGCGCGGCCGAGCAATGTCAGCGGCACCGTGACGCCGAGCGCTTTCGCGGCCTTGAGATTGACGCTGAGCTCGATGCGTGTCGCCTGCTGCACCGGCAGGTCGGCCGGTTTCTCACCCTTTAGGATGCGGCCAACATAGGCGCCGGCCAGGCGATAGGCGGCGGCGATATCACCGCCATAGCCCATCAGGCCACCGGCCACAACGAAATTCGCGGCCCGCGGCGACCGCGGGCACGTCATATCGCGCCGCAAGTCGCGCCAGGACGTCGTTCCGGCTGACAAAGAAGGGATCGCCGCCACTGATCGTGAGCCCGCTCGCCTTCAATTCAGAAACCCTCGCAAAGGCCGCCTCGAGTTCGCTGTCGGTGCCTGCCTTCAGCACATGCAGTTGCAACCCGAACTTTCCCGCAGCAGCAGATGCCGCGTCCACCGCGGTTTCAGCGATCACGGGATTGGTTGGGATTCACCAGCAGGGCAACGGAGCGCGCATCCGGGAACAGCTCGTGCAGCAACTCAATTCGCTTCGAGAGTGTTTCCACGGAGAGCTGGGTCACGCCCGTGAAATTTCCGCCGGGACGGTTGAGGCTGGCGACCAGGCCGAGCTTGATCGGATCGGCGGCTGTCTCGAACACGACCGGAATGTTCGTCGTTGCGCCCTTCGCCGCCAGCACGGCCGGCGTAGAGGTGGCCGCAATCACGGCGACTTGACGGTTGACGAGATCGGCCGCAAGCGCCGGCAGGCGCTCGTTGTGTCCCTCGGCCCAACGAAATTCGATTGTAACATTGCGGCCTTCGACATAGCCGGCCTCGCCAAGGCCTCTGACGAAGGCGTCCGCGAGCGCCGCGTAATTATCGGCAAAGCCGCCGTTGAGGAAGCCGACGACCGGCATCGCGCCCTGCGCCTGCGCGGGCCGGAGCCACATCACGGCTGCGCCGGCCGCCAGGGTGATGACATCCCGCCGTCTCATTGCCGGCCCCCTCAGTTCAAACCGAAGGCTAGCATGGCGCGTCCCGGCTTGCGCTATCTCTTGGGCGTGCCGCGCTGGGCCTTCGGGATCACGAATTTCAATCCCGACCAGGTCTCGTCGACCGCGCAGACCTTGACGTCGACCAGGCCGAGCGGCAGCGCAGCCTCGCGCACCACGACATCGCTGAGATCGGTCGCAACGCCGCTCGCCTTCTTCGGCCATGACACCCAGATCATGCCGTCGGGTGCGATGGCCGCGCGTAGCCGCTTGAGCTTGCCGGCGAGTCCCGCTCGCCTCGTTGCGAACAGGTGCACCATGTCGAGCGATGCCGCCGCTCGCGCGACGAACCTTCGCGCCATCGGGCAGTTCGCCGACGATCTCGCTGTAGGGCTTGGGCGGGCTGTCCACAAAAATGCGAAAGCCCGGCTTGATGCCGAGCTTTTGCGAGAGTGGTTTGCCGGAATAACCGGCCATGCCGCGATTACGCCTGCGGCTGCGGCTCCAGGCCGGGATCCGGATCGGGACGCGGCCGCGGCTTGCCGGCGGTACCGGCCGGCGGCACGGCGGACGCGCGCGGCGTGGTCGGCTCCAGCACCGACTCGCGGTTCGGCTTCTTGCCCTTGAGCAGATCGATGATCTCGTCGCCGGACAGCGTCTCGAACTCGAGCAGGCCCTTGGCCAGCGTCTCGAGATCGGCGCGCTTCTCGGTGAGAATCTTCGTTGCCTCGTTATAGCCCTGCTCGACCAGCCGCCTGATCTCGGTATCGATCTTCTGCACCGTCGCCTCGGACGCGTTCTGCGTGCGCGACACCGACATGCCCAGAAACACCTCGTCCTGGTTCTCGCCATAGGACACGGTGCCGAGTTCTTCCGAGAGGCCCCAGCGCGTCACCATCATGCGCGCCAGCCGCGTGGCCTGCTCGATGTCGGACGCCGCACCCGACGTCACCTTCTCGCGGCCGAAGATCAGCTCTTCGGCGACACGGCCGCCCATCATGATGGCAAGCCGCGAGGTCATCTGCTCCAGCGACATCGACAGCTTGTCGCGCTCGGGCAGCTGCATCACCATGCCGAGCGCGCGGCCGCGCGGAATGATCGTGGCCTTGTGGATCGGATCGGTGGCGACGACGTTGAGGCCGACGATGGCGTGGCCGCCTTCGTGATAGGCGGTCAGCATCTTCTCTTCCTCGGTCATCACGAGCGACTTGCGCTCGGCGCCCATCATCACCTTGTCCTTGGCCTCCTCGAACTCGGCCTGCGTCACCATGCGCTTGTTGCGGCGCGCGGCGGTCAGCGCCGCCTCGTTGACGAGGTTCATCAGGTCGGCACCCGGAAAACCCGGGCGTGCCGCGGGCGATGGTCTTCAGGTTGATATCCGGCGCGAGCGGCACCTTGCGCACATGCACCTTCAAAATCTGCTCGCGGCCGACCACGTCCGGGTTCGGCACCACGACCTGGCGGTCGAAGCGGCCCGGACGCAGCAGCGCCGGATCGAGCACGTCGGGACGGTTGGTCGCGGCGATCAGGATCACGCCTTCATTGGCCTCGAAGCCGTCCATCTCGACCAGCAACTGGTTCAGCGTCTGCTCGCGCTCGTCATTGCCGCCGCCGAGGCCGGCGCCGCGATGACGGCCGACCGCGTCGATCTCGTCGATGAAGATGATGCAGGGCGCGTTCTTCTTGGCCTGCTCGAACATGTCGCGCACGCGCGAGGCGCCGACGCCGACGAACATCTCGACGAAGTCGGAGCCCGAAATGGTGAAGAACGGCACGTTGGCTTCGCCCGCGACCGCGCGCGCGATCAGCGTCTTGCCGGTGCCGGGCGGGCCGACCAGCAGCACGCCGCGCGGAATGCGTCCGCCGAGGCGCTGGAATTTTCCGGGGTCGCGCAGGAACTCGACGATCTCCTGCAAATCCTGCTTGGCCTCGTCGACGCCGGCGACGTCCTCGAAGGTGACGCGGCCATGCGCCTCGGTGAGCATTTTCGCGCGCGACTTGCCAAAGCCCATCGCCTTGCCGGCGCCGCCCTGCATCTGCCGCGACAGGAAGATCCACACGCCGATCAGCGCGATGAACGGCAGCCAGGACACCAGCAGCGAAACGAACCACGGCACGTTGTCGCCGGGCGGCTTCGCGGTGATCTGCACCTTGCCGTTATAGAGGCGCGTCACCAGGTCGGGTCGTTCGGCGCATAGGTCTGGAAGGTCTGGCCGCTGGTGAAGGTGCCGTGAATCTCCGGCCCCTGGATCACGACGTCGCGGACATGGCCCTGGTCGACTTCGGTCAGAAGCTGCGAGAACGAGATATCCTGCGAGGACGCGCGTTGACCGGGATTCTGGAAGAGCGTGAACAGCGCCAGCAGCAACAGAACAATGATGACCCAGAGGGCGAAATTGCGCAGGTTGGCGTTCATTGATCTTCCTTCGTGGTCGCGCGGATCGCGGCCTTAGTCCTTCGGACCTATCTCTGGGTAACCACGAGGGAATTTCCCCCGCTCGACCGTATCACAATTTAGGTGCCGCTGGTCGCGATGCCAAGGGAACCGCCGGGGACTATTTAACGCATCCTAACGCGATTCCCGTTGAAAAAATGGCATTTCAGCAATGTTTTCCGGCGGTGGTTAAGGCTCTCGCGGGGAATATGACGGCAGCAACGCCGTTCATGTTCTCTTCTGCCTGCGCAAAGGCGCAGGCATGATGCGAATCCGGCCCCGCGACAGGCTTACCACCGCACCGGCAAGGGTCGTTTTCAGGCCGCTTTGCGCGGCAATAGCCTGATCGAGCATGACAGGAGCGCCTCGACCTTGCCGAGTTCGGCGGGCCCCTCATGGCCGACCCGGTCGAGGCCGCGCCTGAGCAGCCGCAGCCGGATTTCCTCGGGCAGACCTAGCGAAGGCACGCGCATCGAATCCCGGAAGCGATCGGTCGCCCCTGAGCGCCAAATAACGCTCGGCGCCGTCGGCGAGCACCTCCACCGCTTCATTGGCCCGCGCCAGCCGCGACGCGAGCCGCGCCAGCCCGCGCGCGTCGCCGCCTTCGGCCGCGAGCAAGGGCAGCAGCGCGCGCAACCGCGGCCGGGTGAAGGCCGTGTCGCGGTTGGTCGGATCGTCGGCGAAGGCGATCTTCGCCTTGTTGAGCGTCGCGATCAGCCGCGCTTTCGGCACGTCGAGCAACGGACGCGCAAGCACGAATGCCGTCGCGCTCGCTCTCACGCGCCATCGCCGACAGCCCCGCAATGCCGCTGCCGCGGAGCAGCCGCATCAGCAGCGTCTCGGCCTGATCGTCCCGCGTGTGCGCGGTCAGCACATGCGTGGCGCGTGCGGCGCGCGCAGCCTGCGCCAGCAGACGATAGCGCGCATCGCGCGCCGCGGCCGGCACGCCGCGGTTCGGCTTGCCGCCGGTCCAGCGCAAGGTGCGATGCTCGATAGCGAGGTTGCCGCGCGAGCCGCTTGACCTCGCGGGCTTCGCGCGAAGCGTCCTTGCGCAAGCCATGATCGATCGTGACCGCGATCAGCCGTGGGCCTCGCGCAAAACTCTTGCGCCAGCGCGCGGCGAGCCACATCAGCGCGACCGAGTCCGGCCCGCCGGACACCGCGAGCACGAGCGCCGGCAAGTCCCTCCAGCCGGCGAACAGCGCTTTCGCCTCGGTGGCCGAGATCGGTGAGTTGTCGTCGTCACGCATGGGGGCGATTATGCGCCGGGAGCATGATGCGGAAAAGTGCCCAGACTTGATGCAGGCAGATGCGCGGGCCAAGATCGCATCAACCCAGGAGGATGCCGACATGAGCGCGCCGAAATCACCGACACAGGCGACCTGGTATTTCGACGTGATCTCGCCGTTCTCCTATCTCGCGCTCGGCGAGATCGAAGAGCTGGCGCAGCGGATCACCGTCACGTACCGGCCGATCCTGTTTGCCGCGCTGCTGGAGCACTGGAAGCATCTGGGCCCTGCGGAAATCCCGCCGAAGCGGATCCACACCTACCGGCTCTGCCTGTTCGAGGCGCAGCGCCGCGGCATCGCGTTCCGCTTCCCGCCTTCGCACCCCTTCAATCCGCTGAAGCCGCTGCGCCTGCTCGCCGCGCTCGATGCCGCACCCAGAGCGGTACGCATCGTCATGGACCGCATCTGGCGCGATGGCCTCGACCTGTCGCTGAAAGAGAATTGGGACGCGACATGCGCCGCGCTCGGGCTCGATCCGGCACAGGCGCTGGAGCTGATCAATGCCGCCGAGACAAAGGCGAAGCTTCGCGCCAATACCGATGCGGCGGTGGCCGCAAAACTGTTCGGCGTGCCGACCTTGCAGATCGGCGACGAGCTGTTCTGGGGCGCCGACGCATTGCCGATGGCGCGCGCCTATCTCGACGATCCCGACATGTTCAAATCCGGCGAAATGCTTCGGGTCGCGACCATGGGCGCGTCGGTGTCACGACCGGCGCGGGCATGATCCGGAAAAGTGTGAAGCGGTTTTCCGCGCGACAAGATCGCGCTGCCGAACAAGCGCGTCAGCACTTCTCTTTCTTCTGCTCGCGGTCGACGGCGCTTTTGACGCCGGCGGAGGCGCGCGGATATTTGCGCGTCACCTCGCCGAAGGCGGCGCAGGCGGCTTCCTTTTCCTTCAACGCCGCGAGCGACTGCCCGAGCCGCAACAGCGAGTCCGGCGCCTTGGCCGACTTCTCGTATTTGCTGGTGACGTTGAGGAAGATCTCGGCGGCGTCGCGATATTGCTGGCGCTGGAAGAAGCTCTCGCCGAGCCAGTACTGGGAATCGCCGACCAGCGCGTCGTTCGGATATTTCTGCGCGAAATTGCGCATGGTCTCTTCCGCGAGCGCGTAGTCCTTGCGCTGCATGTAGCCGATGCCGAGGTCGTATTCGTCGCGCGGCGTATTCGACGGCGGCGCGGTGGCAAGACCGCCGCCGGTGCCGTTGAGATTGCGCGGCGGCGGCGCCGGCAACGCGGCCTGCGGCGCGCCGGCCGGCGGCACGGCCGCCTGTTGCGGCGGCATTGCGCCCTGCTGCTGGTAGCGCGCGCCCGGCAGTTCGAGCGGCTCGCCGGGATTGCGCCCGCCGGGCGGACCGACGGAGGCCTCCGCCGGCACCGGCATCTGTCCGCCGCCAAGCGCCTTCGGCGCGCCGGGCGCGTTCGGGTTCTGGTTGGGATCGAAGGCATCGCCGGCGGCCACCGCGCGGGCCGGAAGGCTCCTGGGCGATCGGCGCGGGGCTCGCGAGCTGCTGCTGCGGATAACCCTGCTGCGGCGGCGGGTAGCCGCCCTGCGGTTGCTGGCCGTAACCGTGCGGCTGGGCGTAGCCGCCCTGTTGTCTGTTGGGCCGGCGGCTGGCCATAGGACGGGCCGGTTTGCGCCGGAGGCACGGCCGCCACACTGGGCTGGACGCGGCGCGCCCGGCGCCGGCACGCCAGCGCCAAGCTGGCGCAGCCGCTCCTCGAGCTGGCGGTTACGATATTGCAGTTCCTCGTTCTGGCCGGTGAGCTGCCGCAGCTGGTTCTCCAGCCGCTGGATGCGCATCTCGGCGTCCGCGTCATCCGATTGCGCGAGCGCCTGCGCGGGAAGGACGAGGAGCGCGGCAATCGCCGCGGCGCCGAAGAGCTTATGAGGTCTGGATGACATTTTGCCCTGACGTCGAGATCGACAAGCGGAACTCACAATGAGCGGGAGTGCGCCGGAATTGTGACTGGCGCCGCCCGAATCCGGCGCGCCTTTCAGGCGGTATGGTTTAGTGTCGAGCTTCGAAACAAGCAAGTCACCTTTCGATCGCACCATTCATCAACATGAAGGGCGCGAGTCCATGCACGTATCGGTGAACGGGGTACGGCTGTTCTTCGATGTCGAGGGCACGAAGCTCGTGCCCGACGGGCCGGTCATGCGGGAAAAGCCGACGCTGCTGCTGCTTCATGGCGGTCCCGGCGCCGACCATTCGATCTACCGTCCGGCCTGAGTGACCTTTATCCCGAGTGGAAACCGGACGCGTTTCTTGAGGCTGCGAACGAGATTCGCCAGCGGGGAACCACTTTACCGACCACATCTGATGAAACCCCTGAGTCTACTATTCGCGAGTCTGCAACTATTGCACTTGCCAGTGATTTCCACCGCCTGGACCTCTTGCTTCCTAACCATAACAAAACCCTGCTGGTCTTCCTCGATACGTATGAAATGATTGAAGACAACCCGATTATAGCTGTCTTGCGACGCTCACAAACATTCCCTGATAATTATCTGTATCGTTCTATACGCGTTGTTATCGCAGGCCGCAATAAACTGGACTGGCAACACCCGAACTGGCAGGGACGCGAGCAAGAAGTACAGGTTATCACGCTTGCTCCTTTTGATCTGGAAGAGATGCAAGAATATATCAAGGCTGAATCCACCTATGATATTCAGCCTGAGAGTGATACGTTCAAGGCCTTGTATCAGCGTACTGAAGGCCGTCCGATTATCATCGGCCTCGCTATCGATGTGCTCAATAAGCGCATCGCAACGGTCAGTGATATGCTCTCTGTCTCCAGAACTACATTTGAGCAATACCTGGTCCCACAGATCAATAAACTGGAAAATCCGCTCAACTGGGTTATCCTCTTTATGGCCCATGTCTATCATCGTTTCAACATTACTCTACTGGAACGGATCTTACAGAGTGTACCGCTGAGTGAGCCTGTCCAATCAATTAGACGTGATGTACTGGTTAAGCTTCTGCCAGAACTCTCATTTGTGCGCCGACCCGATGCCGGGGATGATTTCGTACTCCACGATGAGATGCGCAGGCTCGTTACACGCTACTGTTGGGCTGGTCTCGATCCTGATCGCCGTTTTCGCAAGGATATCAGTCGGAGCGTTATCGATTACTATGAAAGCGAAATGACCACCACCTCGAATGAGCAGCAGCGCCAAGGCTATATCGTTGAGATTCTTTATCACCGCCTGTATATAGACCTAGACGACGGCCTGAACTACTTTTACACCAATTTTGCTCAGTCGCTCGACTTCTTTAAGACCTCGCTTGCCCGTCTCTTGTGGCAAGAAGTCACAGAAGTTTCTTCCTGCTATGTCTCTTGCTCAACATAACAAGTTGCAATTAACCGAGGTACGACTCTATTATGCAGAGGGAAATCCAGATGCGGCACTAGAAACTCCTACAGGAGATCTCGCAGGAAGCTGATCCTCAATGGTATACGGAAAATAAGGCGACCATTCTGCTAGAAAAGGGACGAAATTACGTCTTACAGAGCAGATTAGCAGAAGCCGCAGACTCCTATACACAGAGTCTGGAGATTGAACGGACTAGAGGTGATGAACTTCAATGTGCACGTTTGCTGAAAAGCCTGGGGTTTGTCTGTCGACGCAGAGGTCAGTTCACAGCAGCTTTACAGTATTATGAAGAAAGTATCGCCCTGTATAAAAAGCTAAATCGACAGAGTAATTATGCCGATGTCCTCGGCAATATTAGCAATGTGTACCGTTTGCAAGGCAAGATAGAAGAAGCCCTACGTCGCGGTAAGATTGCCTGGCGTATCCGCCTGGAATTGTCAAAAGAAGGCAAAATTACTGAAGTGATGTTTGGCCTGAGCGAACAAGCCCTGGGAGTCATCTATCTGAATGCTGGTGATATTGTTCAGGCCGAATTACATTTCAAGAGGGCGTTTGACATTTTTCTGCGCACCAATGATAAAATAGGTATTGCAACTATTTACAATCATTTTGGACAAGTCCAGATCAATAAAGGTGAACTGGACGGAGGCCCTGACATGGTTGAAAAAATCCGAGGAGGCATCACGAGAAATTGATGCAGAACAATACATTCTCAGTATTAATAAGCAGGGCCGCATAAAAGCACTAGAGCATGACTGGCAAGAATCGCTCCCTTTGTTTGAGCAAGCCATTGCTATCGCTCGTCAGGTCCCCGCTTATTACCAGTTGACCGAAAGTCTGATTGATCTCGCCAATTCTTACCTGTCTTTGGATCAGCCAGAGCGCGTCTTTCAGTATTTACAAGACGCAGAAGAGATTGCCACCAGAGAACACTACCCATCTCTGCTTGGCTGGATTGAGAAAACGCGTGGTGAGTATTATTACAAAAATTACATGACGTACAACGACAGCTTTTCAGCATTTTGTGCTGTATTGTCACCATATGGCTCTCTACAATACCATCGAGTTTAGTATTGCTGTGCGCCATTCTACAGATGCCTTGATGGGTGTCCCAAAAGATGTTTTGCCTGTTGTTACTCAAGAGATGTTAGACTATTGGCATTCTCATCAGTTAGAAGAGGACTATCCCGAGTTTGTAGACGCATTTAAGGAAATAGATGATCTGATGGTATTGTAAATGGTTTTTGTGCTAAAATAGCCTGTGAAAGGAGATCGAACGCACATTCCCATGCGAGCAATGATGTAGCGCTGCTCTGGCAATGTCGCCATTGTGTCTCTTCCCGATGTGATAATGTACTCGTTTCATTTTGCCTGCTACATTCTCACTCATAAATAGTGAATGGAATGCAGGGTAGCGCTATCTCCGCAGGGAGTACCCAATGAATATTTGGCTCGACACAACCCTATTAGCCCAAAGCTCTGTGTATACTTTGACTGGGAAGTATTCACCGAATGATTGTCCACGTGATGGTAATGACTATGTTCCTACAGACAACAATATCCTCACCTTCTCCATTCCTTCAGAAGAAGATGTACAACATCTACACATACACACGTTTATATGTGTAGACGTTCTGCACATTCAGCGATGCAGTGAGGCACTCTGGCTCGTATGCAATCCGACTGGTGCTGGCGCTGTGGCAGTGATCGATGCCGATCTGTATATGCTGCTGACATGCTTTCGCTCTGCCTAGAACGCTCCAGGATGTGATGAATGGCCCGTTTGAGAATCCTGTACGAGTAGCTCAGGCGGTTGCCATCTTCACACGTATGGGCTTTTTGCGTGACCTCGACGAGCCTCCATCTCTCTTTGAGCAGGGGCAACCACAATCGTTGGCTGCTTGGCTCCATGTCACCAATGCCTGTAATTTGCATTGTGATTATTGTTACGTACAGAAGAATTCAGAGCATATGACCGATGATACCTCGAAACGCGCGGTCGACGCTCTCATACGTTCAGCGACGAGCTATCATTATCAGGGGCTTCATCTCACTTACGCGGGTGGTGAAGCCACTTTGCGTTTTCCCCAGGTGATCGCGACCCATGATTACGCGCTCCAACAGTGCCAAAAGTTTGGACTGAGCCTATCCGCCAGTTTGTTGAGCAACGGGGCGGCTCTACCTGTTCGCTATATCAACCAACTGAAAGCAGCGTCAGATTAGTCTTATGATATCGCTGGATGGTATTGGTGAACAGCACGATCAACAGCGCCCGTTTGTCAATGGACAGGGTTCGTTTACTTTTGTTGACCGCACGATTATGCGGTTGCTGGAGTATGGGCTTACTCCTTACATTAATGTTACGGTAACTCAACGCAATCTGCCCAAGTTGCCCGATCTGCTCAGTTACATTCTTCAACGTGATCTCCCTTTGGATTGAGCTACTATCGGGATAATGAGTGTTCGACCCATCTGTCTGACTTGCAATTCGGCAATGAGCAGATGATTACGGGTATGCGTGCTGCTTTTGCTTATATTGAAGAGCACCTACCCCGTCGCTCATTGCTTAGTGGGCTGGTGGACAAAGCTAGGACATCGACTCCTCATCGCTATACATGCGGTGTGGGACGAAATTATCTCGCGATTGACCAGCATGGTGGGGTTGCGAAGTGTCATGCTGACATTACTGCTACGGTCACGACGATTGATGTGGAGAATCCGCTACGGGTGATCCGGGAGAATCAACGGGGTGTCACGGCTGTGGCGGTCGAAGAGAAAGCGGGTTGCCGTGAGTGCGATTGGCGTTACTGGTGTAGTGGTGGTTGTCCTCTTCTTACCTATCGCATGACGGGAAGAAGTGATGTAAAATCTCCGAATTGTTCGATTTATAAGGCGCTCTTTCCTGAGGCATTACGCCTTGAGGGATTACGTCTACTCAAGTATATGCAGCCTGTTGTATTATAAGGTACAGCCGTAAAATCCGCCCCGCTGCCATGCGCAGGAGCCCGACATCGCCACGCAAGACATCGAATATCTGCTTTCGCAGGCCGAAAAGGCCCTGGAGTCGGTGAACTCGGGCCAACTCGGGCGACGTGCCCGCGGGCGTCTCGTCCTATCGCTTGCAGGAGTTCTCGCCCGCGGCACCGTCGACCGAAGCCGCCACGCTCGACCTGATCCGCGACGTGGAGCTCGACCTGAAGATCGAATTGGGCCGCACGCACATGTACCTGGAAGACGTGCTCAAGCTCCGCAAGGGCTCGGTCGTGCCGCTGGACAAGATGGCCGGCGATCCGGTCGACATCTACGTCAACGGCCGCCTCATCGCCCGCGGCGAAGTGCTGGTGCTCAACGACAATTTCTGCGTTCGCGTGGCCGAACTGATCGTGGGAGCGAACGTCTTGACCTGAAAGGAAGGAAGCGCAAGGATGCCTTCTCTGCTCGCAATCATTGGGACCTGTTTGACCGCGGCGGTCGCGGCCTCGCCCGTCGATCGACTACGACGACCGATGCGGCCGATCGCGACGCCGCGCCGTGGTGGGCCGACGACGTCCGCGCCGGACGCGCTCAGCCGCCCGTGCCGATTGGCATGCGACGGATCCACGCGTCACGGCACCGCCGACAGCGCCGGGCCGCCGTGGCCGGCGTCGCGGAGTTGCATCCGATCCGGCCGGCGGGCCGCGCCGATGCGAACGAGGGCATTGCCGCCTGCGACCGCCATGCCGCGGAGCCGGCGTCCGATGCCGTGCAACAGCCGATCCGCCTGCGCGCAGCCGCGCGGAAGTCGCGCCGCGTGCAGCCTGCGCACGCAGCCAGTCGCCAGTGCGAGACAGACGCACCGCGGACAGTCGTCGCGGAATCGACGAATGTACTGCGTCCGTCGCCCGCGCCGGCGTAGTGACGACGGCCGCACTCGCCGCGCCGGCAAGCCGCACGCCGAAGCCTATCCGCTCCCGCCAAGCTTTGCCGGTCGGCCGCGCCGGCACATCCACGCCACTTCGCCAGTCGCCGGCCGACGTCCGCGCCGTCGCTTGCGCTGGGCGGCCACGCCGACAAAGCCGCACGGCAAGACCTCGCCGCTGAGCGCCATGATCACCGTCGGCGGCAGCCTGTCGATCGTGCTGGGGCTGTTCCTCGTCGATCGCCTGGGCGATGCGCAAGGCCGCGCCCCGCGGGTCGCTGGTATTGCCCAAGGAGGTCTTCGAAATCCTCGGCCGCGCGCCGCTGGGCGCCCGGCAGCAGGTGCAACTGCTTCGCTGCGGCAGCAAGCTGCTGCTGGTCTCGATCACGCCGCACGGGCACCGAAACCCTCACCGAAGTGACCGATCCGCTGGAGGTCGATCGCATCGCCGGCATCTGCCAGCAGGGCAACCCGAAGAGCTCCACCACCGCCTTCCGCCAGGTCTTCCAGCAGTTGGCCGCGGAGCCGGACAGCGCGCCGAGGCCGAGCAGCCTCGAACTCGGCGGCCGCGCCGCAGCAAGCGATATCGCTGGGAGAAAGAACATGCGTGAGGATGCGAAGTCGCAGATTGCAGATCTCAGATCTCGATCTCAAATCTCAAATCTCAGATCTGCGCGAGCCGAGCGCAGCGTGCGACGCGCTGTCGCTGGCCGAGTGCTGCTGCTGGCATTGGCGTTCGTGCTTCTCGGCACGCTGGCCCGCGCGCCGCCCGTGCCGACGACGCCGGCCAGCAAGCCGCTGGCGCTGAACGTGCCGCAGGACCTCAGCGGCGGCCCGGAAAAGTGGACCAGCCCCGAGGGGCTCAGCTCGACGATCCAGGTGATGCTGCTGCTGACCGTGCTCAGCCTGGCGCCGGCCATCCTGCTGATGACCACCTGCTTCGTGCGCGTCGTCGTCGTGCTGAGCCTGTTGCGGCAGGCGCTGGGCACGCAGCAGCTTCCGCCCAACCAGGTCATCACCTCGCTGGCGATGTTCATCACGCTGGTGATCATGGCGCCCGAGTTGGAAGCAGGTCTACGACGCAGTCGATCGTGCCCTACACGAACCACCAGATCGGCTGGACGCAGGCCTGGACGCGCGGCGCGGCGCCGGTCCGCCAGTTCATGAGCGCGCAGATCGAGCGCACCGGCAACACCGACGACGTGTTGCTGTTCTGGAAGTACTCGTCCAGCGAGCCGGCCCCGACGAAGTACGACGACGTGCCGCTGACGGTGCTGCTGCCGGCCTACATGCTCAGCGAACTGAAGACCGCGTTCCTGATCGGCTTCCAGATCTACCTGCCGTTTCTGATTCTCGACATGGTGATCGCCAGCGTGATGGTCTCGATGGGCATGCTGATGCTGCCGCCGGTGCTGGTCTCGCTGCCGTTCAAGATCCTGCTGTTCGTGCTGGTCGACGGCTGGCACCTGGTCGTCGGCATGTTGATGCAGAGTTTTCAGGCCGTGCATTGAGCGGAAGTCAGAGCATGAGCAGATGATAGTGACCAGACAACTCATCACATCGCTCAGTCTCATCGCTCATCCACTCATCCGCTCATCCCTAGTCCTCTCCCATGTCCCCCGACTCCCTCACCGAACTGGCCATCGGCCTCGGCCGCGAGGCCATCTGGATCAGCCTCTTGATCTCCGCGCCGGTGCTCCTGGCGGGCATGGTCGTGGGCCTGGTCATCGGCCTGCTCCAGGCGGTGACGCAGATCCAGGAACAGACCGTGGCCTTCGTGCCCAAGATCGTGATCATGGTCCTCGTGCTGAGCTTCACCCTGCCCTGGCTGCTGAGCCAGATGATGCACTACACGACGGAGCTGATTCGGGATCCGGGGATTCCGAAGGGAGGTTGCTTGCAAGCCGCTGCGCCAAGTCGCCAACCACCATGCTCGCTGGCCCTCCTCAACGTCGACCGCTTCCTCGTCTTCACGCTCGTCCTCACGCGGATCAGCGGCCTGCTGATGGCCACGCCGGTCATGGGCGCGAAGGAGGCCCCGATGACGGTCCGGGCACTCGTCTCGCTGGCCCTGGCCGTGCTGATCATGCCGAGCCAATGGTCCGTCGCGCTGCCCTATCCCGGCGGCGTGCTGGTCTACGTCGTGATCATCGCGGCGGAACTGATCGATCGGCCTGGTGCTGGGCATGGGCATCACGATCATGATCGGCGGCATGCAGATGGCCGGCGACATGATGAGCCGCGTCGGCGGACTGTCGCTCTGCCGAAGTCTTCGATCCCACGACCTCGGCCAACGTGCCGCTGTTCTCGCAACTCCTCGGCCTGCTGAGCGCGGCGGTGTTCGTGATCATCGGCGGGCATCGCATGCTTGATGGGCGGACTGCTGGACACGTTCCGCGCCATTCCGCCCGGCGGCTGCGTGGCGGCGTTTCTCGGTCCGGCCGGCTCGACGCCGGAGCCGCTCGAAGTCGCTGGTCGATATGTTCGTGGTGCTGATGACGCAGAGCTTTCACGTGGGCATTCGCGCCGGAGCGCCGGTGGTCGCGGCCGTGCTGCTGGCCACGCTGGTGCTGGGCCTGATCAGCCGCACGCTGCCGCAGTTGAACGTGATGGTCGTCGGCTTCGGCCTGAACGCCATGTTGACCTTTGCCGTGTTTTCCTTCGCCGTGGGCGCGGCGATGCTCGGTCTTCCAGGACCAGATCGCGCCGACGCTCGAAACGCTGTTTCAAGACGCTGAAGATTCCGGCATCCATCGCAATAGCAAGCTGCTTAGATGCTTAGCACTTAGAACTTAGATCGTAGGCTCAACGTGCCTCTTACTAAGTACTAAGCTACTAAGTCACTAAGTACTTTCGCATGGCCGAAACCGACGGCGACAAAACGCAGGACGCCACGCCGCACCGCCGGCAACAGGCCCGCGAGGAAGGGCAGGTGGCCAAGAGCCAGGACCTGGCCTCCGCCTGCGCTGCTGCTGGTCGGCCTGGCCGCGCTGCTCTGGCTGGGCATGCCGATCGTCGACATGCTGCAGCGCTACGCCGACGAGCAGCTTGGCGGCGAGGCCTGGCTCTCGGCCGATCCGCAGTTCGTCGTCGCCCACGGCTGGCGTCTCGTCTATGCGCTTGGCGGCTGCCTGCTGCCGATGTTCGGCCTCTTGCTGCTCGATCGCGGTCGGCGGCCAACCTGTTCCAAGTCGGCTTCCTCTTCCTGCCGGAGAAGCTGGCGCCCGACATCACGCGGCTCGATCCGCTGCAAGGCTTCGCCCGGCTCTTCTCGCTGGCCAACCTCGTGCGGCTGGTGATGGGCCTGTTGAAGATGGCGCTGGTGGGCGGCGTGGCCTACGTCAGTCTCTACGGCCAGCGGGAAAAGATCCTGGGCCTGACCGGCATGACGACGCCGGAGATCGCCGGCTTCCTCGCGCAGATCCTCATCTGGACGAGCCTGAAGATCGCCTTCGCCCTGCTGGTGCTGGCCGTCTTGGACTACGGCTTCCAGTGGTGGAAGCACGAGCGCGACCTGCGGATGACGACGCAGGAGGTCCGCGAGGAACTGAAGAACCTGGAGGCCAACCCGCAGATGGTCGCGCGGCGGAAGCAGGTGCAGCGGCAATTGGCCATGCACCGCATCTCCTCGGCCGTGCCCAAGGCCGACGCCGTGATCACCAACCCCACCGAGCTGGCCATCGCCATCCAGTACGACACGGAGAAGATGGCCGCGCCGATCGTCGTGGCCAAGGGCGCCGGCGTGATCGCCGCGCGGATCCGCAAGCTGGCCCTGGAGCACGGCGTGCCGATCCTGGAGCGCAAGCCGCTGGCCCAGGCGCTCTATCGCGAGGTCGAGATCAACCAGCCGATCCCGCAGGCACGCTTCGCGGCCGTGGCCGAAGTGCTGGCCTACGTCTATCAGCTCAAGGGCGAAGAAGATTCCCGGCTCGGACCGCCGGGCGGCGTAATTGAATGAACAAAACTGAACAACACTGATCATTTTGGGGTGCTCGAACCACAACCGAGGAATTCGCCAGATTCACGATGCCGCTTCGTGGTTCAGACTGCAGCCGGCGACGATCCCGCTTTCAATCCCACAGCGGATCCACGGAACACATCTCACTGTATCTTTGCTCCCCAAAACGATCTCCCGTGCTCATTTCGCCGCGGTCGAAAGCAAAGGCCCTCTCAATACACCCTGACGGGCAATTCCTAGCTACGGCCTCAGTCCGACATGATTCGTCATTGTTGCACTGGCGTGGAATGCCCAGCGGGCAGAGATTGGCACGGATCGTCGCTCCGCCACGCTGTCTCGCGCGGGCGAATGTGATTGATGGAGTGCGGCTGAGGAGCAAAAGCCTCCGGGCACCTGGACAATACTCACAGCAGCCGTCCGCGCCGCCGAACCAGTCTTTCGTGGCTTGGCTAATGGCCGTCACGATGAAGCTACCAGGTGTTCCAAGCCTAATTGGTCCATCAATTCGCCGAGCGAAGACGCCGCGCAATAAGATCGGCAACGTGGCTCGCTTCGGCGTTGCGATCCTCCAGCCAGTCACTCAGCGCATAGTTCGCGTTGTTCGTCGGCCTCCAAATTTCTCGCATCGCGCTTTCCGACGAGTTCCCGATACCGCGCCACCTTTTCGAAAGGCAACGGCGCGATTAATTTCCTTTAACGCCTCGGTCTCCGAGCTTTGACAGCGACGGGCGACGACGCGAGCCGTGAGACGCAAGACCTCGACGGCGAATTCCTCAAGCTGGTCGTTCGGCAAGCTGCGAACGTGATCAAGCAACCCTTCGTTATTCATGATGACCAGAGTGCCTTTCTGCCTATGCAACTACTTGGCAACCACAGCTTATTGTAATCCATCGGGTACAACAATTATAGCCTGATTGCCTTCTGGAATCTGGCAACCCACGCCGCACCGCTATGCCCGAGACTCCAGTATCCACTTCTTCATCTCCGGCCCGACTTCGCGAGACAACTCGACCCACGAAAGCCAGATGCTTTGCTCAAGGCTGATCTTGCCTTGCTTCTTGAGCTTCCCGCAATCGCGCGGGTGATTCGTCCGGCCAGTGACCGATCCAGCCTTGCGCCAGCGCGCGGCTTTTGAGGAGAAAGTCGCGCTCGTCGTCCGCGCCGCAGCTTAAGGGAAACGTTTCGCCGATGACGATCGGCTTGCCGAAGTCGAACTGCTTGAGCAGGGCGAGTTCCGCGTCCACCTTCTTGGTTTTGGGATAAAGATGCGGCGAGACGAAGTCCAACTGCTCCGCCGCCGTCTTGTACGCGCCGGGGAAGGGCAACATGCCGAGCGTGATCAAGCGCTTGCGGATCGTGCTTGCGGATCGCGGCGACCATGCGGTTGGTCCACATCGCGGAAGATGTCGTCGCCCGAGCGCTTCGGCTGGTCGAGCGTGAAGCGCTGGCAGAACTCGACATCGCCCATCCGGCCGACATACCAGCCATCCGCGCGCTTTGCCGTGGCGGCCGGCTCGTTGACCAGGTCGTAGCAGAATACGGCCGGGCTCTTGGCGCAGGTCTTGGCGATTGTAGACCAGAAAAACTCCTGGACCTTCCAGCGGGCTTCGTCGTCGAGCTTGTCGTACCATGCCATGCGGTCCTTGATCTTGTAGCAGGCCAGCCCGGTGATGTGGAGATAGATGCCCGACTTCTCGGCGATCTTGTAGCAAGCGCGCGAGTCGCTCCAGTGCCGCGGGGTCCACCTTGTCCGGGCCGCGAAGAAAGGCCGGCATCTCCGGATGCACCCGCGCGACGGTGCGTCCCCGCGGCCTTCATCTCGGCGAAATCGCGCTCGACGCGGGCCGGGTCCTTGGCCAGCCGTTCCATGATATCCACCGATCCGTAGTTGTGGCCCCAGGGAACATAGCGCTCGCCCGACGGATCGAGGACGAATCCCTTCTTGTCGGGCGAGAGTTTTACGAAGTCCATCGCGGCCGCGTTGCGAGGCGGCGACGAGCAGCGCAAGGGGACGGTGGAGGGCAGAGGCACGCCGGCGAGTGGGCGTTGGCGCGAAGGGCAAAGTGTCAAGGCGGGTGGAGGTTGGATCAGAATACCGCGTACGCCGCCGCTCGATTACACGTGCGCGCCAGCCCGTTATAATGACGCATCTTCTGCAAATCCTAGCAGCGGGCTAACGCCATGTACTTTGCTTTCCAAACCGAGGTTCCTCTCCGCCCGGATATCGTCTTTCGCTTCTATCAGAATCCGGCCAATATCTTGCTGCTTCACGCCGGGTGGTCGAACGTTCGCGTCCTGAAACATGTCGGCTGCGTACATGTCGGAGCGGAGACATGGATCGAAATCACGATGGCAGGATTCCTTCCGCTGGTCCTCGGCTTTCGTCACGACGAACTTCCAGCCGCCGCATCGGTTCACCGACCAGTTGATTCATGGCCCCTTCAAGACGTTCCTCCACTTGCATCAGTTCGAAGACGACGGCAGCGGCACGCGGATTCGCGATCTCCTGGAGGTATACTTTCCGTCGTGGCTGGGCGGCGAAATGGCGACGAAGCTGATCATTGCGGCCGATGGTACACGACGCCTTTCGACACCGTGCGGCGGCCTTGAAGCGTCTGGCACGCCGACGGGACTCTGCTTCGCGCTGCGCAATCATCGACCCCAACGGGAGACGCCTGATATGGAATCGGCCACATGGACGCTTCTCGTGCTCGGGCTGCTCGGTGCAGCGGACATTGCGATTTACCACACGATCGCGCACGGCATCCGCTCGCACCGCGATTCGGCGGCCGAACTTGTGACCCACGCCTGGCGAGGGCCGACCTACGCGGCGCTATTCGTGCTCGTCCCGAACTTCCAGTTGCACGGCCTCTTCGCGCTGTTGCTGCTGGGTTTGTTGGGCTTTGATATAGCGATATCCATCTGGGATTTCTCTCTGGAATCCAACAGCCGCCGGGCGCTGGGCGGACTGCCGAGCGGCGAATATGTCTTGCACATGGTCATGGCGATGGTCTTCGGCGGATTGATCTTCATGCTCGCCCCGCTGCTTTACTCCAGTCTCGACCAGCCCACTTCGCTGCGCGTATATGCCGGCGGCCGTGCCCGGACTGGATACGGGCGTTGATGGCCGTGATGGCGGCCCTGGTGCTGATATCCGGGATCCAAGACGCCCTGGCCGTCGTGCGACTCAGGCGCCGACGCGCCGCTGAGCGATGGTTCGGCGACCCTGATTGGTCCGATGAGTCGCGCGTTGAGCCAACCCAATTTGATCCAACTTCAACGGCGACGAATTCTAGCTCCGGCATGGATGTCCGTGGTCTTGATTCTGGCCGGCGTCTACAATCTGGCGTGGGGCACATGGGTCATTCTCTTTCCGGCGGCCATGTTCCAGCTTGCCGCGCATGCCGCCCATCAACTACCCGCAGATTTGGCAAGCCATCGGTATGATCATCGGCGTCTACGGAATCGGCTACCTGATTGCCGCGGCAACCCGCGGCAGCACTGGCCCATCGTACTCGTCGGCTTATTGGGCAAAATACTCGGCCCGCTCGGCGTGGCCTATGCAGTCGCGCCAAGGGACGTTGCCCATGAATTCGCGGCGACCTGCATCACCAACGATTTGGTCTGGTGGGTTCCGTTCACGCTGATTGTTCTCTTCGCGTTTCGAAATACGTTCCTTGTCACTCACAAAAACGGATTGATAATCTCCAAGCCGTCGTAGTTCGCGCCGTGTTGCATGTCTTCGCTATAGAGTCGCGTCGCGCCGACCTCAAGGCAGGCGGCAACGAGCAAACTGTCCCAGTGGGAGGAGCCGAGTACTGATCGCGGAGAGCAAATCCGTGCTCGAAAATCGTCGGGCTGGGCAGTTTGAGCGTAAAGAGTTGTAGCACGTTGTGAAAACTGTGCTTCACCTCGTCGGTGGTCAACTGGCCCCGCGCCTCGGCCTTCCACAAGCACGCGAGAAACTCGACCGCCACCTGCCATAGCATCACCGTCTCGCCCGGCTTCAATACCAAGCGGCCGAGCAATCCTTTCGCTGCTTCCTGTTTGATCGGTGCGGCAGTGTCAAATGTGTACGCGAAGATGTTGGTGTCAATCGCGTTCATACAGCTCATCACGCGAGAAGTTCGCGGCCAGGCCGGGAATGGGATGTTCGTCAACCCTGGCCATTAACGCTTCCCAAGCTTGTCGGGCCTGGCGTCCTCGGCGAACTTCAACATAGAGCCAAAGTCGTAGACGTTATGATCCACAGTGTGGAGGCGCGCGAAGGGAGATATCACGATCGTAGGGACACGCGGGCCGAAGGCGATGTTGTTGATGACGGGGGGAGGAACATGATCGTAGAATCCGCCAAAGTCGTCCCAGGTCAACACAATCGCGGTCGACTTCCAGAATTTGCTCTTCTCGATAGCGTTGATCTGCTCGACGGACCAGTTTTCACCGTCGCACATGCTGGTCGGCGGATGCTCGCTGGTCTGTAGATTCGTCGTGATCCACGTCAACGCAGCCAGCTTGCCTCGCGAGACGTCCCTAGTGAAGTTTTGGTCCGAGATGTCACTCCACTTCCAGTCGCGTCCATAGCGGATGTGCTTGATAGCGTCGTACGCCGCCCACACATAGCCGAATTTCCGAAAGGCGCGGCGTAATAACGCCAGGGGACGTGAGCCCGATCGGCCTCGTCGCCCAGAGTGGCGAAGTTGTAGCACGGCTTCACGTGAGTGGTCGTCCCGTTCGGGGCAATCGTCGTCACGAGGGCGTTGGGACCGGCGTCACAGCCCCACGATCGAACGCTCTGACCGTGTGGGTTGTCTACGCTGTAGCCCGACTGCCCGGCAATGGTGATCAGGTGGTTGGGGAAGCTCGGACCCATGATCGTGGCAAAGAAGTGGTCCGCGAGTGTGTAGGTCTTAGCGTACTTCCAGTAGTTCGGGATTTCCTTCTGGGTATAAGCGGAGTCGGCATAGTCACGGCCAAATTGGATGGCTCCATTGAGCAAGTAGAACTGGTTCATCCGCCCGCGGTTTACGGCAGTTTGGGCCGCGCCCCCGCCGTGCGCAATGTCGTACGGAATGTGATCGGGGGTCACTCGCAAAGGAACACGCTTTGTTCCGGCGTAGGCATACTTAGTGCCGTCCGCTCCCGGAAAGCGGGCGAACATGTTGTCGTAGGAATGATTTTCCTTGATGATGAACACGATGTGTTTAATCGGGCACCTGGCCCGGCGAACACAGAGGGGCTTCATTTTCACCAGATTCGCTTGGTAAGAGCCGGTGTTATGGAGAGTAGCGGCCGTGATGTTCTGTGGGCCAACGACGTCACCCTTGCCGGAAGCGCCGGGGGAGTAAACGAGGGAAAGCCCGAACGCAATCAACATCACAGCCAGTAGGGGCAGTACCGGCTTGCGGAATCGGTAGGTCTTGTCTATCAGTTTCAAGTGGCAGCTCCGTGCGAGTGTTCGAGTTCGGCTGGATAGGTCAGGTGCATAGTCGGGGGCTTCATCACGGCAGTACGTAGGAGAAGGCACGGATCCGTATCGTGTGAACCGGCGACACGGTCGAGGTGCCACGGTGGAGGAGGCCCGCGAGCGAGAGCTGGGCGCCAGGCTGCAGGTCAGCCAGAGAACCCTGACGGTAGGACCGGCCATTGAAGGCCTCTAATATTCTTGTATTGGGCGACACGTCGACGAGCTGGATAGCCCCGTCGGCGCGCTGGATGACGAGCTGGCTGTTGGTGGGATCGACGCTCTGGACGATGGCGCGCTCGTACACCGGTACCAGGTTGCGATCGACGATGCGAAAGGTTTCGTACTGGAGAGCCCGGTCAGGCGTTGGTTGCCCTATGGCCAGGACCGGGTCACCGGGAATCAAGGCCGCCAGCGAGACTCTCGAGTGGTTCTTGGCCTGCAGGACCGTGCGGCGTCGCAGCACAAACCGGGCCGGAGCGGACGTCGAACGAAGTTTCACGAGGATTGATAGTTGTTTGCCTACCAAAGTCTTACTGACAATAGTCCCCAAGAAGCCTCTGACAGACGAGTAGGCGCCCCGCGGACAGGCCTGCTGTTTGAGGAGCAGCGGACGAGAAGGTTTCTGGCGAAAATTCAGGTCGCGTCCGATGTTGGCGGCGTGCGTGTCATAGTACGCGAGCGGGCGAAGATGGTAGGTTACCTCGATGTAGCGCAGGATAGAGGCAAAGTCATACCGCCGGTGATCTACGAAGTGGCGGCGGGCGTACGGGGATATGACGATAGACGGTACCCGAGGACCCAGGGCAATAGCGTTGAGTCGCGGAGGTGGAACGTGATCGTAGAAGCCACCAAAGTCATCCCAGCTCATAAACACGACAGTGCTCTTCCAGGCGGGACTGCGCATCAGCGAATTCAGCTCGTGGACCACCCAGTTCTCGCCCACGCAGACGCTGAAGGGAGGATGGTCGCTTTTCTGCTCCGAGGTGACGAGCCAGCTGACCGTTGGCAACGTTCCGGCCGCGACATCTCGCGTGAACAGCTTATCGGACACGACGTCCTGCGGACCAGAGACTCGAATACCGGATGTGGCGAATGGAGTCGAGTGTGGACCAGATATAGCCCGAGTGGTAGCGGGGCGGGGCGTAGTATTTCCAGCTGATGTGCGCCGCCTGAAGCTCATCGACCAACGTTTTGTTGTTGAAGCAGGGTTTGGTGAAGTAGTGGCGCCCGGTCAGAGGATGAACGGCATCGACGAGGGTATTCTTTCCGGAGTCGCAGCCCCAGCTGTTGGGGGCATTGAGAATGGGATTGTTGTCGGTGTTCATGCTGGTCCCGGCTACGGTGACCAAGTGGTTCGGAAGACTAGCCCCGGCGATGGTGGAGAAGAAGTGATCGTCCAGAGTGAAATCCCGAGCGTAGCGCCAATAATTGGGAATTTGAGAGCGATGGTACTCGGTTAGCGACTCGTTATGGCCGTCCTGGATGGCTCCCGGCAGCTGAGTAAAACCGTTCATGCGGCCGTTATCGATGGCGGTCTGAGTAGCAGCGCCCGAATGGGCGATGTCCAGCAGGGTGTGGTCGGCCGCAGTGCGTAGACGCACAAAGTTTCCGCCTGCGGTTCGGCCCCTCGTGGCACCGTCGGCGCCGGGGAACAGACCGAACAGGTTGTCGAAAGACCGGTTCTCGCGGATAAGTATCACGATGTGCTTGATCGGGCCGGCCGAGCTGGGATGCTTGGCTGGAGGTTTAGCGGCATGCCGGACGTTCGGGAATACCACGCTCCCGACGATCAACAACACACCCAACCCGAGCGCAAGAGCCACGGCAAGGGCAATGGGACGATTTGCCGTGTTGCTCCTACGGCGACGAGACGAACGAATCCTTGGTCCGTCAGCCGGCACCCGGCAGCCTCATCGGGCGGTCGAAATCTGGGCAGCGCAAGCTCGCCGGGATGGTTTCCGGCTCGCGCGTTCTCAGCGGCCCCGAATCTATACAGCAGGGTAGCTTCGGCCTAATTGCCCGTTCCGTCCAGACGTCGATTGACTTTGAGATCGTCTACTTCGAGGCGCTTGATGTACACGTCCTTAAAGGACGCTTTTCCCACGGACAGGCGGCCGATGGCGAGGGCTCCGATTGCTCCCGCACCGAGAGCGAGGGCCGCTATAGCGACCGGAGCCAGGGCCTGCGGAGCATGAACGGTGGGGCCAAAGAAGCGCGAACCCTGGACCACGACTCCCGTGGCCTCGAAGGGCCTGGTTATGCCGGGCCGCTTAGCAAAGCGCCCGAATTTCGCCGGCTTCGGTGGTGGGACTGGGTGTGGTTTTGAAAGCGAAAATCTCATTCCTCGAAACCTCCTGAGTTAGTGCGGCTCGGACGGCCGCCCTCGATTTTAGATACCGAAAGTTAAAGTCCGATTAAGGACTACGACGGGGCAGGAGCGAACGGAAGCTACGATTCCGCCGGAAGCTCGTGGGCGAGAAGACGGGCCTGCTCGAGGAGTATGTGGCGGCCAACGGAGCTCATTCGCTGGTAGTAGCTGACGAGCTCGGCGGCGCCACGAATCCCCAAATCGCCCTGAGCAAGGCGGGCTTCCTGACCCGAAGCCCTCATCAGGTCGGCGTATATCTCCTCGCTATCTACCTGGGTGAGCGCACCGAGCGCATCGGCGACACGGCGAAGGGTCGCGGATCGGGGTTTGTAGGCCGTCGTAGCGAGCGCGCGGAGGCGCGTCATCGACCTCAGGCTGATCCCGGACTCCGCGGCAACCTCTTCAACGCTCAAACGGTGGAAGTCCATGAAGCGCTTCAATACCGAGCCAACGGTACCTCGGGCAGGCGATTCAGGGTCCATAGCCGTCCTCCGTCAGAGGCACGATTCGTGAATGGCACGGCGTAGACTGAGTGAGAAGCCGCATTCCGAAAGGGACGGGAGGTAGTAGTGGCCGAGCAGAGCAGATTGATAACACTAGACGAGGCCGGGACCAGCGTGTGGCTCGACTACATCAGGAGAAAGCTGGTGCAGTCGGGCGAGCTGCAGCGCATGGTGGACGAGGATGGCCTTCGAGGGATGACGTCGAATCCGACGATATTCGGCAAGGCCATAGCAGGGAGTACCGATTACGACGTACAGGTTCGCGACCTCGTGGAACAGGGAAAAGAGCCGCTCGAGATCTTTCAGATAATCTCGACGGACGACATTCGCGAGGCGTGTGACGTGCTTCGCCCCATCTATGACAGGCTGCATCGGTATGACGGGTACGTCTCCATAGAAGTGTCTCCGGGTGCAGCAAATGATACTGCGCAGAGCCTTGACGAGGCACGGCATTTGTGGAAGCTGGTCGACCGACCGAACGTCATGATCAAGATTCCAGGCACGCAGGCCAGGTGTTGCCGGCGATCGAGCAGCTTATTTCCGAGGGAATTAACGTCAACATCACGCTGCTGTTCAATGTGGACAACTATGGCGAGGTGGCGGACCGGTACATTCGAGGGCTCGAGCGGCGAATCGAGGCCGGCCAACCCGTGGATTACATCGCTTCGGTAGCGTCTTTCTTCGTCAGCCGCGTCGACACGGCGGTGGACAAACTACTTCAGGAGAAGATCGACGCAGCGACCGACGAGACCGACAAGCGCCGGCTCGAGGGCCTTCTGGGGAAGGCGGCGGTCGCCAATGCCAAGATCGCGTACGAGCGATTCCGAGAGATCTTCACCACCGATCGGTGGACGAAGCTCGGCAACGCCGGTGCGATGGTGCAGAGGCCTTTGTGGGCAAGCACGAGCTCCAAGAATCCGGCGTACAGGGACGTCTTGTACGTCGAAGAGCTGATCGGGCCCGACACCGTCAACACCATGCCACAGTCGACGATGAACGCCTTTAAAGACCACGGGGTGATCAGTCCGACGTTGACGCAGAATCTGGATGGGGCGCACCGGGTGTGGGAAGAGCTGCGGACTGAGGGGATCGACTTGCAGAAGGTCACTCAGGACCTTCAGGTTGACGGCGTGCGATTGTTCGCCGAGTCTTTCGACGAGCTCATCGAGTGCATCGACTCCGAACGGACCGCGATCATGATGAGGCTCCAGCGGGGTGAGTCGGAGACGCTGGGTGAGTACGAGGCCCCGGTTGAAAAGAAGCTCGAGGAGCTGCGGGAGCAGGAGATTGTTCGCCGGCTTTGGGAGAAGGACGGTTCTTTATGGACCGACGACAAGACCGAGCAGGAAGAGATACAGAGCGCGCTCGGCTGGTTGAACATCGTCGAGCAGATGCAGGAACAGGTGGGGGACCTCGAGGGCTTCGCCGAGGAAATCCGGGCGGAGGGGATGACGCACGCGGTGGTGTTGGGGATGGGAGGCAGCTCGCTCTGCCCTGACGTGCTGGCGCACACTTTCGGTCACCGGGAAGGCTACCCGCAACTCGAGATCCTGGATTCGACCTACCCCGATGCGGTGCGAGACCTTACACAGCGGATCGACCCGGCACGAACATTATTTATCGTTTCCAGCAAGTCCGGGACTACCGCCGAGCCGCTCGCGTTCTACCACTACTTCGAGCAGGTCGCGAAGGATGCGGGGCTGGCGGAGCCTGGGAAGCATTTCATAGCCATTACCGATCCTGGAACGCCGCTGGAGGCGGCCAAGCGCCCTACGGCTTCCATTTTTTGCGCCTGGCGAAACTGCTGTTCGAGCAGACGCCGCTCCGTGATGTCTTGTGCCACCACCAAGCGGACACGCCGCCCTGCATAATCCAATTCGTGGGCGATGATTTCCACTTCCATGAGCTTGCCGTCTTTTTTGCGGTGCTTCCAATTGCCGTCGTAGCGCCCTTGGCCGCTCCATTGCCGGAAAGGTTCGAGATCCTTGTCCTTTTCTTCGGGGCGAAGGTCCAGGATGCTCATACCCTCGAATTCCTCGTACGAGTATCCGTACTGGCGAACTGCCGCATCGTTCACTCGCAGGAATCGCAGTGTGTCTCGATCCAGCACCCACGTTGGAAGCGGGCTGTAGCTGAATAGCAGCCGAAACATCTCCTCGTTCTTGCGTAGCGCGTCCTCGGAGCGTCGGCGTTCGATGGCCAGGGCAATGTGACCACCGACGGAGCTCACGAATTCCAGATCACGCTTGTCGAAAGCGTGCTCGTTCTTATAATGCTGAACAACAAGCACCCCGATCGTGGCCGTTGGCGTCTTGAGCGGAACACCCAGCCACGCAGGCGAAGGAGAACCCACCAGTTCGACCTCGCCTTTGGCCAGCTAGGCGGTCAATTCACTTTGCGGGATCAACATCGCGGTACCCGTGCGGAAGACGAACGCTGTGCAACTGCGGCCGACCTTTTGCGGAGGAGGAGCGACGTCCACCTGATCGGCAAAGAAAGGAAACGTAAAAGTATCAGTTTCTGGTGCATGGAGCGCCACGAAACAGTTTTCGGCGTACAAGACCTTCTTTAGCGCCTTGTGAATGCCCGAGAGAAGTTCGTCCAGGTTCGCCGTTTCGTTGAGAGCGTGTACGACCTCGGCGATCACTTGCCGTTCGGCTTCCATGCGCTGCAGATCCGTGACGTCTCGAAAGGTAACGACGATACCTTCGATGGCGGGGAGTTCGTACAATCCTTCGCCGCGGCGTCAAACCAGCGCCAGCCGCCGTCTTTGCCCCGAAGCCGGCATCGGCGGCTATCGCCGCGCCGCCGCTCCCCGCAAGCTCACGGAGACGATTGCGAAAGTCCACTGACTCGTTCGAGTGAAGCAAGGCTGCGATCGGTGTTCCCCACAAGGTCTTCGGTGCGATGGCCAAGCACACAGGGCAAAACCCTCGCTTGCAAATTGGATGTTCCCGTCCGGCTCAAAAATTGCGATGAGTTCGCGAACGGAATCCAGCAATGTGGCGAGTTGTTCCGCACCGATAACCGTCCTTGTAGAGAGGAAACTCGATGTGCCATATAGTCGCTGCTCGCGACACCTGCCTGCGCATCGAGCACCGCGGGCAAGGGTTGCCAGATGGGGGCCGCGCGGTTTCATTTTTGTTTCGGTGAATTACCGCATGCTGCCCACGCTGGATGCATTGGACCAATCCGGGGATGTTGCCACGGCGCTCGCATACGTGCAGGCACATGCGTCCGATTGGGGCGGGGATGCCTCCCGGTTGATTTTGATGGGGCATTCGGCGGGGGCGCATCTCGTGTCTTTGCTGGCAGCAGATCCAACTCGTGCCTACGCGCTTGGCGCAAAACCCTGGCTGGGTACGGTGGCGCTTGATAGCGCGGCACTGGATGTGGTGAAGGTGATGGAATCGAAGCACATGAAATTCTATGACAGAGCCTTCGGAAATGATCGGGCCAGGTGGAAGTCTGCATCACCGGTGCATGTGCTGAACGCCAAGGCAACGCCATTGCTGGCCGTATGTTCAACTCAGCGCCGGGATAAACCCTGTGTGCAGGCCACCGAGTATGTGGAAAAAGCAACTGGCCTGGATGTGAAATCGCGGCTGCTGCAGGAGGATTTGTCGCATGGCGATATCAACAAGAAGCTCGGTTTAAGCGGCGCCTACACCGACGCCGTCGAGAAATTCATGGGCGAACTCGACCTGTCAATCAAGGTGATGTTGCCCGTCCCAGATGCTGTTTACTAACAAGGTGGATTGAAGTTGGCGTACGCGTGCCTCGGTTAACGCCTTGAGATTACGTCTGAATTTTATGTCCGGTACGTTTCCAGGTAGTTTGGCCAGATGTGTCAAACGGGCAGCGTGCGCAAAAGTTTTGGAAATAAAAACAACCCCGATTACCTTCTGTACAATGGCGCCTTTGTTGAAAGCCAACCGAACACTGTTGTTTTGTAACATTTATTAAATCGGAGTCCAAATTTCATGAAAGCACCCATTCCTTTGCGCAACGTTCCGCAGTCCAACATTTTTCGCAAAGGCGATGTCTTTGTGTTGTTCGGCGAGCTGTTCGGTCGCGGCTATGCCAATGGCCTGATCAACGAGGCGCGCAAGGCGGGCATGACGATCATCGGCGTTACTGTCGGACGCCGCGATGAGAACAATGGGCTGCGGGCGCTGACTGCAGAGGAGCTGGCAACCGCGGAAGCCAACCTGGGCGGACGCATCATCAATGTGCCGCTGATGGCGGGCTTTGACCTGGATGCCCCGGCAGGGGAGCCGACCCCGACGGATATGCTGGCCGAATATGACGCTGAAGAGCTGGCAGGACGACAAGCTGGACTGGGCGCATATCGAAAAATGCCGCGCGGCAGGTGTGAAACGTTTCAAGGATTCCGTGGCGCAAGTGATGTCGCAGCTGGACGGGATGATTCCCGACGGCAGCAACGCTTTTTTTGCTCACACCATGGCGGGCGGCATTCCGAAGGTGAAAGTGTTCCTGGCCATCGCCAACCGTATCTACAAGGGCCGCGGTGAACGCTTCTTGTCCTCCAACGCCCTGCTCAACAGCGATCTGGGCAAGCTGATCCTGATGAATTTCGACGAGGTCACCGCGAATACTTTCCAGCATCTTATCGACGGCAGCGCGGCAATTCGCGCACGACTGGAAAAGAGCGGCGGGCAAGTGCGCTATTCCGCCTACGGTTACCATGGAACCGAGATACTCATCGACGACCGATACCAGTGGCAGACCTACACCAATTACACCCAGGGCAAGGCCAAAATGCGCCTTGAAAGCATTGCCGAAGCGGCTTGGGCCAAGGGTATCAAGGCCACGGTCTACAACTGTCCCGAGATCCGTACCAATTCTTCCGACATATTTGTCGGCGTCGAGCTTTCATTGTTCCCCTTGCTCAAGGCCTTGAAAAAGGAACAGGGCGGTGCCTGGGCTGAAACCCAATGGCAAGCCTGTCGCGATGTGCTGCAGGAAGGACATACATTGGAAAGCCTGTTGCAAAAGATCGATGCCTATAATGCCAGCGAGGTGATGCAGCGCTTCCGGGATTTTGCAGCATGGCCGATGCCGAACTCGGCAGAACTGGCCGATGTCATGATAGGGACTTCGGAAGAGATCACGAAAATGCACAAGAGCCGCGACGCCCTGGTAACGGACATATTGAGCTCTCTGGTGCTGGAAGGAACCGGCCCCTTGATGTTCCATGAGTCGTCCAATCCGGCTGCACCCGTACTGTGGCTGAATCACGACGTGATCGCCAAGCAGCTCAACTCGACGCATCGCTAAAGATTGGATATTTGGATAACCTTAAAGAGGCAAGGCATGTGCAAACGCGCGGCGGTAGCGGTAATTGTTTCCCTCTGGTCTGTTCTGGCCTCGGCGGCGGATTGGCAAGTTGTTGCGGATACCAAGCTGGGTCAGTTGCGGCTGGACAAGTCCAGCGTGAAACAGGAAAACAATTACGTTAAAGCAGTGCTCGTCTACCATTTCAAGGACCAGCAAAGATTTTCCGCGCCTCCCAGAGATGTATTCAACGACAGGCAGGATGACGTTCTGGTCGATTGTTCCCATCCGTCGCTGGGTATTCAGACGAGCCGGTTTTACGATGGTGAAAAGCTGGTCAACACGAGCACACGCAAAGTGGACGAGATTAAATTCAGGCCGTCTGCACCGGACACCATGGTGGAAACCGTCGTCAAGGCGGTCTGTTTGCTAACCCCGGCAAAGCAACGCTGAGCTGAAGCTTCCGAGACCGGATCGATTACGAATTTGATCATGGCGACTCGCCAATTAAAGTTCTGAAACGGGGGAGTGGAATGCCGAAATTGCATTTCCTGATTGGATTGCTGCTCCTGTCCGGGTGCGTCAGCTCTCAAGTCGAACAAGCGCATACACCCTGGCAATATCTCAAGCAACAATCACGTCAATGTTTTTTAGAGCTGAAGAGCGACAGCCAGCTGGAAAGCATTGCACACAAGGTCACGCTGGATAGCATTTACGACCGGGATGTCTACTTCGAGCTGGCCAATATCAAAGATGTTCCCACACCGGATGAGCGGATCGCCATCAAAAGATGGGCATCCAGGCTGAAATTTTGTTACAAAATCAAAGCAGACAGTTACGCCTACGAACTACCGAGCGTTGCAAAGTGGTCTGCGGTAAAGGATGGCGAACAGCAAGCGCTGGTGCACGAGTTTTTCAAAGGGAATTTCAGCTATGGAGAATTTGCGGTCAGGCGCCTGGAAATCGATACGCGATACCGGGGCGAAATCACACGCGCTGTTTCGGCTGATTACAAGCATCCCGAAAGCATGCAGCAAAAGAAAGGTAACATAATTCAAAATATGCCCCCGGACCCGTCTTCATCCTGCGGATGGGAAGGTACCCAGTGGGTTTGCCGGTCTCTCTAGAAGTGATCGATACAACAATTGGTGTAAGAACAATATGTGGCAGCTCTTAGTCGGGCGAGACCCGAAGTTGGCGCAGTTTGAAATGATCTTCCCGCTGGACACCATGAATCTGGATGCACGTACCCTGCTGTTTTCACTGATCCTGACCAACGCCCTTATGGTGGCGAGTCTGTTCGTTGCAGCCTCGGACGAGAAGGATAATGAAAAGCAGGACGGCATTGGTAAATGGGCCGCCGCGATATTGCTGGAAACATTTACCTGGATTCTGGTTGCTGCCAGGGGAAACATTCCGGACGCATTGTCTATTGTCGTCGCCAACGGTTTATTGTCCGGCGGTTACGCATTTATGCTGGCAGCCGTCTGCGAATTCCAGCAAAGATCAGTACGTCGCTGGCAGTATTTTGTCCCGGTTATTTTGACGCTATTAATTGCGGCTGTCCTGATCGACGATATCCATGGACGTTTTGTTTGGGGCGGCATGGTCTACATCCTGCAAATGGTGTTGATCGCGCGCGCCTTGCTGACCGCTCCGAAAACCCATGCCGGCAGGGCACGGAAATTGTTGCTCGGCGGTATCGCCGTCATTGTGATGGTGTTGGGATTACGCTCCATTGGTGCGCTGTTCGGCCATATCATTTTGGCGCAGCCCCAAACCAGCGAAGCCCCGCATTGGATTCAAATCGTTTCGTTTGTGGCTGCGATGGCGTCTTCGCTGCTCGGCTCCATCGGTTTCCTGATGATGGTCAAGGAACGTACGGATAGGGAAGTCCTGCACCTGGCCATGACCGACAGCCTCACCGGGGTTCCCAATCGACGCGCCCTGATGGATTATGCCGAGCGGGCGCTGGCGCTGCGCGGAGACCGGCACTTGGCCCTGTTGATGATCGACGTCGACCATTTCAAGCGCATCAACGATAATCACGGCCACCCGGCGGGCGATGAGGTGCTGCGCCAGATATCGCGTTTGCTGGAGAAACGCCTGCGCGGAGGGGATCTGTTGGGGCGTTACGGTGGCGAGGAATTCTGTGTGGTCGCTCCGGATACCAATGGCGAGGGGGCGCTGAAATTGGCCGAATCTCTGCGTACAACCTTGGCATCCGAAGTGCTGGTAACGGAGTACGGGAAGATGACGGTCACCGTGAGCATTGGGATCGCGCTCTCCACGACAGAGGCCGGGCGGGACCTGAAAGACCTTCTGGCAGAGGCCGATGTCGCGCTCTATTCCGCCAAGAAAGGCGGACGTAATAAAGTGGTATGTTTCAGTTAACGCGCTTGGATTCGAAACCAAACTTGAGGGGCAGGCATGAAAAATAAACTCGTTCTCGTCGCATTGCTGTTGGGGCTGACAGGCATCACATCAATCGCGCAAGCCGAAGTGCCTAAGGATGGGAATGCGGTGCAAGAGCCAAAGGCGGGTTCCGCCTGGACAGAGCCCAAAACAGGGATGGAATTCGTGTGGGTGCCTTCAGGGTGTTTCCAGATGGGAGGCGATGAAGGAAATTACGAGCAGCCCATACACAAGGTGTGCGTCAAAGGTTTCTGGATGGGCAAGTACGAGGTGACACAGGCGCAGTTTCAGCAGGTGATGGGCAAGAATCCAAGCCATTTCCCGGGCTTGAATAACCCGGTGGAAATGGTGAGCTGGGACGATGCGGCCGGGTTTTCCGAGAAGATGGGCAACATTGCTGCTGTCAAAGTGAGGTTGCCCTCGGAGGCGGAATGGGAATATGCCTGCCGGGCAGGCCGCGTGCAAGAAAGATACTGCGGTGGGAACGATAATGAAAATCGGCTTGCCTGGTCCAAAACGAACAGCAACAGGCAGACTCATCCCGTCGGGTCGCTGGTCGCCAACGATTGGGGCTTGCACGATATGAGCGGGAGCGTGTGGGAGTGGGTGCAGGATTGTTGGCATGGCGACTATCAGGGCGCACCGGTCGACGGCAGCGCATGGAAAGGCGGCGAGTGTCCCAAGCGCGTGCTGCGCGGTGGTTCGTGGTGTAACGATCCATCGTTGATTCGCGCGGGTTTCCGCTATGGCAACGATCCCGATGGCGGTGAGTGCGGCGGTTTCCGCGTGGCCAGAACCCGGCAGTGATCTGGCCCCGAAAAATTGGTCTGGGCCGTGCGTTATTGCTGCTGGCGGTAGCGAACTTCGCAACTGCCAATGCCCAGACTGCTTGCCCTCCTGTCGAGGCGCAGCCGACACCCGAGATGATTCAGGCCGCAGCACGCAATGCACGGGATCACGGATTTTTGTGGCGCATCAGCAAGGATGGGCACACCTCTTATCTGTACGGCACCATGCATGTGGGCAAACTGGATTGGTCGGTTCCCGGTCCGCAAGTGATGCAGGCCTTGCTTTCCAGCGATACGGTGGCGCTCGAGTTGGACATGTTGGATGCAGGTATTCGCAGCCGTATAGCCAACGGTCTGGCAACGATGCATACAATGGCACTTCCCGGTTTACTGGAAAAACGCATGCGGCAACAAGCAGACGCTGAGTGTGTTTCCTTCGATTCGCTCGCAAAACTTTCTCCCGAGTTCCAAATCACCACGTTGATGATGCAGGACAGTCGTTGGGACGGACTCGATGCGTCATACGCCATCGATGGCGTGTTGGCGGGTATTGGGCACACAGCGAAGAAGGACATGGTGTCGCTGGAGACGCCGGAGTCGCAATTGCAACTATTGCAAATGCAGGATGCGCAGGAAACCGTCACCTTCGTTGAGGAAAGCCTGGATGAATTGGAAACAGGGCGCTCGCGCAAATTGCTCAAGCGCATCTCCGCTATGTGGGCCAATGCCGATTACGCCGAGATGGAACGCTACGATGAATGGTGCGATTGCCTCAATACCGAGAACCAGCGGAAGTTGATGAAGCGCATGCTTGACGACCGCAATCCAAAACTTGCGGATCGGATAGATGCCTTACACGCAAGCGGCAAAAGGGTATTCGTCGCAGTGGGCAGTCTGCATATGTTCGGTGCGACGGGGTTGCCTTTGTTGATGCTGAATCAGGGTTATCGCGTTGAGCGCGTTGAATTAAAGCCGCATTGAAATATGCATGAATGCGATTTCCAAACTAAAATCGCAACATTGTAAAATTCTCGGGGTCAAAAACATGAACTTGGCGGAGCTGTTTCGTCACGAGACTAATTTGGAAGAGCTTGCCGCGGGACAGACTTTGTTTAATGAAGGCGAGAAGGGTCATTTGATGTATATACTCATGTCGGGCACTGCCATGATCCTGGTGCGCGACAGGCTGGTGGAGACTGCGGAAGCGGGCGCCATCGTGGGTGAAATGGCGATGATCGATGATGCGACCCGCACTGCCACGGTCATTGCCAAGACGGATTGCAAGTTTTTGCCCATTGAGCGCAAGCGTTTCAATTTTTTGATCCAACAGACACCCAATTTTGCCTTGCACGTCATGCGCGTGATTGCGGATCGCTTGCGCAAAACCGATGCGATTTTGTGACTGAACGAACAAACGATGATCGCATTACCAACGAACAGAGGATTCAAATGAAAGTGACACCGGAAATGGTCAAGAATTACATCCAGCAGGGGCTGGCGTGCGAACACATTCACGTTGACGGCGACGGCCGTCACTTCGAAGCAGTGATCGTGAGCAAGGAATTTGCAGGCATGGGAATGTTGAAACAACATCAGCTTGTCTACAAAGTATTGGGAGACAGGATGGGTGAGATACACGCCCTGTCGATGAAGACTCTGACGCCCGAGCAGTGGGCCAAACAGGCATAATTATTTTAGGAGAAGAACATGGATGACAAAACAATCGCACTGGAAAAAATCAAGAAAACCGTTACCGAAAACCCCATCGTGCTTTACATGAAGGGCACGCCGCAATTCCCGCAATGCGGTTTTTCCGGGCGCGCGGCGCAAGTGCTCAAAGCTTGCGGAGTGGACAAGTTTGTCGCGGTGAACGTGCTGGCAGACCAGGAGGTCTTTGACAACCTGCGCTTCTATGCCGATTTTCCGACTTTTCCCCAGCTCTATATCAAGGGTGAACTGATCGGCGGTTCCGATATCATGGCAGCGATGTATGAGCAGGGCGAATTGCAGAAACTGATCCAGCAAGCGACCTCGCATTAAGCGGACAGCGTTTGCTGCTAAGATGATTGCTACCTTCCGGCACCCGAGTGCCGGAAGCTTCACAACCATTTGAGGAATGACATGACGCAATCCGGTCCGCGTGAAATCGTGACTCCCTTCAGGTCTATTCCTTTGGCGGTGCCGGAGGGCATGAAGCACAACGAGTTTTTCAACAGCACGGAAAACCTGAACGATCTGTCCAACAACAACGGGTTGCTGGTGAATTCGGAGAACCTGTTGCTGTATCGCAAGGCGTTGGGGCACAGCACCGAGTTCGATTGCTCGATCATCTACAACACTTCCAAGACGATACTGAATCCGCTCGGGCGCCCGGTGCGGCGCACGCAGGTGGCGGAAGATGTGAAGCATGTATGGAACCGGATGAACCAGATCATCATCGATTACATGCTGGAACAGTACCCCGATCCGGACGAGTCACTGATCCTGGCGGGCGAAGCGAGTCTGGATGCGACATGGCCTTTGACTTCTCCCGGCGTGCCCAGCATACGCATGCTGCACAACCACTTTATCGTTTTCCCCAAGGCGGAACTGCGCGACGCCAAGCTGGCGGATTCCAACAATCCCAACCTGACCGATGGCGGCCAGCACAGCCTGTTTCAGGCGTATATGCGCGATGTATATCGCGAATTTTTCGACAAGGCGCTTGATCTCAAGATCCTGAAACCGGCGAGCGAGGCCGATGCGCGCATAGGGCTGACCGGTTACCCGCAGGGCTTGCCCAGCTGGGAAATTCAGGGCGGGGCGGATGCGCTCAAAGACGTGCATTTCTGGAACGAATACGACGAGGTGCTGAAAGGCTTTATCGATTTCTACGGTACTTTTTTCTCGCAGGTTTCAAGCCGCAATGCGCCCATGTTGCCGGATGTCTATTTTCCGGAACAGGTGGAAAGCGTGCTGTTGTTCAACAACGATTTCATGAAGACGGCGAAGAAAGTACGCGACCACTGCATCGTGGATGCGAAATATGCCAATGCCATACGCTGGCAACCTGCATTCAAGCAACTGATCTACCGCAATGATGCCGGCAAGCTGATCGTGACCATCAGCCAGAATTCAATCGGCAACGCGATCACCGAATTGCTCGGCGTCGTGGTTAATCGCACGCCGGATGCGGAGGCTTATGCCCGGCATGAACCGGCGCTTATCGCACGCTTGCTTGAAGTGAGACGCCGCCTGATCGAGGCCGATCTCGGGGAAGGGATAGCCACGGAGTATTGGCCAAAGGAATGATGCAACACCAAATTACCGCTTCATAAATCACTTGCGGATTTCTGCGGTTTTCAGCATCACCCGTTCCACCTGTACGCTGTCGTTACCGTCGCCTAGCCAGACTTGCCCATCCTGAACGGTGCATTGCAGGTTCATCGTACGTTGGGCCAGTTTCGCCAGTGCCCGCGTGCTTTCCACCGGCAGGTTGACGATGGTGAGATTCTTCAGCCGTTCGAACTGTGCGCTGTTCTGCGCAAACCACATGTCGGCGACGCGTCCGCCATAGCAATACACCACGACCTGGTCGGCGCGGCCGCAGGCCTTGCGGATCAATTTTTCGTCGGGTATGCCGACGTCGATCCATAATTTGATTGCCCCGGTCAGATCCTTCAGCCACAGATCTGCCTCTGTGTCGTCTGTCATGCCTTGCCCGAACTCTAGGTATTCGTGCGTATGTAAGGCAAATGCCAACAAACGTACCATCATACGCTCGTCCGTTTCCGACGGATGCCGTGCCAGCGTGAGTGAATGATCCTGGTAGTAGTGGCGTTCCATATCTGCGATCTGCAGATTGGCTTTGAAGATGGTTGCTTTGATTGCCATTATTATTCCTGAGTCGAAACGGGATAGAAATTGTGCCGAATTCGGTCAAGTCGCCAGCTTACCTGATGCAACGTTCCCGGTAACGGATTCTCGCGTGATCAATCGCATTGTCGGGCGGAGCAGAGCTCGCAGGCAGTGCCCGAGCAAGAGATTGTCCGCTCCGACAGAAGTGCCAGCACTCAAGGTTTGTGCATTTTGTGCCGTTAGGGAGTTATCCCATCTGAAGCGGATGGGAACAGATTACCCGGTGTAAATATTGGACAACCGGATTGAACGGTTCATTGGGTGTAGTGTGCATACAGGAATCTGATCTTTATTGTCGAGAATAGGTTTTTTGCTTCAGAACAATTCCGAGGAGGAGTCATGAACCAAAATAACAGTCTGACGCTCAAGGCGCGTCTTTATATTTTGCTGGGCAGCATGTTGTTGGGCTTGGCTCTGTTGGGAGGATATTCCGTATTTAGTTTGCGCACACATATCCTGAATGAAAAGAAGCTGGCCATACAGGCGATAGTCGAATCCGGTATGGGTGTGATTCAGGAACAGTACGACTTGTTCAAGGCCGGCAAGCTGACGGAACAGGAAGCGCAGCGGCTGGCAAAGGACAATTTGCGCAAGAGCAGGTTTAACAACGGCGCCGACTACCTGTTTATCTACGACTTCAACGGCGTCAATCTCATGCATGCCTCCAAACCTGAGCGCGAGGGCAAGAGCTTCATGGATACCAAGGATCCGAATGGCAAACCCTACATCAAGGAATGGATCGATCTGCTCAAGAAGGGCGGCAGCGCCAACATCGAATATATGTTCCCCAAGGCCGGTTCAACTGATCCGATTTCCAAAGTTTCCTACGCTAAAGTCTTTCAGCCGTGGGGTTGGTGGCTGGGCACGGGTGTGTATATAGAGGATGTTGACGCGGACTTTCGCCAGGCAGCATTCAAGTCGATCGTGTTTCTCGTCGTGATCAGTATTGTGCTCGGCGTGTTGGGATGGACTGTCGAACGCAGTGTGATGCGCCAGATCGGCGGCGAACCTGCCATGGCGGCGCAACAGGCAGAAGGTTTTGCCGGCGGCGATCTGACGCGGCGCATCGTTTCTTCGAGCGATCAGCCGGGCAATCTGCTGGCGACCCTGGGAACAATGCAGGACAGGCTTGCCGGCATCGTGCGCAGCATACTCGCCAGCACCGAAATTCTGGCCAAGGAATCCAAGGAATTGTCGGTCGCCGCCAACGAAATCAGTCTGGCGACGCGCAATCAGGCGGAGTCCAGTGCCGCATCTGCTGCTGCAATCGAGGAACTCACCGTCAGCATCAATGAAGTGTCTGAGATCGCCATGACGACAGAAGCGAATTCGCGTGAAACGGCCGATCTGGCCGGCAAGGGTGGCGAGGTTGTGCGTGATGCGGCGCGGAAGATCGAGAGCATTGCCACATCTGTGCACGACTCCACCGAGCGTATTCAGTCATTGGTCGACCGGTCGCAGGAGATCGGAAAGATTACCCAGGTCATCAAGGAAATTGCCGATCAGACCAATCTGCTTGCCCTTAATGCCGCCATCGAAGCGGCGCGTGCGGGAGAACAGGGACGTGGTTTTGCGGTCGTTGCCGACGAGGTGCGAAAGCTGGCGGAGCGCACCTCGCAGGCGACTGCCGAGATTTCCGGCATGGTCGATGCCATTCAGTCGGATACCCGGCAGACCGTTTTGGCCATGGAAGGTGCAACGCCGCTGGTGAAACAAGGGCAGGAACTGGCGTCGCAGGCGACGGCTGTACTCGACGATATCCAGCGACAGGCAACCGATTCCTTGGCCAAGGCGCGGGAGGTGGCGAATGCCACCAAGGCTCAGGCAACGACCGCCAACGAAATCGCCGGTCACGTCGAGACCATCGCCACCATGACCGAGGAAACCAATGCGGCATCGCAAAGCAACGCTGCTGCAGCGGATCAGCTGAATACGCTGGCCGGCAAACTCCAGCAAGACATGTCCTATTTCAAGGTTTGAGATTGTTGAAGCCGGGAGTCACGATCTTGCGATTGTCTCTCGGCAAATCTGGAACAAGTTCGGGGATGACCAGGGGAATGTTCTAATCAGGTTTCAGGATCTATTCAGTTTGCCGGATGCCAGGAAAGTTCGTTCAGGTATTCGGCGACTTCTCAATCTATATTTTCAGGCTCACGCCTTGTAACCGATGCGGAATCCGCCCCATTGTTTTCCGCGAACCATGATCGGTGTCGAGATATCGTGCATCACTTCGCCGGTATCGCGGCGATAAGTCTGGATCAGGAATGGCCTGTCGTGATTGCCGCAACGTTTGCCGACGGGGTCGTTGAAGATGCGTTTGCTGCGGGAATGCAGCATGTCTTGCTTGATGTCTCCGGTCGGTTCCGCCGCGAACTTTTTGTTGTGAGTCGGGAAGTATCCGTTCCTGTCCACGGCGCCCGCATATACGAATTCCGCATTTTGCTGGAGCAGAGGCTCCTGGATGGCGGGAAACAGCTCGTCAGTCAGTTTGTCGAAGCGCGTGTGAAATTTGGGTGGCTCCACATTGGGGATGCGCTGATAGTTCTCGTCGAACAGATCGGCTTCGCTGACTTTTCCCGAGACGATTGCTTGTTCCAGGACCTTTTCGATGGCGCGTGCCGCAGCCTGTACCACCGCAGGTACTTTCCCGTGGGTTTCCAGCCCTTTGAGTCCGGCCTCACCCATTTTGAATACATTGTCGAGTTCCTTCAGGTTGACTGCCAGATGGTCGAGATTTGTGGCCTGCTCCTGCATATGTACCACGACGCCGGAGTTGCTCTCGACCAGCTGCAGGATATTGTGCATTTTTTTGCCGACGAGTTCGCTGGCAACGGTCTGTTCGGTGATGGCCGTAGCGATGGATGCCGACTCATCCAGCATCGCCTGGGAACTGTGATTGATCTGCGTCAGCGCTTCGGCAGCCTGGCGCGCGAGAGCCGCTCCTTCGCGCGACAGAACAGTGCCGGATTGAACTTTACTGATGGTCGAGGCGGTCTCCGCTTTTATGCTTGAGGTCACAGAGGCGATTTCCTTGGTGGCGGTCGACGTCCGTTCGGCGAGCTTGCGTACCTCGTCGGCAACGACGGCAAAGCCGCGACCATATTCCCCGGCGCGAGCCGCTTCGATGGCGGCATTCAGGGCAAGCAGGTTGGTTTGTTCGGCGATATCGTTGATCGAACTGGCGATACCGTTGATCAGTTGGGTGCGTTCACCCAGATGATTGATCGAGGTGGCGGAGTCTTCAAAGGCCTGGGCGATACGCTCGATTTCACTGGCCGCATTCTGGGCGATCTGCGCTCCGTTGCTGGAGAGTTCGCGCGATTCCCGTGCATTGTCGGCGGCCATGCGGGCGCTTTCCGCAATGCTATGGATGTTGCCGATCATTTCTTCTATGGCCTGGCTGACGGCTTCTGCCGCATCCTCTTGCGCCAGCGAGCCCGTGGTTACCTGGCGCGCCATTTCTTCCAGGGATTGCGCCGAAGTGGCGACCTGGCCGGAGTTGAACATCACTTTGCCCACGATGCTCTGGAAGTTGTCCAGCAACTCGTTAAAAGATTTCACCGTGCTGTCCGTTGCGCTATTCGTGGCGGGCAGGCGCAGTGCCAGATTGCCTTCCATCTTGACGCTCTGGATGGTGGCGCGCAATTTTTCCAACGGGGAAAACAGGCTGGAATTGAGGGTCGCGTAGAGTACTGCAAGCGCGATTACGGCGACGCCAACACAGAGCGCCCATCCCAGAAGCGAAGAGCCCAAATACATTGCAAGGATGACAATGGCCATCTGTGACAAGAATATTGTCGCCAGTATTTTTATCTTGATCGACATGTTCTCCACCCTATAAATCTTAAAGAGCCCGACTGGAGGGATTTGATTGTCCCATCTCTGTCTAAACCTATCGGCAGAAACCCCACACTCTTTAATATTATGTATCCGGAATTCCTGTTACCTGATTCCGTGTTGAAGGATACTCCGGGGCAGATCAGAATTCATACTCTATTTGCATCCTGAAGGTGTGGCTGGGGGCCGCGTTGCTTGATGCCATCAACCAGGCAGCGTTGTACCGGATCGCTTGCCGGTATCCAACGGGGAGCTTGCCGAAGATTGCAGGACCGATACGATGAACCTGGTCAGCCGGTGCATCCCAGTTGTTCCATTTTCCCATCTCGCCCAGTCCTTGCAGGCCGTACTCGAAAGCGGGGCGCCAGCGGTATTTCGCCTGCCATTGGTAGCTGATATTTGTGCTGTAAGGTACACCGCTTTCATCGGCTTTTCCGAATGCGCGTTCAAACAGCAGGTTTCCATTCAGCTGTATCTTGCCGAATTCGGTTTGCAGCAAAGGGCCGAATTTGAATTCCCACGGCGCATTGCCGCTCAGCGGTGCTTCCAGTTCAGTGATGAGGCCGATATCCAGCGGGTATTCTCCCGTTTCGGTAAGCTGGAATTTGTTTTCCCATTCAGCCAGGTTGTTGTTCTGGTTTCCGCTGCTTTCCTGCTTCAGATAAAACTCGGTGAACCAGTGCTCCTTTGCGCCGTACCCGAATCCCATACTTGCTGCTTGGGCATAGGTGCCGTCTTTTTGGCGGGCAGAGCCGTACTTGATATCCACTTCTTTTTCCCCGTATTCCACTATCGGGGTGTAAACGTAATCGGCGGGACTGGCGAAAACCGGATGAATGCATACGATCCACAAAAGAAGGGCATGCAGTTTTGCTATTTGGCTAAATTTCATCGTGAACTCATTTTCTGTTGAAGTGGTGACGGGAATGCGCAGTCCATCTCATACCGGCAAGGATGACTAACAGCGCTGTGACGAAAAATACGATTTGCATACCGGCCGGACGCGAGTCGTAACCGATCAGGCTGTGCAGCACCATGCCGGGCAGGCCGTTTTCCGGCAGCAATGCCGAGGTATCCCATAGCGGTGCGACGAGACTGGGCAGCAAGTCGGCCTGGATCAGGAAATGCGCCGCCTGCGACGCCATTCCGGCGGCCAGCAGCAGTACCAGCACGCTGGTTGCAGTGAAGAACCAGCGCATCGGTATGCGCACCAGTCCGGCAAAAATCAGGTAGCCGACTGCAATTCCTGCCAGCATGCCGATCAATCCGCCGAGCATCATCGAAGAGCGTCCGCCCGTCTCGGAGGCGGCAATCCCGTAAAGGAAAAGCACGGTTTCCGAGCCCTCTCTGAGTACGGCCAGCCCCACAATGAGCATGAGTGCCGAACATTCGCTGCGTCCGTCGCGGATGTCGTTGCCCACGGCGCGAGCGCTGGCGGCCAATGCAGCGCCGTGCGACGACATCCAGATGTTGTGCCATGCCAGCATCAGCACCGCTACTCCGAGCACAATGGCGTTGAATAATTCCTGTCCGACGCCGCTGGCGAACGATCCGATTGCATCGGCCGAGGCGGCGACCACACCCGAGCCGAGCAAGCCCGCCAGCAATCCGGCGGCTAACCAGCGTTTGCTGCCGGGAACGTTTTGCGTAGCGGCAGCGACGATTCCGATGATGATCGAGGCTTCCAGTACCTCGCGGAAAACAATGATTGCAGTTCCAAACATGAGGTGTGTCTCCTAACGTGCGTTGATGGCGCCATGCGCGGTGGATGCATGAAATTCGCCGATGAACTCGTAGCGACCTGTTTCAAGCGGGCCGATATAAAGAGTGGAGTTGCCTTGGCCGACGACGACTTTCTCCCGATTGAGCGCAAAGCTGTCGAATTCTTCCGGCGTGGAGTCCCGGTTCACGATCATCAACTTGATCTTCTTACCTGACGGAATGGTTATTTCCGCTGGTTCGAAGCGGTGGTCACTGATGACCAGCGTGTAGTCGGCATCTGCGGCAAGCGCGGGCAGTGGAAGCAGCAGGGGTATTAGAAACAGGTTCTTCATTACAGTCCTTTTAGTATTTGCTAATGCAAATGATAATCGTTATCATTTGCATTAGCAAATACTTTCTGGCATGATTAGTGCCGTTAAATTAGAAAACCGAGAAAAATTGCCATGCACCAACCGGAACACCTTAAAAAGGTCGGGCTGAAATCCACCATCCCGCGACTCAAGGTCTTGAGTCTGTTTGAAACAGGCCAGGAACATCACTTGAGCGCCGAAGATGTGTACAGGCAATTGCTGGCAACAGGCGACGATGTTGGGATAGCGACGGTTTACCGGGTGCTGACCCAGTTTGAGCAGGCCGGCTTGCTGGTGCGCCACAACTTTGAGGGCGGGAAGGCGGTATTCGAACTCAATCAGGGCAAACACCACGACCACATTGTCTGCCTGCAATGCGGACACGTTGAGGAATTCTATGACGCAGACATAGAGTCGCGCCAGGAAAAAGTCGCCGCCGAACACGGTTTTGCCGTGCACGATCATTCGCTCTATATCTATGCGGATTGCACCCAGGTGAAGTGTCCGCATAAAAGTAATAACTAGTGGTTTTGCTACGGCAATCTGCAGCCAAAAAACTTCAGGTTCCGGTATTATCCAAAAATAAATTTGCTTTTCGCGTGTAACCATTTGATCAAGAGGGGAAATTGACTATGTTGAGGTGCGAGTCTGCGGAGAAGTTGACCGCGAAACAGTTGTGCAATGTAGTCAAGTTGATTCAGGAAAACTGGAAAGAAATACTCAATATATGCGTGGCTAGCGGGCCAGAGCAGTCGGCGGTGAAATATGGCGGCGTGGTCAAGCCGGCTGCCCATGCGTGAGAGACTGATGCGCAAGTCTTTGATCTTTGCGGTTTTGGCGCTTGCCTTGATACGTGGTGGAGACGTGTCCGCCGCGCCGGACGAGATTCAGGTATACACCGAGGAATTAAACGATCCCGGCCAATTCGGGCTGGAACAGCATGTGAACTACTCGATCAATGGGACTAAGATTCCGGATTATCCGGGGCAGATGCCCCCGAACCATGTCTTGCAGGTCACGCCCGAGTTTTCGTACGGACTTACCAGGACTCTGGAAGCAGGGCTGTATGTTCCGTTCGCTTTTACGCCTGCAGGAGATACCTTCCTCAACGGCCTGAGGGCGAGAATCAAATACATCGCGCCCAGACAGCCCGGCGATGACATGTTTTACGGTTTGAACGTGGAGGTCGGGCGCAATTCCTTGCGTGTTTCGGACAGTATCACCGGGATGGAACTGCGACCGATCATCGGCTATCGCGACGCGAAATGGCTGGTGAGTTTCAATCCGATCCTGACCCTGGGTCTGTCCGCGAATGTGAGCCGTCAGCCGCAGTTTGAACCGTGCCTGAAGTTAACGCATGTCGTGGTCGACGGTGTACGCAGCGGATTGGAGTATTACGGGACATATGGTCCTTTGAACCACCCATGGGCCTCCAATCAACGTTCGCATTCGGTATATGCCGTGGCTGATATGGAAAAAGGCGGATACGATCTGGACTTCGGTATCGGGCGGGGTTTTGTGAATTCGACTGACACCTGGGTGATGAAGGCCATCATCGGGATGCCTCTCAAGTAATGGTCAGGCCGGGCCTCCGGTCAGCAAGGCCCGTTTCGCTTCATCCAGGTAGCACCACTCGCCTGCGGCTAGTCCCAGCTCATTCAGTTTCAGCTTGCCGATCTCCGTGCGGCGCAGGGAAACGCAATGGTTGCCAGCCGCGGCCAGCATGCGTTTGACCTGATGGTATTTGCCCTGCTCCAGCACGATCTCCAGTTGGTGCGTACCAAGCGCCCTGCATATCACCGCGGCCAGCGGTGCGGGTTCGTCCTGCAGTTTCACGCCATCCAGCAAATGTTTGACGAGTTGCGGCGTTACCTCGTCGTGGGTGGTGGCGACGTAGACCTTGGGAATATGGCGTTTGGGCGATGACTGCGCATGAATGAAAGAGCCGTCGTCCGACATCAGCAGCAGGCCGGTCGTGTCATGGTCGAGGCGGCCGACCGGCTGCACGTCGCGCAATGCAAACTGCTCCGGCAACAGTGACAGCACACCGGGGTGATGGCTGGGCTTGCGCGAGCATTCGTAGTCGGCCGGTTTGTTCAGCGCGATATACACATGCTCGCGATATTTCCACGGTTCGCCATACACACTGAATTCGAGACCATCAGTCTCGATGGCGCCTTTACAGTCAGCGACGACTTCGCCGCCGATGCTGACGTCGCCATCGTCAATCAGTTCGCGGCACCATTTGCGCGTGCCGAATCCCTGCGATTGCAGGATACGGTCGAGCGGCATCTTGCTCATATCGGTACGCCTACTTTACTTAAACAACGCTGCATGCTTCGGCAAATTCCAGTCTGGGATTGCGCGGATAAACACCCTTGCCATCGCCGTAACCCAGGTTGCACAGGAAATTGGACTTTACATTGGTGCCCGCAAAGAACAGTTGATCCACGGCGGCATTGTCGAAACCGGACATCGGGCCGCAGTCCAACCCGAGTGCGCGTGCGGCGAGGATGAGATAGCCGCCCTGCAGTGTGCCGTTGCGGAAGGCCGTGACTTCAGAGAGTGCCGGGTTGCTTTCGAACATGTTGCGAGCAGTGGGGATGGGAGGGAAGAGTTCGGACAGTTTTTCGTAGAAGCGCGTGTCGTAACCGATGATCGCGGTGACCGGCGCTGCCATCGTCTTGGCGCGGTTGCCTTCCATCAGGGCCGGGCTCAGTTTTTCCTTTGCAGCTTTGGATTTGACGAACACGATGCGCGCCGGACTGCAGTTCATCGAGGTCGGGGCCATGCGCAGGGTGTCGTAGAGGCGATGCAACAGCTCATCCGCAACGGGCTTGTCCTGCCATGCATTGTTGGTATGAGCCTGAAAAAACAGCTGGTCGAATGCGGCCTGGGTCATGGGTGTGCCTGACATGAAGATCTCCTGAGTATCGTTGGGTGGAAATGGCTGCAACAGTTTAAACGAAAATCTCCCGCCCTTACTTGGGGACGACGTCCGGCAGGTTGGGATTGCGGTCGTGCATGACGATGCTGGAAACAAACCAGATCGCCACCAGGTTTGCCGCCACCGCGATATAACCCACACTCGGATAACCGACGATCAGGCCCGTCTTGTCCTGCGTGATGATGTAGCCACCCAGTGTGGTGGCAAGCCCCATGGAGAGGGATTGCACGGTGGAGTTCAGCGACATGAAGGTGCCGCGCAGCCTGGGTTGTGCTGCCGAGGTGATGACCGCCATCGCCGGGATGAAGCGACCCGAAACCAGCACGAAGAATGCGGTGGTGCACACCAGCCATACCCAGAGCGGTTGTGCGTTGAGATGGGTGATGACGAGGATGGGAACCATGGCGGCAACGGCAATCAGGCGGTACACCTTGACCTTCCCGCTGGCATCGGCCCAGCGTCCGATGAGCCGGGCGGTGACGAGCGTTGCTGCACCGCCGGCAAAATACACGAACGGAATGTCGTGCTGCGAGATGCCCACGTTGTAAACCGCAAACACGGTGATGTAAGGAATCACGGTAAAGCCAGAAAATATGATGAGTCCACCGAACAACAGTGCACGCAGATGATTGGGATCGCGCAGCACCTCGAACATTGCAGCGAACGGATGCGCGCGTTTTTCCTTGCTCAGATGGTGGCGCAGCTCGGGCAGGATGCGCACGCCGACGAAAATGAACAAAAAGGTAAGTGCACCGATGAAAATGAACGGTGCGCGCCATTGCAGGTGGTTTGCCAGCCACAGCGAAAGCGGCACGCCCGCCACGGTGGAGAACGAGAATGCGGTCGATATGGTGCCGCTGGCGCGGGCGCGACGCGCGAACGGGATGACGTCGCCGACCATGGTTTGTACCAAAGCGCCGAGCACGCCGCCGAAAGCCCCTGCCAGTCCGCGCGCGACAAGCAGCGTGACGTAGCCGGGAGCAAGTCCGCAGGCCAGGGTGGCCAAACCGAACAAGCCAAAGATCACGATAAGCAAGCGTTTGCGCTCGAAGCGATCGATAAACGTGGCGCCGAGAAACCCGCTGAAAGCGGCGCTGAAACTGTACGAGGCGACCAGCAAGCCGAACTCATGCGTGTCGATGCCGAACTCTCGCATCAGGATCGGGCCCAGCGGCATCATGATCATGAAGTCGAGGATATGGCTGAACTGGATTCCGGCAAGGGTGAGCAGGAAATACTTTTCGCGTTGCGGGGTAAGCTCGGTGTGCATTGTGGCAATTTTAACAGGGTTCGCCCAAACGTCTCAGTGCTGGGCGATAATCCGCCATCCGAATCGACTGGAGTTTTGCATGTGCGGCATCTGTGGTGAGTTGCGTTTCGATCAATCAATCCCCGATATGGACGCGTTGAAGCGCATGACGGCAAAGCTGGCGCGGCGCGGGCCAGATCACGAAGGGTTCTTCAACGGCGGAGCGCTGGCATTCGGCCACCGGCGGCTGTCCATCATTGACCTGTCAGCACATTCCGACCAGCCCATGGTGGATGACGACCTGAAGCTGGCGCTGGTGTTCAACGGCACAATCTACAACTACAAGGAATTGCGCGCCGAACTGGTAGAGATGGGCTACGACTTCTTCTCCGATGGCGACACCGAGGTGATCCTCAAGGCTTACCACGTCTGGGGCGAAAATTGCGTGCAGCGTTTTTACGGCATGTTCGCGATCGCCCTGTGGGATATGCGTGACAAGTCGCTTTTACTGGCGCGCGACCGTTTTGGCATCAAGCCTTTGTACTACGCACTGGACGGTGCGCGCCTGCGTTTCGCTTCCACCATGCAGTCTTTGCTGGCAGGCGGCGACGTCGATACTTCCATCAGCCCGGTGGCATTGCATCACCACTTCACCCTGCACAGCGTGGTGCCCGCGCCGCACACGATTTTGTCCGGCATCAAGAAGCTGCCGCCCGCACATACAATGAAGTTCACCCTATCCGGCGAGGTTACCTTGCGCCGCTACTGGGCGCTGGATGCGACGCGGCCAAAACAGCAACTATCCGAGAAGGAATGGCTCGCGGCCACGCGTGCGGTGATGGCATGCGCAGTGGAGCGGCACCGTCTGGCATCCGATGTGCCGGTGGGCGTGCTGCTTTCCGGAGGGCTGGATTCGAGCCTGCTGGTGGGCATGCTGGCCGATCACGTGGACAACCTGAATACTTTTTCCATCGGCTTCGAGGATGTTGCGGGGGAAACGGCGAACGAGTTCGAGTATTCGGATCTGATGGCCGAACATTTTGGTACACGGCATCACCGCTTTTCCATTCCCAATTCGGAAGTGCTCGCACGCCTGCCGGAAGCCATCGCGCAGATGAGCGAGCCCATGCCGAGCTACGATGTGACTGCTTTCTACCTGCTGGGCAAGGAGGTATCCGAGCATGTAAAGGTGGTCCTGGCGGGGCAGGGTGCGGACGAGGTATTTGGCGGCTACTTCTGGTATCCGCGCATGGACGCCGCCAGCGGCACCCCGCTGCAACGTTTTTCGCAACATTATTTCGACCGCGACCATGACGAGTACCTAGCGATGGTTGCACCTGAATACCATGTGGACGACGTAACCAGCGCATGGGTAGCGGGTGAATTGGCAAAACCGCAGGCGGATGAATTCCTCGACGAGGTGTTCCGCCTGGACGTGACCGCGCTGATGGTGGACGATCCGGTAAAGCGCGTGGACAACATGACCATGGCGTGGGGACTGGAGGCGCGCGTGCCGTTTCTCGATCACGAACTGGTAGAGCTCGCCGCGCATATGCCGCCGTCGCTCAAACTGAAGGAAGGCGGCAAGTTCCCGCTCAAGGCGATAGCGCGCGGCGTCATCCCTGATGCCGTCATAGACCGGCCCAAGGGCTATTTCCCGGTACCTGCATTGAAATATGTGCGCGGCGATTTCCTGGAGAAGATGCGAGCGATCTTGAATTCCGAAGCTTGTCTTCGCCGCGGGCTGTATCGGCGCGACTACGTGGAGAAGCTGCTGGCCGACCCGGAAGCACACCTCACCCGCATTCAGGGCAGCAAGTTGTGGCATCTCGCGCTGCTGGAATGGTGGCTGCAAATTAACGTTGACGCCGTTTCGTCCGCACCTGCATAATCCGGCCATGAACTCCATGCACTCCATTCGTCGCACCCGAGCACTGCCTGTCGCATTTTTGCGCAAGGTATGGCATCGCGCGCCGCGTGGTCTGGAGAGTTAGTACTTAGCACCTTTTAGTATTCGCAGCTTTCATCAGGCCACAGACGAACTCTGTGGCCTTTTTGTTTTTTGGCCGTTCCACTTTCAGGCTCATGGAACGGCCGGGTGTACGTTGAGCCGGGGAGAAAATCATGTCGCTTCCAGCAGCATTCGTCACGGTCATCCTGATCTGGTCCACCACGCCGCTTGCCATCAAATGGAGCGCGCTCGGTGTTGGTTTCAGCTTCGCGGTGTTTTCGCGTATGGCCATCGGCGTGATGTTGAGTGCGGTGTTGCTGGTGCTGTTCCGCGTGCGCATACCCTTGCACCGCAAGGCACTGTCTGCCTATGTGGCGGGCGGGCTGAGCATGTTCGGCGCGATGGCGCTTACTTACTGGTCGTCGCAGTTCGTCAGTTCCGGCATGATTGCTGTGCTGTTCGGCTTGTCGCCTTTGATCACGAGTATGGGTGCGATGCTGTGGCTGGAAGAGGAGGCGCTCACGACCAGCAAGTTGGCCGGGATGGCAATGGGCGTGCTTGGGCTGTTTCTGGTATTCCGCGGCGGACTGGGATTGGGGGCGGGCTCGCTGGCAGGTCTGATTGCTTTGTTTTTGGCAGTGGTGTCGCAATCTTTAGGCTTGGTCTGGTTAAAACGCATCAATGACGACAGCCCGCCGCTGGCGATGACGCTAGGTATTCTGGTGGTGGCGTTGCCGCTGTTCTTTGCGGCATGGTGGATGGTAGACGGACATGTCCCGGTTGCGGTACCGGAGCGCGCTGTGGCGGCTACGCTATATCTCGGCACCTTCGGATCGGTGTTGGGGTTCGCGTTGTACTACTACCTCATCAAGCATATGGAGGCCGGGCGCATTGCGCTGATTACCCTGATCACTCCGGTGATGGCGTTGTTGCTCGGGCATGGACTGAATAACGAAGCCGTGTTGCCGCAAGTGTGGCTGGGTACGGCGAGCATCGTGCTGGGCTTGGGTCTGCATCGCTGGGGTGAGCAGTGGGTGCGGATGCTGGCGAAATAGCAGTTTTGGCTTTGTCTAGCGCAACGTCCCGATCGCATCGGGACGTTGTTGTATCTCACCGCCAGAAAATTGTTTCAGCGCAGCGTAAGCGCCAGATAACCGAAAATATGCGAGACGGAAAAAGCGGCGAACCAACCGGAGGCTTCGAGCGCAGCGGATAGCAGACCTTCGCCGGCTTGAAGGCACAAGGCAAATACGCCGATACCGTAAAGAAACATCAGACCTAAACCAAAACCAACGATAGAGATTGCGAAGCTCATGATGACCTCCTTGCGTTTATCTCTTCCTGTGTCGCCGCGTCCTTAAGCTCGTAGCGCGGTTGTTTCACAAAACTGTTGATTGAAGCGTTGCCGCAAATTGCTTTCCAGCTCTTTTTGTCCGTTCTCTTCGAAGTGCTGGAACTCCACTTCAGTCAGGAACTTCCCTTCCCTCATTATCGTGACGATGGTTTTGCCTATGATTTTGATGACGTTTTCGGGAGCGCCATTCAAAAGGGAAGGGACCAGTAGTTGCATGGCGATTTTCTTCTCTTGGCAGATGTGGTGGTCGCTCAAGTATTCGCATTCTGTGAGTTGAAATCTCGTGTGCGATGCCCTTATGGATATTGATCTGCTTGTTGAGCTTCTTGCAATCGCACAGAAAACGCACGCCCCAGTTCGTCGGGTAAAGCGGTTGGCCAGGATTCGCTTGCATGTTTGTCTCCGTTCTATAGTCAAAGATGTATCTTGGATGTAGAGTATCCATGCTGTAAGTAGGGGGTCAATATGCCGTATGGACTAGCCAAGGTTGGAAAAGGTATAGATACGTGTATATACCCCGGTATCTGAGAGGCTTTGAGACGGTATAATCCAGCTCGGTAGCGAGCCTGTTCGTTATCCGGCATTCCCCCTAAATTCTTGGAGAGTAAGAAAACATGCGTAATCTTATTGTTGTTGCTATTGCCTCGTTGTTTGTTGCCAATCTGGCTTTCGCCGACGCTTCCTGTGAAGCAAAAGCCGTCAGCAAGGATGGCAAGCCTCTGGTCGGTGCCGCCAAGGCAGCTTCCATCAAGAAATGCGAAAAAGAGTCCGCACCTGCAGCGCCCGCTGCATCGTCCTGCGAAGCCAAAGCAGTGAGCAAGGCCGGCAAGCCTTTGGCCGGCGCCGCCAAGGCTGCATTCATCAAGAAATGCGAAGCGGAAGCAAAGAAGTAATTCGGATTAGTTGGTCAGCAATATTCACTCCGGCGGGTAAATCCCGCCGGAATGCTTTTTGAGATTGGTTTTATGCTTGACTGGAAAGACGGACAACCTTATTCCGAGCCGCTATGGCGATGTGTACTTCTCCACCGATTCCGGTCTGGAGGAGACGCGCCATGTGTTTCTGCGGGGCAACCGGCTGGCGGAGCGCTTCGCAGCGCTCTCGGCGGGCGAGAGCATCTGCATTGGCGAGACGGGTTTTGGCACCGGGCTGAATTTTCTTTGCGCTTGGCAGTTGTTCGAGCAAGCTGCGCCGCCCGGCGCGAGCCTGGATTTTTTCAGCGTCGAGAAATTCCCCCTGAGTGATGATGAGCTGCGCGCCGTATTGGCACTGTGGCCGGAACTGGCCGGGCAAGCCGAAGTCTTGCTCGCGCGCTGGCATCGCCGCGTACCGGGCTGGAATCGTTGGGCCTTTGCAGGCGGGCGGGTGCGGCTGACGCTGGCGATGGAAGATGTTGAGCAAGCCTTGCCGCAATTGCCGGTAGGCTGTGTGGACGCGTGGTTCCTTGATGGTTTCTCGCCCGCCAAGAATCCCGAAATGTGGGGCGAAGCCGTGCTGGCTGGCATCGCCCGCGCTTCGCGTGCTGGAGCAACGCTTTCAACCTATACCTGCGCCGGTTGGGTCCGGCGCGGACTGAGGCAGGCGGGATTTGATGTGGAAAGAGCGCCGGGTTTTGGGCGCAAGCGGGAAATGGTGAGAGGGACTGGCATCGGGGGCGGGATTGAGGGCGGGGGAACACTCCATGCAAGCTGCCGCTCCCAATAAAGCACCTCACACCGCACTCGTCATCGGCGGCGGCATCGCGGGCTGTGCCGCCGCCCACGCCTTGGCACAACGCGGCATCGCTGTCACTCTGCTGGAGCGCGCGCCGCAACTCGCTTCCGGCGCGTCCGGCAATCCGCGCGGCATCCTGCATGCGCGTTTTGGCGCGGGCAATAGTCCCTTGCATCGTTTCGTGCTTGCTACTTACGGGCATGCACTGGCCTGGTTCGACGAGATGGCGCCCGTGGACGGGATAAATCGTGCCGAATGCGGGCTGTTGCAACTGGCGTTCAACGATGTGGAGATCAAGCGCATCTCGCGTCTGGCTGAACACGAATGGTCTGCACATCTGATGCAATTCGTAGATGCGGCACAAGCGTCGGAACTGGCGGGCGTCGAGATGACGCTCGGCGGACTGTGGTTTCCCGCGGGAGGCTGGGTGGTGCCGCCGACGGTGTGTGCGGCGCTGGCCGGCGACGCACGTATCACGCATCGGCTGGGGCATGAGGTCGAGACTTTGGAGAGGATCGAAACGGGCTGGCGTGCCGCAGGGCACGATGCGCAGGGCAAGGATTGGCGGGCCGAGGCCGATGTCGTGCTGGTGTGCTGCGCGCAGGCCGCGAAGAAACTCGCGCCGTTCGCGCACTTTCCGCTTACCCCGGTGCGCGGGCAGATCACCATCGTGCCGGAAAGCGCATCCAGCAAAGCTTTGCAGTCAGTTGTCTGCGGCGACGGCTATTGCGCGCCGGCGGTGGACGGCGTGCATGTCACCGGCGCGACGCATGCCTTCGACGACGAATCGGCAGACATCCGCGAAGCCGACCACGCCGAAAATCTCGCGAACCTCGCGGCGTATGCGCCGCGTTTGTATGCAGCGCTGGGCGAAGTGAAGCAGAGAGGACTGGTCGGCAGGGCTTCGGTGCGTTGCTCGGCGCCGGGTGCGATGCCGCTGGTGGGCGAAGTGCAGCCAGGCCTGTATTGCAGCCTTGCCCATGGCACGCGTGGCTTGCTCTCTGCCGGGATCGCGGGCGAATTGTTGGCAGCGCAGGTGTGCGGCCAATTGCCTCCGCTGCCTGCGTTCATCGTCGATGCGCTGGCACCGTTGCCAAGAGTGAGAAATAAAGGACAATGCGCAACATGAAAAAATCACCCCCGCCCGAATACCCCGAAATCCGCCCCGGCCAATCGATCGAACTGCTGAAAGCGCTGCACATCCTGACGCGCGACGGCAAGATGAACCAGGACTCGCGGCGCAAGCTGAAGCAGGTGTATCACCTGTACCAGTTCATCGAGCCGTTGTTGATAGAGTCGCACAAGGAACGCGGAGCATTGACGCTGGTGGATCACGGCGCGGGCAAGTCGTATCTGGGTTTCATTCTGTACGATTTGTTTTTCAAGGCGCTGAATGACGCTTCGCATATCTACGGCATCGAGACGCGCGAAGAGCTGGTCACGCATTCGCGCGAACTGGCGCAGCTATTGGGTTTCGGCGGCATGTCATTCCTGAACCTGTCGGTGGCGGATTCCATCGTGTCGGACAAGCTGCCAGCCAAAGTGGACGTGGTCACGGCGCTGCACGCCTGCGACACGGCGACGGACGATGCGATCAATTTTGCGCTGAAGAAGCAGGCAAAGCACATCGTTCTGGTGCCGTGCTGCCAGGCCGAGGTGGCGGCGGTGTTGCGCAAGAACAAAGGCAAGCAGCTGGCGAAGGATGCGCTCACCGAATTGTGGCGGCATCCGATCCATACGCGCGAATTCGGCAGCCACCTGACCAATGTGCTGCGCTGTCTGCAACTGGAGGCGCACGGCTATCAGGTGACGGTGACCGAGCTGGTGGGTTGGGAGCATTCGATGAAAAATGAGCTTATCATTGCAAGTTTCAAAGACCTGCCGCGCACGCGTGCGGCAGAGCGGTTGACCGAGGTGTTGCACAGCGTGGGGCTGGAAGAAATGAGTTCGCGCTTCTTTGCTTGAACCGGTTTGTCTGCTGCGATACCAGAAATTAAGCCGAAGGGTGCATGCCCGCGGGCGCCGGCTATAGGCGATCTGCGGAGTATGCACGTGAAGATCGCCGTGGTTATTGGCATGCAGCCTGATACCTAAACAGGATTGGCTAACGGATTTTTGTAAATTGAGGAAGAAATACCATGCAAATCAAAAAAGATACACGTACGCATTACGAGCGCATCGGCGGCGAAACGAAAGTGCGTGAACTTGTGCAGCGCTTCTATCACCTGATGGATGAGTTGCCGGAAGCCTACGGTGTGCGCAAGATGCACCAGCCCAGCCTGAAAGGCTCGGAGGATAAGCTGTTCAAGTATCTTTCCGGCTGGATGGGCGGGCCGCAGCTATTCGTGCAGGAGTTTGGACATCCGGTTTTGCGCCAGCGCCATTTCCCGTTTTCCATCGGCAAATCCGAGCGCGATCAGTGGTTGCTGTGCATGGGGCAAGCACTGGACGACGTGGTGGAAGACGAAGCGCTACGCAATGAATTGAAATTCGCGTTCATCAAGGTGGCGGACCACATGCGCAATCAGTCCGAGGCGGACTGATCTGCGTCAGGTTCTTCCTTGATTGGCGTCGCCGTCTGCAACATCTCGGCACGCGTTGCCGGCGTCTCCAGACTGATGCGTCCCAGTGCACCCGTGCGGTAGTCCTGCAGCAAAGTCATCGCGGCTTTTTCCAAGTCGAAGTCCTTGCCGCGAATGCGGTAGCCACGCAGCTTGGCGATGGCTTCGATCAGCCCGAAGCCATCCAAATCATTGAGCGGGAATTTATAGCGGTTTGTGAGCAGATCCGGATAGCGTGCCAGCAGCAGGTCGCCCAGGAAGGCGGCCACTTCCTCGTCGATGATGGCATTGCGGCCGATGCTGTGGCTGGCGGCAAGCATGAGGCCGTCGCTTTCATACTCGATCTTCGGCCACATCAGCCCCGGCGTGTCGATCAGGATAATGCTGTCGTTGAGGTCGAAGCTTTGCTGGTTCTTGGTGATGGCGGGCTCGTCGCCTACCGCGACCGCACGGCGCTTGAGCAGGGTGTTCATCAGCGTGGATTTGCCGACGTTGGGGATGCCCATGATCATGATGCGCAGCGGCTTCAGCGGCGTGCCGCGGTGCGGGGCGAGCGGCAGGCACAGCTTGGGAATCTTGGCGGCGTCGCCCGCTTTCTTGCACGAGAGGGCGACGGCATGCACGCCCTCCTGTTTGTTGTAGTAATCGATCCAGGCTTGCGTTGCCGCCGGATCGGCCAGATCGGTTTTGTTCAGCACCTTGAGGCAAGGGCGCTGGCGGTGCAGGCGCAGTTCGCGGATCATCGGATTGCTGCCCGCTTCCGGCACGCGCGCGTCCAGCACCTCGATCACGACATCGATGCGCGCCATCGTCTCGGCGGCTTTTTTCTTCGCCGAGGTCATGTGTCCGGGGAACCATTGAATTGCCATTTTTTTGAAGTTGTTGCCTGAAAGAGGCGCGCATTCTAACTGTTATTTGACGCGTACTGCCCGCCCTCCCATAATCGCTAAATCCCCAACTTGGAGTTCCCGTCATGACCACCATACGCCAGCAGGATTTCATAGACAGCGTCGCCGACGCCCTGCAGTTCATCTCCTACTACCACCCGGAAGACTATATTCACGCGCTGGCTGACGCTTACAAGCGCGAGGAATCGCCTGCGGCGAAGGATGCAATAGCGCAGATACTGACCAATTCGCGCATGTGCGCCCTGGGCAAGCGCCCGATCTGCCAAGACACCGGCATCGTGGTGGCTTTTGTGCGGGTAGGGATGGATGTGCGCTGGGCCGACGCCACGATGAGCATCACCGAGATGGTCAATGCCGGCGTGCGCAAAGGTTATCTGTTGCCGGACAATGTGTTGCGCGCTTCCATCGTGAACGACCCGGCCGGCAAGCGCAAGAACACGGGCGACAATACGCCGGCAGTGGTGCATTTCGATCTGGTTCCGGGCGACAAGGTGGATGTGCGCATCGCGGCCAAGGGCGGTGGTTCCGAGAACAAGTCCAAGATGGCCATGCTCAACCCCAGCGACGACTTGGTGGAATGGGTGGTGAACCAGTTGCCAGGAATGGGCGCCGGCTGGTGTCCGCCGGGGATGCTGGGCATCGGCATCGGCGGTACGGCGGAAAAAGCGGTGTTGCTCGCGAAAGAATCGTTGATGGAGGACATCGACATGACCGAGCTCAAGGCACGCGGGGCTAAGAACCGCATCGAAGAGCTGCGCATCGAAATTTACGACAAGGTGAATGCGCTGGGCATCGGTGCGCAGGGCCTGGGAGGGCTGACCACGGTGCTGGACGTGAAAATCCTGGATTATCCGACGCACGCGGCCTCCAAGCCCGTCGCCATCATTCCGAACTGTGCCGCGACGCGGCATATCGAATTCGAACTGGACGGCAGCGGAGTCGCAGAATTTACACCGCCCAAGATAGAGGACTATCCGGATGTGCATTGGCATCCGGCCGCAGATGCGCGTCATGTGAACCTGGATACCGTGACCCGTGCCGACATAGCACTATGGCAGCCGGGCGATACCTTGCTGCTGTCGGGCAAGCTCCTGACGGGGCGCGATGCAGCCCATAAGCGCATTGTGGATATGCTGGCGAAAGGCGAGAAACTGCCCGCCGGCGTGGATTTTAACGGTCGTTTCATTTACTATGTCGGCCCGGTCGATCCGGTGCGCGACGAGGTAGTCGGGCCCGCCGGACCGACGACGGCGACGCGCATGGACAAGTTCACCGAGACCATGCTGGCGCAGACCGGTTTGATCGGCATGGTCGGTAAAGCGGAGCGCGGCAAGGCGGGTCTGGAAGCAATCAAAAAACACGCAGCGGTGTATCTGATGGCAGTAGGCGGGGCCGCCTATCTGGTGTCCAAAGCGATACGCAGTGCGCGAGTCGTGGCTTTTGCGGATCTCGGCATGGAAGCGATCTACGAATTTGACGTGAAAGACATGCCAGTGACTGTGGCGGTGGATACGCAAGGCCGATCGGTACATGAGATCGGACCGGCGGAATGGAAGAAGCGAATCGGAATGATTCCGGTTCAACAGGTTTAGTAATTTGGTTTTGTGTTTTCGCAGTGAGCAGGTCGCGGAAATACTGAAATGGTTCAGCAACCGTAGCGAGCAGTGTCATATCAAGGCGCGAAAGCGACGAAAAACCGGAATGTACTGAAAGTACATGAGGATTTTGAGTTCGTTGAGCAACGCAGAGATGGCGATGCGCAGTAGGTTGATGATCCATTTCAAGAGTTTGGCGGGTCTCCCCGCATTGTGGTGTAGTGAACCTGGTCAGGTCCGGAAGGAAGCAGCCACAGCTAATTACCGCAAGTGCCGGGGGTAAGGCTCGCCTCCTTATGTTCGAGGGTGTCACACTCGATGTGTTATAGGTGGGCGATATGTCAGCAACTTCAGTCTTAGCACGCAAATGGCGTCCCAAGAACTTCGCTCAGCTGGCGGGGCAGGAGCACGTCGTGCAGGCGCTGACCAACGCGCTGACGCAGAACCGCCTGCACCACGCCTATCTGTTCACCGGCACGCGCGGCGTGGGCAAGACCACCATCGCGCGTATCTTCGCCAAATCCCTGAATTGCGAAACCGGCATCACCGCCACGCCGTGCGGCGTGTGCGGCGCCTGTACCGAGATCGACAGCGGGCGTTTCGTCGACCTGATCGAGCTGGATGCGGCGTCCAACACGCAGGTCGACAACATGCGCGAACTGCTGGAAAGCGCGCTGTATGCGCCGACCAGCGGGCGTTTCAAGGTGTACATCATCGACGAAGTGCACATGCTGTCGAAGTCGGCGTTCAACGCGATGCTGAAGACGCTGGAAGAGCCGCCGTCGCACGTGAAGTTCATCCTCGCCACCACCGATCCGCAGAAGATTCCGGTCACCGTGCTGTCGCGCTGCCTGCAGTTCAACCTTAAGCAACTGCCGCCGGCGTTGATCCTGACCCATCTGCAATACGTGCTGGGGCAGGAAAATATTCCGTTCGAGAACGGGTGCGCTGACGCTGGTGGCACGCGCCGCGCAGGGCAGCATGCGCGACGCGCTGAGTCTGCTGGACCAGGCCATCGCCTATTCGTCCGGCAAGGTGGACGAGGCGATTGGTGCGCACCATGCTGGGCGCGATCGACCAGGGCTATCTGTTCGACCTGCTGCAAACCTTGCGCGCGGGCGATGGCGCAGGTCTGTTGCGCATTGCCGACGATATGGCCATACGCAGCCTGGCGTTCGAGGCTGCATTGCAGGATCTGGCGACGCTGCTGCACCGCATCGCACTGGCACAGACCATTCCGCAGGCGATTCCGGACGACGAGCCGGAACGCGTGCGCTTGCTGGAGCTGGCGCAGCAGTTCACGCCGGAAGAAATCCAACTGAACTACCAGATCGTCATCCATGGGCGCAACGAAATTGACCTTGCTCCGGACGAATATGCCGGTTTCACCATGACGCTGCTGCGCATGCTGGCGTTTGCGCCGCAAGGTGCTGACAGCGAGTGCCGGTCAGGTTGCACCCAAGTCCGCTCCGGCAGCAGCGGCCGATGTAGCACCAGCTGACGACCAAGCATGTGGCTGCCGAGCCTGCGCCTGCGATGCAGTCAGCGCCAGTGCAGACTGCGGCGAGCGGCACCGATCTGGACTGGAATACCTTGCTGTCGCAACTCAATCTGCAAGGCATGGCACGCGAATTGGCAAAAAATAGCGTGTTGGTGAGCTTTGCCGACGGGCGTATGGTGCTGAATCTTGCGCCTCAGCACAAACATCTGCAGAGCAACAAGATCGCTCAGGACAAATTGCAGGCGGCGCTCAGCGAATATTTCGTCAAACCGATCAGGTTGGCGGTGGAGCTGGGCGTCGCGAAAGATGTTGCGACCCCTGCCGCTGTCGAGAAGCATGAGAAGCAGACACGCCAGCAGCAGGCGGAAGAAGCGATCAGGCACGACGCCTTCGTGCGCGAGGCACAAGCGCATCTGGGCGCACATGTGATCGAAAATTCGATCAAACCCGTATAACGAAACCGGAGGAAGTGGCAAATGATGAAAGGCGGAATAGCCGGGCTGATGAAGCAGGCCCAACAGATGCAGGCGAACATGAAGAAGGCACAGGACGAACTGGCTACCGTCGAGGTGGAAGGCCAGTCCGGTTCCGGCATGGTCAAAGTGACGATGACTTGCGCGCATGAGGTGCGCCGCGTGAACCTGGACCAAAGCGTGCTGGACGACAAGGAGATGCTGGAAGACCTGATCGTTGCTGCTTTGAACGACGCCAACAAGAAAGTCGCCGAGACTTCGCAAAAACGCATGAGCGGGTTCACTGCCGGTATGAATCTGCCGCCCGGTATGAACCTGCCGTTCTGATGAATCCACCTTCCAGTCTGGAAGAACTGATCACGGCCTTGCGTTGTTTGCCGGGTGTCGGGCCGAAATCCGCGCAGCGCATGGCTTACCACTTGTTGCAACGGGACAGGCAGGGTGCTTTGCATCTGGCACGCGCGCTTGACCATGCGGTGGAAAGCGTAAAGCACTGTTCCAAGTGCAATAATTTTTCCGAAGAAGAGATATGCCCCTTGTGCAGCTCGTCGCGGCGCGAGACGGATTTGTTGTGCGTGGTGGAAATGCCCGCAGATTTGCTGATGATGGAACAGGCACAATGTTTTCGCGGCATGTATTTTGTGCTGATGGGTCGGCTGTCTCCGCTGGATGGGCATGGGCGCGCGCGAACTGCCACTGGAGCGTTTGATCAAACGCGCGCAGGAGTTGTCGTGCGAGGTGATCCTGGCGACCAACTTCACGGTTGAAGGGGAAGCGACAGCGCATTACCTCGCTACCCTGTTGCGTGCACAAGGCATAAAAGTGTCGCGCATTGCGCGCGGTTTGCCCGTGGGCGGCGAGCTGGAGCATGTGGACAGCGGGACATTGGCGCAGGCCGTATTGGAAAGACGAGCGGTGACGGAATGAGCGAACAAATAGAAGTAAATCCGCAGGGTGAGCGATTGCAGAAGGTGCTGGCGCAAGCCGGTATCGGGTCGCGCCGCGAGATGGAGGAATGGATCAGCGCCGGGCGGGTGACCGTGAACGGTACGGTGGCGACCTTGGGCGTGCGCGTCACGGACGGCGACAAGGTGCAGGTGGACGGACGGCATATCCGCCTGCAACTGCAGGCGGAACAACTCTTGCCGCGAATTTTGCTGTATCACAAACAGGAAGGCGAGATCGTCAGTCGTGACGATCCAAAGGAGCGTGCAAATGTGTTCGACGCCTTGCCGAAACTGCGCGGGCAGAAATGGATCGCTATCGGACGGCTGGATTTCAATACCAGCGGGCTGCTTATCTTCACGACTTCGGGAGAATTGGCCAACCGCCTGATGCATCCCCGTTTCGAGGTGGAACGCGAATATGCGGTGCGAGTGCAGGGCCAGATGACGCCGGATCAGATGCACCAGATGATCAAGGAAGGCATCGAGCTGGAAGACGGGTTGGTTCGCTTCGAGCAGCTCAATGACGAGGGCGGGGAAGGTTATAACCACTGGTATCGTCTGGTGCTCAAGGAAGGGCGCAACCGTGTTGTGCGCCGTACCTTCGAGGCACTTGGGTTGCCTGTGAGCAGATTGATGCGGGTACGTTTCGGCATGATCAATCTGCCACCGCGTATCAAACGCGGCATGATGGCCGAGTTGGGTGAAGGGGAGGTCAGGGCAATTCTGGAGTGGGTTGGCCTGCCAGCGGGCATTGCGCGGCAAGTGGCCGACGATGGTCGTGGAAACAGGCTGCAGCGCGCCAAATCAAGGAAAAATTAAAGCTGGCGAGATTAGCGGACTGTCGTTAAAATCCGCGGGCTTATGTGTCATTCTTAAGTAAAAACGGCAACCTAGACGCAAATTAGCGAGCGGGAATAAATGGAAGAGCGGGGCAACAAGACCATCATTTGCAGCGTATTATTTTTGGATATTGCTGAATATTCAAAAAAATCCGTTTCAGGTCAGATATCACTGAAAGAGCGTTTCAACGCTTTTCTTTCCATTGCCATCCGCGATGTGCCGGTTAACGACCGCATCATTCTGGATACTGGGGATGGAGCCGCGATCAGTTTCCTGGGTGATATCAGCGATGCGCTGCACGCCGCGCTGAGCATGCGTAGCAGCCTGCTGAATGAAGGCGTGCGCATGGAGCCGCCATTGCTGGTGCGTATTGGGGTCAATCTCGGACCGGTGCGATTGGTCAAGGACATTAATGGCCAGCCGAATATCGTGGGTGACGGAATCAACGTTGCGCAGCGTGTGATGGGTTTTGCCGATCCCGGGCAGATACTGGTGTCGCGCTCCTATTACGACGCGGTCTCCCGACTGTCGCAGGAATATGCAGGCATGTTCCATTACCAGGGCTCGCGTACCGACAAGCATGTGCGCGAGCATGAGGTGTATGCGATCGGCTATCCCGGCGATTTCACCTCGACGCAGCGTTCGCTGGCGAAGCAGACGAGACATGCCGGCGCGACAGGTGTGCACGCAGTGCTGTTCAAGCTAGAGAATTACTGGGATTTGTTTGTCGATACGATGGCGCGTTGGGAGCGTTTTGTATTCGAGACATATCGCGAAGCATCGAACAAGCAGCGCGCCGCGATGGTCGGCGGAGCAATGGTTGCAGTTGTTGTGCTGATCATATTAATGGTCAAACTTGCGAGCCGCCCGGAATCAATTCCTCCCGTAGCCGTCGCGACGCAAAGCAAACCTGCAGTACAACTGAAACTTACGGAGCAAGTCAAAACAGATAAATTACCGGCATCTTCGGTTGTCGCGGAGACTGCACAAGCCAAGGTTGGCAATGAGAATGAAGCAGGGGCTGACTTGAAGAAGACGCCTCCGAAATCAAAGAAAACTGCCACGACCGAAAAAACGGAGCGGCATGCCAAGAAGAACGAACGAGTCAGGACCTTGGCCGAGACGACTGGTGCGCCCGCAGTGGTGAGTCTGGGAATCCTGCCTTGGGGTGAAATTTATCTGGATGGTAGAATGCAAGGGGTCAGCCCGCCGTTACTGGAGCTGCAGGTTGCGGAAGGCAAGCACGAGATTCGGATTCGAAATACGACCTTTCCCGCTGTCACACGGGTTATTACGGTGAAAGCTGGAGAAAAGATAAAGATCAAGTATCGATTTGCCAATTAGAAATTTTAGAATTTGTAAAGAATTGGAGTGTTTGGATGTTGGGTCGCCGTAATGCGTTACTGGGAGTGGTGATTATTTGGCTCCTGAGTGGCTGCCAGGCCCTGAACTCATGTGACGAGTGCTGGTGGTACAACAGGACTCCCGGCCACAAACTGAGCAAGGGCGTAGAAAACTATGAAGATGGTAACTATATTGCGTCGGTAGAAGCATTGAACAATGTGCTGCAAACGAAACTGGCCGACAAGAATGATAAAGTAAGCGCGTATAAATATATCGCGTTCATCGATTGCGTATCCGGGAGGGAGAAGATGTGCTATGAGGCATTCCGCAAGGCGCTGCTGTTGAATCCGAATTTTGAGCTGACCCCGGCGGAGGCAGGTCATCCGGTGTGGGGGCCGGTATTCCGCAGTGCCAAGGCAAAATTGAAGAATAACTAATCCTCGCGGGAAATATGATCAGTCATTTGGGGCGTTATGAAATTGTCGGCGAACTCGGTCAGGGAGCGATGGGGGTTGTTTACAAGGCAACCGACCCGCTGATTGATCGTATCGTTGCAATCAAGACCATCACCCTGAGCCTTGCGCAAGAGGAGCGCGATGAGTATGAGGGCAGATTCTACCAAGAGGCAAAAGCCGCAGGACGTCTGAGTCATCCCAATATCGTCACTATTTACGACGTAGGTCGCAGTGGTGACATCGCCTATATCGCGATGGAGTTCCTGCAGGGCCGTGAACTGCGCGACATCCTCAACGACGACAAGTTATTGCCGGTCGACCAGGTACTGGATATTGTGGCGCAAGTTGCGATGGGGCTTGCCTATGCCCACGAACACGGTGTCATTCATCGCGACATAAAGCCTTCCAACGTCATGGTAGGCAGAGACTGCCAAGTCAAGATTACCGATTTCGGTATCGCCCGTATGGCGTCCGCGGCGGTGCGTACCCAGACCGGTATGGTGCTTGGCTCGCCGAAATACATGTCTCCCGAGCAGGTCATGGGCAAATTGACCGATCAGCGTTCCGATATCTTCTCGCTGGGTGTGATGCTGTATGAGATGCTCACGGGTCAACCCGCATTCACGGGGGAGAACGTCAACGCGATCATGTACCAGACCCTGAATGCGATCCCGCAGCCTCCGAAAGCCCTGAACCCGGCTGTGCCGGAAATGCTTAATTTCATTGTTGCCAAGGCGCTGGCAAAAGATCTGGATAACCGCTACCAGAATGCCCGGGATCTGGCGAATGATCTGCGCGCTTGCAGAGGCACGATGCCGAACAGCGTATTTTCTGCAGAAATAACCAAACCTCCCAAGGCCGTCTCTGCGCCAGAAGATCATGCTGCAAGCGGTGGTTCCGAGGATGAGTCCGATCCCGGCGTGACGATGAGATTGTCGCCTTCCTTTGATTCTGCCGGTGCGACGATGCGTTTGGCCGCAATGACTGCCAGCCAGGAAGACGTGGAGGAGTTGTCGAAGACCTTCAAAATGGCTCGTCCCAGCATGGAAGAAATCAACCGTGCAGCACCGCAATCCCCCGTTTTTACCAAACATTCACCAAGCAGTCCGTCACACTCCAAGAGTGAATCGCGTGCCACCAGGGGAGGCGGCATTTTCCTGATGGCTATTGTCATCCTGATACTGATCGGGCTGATTTCGGCCTTTCTGTTCTAGCCTGCATCGATTCATGATTGGAATGCAGCGGCATTTCAAGCTACGACCATCCCGCATTCTTGCTGCTTTATTCTCCGTGCTCTGCTTCTCGGCACTGGTTTCGATATGGACTCTCCCACTGCCGTCACTGGTTTTGCTGGCCCTGACTTTACTGGTATCAGGCTGGGGTGGCTATTGTCTGTTGCATTACGCGATCTTGCGCACGGGCGCTGCCTGTGTGGCTTTCCGGCTGGAAGATAGTGACAGGATTGTCCTGGTATTGCGTAACGGCAGTCACTTGGTGTGCACATTAGCGGACGACAGTCTGGTAGCGCCCTATGTTGTCATTTTGAACGTTGTGTTGAACGAACAACGTCGTGGCCGCAGTGTATTGATCTTTCCGGACGCGATGGGGGCGGACAGTTTCCGCCGTTTGCGCGTTGCATTGAGATGGGGGGATATTCGTCAGGGAGCGACATAAGTCCGCGGAATGAGAACGGTGGGCAGCGCTTCCGGCAGCATCTGCGGATAATCCTTGCTGAAGTGCAAACCGCGACTTTCGTGGCGTGACAGCGCGCTCTGCACGATGAGATCCGCAGTCAACACCAGATTGCGCAATTCCAGCAGATCGGCGCTGACATGGAAGTTGCTGTAGTACTCGTTGATCTCTTCGTGCAGCAGCTTGATGCGATGCTGCGCGCGTTGCAAACGCTTGGTGGTGCGCACGATCCCGACGTAGTCCCACATGAAGCGTCGCAGTTCATCCCAGTTGTGGGAAATCACCACGGTCTCGTCCGCATCGGTCACCTGGCTTTCGTCCCATTGCGGGAGTTCCGGGATGCTTACCGGCGGATTGCCGAGAATGTCCCGGGAAGCCGCTTCGGCGAATACCAGGCATTCCAGCAGCGAATTGCTGGCCAAACGGTTGGCTCCATGCAGTCCGGTGCAGGCCGTCTCGCCGATCGCGTAGAGTCCATTGACATCGGTGCGTCCGTGCAGGTCGGTGACTACTCCGCCGCAAGTGAAATGCACCGCCGGAACGACAGGGATCGGCTGCCTGGAAATGTCTATTCCCAACGCCAGGCACCGCGAATAGATGGTCGGAAAGTGTTCCTGCAAAAATTCGACGGGCTGGTGCGAGATGTCCAGATAGACGCAATCCAGCCCGCGTTTCTTCATTTCAAAGTCGATGGCACGAGCCACGACGTCGCGCGGTGCCAATTCGGCGCGTTCGTCGTGCCATGGCATGAATCGCGTGCCGTCGGGCAACTTTAATATGCCGCCTTCGCCGCGCACCGCCTCGCTGATGAGGAACGATTTGGCATGCGGGTGGTAGAGGCACGTAGGATGGAACTGGATGAACTCCATGTTGGAGACGCGGCAGCCGGCGCGCCAGCCCATGGCGATACCATCGCCGGTGGCGGTATCCGGATTCGTCGTGTACAGATAGACTTTGCCGGCTCCGCCGGTGGCGAGAACCGTGTTCTGAGCCGCGATGGTGATTACCTCTTCGCTCAGGCTATTCAGCGCATACGCGCCGTAGGTGCGGTTGTCGTTATGTCCCAATTTGGCGGCGGTAATGAGGTCGACCGCAATATAGTGTTCCAGCAGCGTTATGTTGGGATGCGCGCGTACTTTGGCGGCAATGGTTTCCTGCACGGCTTGTCCGGTGGCGTCTGCGGCATGGATGATGCGGCGATGGCTGTGTCCGCCTTCCCGCGTGAGATGGTAGCCGCTGTCCGAACTGGCATCGCGCGTGAACGGGACGCCTTGGGCAATGAGCCAATCGATCGCCGATGCCCCATGCTCGATCACAAAGCTTGTGGTTTTCGGGTCACACAACCCGGCACCCGCGATCATGGTGTCATGAATATGTTCATCCAGCGAATCTTCGGGTGAAAGTACCGCGGCAATCCCGCCTTGGGCCCAGACGCTGGCTCCGTCCAGAAGCGATTTCTTGGTGATAATGGCGACTTTTTGCTTGTCGGCCAGCTTGAGCGCCAGAGACAATCCGGCCAGTCCGCTGCCTATGATGAGGGTATCGAAACGCAACACGCTGCTTTAGTCCTGTCGGGTGAAAACTTGTCGAACTATATCAAACTTGAGCGAAGACTATGCTGGGAATGAACTTATTTACAGGCCTGCTGTCCATGTTGCTCAATGGCGAAGCTGACGATTGTGTGTCCGTCCGGTTATACTGGCGAACCGCTTGTGGGCGGTTCAATTCAAAAAACCGGGAAACGGAATGGGTGACAGGGAGGTTGATCAACAACTGGTGGAGCGCGCGCAACGCGGCGATAAGCACGCGTTCGAGTTGTTGGTGGCTAAATATCAGCGCCGTCTTGGGCGATTGATCTCGCGTTTCGTGCGTAATTCTGCGGAGGCGGAGGATGTTACTCAGGACGCATTCATCAAGGCATACCGGGCTTTGCCGTCATTTCGCGGGGATAGTGCGTTTTACACCTGGTTATACCGTATCGGCATTAATACCGCCAAGAATCACCTCGTGGCTCAAGGCCGCAGAGCGCCCACCAGTACGTCGTTTGATGCGGAAGAGGCGGAAGATTTCGAAGATGCGGCGCTGTTGCATGAAGTGGCAACGCCTGAAAACGAGCTGATGAGCAAACAAGTGGTGGAAGTAGTGAACTCTTCGCTGCAGGAGTTGCCTGATGACTTACGTACGGCGCTAACCTTGCGCGAGATTGAAGGATTGAGTTATGAAGAGATCGCGGCGGTGATGGATTGCCCGATTGGCACGGTTAGATCGAGGATTTTCAGGGCACGTGAGGCGATAGCAACCAATCTGCGTCCTTTGTTGGGTACGAATGAGAATACAAGGTGGTAACTATGAAACAGGAAATTTCGGCATTGATGGACGGTGAGATGTTTGAAGATCAGGCGGATACCCTCTTGGACAAGCTCAAACGACATCCTGTGGAACAGCAAGATTGGGAGAACTATCATCTGATCGGGGACGCGTTGCGACAACCCGATCATATCTGCAAGAGCTTCCAGAAATCCTTTCATGAGCGACTGCAGGCTGAGCCCACCGTAATTGCACCCTACAAGCGCACTACCCAGCGTGTCCGGAATTTCGCACTTTCTGCCGTCGCTTCCGTTTTGGCACTTGCTCTTGTGGCATGGTTGTCGATTCAAGTCGGCAGCGGGCCGGCACCGCAGATCGCTTCAGTGCAGCAGGACAATATTTCGGCGATACGGCCCGCGTCGACCCAGGTTGACGATTACCTTATGGCGCATCAGGAATATTCCCCCAATGCAGATATACATGGCGCAGCCTCATATATTCGAGCAGTTGCGGGCAAACAAATAGTGCAGCGAACAATGCGACAATCAAACTGCCTGTTCTTTATTCTATTGCAATTGGGTATTGCATCGGCATTCGCCGATCCTGCTCCGGTGGACGAGCCGGGTTGGCTCAAAACCATGGCCTTGGCGGCACATCAAACCGATTATAGCGGTGTGTTCGTCTACCAATCGGGCGGTCGCGTCGAGATGTCGCGCATAACTCACGTTGCCGATGCGGCCGGCGAACACGAGCGGCTTGAAGGGATCGACGGGGAGCGCAGAGAGCTTATCCGTGACAACGACCAAGTCTGGCTGTCTGTCGATGGGCATAAAGTTCGGTTAGTTAACCATCAAATCAAGCGCTCGTTTCCAGCGTTGTTGCCGGAACAGATTTCGCTGTTGAAGCAGAATTATTCTGTCACTCAGGCTGAGGAAGACGAAGTTGCCGGTTATCACGCGCATGCTGTCGTTTTTTTACCCAGAGACAATTTGCGCTATGCGCGCAAGATGTGGGCTCACAGCGACTCGGGCTTGTTGCTTAAAGCAGTGGTGTTGAATGAGCACGGCGTTGTCATTGAGCAATATGCTTTCATGCAGCTGAATATAGGCGGCAATATTGATCGCAAATGGATCATTCCCGATAAATCTTCCGCTATCAGCAATAGCCCATGAAGAATCATCTTTCCCCCTTGCCGAAAGTCGAGTTGCTGTCTGAATCATGCGGTTGGCAAGTGGACGCGCTTCCTCCCGGGTTCAAGAAAGTAATGGAAATGCGGCGTCCTTTCCGTGCCAACAAGGAGCAAGTCATCCAAATGGTGTTCTCTGACGGATTGGCGGGGATCTCGGTTTTCATAGAGAAAGTGCAGGACGCGGCATATATACATTCCGGGCTTTCCGGACAAGGTGCAGCGCATGTATATAACCGTATCGTCGGCGAAAGTTTGGTCACTGTAGTCGGTGAAGTTCCATCGCGGACTGTTATTCAAGTTGGCGATTCTGTTCGTTACGCGGGCCAATGACATGATTGAAATGCGCGCCATCGTTATACAGCTCCACGGGGAAGAGGCGTCGGTAAAGCCTATCGGTACAGGCGGCTGCGGCCATTGCGACAGTGAAGGCGGTTGCGGGAGCGGAACGCTGACGAAATTGTTTTGCAGCAACAAGGCACGCAATTTCAATGTGCGCAATGAGGTGAGCGCCAAGGTCGGCGACGAAGTCCAAATATCGATACCGGACGGTGTGTTATTGCGTGGTGCGATAAAAATGTATGTGCTGCCGTTAATATTGCTTCTTGCGGGCGGCATTGCAGGCGTCAGTCTGGCGGGCGACGAGGCGGCCGGGCGCGATGCCTACGCGGTCACGGGGGCGATCATCGGTTTGCTGCTTGGTTTTATATTTGCGAGATTGTCGCCCCGAGCCGGGCGGGCTGTCGCGTCTTCTATCGTTGCACCGAATTCTGTCTCTTAATTTATCGATCCATCAGGAGGACAAGTAAATCATGCTGAGGAAATTGGTTTTTTTTGCATTGTTCGGTTTGTTTGCACAATCGGTTGTTGCAAACAATCTGCCTGATTTCACGGAGTTGGTGGTCAAGCAGGGGCCGGCAGTGGTGAATGTGAGTACCACGCAAATTATCCACAACCCGCAGGCGATGCAAGGCATGCCCAACTTGCCTGAGAACGACCCGTTCTATGAATTCTTCCATCACTTTGCTCCCCAGGCACCGTCAGAGCAGGAATCGCAATCGCTCGGATCGGGCTTTATCATCAGTTCCGACGGCTATATTCTTACTAACGCCCATGTGATTGATCATGCGGATAAAATTACCATCAGATTGACTGACAAGCGCGAACTTAAGGCGAAAGTAATCGGAGCGGATAAACGCACCGATGTGGCGTTGCTCAAGATCGACGCTACCGGTCTGCCGAAAGTGACACTGGGCGACCCCGACAAGCTAAAAGTGGGTGAATGGGTACTTGCAATCGGCTCTCCCTTTGGCTTTGAGAACAGCGTTACGGCGGGCATTGTGAGCGCCAAGGGCCGTTCCTTGCCGCAAGAGAATTTTGTGCCTTTCATTCAAACCGATGTGCCGATTAACCCGGGCAATTCCGGCGGCCCGCTTTTCAATATGAAAGGCGAGGTGGTTGGTATCAATTCCCAGATATACAGTCGTTCCGGCGGTTATATGGGGTTGTCGTTTTCCATACCTATTGACGTAGCGATGGATGTGGTCAGCCAGCTGCGCAGTACCGGTAAGGTTACGCGTGGTCGAATAGGCGTATCTATACAGGAAGTGACGCGGGAGCTGGCAGATTCGTTCGGTTTGCCAACAGCCGGTGGTGCGCTGATTTCTTCCGTGGAAAAGGGTAGTCCTGCGGAAAAGGCGGGCGTGCGACCGAGCGATGTCATTCTGAAGTTTGACGGTAAGGAAGTTAATTCGTCGGCCGATCTGCCGCGTATCGTTGCCGCTACCAAGCCAGGGAGCAAGGTCAGCGTGCAAGTTTGGCGCAAGGGCAGCACGCTGGATATTTCGATGGTAGTCGCGGAGATCAAGGATGAGGGCGCCGTTGCCCAGCGTGGCGGCAATCGCGGCAGCAGCGACGGGTCATCTGAAAGCGAAGCCCGTCTCGGTGTGGTCGTGAGCGAATTGAACGACCAGCAGAAGGCTGAGTTGCAGGTTGAGGGCGGCTTGATCGTTGAGGATTTGAAAGGTACCGCGGCGCGCAGTCAGCTGCAACGAGGCGATGTGATTCTCGCAATCGGCAATATCGAGATACATAGTGTCGAGCAATTCAATGAGGTTCTCAAAAAGGTACCCCACGGACGCAACATAGCTTTGCTGGTGCGCCGCAGCGATGGCACTGTCTACGTGCCTATCAAGATGGATGACAAGTAAGCAACGCCCTGTTGCTCAGCGTATCCCGTCAAAATCGGCTAGAATCCGCGCTTTGCGAAACAGCCGCTTTCGACGGGATTTATTATTTTGAGCCTCATGCAGCATATCCGTAACTTCTCCATCATCGCTCACATCGACCATGGTAAATCCACACTGGCAGACCGCATCATTCATTTGTGCGGCGGTTTGTCCGACCGCGAGATGGAAGAGCAGGTGCTCGACTCAATGGACATCGAGCGCGAGCGCGGGATCACGATCAAGGCGCAGACCGCTGCCTTGAGCTACAAGGCCCGCGACGGCCAAGTGTACAACCTCAATCTTATCGATACGCCGGGACATGTGGACTTTTCCTACGAAGTCTCGCGTTCGCTCTCGGCGTGTGAGGGAGCCTTGCTGGTGGTAGATGCCTCGCAAGGCGTGGAAGCCCAGACCGTGGCCAACTGTTATACGGCACTGGACTTGGGCGTCGAGGTTGTGCCTGTGCTTAACAAAATCGACCTGCCTTCTGCCGATCCGGACAATGCCATCGCCGAGATCGAGGACGTGATTGGTATCAGCGCGCAGGATGCAGTGCGCTGTTCGGCCAAAACCGGGCTGGGCGTGGAAGACGTGCTGGATGCGCTCATCGCGAAAGTGCCGCCGCCCAAGGGTGATGTCGCTGCGCCGTTGCAAGCGCTCATCATCGATTCGTGGTTTGACAACTATGTCGGTGTGGTCATGTTGGTGCGCATCGTGAATGGTACGCTCAAACCCAAGGACAAGATTTTGCTCATGGCGACCGGTGCGCAGCATCTGACCGAACATGTCGGCGTGTTTACGCCTAAATCGCAGAATCGTGAATCGTTGTCGGCCGGTCAAGTAGGATTCGTGATTGCCGGTATCAAGGAATTGAAAGACGCCAAGGTGGGCGATACGGTCACCCTGCGTGTCCAAACCGGCTCCTAACCCGTTGCCCGGTTTCAAGGAAGTGCAGCCGCAAGTGTTCGCCGGTTTGTTTCCGGTTGAGTCGAATCAATATGAAGCGTTGCGCGACTCGTTGGAAAAACTCAAGCTGAACGATGCCTCGCTGCAATATGAACCGGAAGTATCGCAGGCTCTGGGTTTCGGTTTTCGCTGCGGTTTCCTCGGTCTATTGCACATGGAGATTGTGCAGGAGCGCCTGGAACGCGAGTTCGACATGGACCTGATCACCACGGCGCCGACGGTCGTGTACGAGGTGTTGCTGCGTGACGACACGCTGCTGATGGTGGATAACCCATCCAAATTGCCGGATGCGTCCAAGATCGAGGAGATTCGCGAACCCATCGTGCATGTTAATTTGTACATGCCGCAAGAATATGTAGGTTCGGTGATCACGTTGTGTACGCAAAAACGCGGATTGCAGATCGACATGACATATCACGGTAAACAAGTGCTGCTGCAATACGAGATGCCGATGGCGGAGATCGTGCTGGATTTCTTCGATAAATTGAAATCGGTGTCGCGCGGTTACGCCTCTATGGACTACGAGTTCAAGGAATATCGCCCGGCGGACGTGGTGAAGGTGGACATGCTCATCAACAGCGAGAAGGTGGATGCGCTCTCCATTATCGTCCACCGTGCCAACAGCATGTATCGCGGACGCGAAGTGGCGGCCAAGATGCGCGAGTTGATACCGCGCCAGATGTTTGACGTGGCGATTCAGGCTGCCATTGGTGCGAACATCATCTCGCGTGAGAACGTGAAAGCCTTGCGCAAGAACGTGCTGGCCAAGTGTTATGGCGGTGATATTTCGCGCAAAAAGAAACTGCTGGAAAAGCAGAAAGCGGGCAAAAAGCGCATGAAACAAGTTGGTAGTGTGGAAATTCCGCAGGAGGCGTTCCTCGCCATACTGCGTGTAGACGATAAATAACCTGAAATGGAAGAAAAATGCCCTTTGCCCTGATCTTGTTTTTGCTGCTGCTGGTGACCGGTGTGATCTGGCTTCTGGATCGCATTATGTTGCGCGCCAAGCGCCCGGCAGGCGTGAATGAGCCTTGGTGGGTGGAATATGCCAAAAGCTTCTTTCCAGTGATCCTGGTTGTGTTTCTGCTGCGTTCATTTTTGATCGAACCGTTCAAGATACCGTCCGGTTCAATGATACCCACACTCCATGTGGGGGACTTTATACTGGTCAATCGCTATACGTACGGCTTGCGTCTGCCCATAGTCAACAAGAAGTTCATCGAGATCAATCAGCCGCATCGGGGCGACGTAATGGTGTTCCACTATCCGGAGGACCCGTCGGTAGATTATATTAAGCGCGTGGTCGGGGTTCCGGGTGACGTGGTGGTCTATCGCGACAAGAAGTTGTGGATCAACGGCGAGGCGCAAACCATGCGGCGTGATGGAGACTACAACTACGTAGAGAGCGGATTGCGGTTTGTACACACTGAGCGCTATATAGAAAATCTGAGCGGAAAGACGCATGAAGTTCTGTTGAATCCCGATATGCCGCTGCTGCATCTGGATAATGTTGCCAATTTCCCGCAACACGAGCAATGCAGTTACAGTGAAGTGGAAGTGCGCTGCACTGTTCCTGCGGGGGAATACTTTATGATGGGCGACAACCGCGATAACAGTCGCGACAGCCGCTACTGGGGATTCGTTCCGGACGAGATGATCGTCGGCAAGGCATTCCTGATCTGGATGAATTTTGGCGAATTGAAGCGCGTCGGTTTAATGGTTGATTAGGCAATGGACATCGGGAAAGGACAGCAGATGAAGGCAACAATACTCAAGCAGCGAGGTATCGGCTTTGTAGGTTTGATTTTGATTGCCGCAGGGTTGATCTTTGTAGCGATCCTGGGCATGAAAATGGTCCCTCCGTATGTTCACAGTGCCCAAATCGCACAGATATTCCGGACGATGGCGAGCGATCCCGCAATGCAAGGAGCATCGATCAGCGAGATCAAGATGTCATACAGCAATCGCGCAAACATCGGCTATATCACCGACATTACAGCCGAAGACATCGATATCAGCAAGGAGGGGGGAAGATTGAAACTGAGCGCCAGCTACTCGGTCAAGATTCCGGTGGCGGCCAATATCATCCTGTTGCTCGAATTCAATCCGAGTAGTTCATAAGCCACCTGATGAAGCACGCGGCACTGTGCAAGCAACTTGGCTATCGGTTCGAGCAACCGCAATTGTTGCAGCGTGCGTTAACGCACCGAAGTTACACCGCCGCGCACAATGAGCGCCTGGAATTCCTTGGCGATAGCGTGCTCAACTGCGTCATTGCCAAATACCTTTACGACACTTATCCGGATTTGCCCGAAGGCGACCTGTCACGTCTGCGCTCCAATCTGGTGAATCAGCAGACGCTCGCGATATTGGCGCAGCAGTTGAATTTGGGCGAGCAGTTGCTGCTGGGGGACGGTGAACGCAAAAGTGCAGGATTCCGTCGCCCCTCGATTCTGGCCGATGGCCTGGAAGCGTTGTTTGGTGCGGTGTTCCTGGATGCAGACTTTTCAGCCGCGGAAAAAGTGGTATTGGGTTTGTACGTGCCGTTCATCGAACAAGCTGATCTGCAGACCCTCGGCAAGGATGCCAAAACGCTGCTGCAAGAATATTTGCAGGCCCGCAAGTTCCCGCTGCCGCAATACAGCGTGATGGAAATAAAGGGCGAAGCGCACGCACAGACTTTCGTCGTCTCATGCAATGTCGCACAACTTGAACTGACAACCCAGGGTGAAGGCGCCAGTCGTCGCATTGCCGAACAAATTGCCGCCGAGCGCGCCTATCAACGAATCGAAGAGAGCACATGACCGATCCCCAAACATTCCATAGCGGTTTTATCGCAATCGTCGGGCGCCCCAATGTGGGCAAATCCACATTGCTCAACCACCTTATCGGGCAAAAAATCAGCATCACTTCGCGCAAGGCGCAGACCACACGCCACCGTATCACCGGCATCCTCACGGAGGACAAGACACAATTCGTCTTCGTCGACACTCCAGGTTTTCAGACCCAGCACACCAACGCACTGAATCGCGGCATGAACCGCGTGGTGACGAGCAGCCTGCGCGAAGTGAACGTGGTTCTATTTGTGCTTGAGGCGCGCCACTTTGACGAACGCGACCAACAAGTACTGGATCTTTTGCCGCAGGACCGCCCGGTGATTCTCGTCATCAACAAGGCGGACTTGCTGGCAGACAAGGCTGAACTGTTGCCTTTCATCGAGCAATTATCGGCTTTGCGTCACTTTGCGGCGATCGTTCCCATCAGCGCACGGCAGGGAAAACAGCTCGATACCCTGCTTGATGCCATACGCCCGTTCATTCCCGAGGGTGAACACTTGTATGGCGAGGACGAGATCACCGACCGTAACGAGCGCTTTCTTGCGGCCGAATTGCTGCGTGAAAAAGTTTTCCGTTTCACCGGGGAAGAACTGCCGTACTCGGTCAGTGTCGTAATCGAACAATTCAAGCTCGAAGGCAAATTGCGACGGATACATGCTGCCATTCTGGTGGATAAAGAAGCACACAAGGCGATGCTGATCGGCAGCAAGGGCGAGAAGCTCAAGGAAATCGCCACCCAGGCTCGCCTCGACATGGAAAAGTTGTTCGACGGCAAAGTTTTTCTCGAGGTGTTCGTCAAAGTCCGCAGCGGCTGGGCGGATAGTGCGCAGATGTTGAAATCCCTGGGGTATGAGTAACGTATCTTCCAAACAACGTATCCAGGACGAGCCTTCATTCGTACTGCACAGTTACCCATTTCGCGAAACCAGCCTGGTTCTGGAAGTGTTCAGTCGGCAGCATGGGCGAATTCCTTTGGTTGCGCGCGGAGCGAGACGTCCAAGGTCGGCGCTGCGCGGTTTGCTGATGGGATTCCAACCGCTGACGTTAAGCTGGTTCGGCAAGCACGAGTTGCGCACACTGCACAGTGCGGAATGGCAGGGCGGTCAGCCGCAGTTGCAGGGTACCGCATTGCTGTGCGGTTTTTATCTGAACGAACTGTTGCTTAACCTGATGGCACGCGACGATCCGCACGAGATGCTGTTCGATTATTACCAGCAAACGTTGCAACGTTTGGCGCAGGAAGAGGATCATGCGTTCACTTTGCGCTGCTTCGAAAAACACATGCTGCAAGAGCTGGGTTATGCGTTGCGCCTGGATACCGAGGCGGGCAACGGCCAGCCCATCATGCCGAACCAGACTTACCGTTATATACTTGAGCGCGGTGCGATCGCCGAAACGCCGGATGCAGCGCAAGGTATGCCAGTGGCGGGCAAGACTTTGCTGGACATGGCAGCCGACGACTACCGCGATGTCAATAGCGCACGGCAAAGCAAACAATTGATGCGCATGCTGCTCGACCACCACCTTGCCGGAAAAACACTGCACACACGCGAATTGATGAGGGATTTGCAAAAATTATGATCAAACTCGGGCTTAATATCGATCACGTTGCCACGTTGCGCCAAGCGCGCGGTTCGCGTTATCCCAATCTGGTACGTGCCGCTTTGATCTGCGAAGCAGCGGGTGCGGACGCCATCACGATTCACTTGCGCGAAGACCGCCGCCATATTCAGGACGCCGATGTGGATATCCTGCGCGGCATGTTGCAGACACGCATGAACCTGGAATGTGCGGTCACCGATGAAATGATCTCCAATGCGCTGCGTGTAAAGCCGCACGATATCTGCCTGGTACCGGAAAAACGTGCAGAGCTGACCACCGAGGGCGGTCTGGACGTGGTGAATCATTTCCAGGCAGTACAACGTGCTACCCAGCGCTGTACCGAGGCGGGGATACGCGTGTCATTGTTTGTGGATGCAGACGAACGCCAATTGGAAGCGGCCTGGAAAGCGGGTGCTCCGGTGGTGGAGATACACACCGGAAAGTATGGCGACGCGGATAGTATTTCGACGCGCGAGGCCGAATTGGGGCGCATCAATCGTGCCGCGATCCATGCGCATGCACTCGGCTTGCAAGTGAATGCCGGGCACGGTTTGAACTATCACAACGTGCGTCCCATCGTCGCCATACCGCACATTGCGGAACTCAATATCGGTCACGCGATTGTTTCCGAAGCAGTGTTCATTGGGCTGGAACAGGCTGTGAAGAACATGAAAGCGTTGTTGACTGCATGATTTTCGGCATTGGCACCGATATTGTCGCCGTGGCACGCATCGAGGCGGCGACTGCACGCCACGGGGCGGCGTTCGCCAAGCGCATATTGACGGACCCGGAGTTGGCGGAGTACGCCAGGCAAGCGCACCCCGCGCGCTTCTTGAGCAAGCGTTTTGCCGCCAAGGAAGCGTTTGCCAAGGCCACAGGGTATGGATTGAGGCAACCGGTGGGTTTGCACCGTATAACTGTTAGCCATGATGCATTGGGCAAGCCAGTTTTTTTGTTTGACCCTGAATTGTCCGCATTTTTGCAGCGGCTTGGCGTTACAGCTCATCACCTGAGTATCAGCGACGAGAGAGACACGGCTGTAGCATTCGTAATTCTGGAAGGAGAAGGTTGATGGGTAACGGACCGGTGATGCTGGATGTTGCTGGAAAAACACTCACGGCGGAGGATGAAGCACGCCTGCGTCATCCGTTGGTTGGGGGCGTCATCCTGTTTGGCCGGAATTACGAATCTCCCGGCCAACTCGACGAGTTGACTGCCAGCATTCATGCGTTGCGCACACCCCCATTGCTCATCGCGGTAGACCACGAAGGCGGCAGAGTGCAGCGTTTTCGCCAAGGATTTACACGCATTCCCCCGATGCGCGAATTGGGCAAGGTGTGGGATGCACATCCGAAACGAGCCAAGCATCTGGCGCAGCAGGTGGGTTACATACTGGCTTCAGAGTTGCGCGCCTGCGGCATCGACTTCAGTTTCACGCCGGTTTTGGACGTGGATTTTGGCACCAGCTCGGTTATCGGCGATCGTGCTTTCCATTCCGAGCCGGAAGTCATTGCAGAGCTGGCGCACAGCCTGTTGACCGGATTGAAACAGGGCGGGATGCCAACCGTGGGCAAGCATTTCCCAGGACACGGCTTCGTTTGCGCCGATTCACATCTGGAGATCCCCGTCGACGAACGCAGCTACACCGATATTGAGTTGTGCGACCTTATCCCTTTCCGACGGCTGGTGAACTACGGTCTCACTGCAGTGATGCCTGCGCATGTCATCTATCCCAAGGTCGATCCAAGACCGGCTGGATTTTCCAAAGTGTGGCTGAAAGACATTTTGCGCGGGGAACTGGGTTTCGAGGGATGCATCTTCAGCGACGATTTGAGCATGGAAGGTGCGACCGTGGCCGGCGGTATCGTGCAACGCGCCGAAGCGGCACTAAATGCGGGTTGCGACATGGTGCTGGTGTGCAATAGACCGGACTCTGCGGACGAGCTGTTGGCCGGATTGAAGTGGGACATGCCTGCGCAGAGCAAAGCGCGGTTGGCGCAGATGCATGGGCATACGCACCCGTGGTCTCTGGTCCAACTGCATGAAAATGCCGACTTCGTCAGGGCCTTGCACGAGGTTGCCGGCATCGGTATGCATGAAGGGGAATTGCCGTTGGTTTAACACGAACTTTCTTGATTCTGATGCGAGAACGTCAAAAGTGACTTCTCGAATCGGATTCGAGGCATTATGATGCGCGACATCCCGATCTGAGTATGAGGAGAGAAGAAAAATGGAACTCGTTCAGAATCATTACGATTTACTGAAGACACAATATTCTCAACTTCGTACGCGATTTGATGCAGATCAGGGAGTACTTTGGACCCTCGTGAGTCAGGATGCAGTTCCATGTGTCACGCCTGAACTTTTGCAGGATCTAGGCAAGCATCATGAATCTATCGAGCGTTCTCAGGGAAAATTGCTATTCGGAGACGAACTTCATGACATCCGATACTCGGTTTTGGCTTCAATTACGCCAGGGGTTTTCAACCTGGGTGGACAGCTTGCTCTATTCAGGCAACTGATTCGAAATCAGGATCGTGAATCTTTGTTGCGATATGCTGTTGCTTGTATCGATGTAATCTTTCCCAGAATGCGCCATTTTGACCAGCCGCTGGCGACGATTACCTTATTGCAGGGTGATGCTTTGGGCGGCGGTTTGGAAGCGGCACTTGCCAGTGACGTTGTGATCGCCGAGCGCAACTGCCAGTTGGGTTTCCCTGAAATATTGTTCAACTTGTTCCCGGGAATGGGCGCATACAGCCTTGTGGCGAGAAAAGTCAGTCCGAAATTCGCCGAAAAAATGATCTTGAGCGGAAAAATTTACAGCGCAGAAGAACTGCATGAGGTCGGGTTGATTGATATCCTTGCTGAAGACGGCAAGGGGATTGAGGCTGTTAACGACTATATCAAGAAGCAGGAACGTCGTTCCAATGGCTTTCTGGCGGTGCAAAAAGCTCGTCACGATTTAACCCGCTAACGCTACCAGGAGTTGATCGATATCACCACAGTGTGGGTCGACGCGGCGCTCAAACTCAACGAGAAGGACTTGAAAGTAATGGATCGTTTCGTCCGTTCTCAGGAAAAACTTTTTCTGCAACCTCAACCTATTTCAATCAATGTTTCCAGCGCTGCCTGATTATTACAGCGTGGCCTGATTGGCTACGTCCAGATATTGCAGTAGCGAAGCGCGTGTGGCCGGGTAGCAATTCTGAGCTTCGTCCAACAGGCTCTTGGCCGAGAAATCTAGTTGTACTTCATTGAGTTCCAGTATCTCGCAGCAGACGTTGAACAACACCTTGGCTCCGACGTTTCCGGAACTTCCCTTTAAAATATGTGATAGTTCCTTGAAGGTTCCGAATTGCCGTTTGGAAAGTGCAATGCGCATTGCTTCAAGCAATTTGTCAGTTTCGGAAAGAAAACCGTAAATGACCGTACGCAAAAAGTCATCCTGCTCGCCGCCCAGAAGTACCAGATGATGCAACGTGTCTTCATTGATGAATCCAGTCGCAATTTGCTGCGCAGAGTGATCCAGTTCGGGGGCGTCAGACATGGGGGAAGTCAGGGTCAAACGAGCAACGGTATCGAGCAAGGTCAACGCATCGACTGGCTTGGTAAGATAGGCATCGATATGGGCGCGTTCACATTCCTGTTTTGCTTCCAACGTAGCATTGGCGGTCAGGATGATTACCGGGGTATCCACCGGCTGCCTTGACAGTGCACGATGTACTTTGACCACCTCGAGTCCGCCCATTTGCGGCATGTTCATATCCAATATCAACAAGTCGTAAGTATTCTCCTCCAGCCTGTCCAGAGCCTGCTTCGCCGTTCTCTACCAAATCCACTTTGTGATTGCCGTGCGCAAGTATTTTTTCGATGATTTGTCGACTGGTACCATTGTCCTCTGCAACAAGTATTCGAACCCCGCGTTTGTTTACCGTACTTGTGCTCGTAATGTTCCTTGAACGAAATCACTCCTACCGATGGGCGCGGCGCCATGATTCCGTGCAGTGCATTGAACAGCAACGTCTTGTCGAGGGGTGTGCGCAACAGGCAGGAATATCCAGCGTTGAGATATTCTTCTTCGCTGTGATTGTGCAGATCCGGATTGATCAAAATAGGCGAGAGTTGCTTCTGGCCGCGTAACTCACGGATATTCGCGGCAAAGTCTTTTGTGGTCATGCCGATATTCTGCGGAAGGCACAGGATAGCCAAATGGTCGGGACGAACGATATTCTTGTCGATCAGATAAGTGAAGAAGTGTGTCAGAGATGTCGCATGTTCACACCGTATACCCCAGCCTTTCGTGAAACTGGTAACAGCGAGTTGGTCGCTGTGTGTCAGGCCTATGGTCAACACGTACAATTGCTGGAGAGTCGGTGCTGTCTTCACCAGGTACTGTAAGCAGTTTCTTGGAGAAAGGGGCTTCGAACCAGAAAATGCTGCCAATTCCCGGCTTCGCTCTGAACGCCCATTTCCCCGCCCATCAATTCCACAAGTTGCTTTGAAATAGTTGTGCCGAATCCCGTTCCGCCATAGGTACGAGTTATGTTCTGATCGGCCTGGGTAAAGCTCTCGAAGATTCTGCCTTGAGCCTGGGGTGAGATTCCAATACCTGTATCGATTACTTCGAAACGGAGCTTTGTATATGAAGCATCCTGATGCAATGTTCCAATTCTGAGCTCGACACTGCCTTTGTCGGTGAATTTGATTGCGTTCCCAATCAGATTGATGAGAACTTGTTGCAGGTGAAGCGGGTCGCCTTGTAGCTGGAAGCATGTTTCGGGTGTGAACCGAACCGCCAGACCTATCTTCTTTTTTTCGACCTGAGACAGGAACATATCCAGCGTACTGTTTACAAGTTTATGCAAGTCGAAATCGATTTTCTCCGAGACTAGTTTTCCACTTTCGATCTTGGAAAGGTCGAGAATGTTGTCGATCAGTTTGAGCAGAAGCTGAGCCGATTTCTTTAAAGTTGATACGAGATCCTTTTGTTCATCATCCAATCGCGTGCTGATCAATAGGTCGCTGGCGCCGATCACCCCATTAAGCGGGGTGCGCATCTCGTGGCTCATGTTGGAAAGGAAGTCGCTTTTTGCCTTGCTTGCCGCCTGGGCTTTTTCCAGGGCATCGTTCAACTGCCCCCTTAGTTTGAGAATGTATAGCGGGACGCAAAGTAGTGTGAGCCACAACCCGACTGCAATACGCAGATGGTCATGCCAGTAATCGTTTAGGAATACAACTGTGGAAAAACCGATCAGGCTGGTTACGTAGGAAGCTGATAAGCGACTCTTTTCCGTAACCGGATTCCATTTCCCGTGATGACCCACAAGTAGATACCATAAAACAATACGCCAGCTTCCTGCGTCATCAACATGCCAACGCTTACCGCACGATATCGGCAAACATGGCTAGCCACTGCCTTCTTCTGGAGGTATTGCGCTTGTACAACACATATAGGGTCAGCAGGATAGAGCTGGAGACACCAAACAGCCGGAAAATATGAAAACCGGAACCCCGACCGAAGTTGGGCTTACAAAATAGAACTCAATGAGCAAGTAAATGAAAATGGGTAGGGCAAAAAACACCCTTAAAAGCGTTTGTTCATGCTCCCCTTCACGCTGTCGAACCTGCTGGATGAAATAAGCGAGCCGATCTTTCATTGCCACACCTGCACTCTCTGCGAAGGCGAAGCATCCTGCAATTGCTGCTGGATGAGACTGACCTTGCTGAACTGCAGCATGAACGCTTCCACGCATCCCGGATCGAAGTGGGCACCTTTGTTGGCGTTGAGATATTCCAGCGCGTCCGGGTTTGACCATGCCTTTTTGTAAGGCCGTTCTGAAGTCAGGGCGTCATAGACGTCTGCTACTGCGACAATGCGTGCGTCGAGTGGGATAGCCTTGTCTTTGAGGCCGTTCGGATAACCGCTGCCGTCGTATTTTTCATGGTGGGACAGCGCGATCTCGGCGCCAAGGCTGATGTACTTGGAATGACTGCTTTTAAGGATATGGTAACCGATCGAGGAATGCGTCTTCATGATCGAGAACTCTTCGTGATTCAGCTTTCCTGGCTTGAGCAGGATATTGTCCGGAATGCCGATTTTGCCGATGTCATGCATGGGAGCGGCCATCTCGATCAGGCTGCAGCGATTCTCGTCCAGTCCCATGCCCTTCGGCGATCAGGCGCGAAAATTTGGCCATGCGCAATACGTGATTGCCGGTATCCGAATCCCGATATTCCCCTGCCTTCGCCAAACGGAATAGCGTTTCCTGTTCGCGCTCCAATATTCGTCTTGTCGCCTCAGTGACGGCTTCTTCCAGTTTTTCGGAGCGGAGCAATACTTCCTTGTGGTGCAGATGCAAAGTGAGCAGGTTGCGGCAACGAATCTGGCACTCGTAGTGATTGAAGGGTTTGGAGAGGAATTCGGCAACGCCGAGGTCGAGGGCTTTGTGGCGTATTTCGTTGTCATTCGACACGGTGATCATGATGATGGGGACATGTTCAAGATGAGGGATGCGCCGAATCGTTTTGACGACCTCAAGTCCGGACATTTCATCCATCAGGTAATCGACCAGAATCAGGTCGGGTTGATTCAGTCTTAGCCATTCAATCGCGCCAAGGGGGAGGCGAAAGCCTGAACGAAAATGTTTTTCTGCAATCCGCGCACGATTTTATCGAGGATGATGCGGCTGGTGAACTCATCGTCGATGATCGCAATGGTAGGATGAGACAAGTTCTTGTCGTTTTGGCTGATGATTTCGAATGACATGATGGTCGTTCCTTTATAAACGCATCGTGAGATACTCTGCCCCGTCTTGCGTGCGGGGTTATGGAATGGAGTGCGGCATGCTCAAAAGGCGGCTCTCTGAGACGAACCGACGTTAGTAGAACCTCCCCGACTTCCAGCGTCAACTGTCCAAACGACAGAAAACCCGATTTTCTGGATAGCGACAGGTAGTTGCAAAACTTTAAGACCTGCCATTCTAAGCAAGGATTTGAGATAATTCACGCGTATTTCTTACTTGGTGTACTCCTCGGTATTCAAACATGAGTGAATTTCAGTTGAGTCTGTTGACTATTGGTCTCGTTGTAGTGGCAGGAGTATTCGTCTACGGCCAATGGCAACAATGGCGATATCGCCGCAGTCTTGGCGATGCGTACCAGACTCCGACCGCTGAATCGTCCCACCAGATCGCTCCGAACAAGGCCTCTTCGCCGGATACATTGTTTGGCGAAGAGCGAGATTCGCTGCGTACGCTTGAAGGTGAACCCGGCAACAGTGCGGCAGATTCGGTCTGCGGCCTGCTCAACGATGCCACCGATTATGTCGTTACTTTCCTGCCCAAATCCACTTACACACCCGCAGCGCTGGACTTGTTGTGGCAGCGCAGGTTCGATTTCGGCAAAAGTGTTCACGCTTGCGGCCTGAATACCGGTAGCGGTCTGTGGGAACGCTTGATCCCCGAAGGAACGCAGACGTATCGCGCTTTCCGGCTGGGGCTGCAATTGGTGGATAGGACCGGCGCCGTGAGCGAAAATCGGCTGGCAGGATTTCGTGACCTGCTGCGCGAGATTGCGGTGCAACTGCGCGTCGAGGTGAAACTGCCCGCGCTCGAAGAAGCACATCAACGGGCATTGGATCTGGATCGTTTTTGTGCCGATGTGGACAAAATGATCGGCATCAATCTGCTGGCCGGTGGCGACCGGAAATTGTTTGGCACCGAGGTGGCAACTGCCGCGGAACAACAGGGCATGACCTTGCAGGCCGACGGTAGCTTCCATCTTGTGAACGATCAGGGTGCAACCCTGTTCAACCTGAGCGCATCCGATGGCACACCCTTCCAGCACCACACGCTTAATCAGTCGCGCGTGGACAGCCTGACATTGTTGCTGGATATTCCAAGAGTAGATGAACCCGTTCGTCGATTCGACGAAATGGCGGTATTGGCGAAGGAATTGGCAAAAGCCATGCGCGTAACGCTGGCAGACGACCAGAGAGTGGCATTGAGCGATGGCGCCATTGACCAGATACGCGCACAAGTCGCCGCCACTGAAGACCTCATGCTGGTCGGACATATCACGCCGGGTAGCGCACAAGCCTTGAGATTGTTTTCCTGATATGACGGCTGCAGCAACGAATTGCGCAAGCTGCGCACAGAGATTGAACGTCATAGACTACTGCCTACTATGTGCTGGATCGCACCGAGCATTCCCGATGCGGAATACGACAAGCTGTTCCGCGAACTGCAAGCACTGGAAGAGCAGCACCCCGAACTGCTGACACCGATTCACCCACGCAACGTGTCGGCGGTAAAGCCTGCTGGACGGCTTCGCGCCGGTGCGTCATGCGGTGCCCATGCTCTCGATTCGTACCGAGACCGACACCGAAGCCACTGGTGCGACCAACTTCGACACGCGTGTGCGCAATGCCTTGGGTGACAACGTGACGAGATCGAATATGCCTGCGAACTCAAATTCGACGGACTTGCCATCAACCTGCGCTACGAGCAGCGGCGTGCTGGTGCAGGCCGCCACGCGCGGTGACGGCGAGACGGGCGAAGATGTAACGCAGAATGTGCGCACCATTCACTGCAGATTCCGTTGCATCTCGTCGGCTGTAATGCCGCTGTGCTGGAGGTGCGCGGCGAAGTGTATATGTCGCGTAAGGATTTCAATCGTTACAACGACACGGCAACGCGAGCATGGGCTTGCCAACGCTGGTTAATCCGCGCAACGGTGCGGCAGGCAGCATTCGCCAGCTCGATCCAGCACTGGCGGCGAAGCGTCCGTTGTCGTTCTATGCTTATGGATTGGGTGAAGTGCAGAGGCTGGAATTTGCCTCCCACGCATAGCGGCATACTTGATGCGTTGACAGCCCTTCGGTTTGCCGGTGTGCGCAGAACGTGCCGTGGTGCAAGGCGCGCAGATGCTGGCGGACATTCCACCGCGGCGTTGCCGCTCAAGCGCGATACGCTTGCCGTTCGACATCGACGGCGTGGTCTACAAGGTCAACAGCACTCGCGTTGCAGGAAAAACTCGGCTTCGTTTCGCGCGAGCCGCGCTGGGCAGTCGCGCACAAATTTCCGGCGGAAGAGCAGCTCACCATTGTGCGGGATATCGAAGTGCAAGTCGGACGTACCGGTAAACTTACACCGGTGGCGAAGCTGGAACCGGTATTCGTCGGCGGCACGACAGTCAGCAACGCGACGTTGCACAACGAGGACGAGATCCGGCGCAAGGACGTGCACATCGGCGATACCGTGATTGTGCGCCGTGCAGGCGATGTGATTCCTGAGGTCGTCGGGGTACTGGTGGACAAGCGACCTGCAAATGCGCGGGCTTTTGTCATGCCGACAACCTGTCCGGTATGCGGCAGCCATGTGGTGCGCGAGGAAGGTGAGGCGGCTTCGCGCTGTTCCGGCGGGTTGTTCTGTGCCGCACAACGCAAGCAGGCCATCCTGCATTTTGCGGGACGCCGTGCGATGGACGTTGAAGGCTTGGGCGACAAGCTTGTGGATCAACTGGTGGATGGGAATGTCATCCATTCGTCTACCTGACCTGTATCGTCTGGACAAGGAAGCCTTGGCCGCATTAGACCGTATGGCCGAGAAGAGTGCACAGAACATTGTGGATGCGTTGGAGATCAGCAAACACACGACGCTGGCGCGGTTCATTTTCGCGCTTGGGAATACGAAATGTCGGGGAAACCACCGCAAAAGACTTGGCGCGACACTTTCGGCAAGTTGGACAGATTGCGAGAGGCAGACATGTTCCAATTGCAGCAAGTTGGCGGACGTGGGGCCGGTTGTAGCGCAAAGCGTCTATGACTTCTTTCGAGAAAAACATAATGCGATGTGATTGACGCATTTGCTTGGGAAATGTGGACTCAAACTTGGGAGACCGAAGGCGTGAGCACCGAAGTACTGCCACTTGTCGGGCAAGACCTTCGTGCTTACCGGGACGCTCGCCAGCCTCAGTCGGGATGAGGCAAAATCGCAGCTGGAAGCATTGGGGGCAAAAGTCGCAGGCTCGGTATCGAAGAAGACGGATTATGTAGTTGCAGGTGCAGAAGCCGGCAGCAAGCTGGACAAGGCGAGGGCGTTGAACGTCCCGGTACTGGAGGAACGGCAGTTTTTAAAACAACTTGAAGAGTGCAAAAAAACATGAAACAAAAAATTACCAAAGCCGTGTTCCCGGTTGCCGGTATGGGCAGCCGATTTTTACCCGCCACCAAGGCTACCGCCAAGGAAATGTTGCCTGTTGTGGATAAACCGCTGATTCAATATGCAGTGGAAGAAGCCGTGGCAGCGGGCATCACCGATATGGTGTTCATTACCGGGCGCAACAAACGCGCCATCGAGGATCATTTCGACAAGGCCTATGAGCTGGAAGCCACGCTGGAAGCTCAGGGGAAGATTGAATTGTTGCGTGCTGTGCAGTCGGTCGTACCCAAGCACGTGAATTGCATTTACATTCGCCAGGCGGAGCCATTGGGGCTTGGACACGCGGTACTGTGTGCCAAACCGGTCATTCAGGATGAACCGTTTGTAGTTATTCTCGCAGATGATCTGATCGACGGCGAGCCTCCGATCGTCAAGCAGATGGTTGAAGTGTTTTCCCGGCATCAATGCTCCATCCTCGGAGTGCAGGATGTGCCGCGTGCGCATACCAAACAGTATGGCATCGTCAGCAGCACCAATCTTGAAATGAACGTCGAGCGTGTACACGGCATTGTGGAAAAACCCAAGCCGGAAGTGGCACCGTCCACGCTGGCGGTGGTGGGGCGTTACATCCTGACGCCGCGCATCTTCCATTATCTGGAGAACGTACAACCCGGCGCGGGCGGCGAGATACAGCTTACGGACGGTATCGCCGAGCTGTTGAAGGAAGAGCAATTATTGGCCTACCGCTTCGATGGCATCCGTTATGACTGCGGCTCAAAGCTGGGTTATCTGCAGGCGCAAGTCGCATTCGGATTGCGGCATGAAGAGGTGCGCGAAGAATTCGCCGCTTACCTGAAAACCGTATCGTGACTCTCAGCAACCAGCAAGCCCGCGAAATACTTCAGGATGCCGAACTGATACGGTCGGCGGACGAAGTGCAGGCGGCCGTTCTGCGCGTGGCACAGGCGATCAACCAGAAGCTGGCGGATCAGCATCCGCTGGTGTTGTCGGTGATGGGCGGTGCGGTGGTATTCACCGGGCAACTGCTGCCTATGCTCGATTTTCCGCTGGACTTCGATTACCTGCATGTCTCGCGCTATGGAAACGAAAAACGCGGGGGTGAATTGCATTGGAAGGTCGCACCGCGCGAAAATGTACGCGACAAGGTCGTGCTGGTGGTGGATGATATCCTTGACGAAGGCGAGACTTTGCATGCGATCAAACAGCGCGTCATGGAGCTGGGCGCAACGGAGATTCTATAGCGCGGTGTTTGCGGACAAAATGAAGAGGGACGAACAAACCTATCAGAGCTGATTTCGTTGGAATGGAATTGCCGAACCGTTTTGTTTTTGGTTACGGCATGGATATTCATGGAGCATGGCGCAACCTGCCCGCGATCTACGCAGTAAAGGATAATTGATATGCTCGCAATCATTGGCGGTACCGGCCTCACCCAACTGACAAATCTTAAAATCACCCATCGGCAGGTGATGCGCACGCCTTACGGCGAACCCTCCGGGCCGTTGACGTTCGGGACCATCAACCAGCATGAAGTCATGTTTCTTGCCCGTCACGGCTACGGCCATACCATCCCCCCGCACGAAGTCAACTATCGCGCCAACCTGTGGGCCTTGCGCGACCAGGGTGCCATGCGCGTCATCGCCGCCACTTCGGTCGGCGGCATTCGCGCCGATCTGGTCCCGGGAACATTGGTTGTGCCCGATCAGATTCTCGATTACACCTACGGTCGCAACTTCACCTATTTCGACGGCAAAGACGGACCCGTCACGCACATCGATTTCACACGACCGTATAACGAGAATTTGCGCCAGCAGCTATTGGACGCGGTGAAACTTGCGAGTGAAACATGTATCGATGGCGGTGTGCATGCGGTCACGCAGGGTCCCAGACTGGAAACGGCAGCGGAGGTAAGCCGGCTTGAGCGCGACGGTGCGGACATGGTCGGCATGACCGGCATGCCGGAAGCTTCACTGGCAAAGGAACTTGGCCTGGCTTATGCCACCATTGCCGTGGTGGTGAACTGTGCTGCCGGACGGGGCAACAGCCGCGAACGCGTTCCGCTCGAAACCATCGGGACCATCATGAACCCGGCGATGGAGCGCGTGCGCATTATTCTGGAACGCGCGGTGGAACAAGATGGCGACTAGGGAAGTATTGCGCATGGGCGATGCGCGTCTGCTGCGCCGCGCGGAAGAAGTTCGCACGTTCGACACGCCCGAGTTGCACACGCTGCTGGCCGATATGCGCGACACCATGCATGCGATGGATGGCGTGGGCCTGGCGGCGCCGCAAATCGGCGTGAATCTGCGCGTGGTCATTTTTGAGGTAAACAGCAACCCGCGCTACCCCGAAGCGGAGACAGTTCCGCAGACCGTGCTCATAAACCCTGTCCTTACGCCGCTATCCGATGCGATGGAAGAGGGATGGGAAGGCTGTCTTAGTGTCCCCGGCATGCGCGGACTGGTTCCGCGCTTCACGCATTTGCGCTATCAGGGCCATGACGAATACGGTGCACTCATCGACCGTACCGTGAGCGGATTTCACGCGCGCGTAGTGCAACACGAATGCGACCATCTGGACGGCATCTTGTATCCGATGCGCATTCGCGACATGAAGAACTTCGGCTTCAGCGAGATTCTGTTCCCCGATTCCGATCTTCCAGACGAATAGCATGATCGGACATCAGGAATCGAAAGTGGTCCGCAATCTGCTGATCGCCTTGCTGGCGCTGGTGTTGGTGTTCACCGTCGGCACCGTTGGCTATCGCATCCTGGGTGGTCCGCAGCACTCCTGGCTGGACTGTTTCTACATGACATTCATTACCACCGCCACCATCGGATATAGCGAGGTGGTCGATGTCACGCGGTATGAATACGGGCGGCTGTTTACCGTGTTTATCGGTATGGCCGGTATTGGTGTGATGGGTTATGTGCTTTCCACGTTGACGGCATTCATGCTGGAAAACGATCTCAGTATCTCGCGTCGGAGAAAGAAGATGAAATTGAAAATCGGGCAGTTGAAGAACCATTACATCGTATGCGGTGTCGGTCTGGTGGGTAGCAATGTGGCGCATGATCTCGAATTGACCGGCCGACCGTCCGTCATCATCGACAACGACATCGAGAATATCCATCACTATCTGGAGACGCACCCGGAGCAACTGTATTTGCAAGGTGATGCAACCGACAACGATGTATTGCTGGCGGCTGGGGTCGCGAATGCGAAAGGCGTATTTGCGGTGGCCCACGATGACAGCGCCAATCTGGTCATCAGTCTGAGCTCCAAGCAACTCAATCCTAAACTGCGCGTGGTGGCACGTTGTCATGCGCTGAAGAACGCCGAAAAAACCCGGCGCGCCGGCGCGGACGAAGTGATCTCGCCGGACTTCAGCGGCGGTTTGCGCATTGTCTCCGCAATGGTGCGGCCGAACGTGATGAATTTCCTCGATGAAATGTTGAAATCGGACAGCCACTTGCGCATGGAAGAAATCGTTATTCCGGATAGTTTGGCCAGCAAGCCGTTGAGTGTTCTGTATCACAGCAATAAAGATTGCATGGTGCTAGCCATACAGCGCGATGAAGAATGGCAATTCAACCCACAAGCCAATCACAGCCTGAAGGACAAGGACGTGCTGATGGTGATGACCACGCCGGATGGGCGCGCCCGCCTGGAACAATTGATTCAAGGTATCGATTGAACAAATGCAGGGTGGGGACTAAGTTGCATCCGTATTAATTTTTGCGTTTCCGGTATTGGGGCAATCCCATGTCAGCAGTCGGGTGTCGTGATAGAGTACGGCTTCTCAAGGCAACGTTGGGGGCCGCGGTGGAACGTACTTTGCTATTGGTTGACGATGAGGAACATGTCGGTTCCGCCCTGGAGCGCCTGCTCAGATACGACGGTTACCAGATACTGCACGCAAACAGCGGCAAGCAAGGGTTGGAGATCCTGGCGCAACACGACGTCGGTGTGGTCATCTCAGACCAGCGTATGCCCGAAATGTCCGGCGTGGAGTTTTTATCCCAAGTAAGAGAACTATACCCGGAGACGATCCGCATCATATTGAGCGGGTATGCAGATCTCGAATCGGTAACAGCCGCCATCAATCGCGGCGCCATTTACAAGTTTTTCACCAAGCCGTGGGATAACGAAGTCTTGCGCGTCGATGTGATGGAAGCGTTCTGGCGGCATGATCTGGCACGCGAGAAGGAGCAACTGCTGCAGGAGATCCAGGCTGCAAACGACCAGTTGGCTCAGGTCAATTTGGAGCTGGCGGATGCTATCGGGCGCAAAGACAGCCAGATCGAACACATCGCACATTACGATGCACTGACCGAGCTGCCCAATCGTTTACTGTTTCTCGACCGGCTCGACCAGGAACTTGCCCGGGCGCATCGCGACCAGTGCATGGTGGCGGTACTGTCTATCAATCTGGACCGGTTCAAACAGGTCAACGATTCGTTCGGCCATCCTGTAGGTGATCAATTGTTGCAGGCCGCCGCACAACGATTGGCTACTCACGTGCGTGAGTGCGACACCGTGGCACGTATTGCAGGTGATGAATTTTCCCTTGTGCTGACCGGTGTGAAGGCAGCGCATGCCGCCGGCGAAGTAGCCCAGAAGATTCTGGATTCGTTCGCACACACGCCCATGTTGGCTGGCGATATCGAGATTTTCGTCACCGTCAGTATAGGGATCGGTATCTATCCGGTAGACGGGGTAAATACGACGACATTACTAAAGAATGCGGAAGCGGCTTTGCATCAGGCCAAGAACGAAGGTCGCAATAATTTCCAGTATTACGCCGAACAGATGAATGCCTCAGCCTGGCAACGCCTGCAGCTGGAAACCGAGTTGCGCCATGCCCTGGTGCGTGAAGAGTTCGTGCTTCATTACCAACCCAAGGTTGATCTGGAAAGCGGCAAGATCGTCGGAATGGAAGCCTTGTTACGCTGGCAAAGCCCGGAACGCGGTCTGGTCGCCCCCGGCGAGTTTATCCCGTTGCTGGAGGAAACCGGCCTCATCCTGGCCGTGGGAGAATGGGTATTGCGCGCAGCCTGCAAACAGGCCTGTATATGGCAAGCGGCAGGTTTGCAGGATATTCATGTTGCGGTCAATCTATCCACTCTGCAATTCAAACAGCCCGATTTTGCCGGCCTCGTGCTGGATATACTGAAGGAAAATGACCTGGATCCGGGGTTGGGCACGATCGAACTGGAATTGACGGAAAGCCTGTTGATGAACAACGCCGAAGGGGCGGTCGATACCCTGAGCAAACTGCGTCAAGCGGGAATACACTTTTCCATCGACGATTTCGGTACCGGCTATTCAAGTCTGAGCTACCTGAAACGTTTTCCGATCAGCAGCCTCAAGATAGACCAGTCCTTTGTGCGCGATCTTTCCACCAACAATGAGGATGCGGCGATCGTCGCCGCAATCATTGCGCTCGGTCACAGCCTCGGATTAAAAGTGATTGCAGAAGGGGTGGAAACAGTGGCGCAGCTTGCCCAGTTGCGCAAGAAGGGCTGCAATGAGATGCAGGGATTTTTGTTCAGCCGCCCAGTTCCTGTCGCCGACATGACGCAATTATTGCAGAGCGGGGAGAACCTGAACTTCCCACTGGAGGCATGATGGAACGCACACTGTTGCTGGTCGATGACGAGGAGAATATTACCTCCTCGCTGGTGCGACTTCTGCGCCGGGACGGCTATCACATTCTGTGTGCCAACAGCGGTGAGGCAGGGTTGGCTTTACTGGCGCAAAACGAAGTTGGCGTGATCATTTCCGACCAGCGCATGCCCGGGATGACTGGCGTTGAATTCCTGGGCAAAGTGAAGGGACTATACCCAGATACGGTCCGTGTCGTATTGAGCGGCTATACCGAACTCAATACGGTGACCGATGCCATCAACCGCGGCTCCGTCTACAAATTCCTTACCAAGCCGTGGGAAGATGACCTGTTGCGTGCCAATGTGGAGGAAGCATTCCAGCGTTACGAAATGAAGATGGAAAATGCGCGCTTGGCGCTGGAGCTTGAGGATGCTAACGAGGAGTTGATGCGCATTAACCACGAACTCGAGCAGCGCGTGCTGGAGAAGACACACGAAGTGATGCGCAATCTGGAGATTCTCCAAGTATCACAGGAAGTGTTGGAGCGCTTGCCGGTGGCGGTGGTTGGCATCGGTGAAGACGGGGTTATCGCTATTGCCAATCGCAATGCGCACCACCTTTTCTCTGTAAATGGAACACGGCCGCTATTGGGCGAAACGGCAGCCGATGTATTTCCTCCCGAAATACTGGGCAATATTCGCGATCGGGCCGTGGGCACGCCAGAGGGAAATATTCGCTGCCGTCTTGCCGATGGAAGGCAGGCTACATGCTGGCGCAGTCCGATGGGCAAGCTTTCGTCCTCGCACGGCGTGGTGCTTGTCATTGTTGCCGATCAGGACTGAATGAGAACATGACTACTTCTGACGACAAAAACGCTGTCCTCGATAAGTTGCATCAACTTCCCGCCATGCCGCTGGTGGTACGGGAAGTGATGTCCAGTTTCAAGAATCCCAACGTGGGTAGCGCCATCCTGGCGCAGAAAATCGAGGTGGATCAGGGCTTGAGCGCACGGGTCTTGCGGGTGGCGAACTCCTCGTTTTACGGTCTGTCACGCGAAGTGGGTTCGATACAGGATGCAGTAACCGTGCTGGGTTTCGATACGATTCGCTCGCTGGTCGTGTCGGCAGGATTTACGCATGCGTTCCCGGCGACCGGGGACGCACTGTTCGATCGCCATGCCTACTGGATGCGCAGTTTTCGGGTGGCTTCCTATACCGAAGCGTTGGCGCAAAGCCTTGGAAGCGTGCGCCAATTGTCGTTCACGTCAGGCTTGTTTCACGATGTCGGTCAACTGGTATTGAGTATCTGCATCCCGGAGAAGTTTGCCGACATGCTCGCGCAACAGAAGGCTACCGGAGCGAGCCTGATCGAGGTCGAACAGGCTGTGCTTGGTTTCAATCATGCCGAGATCGGGGCGGAAATGGCCAAGCGCTGGAACTTCCCCCACGAGATCGAACATGCCATCAATTTCTGGCGCACTCCGCAACACGAGCCCTTTGAACCAATAATTGGATTGGTATACGTGGCTGTGGCACTGGAAAACGGTCTGAGTCGCGCTGACTTGATCAACAGCATTCCGCCCAAGGTGCGCGAACATTTGAAGATAAGCTGGGAACGTATCGAACCGGGCCTGCCGCAGCCGGATGAACTGAACGCCGTGGCCAGCCTGATGCTGGAAATCTAGGAGCAAGAAGAACCTGATCGTGCGTGAAATTTTAACGATGGAAATTCTCTGATGAGTGAAATACAAGAAGTCCCGGCTGGCCATGCCGCCGCAGAAAACACTGCAACCGTGCTGTTTGTGGACGATGAAGCCAACATTCTGTCGTCGCTGAAACGCCTGTTCCGCCCCTGCGGATACCGCATTTTTACGGCCGAAAGCGGGGCACAGGCGCTAGAGATCATGCAGCATGAGAGCATCGACATCGTTGTTTCAGATATGCGCATGCCGCAAATGAACGGCGCGCAATTCCTGGAGCAGGTTAACGCCAAGTGGCCGGACACGATACGTATTTTGCTCACCGGGCACGCCGAAATTGGCGCGACCATCGATGCAATCAACAAGGGCCACATTTACCGCTACATATCCAAGCCGTGGGAAGACAACGACATCGTCCTCTCCATCAAACAGGCCCTGCATCAGAAGCAGTTGGAACTGGCAAACCGCGGCCTGGAAGAATTGACGCGCAAGCAGAACGAGGAACTGAAGGATCTGAACGCCAACCTTGAACAAAAGGTCAAGGCACGCACTGAGGAGTTGCGTCAAACCATGAGTTTTCTCGAAATGGCGCATGAGAAGCTCAAGCAGGGCTTTATTACATCCATACGGGTTTTTTCCAATCTGATCGAAATGCGCGAAGGCGCCATGGCCGGGCACTCGCGCCGGGTTGCCGAATTGTCCCGCGCCATCGCCCAGAAGATGAAAGTCAACGAAACAGACACGCAGGATATTTTTCTGGCTGCGCTGTTGCACGATGTTGGAAAAATCGGGTTTCCCGACTATCTGCTGGAAAAACCCTTCGCAAACCTGACCAGCGAAGAACGGCTGGAGGTGATGAAACATCCAGCCAAGGGGCAGACCGCATTGATGGCGCTGGAACAATTGAACGGTGCGGCGAAACTGATCCGAAGTCATCATGAGCGATTCGACGGGCTGGGCTATCCGGATAGGGTGGTCGGGTTGGCGATTCCACTGGGCGCACGGATTATCGCGCTGGCTAACGAGTTTGACGCAGTCCAAATCGGAATGCTGCTGAGCAAGCGCCTGAAACAGGCCGACGCGGTGCTATTCATTCAGGAAGGAAGAGGCGGGCGTTACGATCCGGCGGTGGTAGACGCATTTATAAGCGTGATTGAATCAAAGGTTCAAGCTGTCCGAGAATTGGCGCTTCACCCGGAACAGGTCAGGCCCGGGATGACGTTATCCCGTGACTTGATAAGCAGGCAAGGCGATTTGCTGCTGTCGAAAGACCACCTGCTGGACGCCTCCCTCATCGAGCAGATCAAAAGCTTCAAGCGGATAGGCGATGAACTGGTTATTTATGTACTCGATAAAAAGTGAAGTGCTGCTTCAGTATTCATAAAGAGATCCGGCGAGGAACTTACCGTAAATTAATTGGGGAAAACCATCTTGATCATCGAACAACAATACTGGACTGCCGCTGAGGGCTGGCAAAATGAATCAGCAGTATCACTCGGGGGAAAAGCATCGCTGGTCCTGGTTTTCGGGGCACGCCAGATCATGGGAAATGCCGCGGCGATGGATGAACTGCGCGCACGTTATCCCGGAGCGACAACTGTAGGTTGTTCCACTGCGGGCGAGATTTGCGGAACCAGAGTACGCGACGACTCTCTCGTTGTAACGGCAATGCACTTCGAGCATACCGCCCTGAAACTGGTCCGTGAGGTCGTAGACGAGGGTGGCGACAGTCTGGCAGCGGGTGAGCGTTTGGCGCAGGCGCTTCCGAAGCAGCAGTTGGTGCACGTGTTGGTACTGTCGGACGGCCTGAACGTCAACGGCAGTGAATTATCGCGCGGGCTGCGCGATAATTTGCCGGCGGGTGTCGCGGTGACGGGTGGATTGGCCGGCGATGGTACTGATTTTCAGCAGACGCTGGTACTCGCGGACCACGCACCGTGCGAGGGCGTGATCGCTGCCGTGGGCTTTTACAGCGATCGCCTCAAAGTCGGTTACGGTTCCCTTGGTGGATGGGATTCATTCGGTGCAGAACGTCTGATCACACGTTCCAAAGGCAATGTCCTGTATGAGTTGGACGGCCGTCCAGCACTTGAGCTCTACAAAAAATATCTGGGAGAGCAAAACACTGGTCCGGCTGACGCATTGCTGTTTCCGTTGGCTTTGCACACTGGCGAGGAAGGATATGGCTTGGTACGCACGGTTCTGGCAGTCAATGAAGACGAACAAAGTATGACTTTTGCCGGCGACATGCCGGAAGGAGCTTATGCCAGACTGATGAAGGCCAATTTCGACCGTCTCGTTGTCGGCGCGGAGGGCGCAGCCCGCGCCAGTTACGAGATGCTCGGTTCGGTCGAACCGGAACTGGCCCTGCTCATCAGCTGTGTCGGGCGCAAGCTGGTATTGAAACAGCGCATCGAAGAAGAGGTCGAAGGCGTACAGGAAGTGCTGGGGATAAATACTGTGCTTGCCGGTTTTTACTCCTATGGCGAAATCTGTCCGCATGGTGCTGCCACCAAATGTGAATTGCATAACCAGACCATGACAATTACCACATTCTCGGAGAGATGAGCCGTGCACAGGCTGCTCGAACGTCAGATCAAGCGTTATCTTGGCAATCCCGCGATGTTCCCTCCGGAGTTGTCGGTGTTCATCGCGGCGGTGGACGAAGCGTACAACAGTGCCGATGCAGATCGCCTGATGATCGAACGTTCCCTCGATTTGATGTCGAAAGAACTGACCGAAGCCAACGTGGTGTTGCGCAACGAATTGGCAGAACGCCATCGGGCAGAGTTGGCTCTCCAAAACGAACGGGAAGAGCAGCGTGCCCTGATCAGGAAACTCGAAGACGTGCACAGTCAGTTGCTGCAGTCCGAAAAGATGGCATCGATAGGTCAACTGGCGGCAGGCGTGGCGCACGAGATCAACAATCCCATCGGCTATGTCTATTCCAATCTTGGTACGCTGGAAAAGTACGTGCAGGACACTTTCACGTTGATCGACCTGTTTGAACAGGCTGAAAGTGCAATTACCGACGCGGAAGTGAGAAGCCAGCTGCAAGCAGCCAAGAAGAAAATGGATATTGCATTCTTGAAATCGGATCTGCGCGCCTTGATGGATGAGTCGAAAGAGGGGATTACCCGCGTCAAGACCATCGTACAAAACCTGAAGGATTTTTCCCGCGCAGGCGATTCAGACGAGTGGCATTTTGCGAACCTGCACAAATGTCTGGACAGCACCCTGAGCATCGTCAATAACGAGATCAAGTACAAGGCTGATCTGGTCAAAGAATACGGCAATCTACCGGATGTGGAATGTCTGGCCTCCCAACTCAATCAAGTATTCATGAATCTTCTGGTGAATGCGGCCCATGCCATCAAGGAACACGGCACTATCACGGTTCGTACCGGCAGGGATGGAGATGAAGTTTGGGTGGATATTTCAGACACCGGTCAGGGCATTGCTCCGGAACACATGCAGAAAATATTCGATCCTTTCTTTACTACCAAACCCGTTGGCAAAGGGACGGGGCTGGGACTGTCTATTTCCTATTCGATTGTCCAAAAGCATCACGGACGACTGGAAGTGAAAAGTGAATTGGGCAAGGGCACTACCTTCAGGGTATGTTTGCCGCTTGTGCAGCCACAGGCACAATTGGGAAACTAGATATGTTGATCATTCAACACAAATTATTGCCGATTCAGAATGGGAGGCAGTATGGATACTCAAACTGACGAAATATTCGAAGCCTTCGCCTGGGACAATCGATTCAATACCGATGTCGACATGGTGGATACCCAACACCACAAGCTGGTGGACTTGATCAATCAATTAGGCGCCATCAGCGCGCGCCAGCGTAGTTCCGGCGAACTGGGAACTATCCTGAGCGAGTTGGGAAATTACACGGTCTACCATTTTGATACCGAAGAGAAATTGATGCAGCATTACCAGATCGATGCCGCCCACCAGGCCATCCATATCAAGGCGCATCAGCACTTTACTGCCCAAGTGACGCAGGCTGCGAAAATACTTATGGGTAGTACCGATGTTTCAATGCAACTGTTGGCACCGTTGCTGAAATACCTGACCAATTGGTTGGTGCAACATATTCTGGGGTTGGACAAGCGCATGACGCAGGAACTTCTGGCGTTGCAGGCAGGAGACAGTCACGAGGAGGCGACCCGGAAGGCGACCGCGTACATGACCCAGGCGGCGAACGTGCTGATGGATGCCCTGAACGAAATGTACGGAAAACTGGGCGACAAGACGCTGGAGGTGATGCAGAAAAACCAGGAGTTGGAAGCGGAGCAAGAAGCACTGCGGACGTTGAACGATCAACTGGAACAACGTGTGCATCAGCGAACCGCAGCTGTGGAGCAGGCCAATCGGCAATTGCTGGCGAACAATGCGGAGTTGAAGCAGCTCAATGAACAGCTCGAATCCGCCCAGAACCAATTGCTGCAATCGGAGAAGATGGCCTCGATCGGCCAGTTGGCAGCGGGAGTGGCGCATGAAATCAACAATCCCGTCGGCTTCGTCAATTCCAACCTGGGCACGCTGGGCAAATACATCAACAGCATGTTCGAGGTGATCGATGCCTACGCAGCGGCCGAAGCCAAGATTGGAGCCAATACCTGTCCCGAGGTAGCGCAGATCAAGAAAGCCGTGGACTTTGCCTTCCTGATCGAGGATATCCCCAGTCTGCTGAAAGAATCGCAGGATGGCCTGGCGCGGGTCAAGCGCATCGTGCAGGACCTCAAGGACTTTTCCCATGTGGATGAAAGCAACTGGCAGCATGCCAACCTTGAACAGGGCATGGACAGCACCCTCAACGTGGTGGCGAACGAGATCAAATACAAGGCGCAGGTCGTCAAGGAATATTGCGGACTGCCGGATGTGGAATGCATGCCGTCGCAACTCAACCAGGTGTTCTTGAACCTGCTGATGAACGCCGCGCAGGCGATCGACAACAAGGGCATCATTACTGTTCGTACGGGCCTTGGCGGCGATGAAGTATGGGTGGAAGTTGAAGACACGGGCAAGGGCATCGCGCCCGGGAATTTGCACCGCATCTTTGATCCGTTCTTCACCACCAAGCCGGTGGGAAAGGGTACGGGATTGGGGTTGTCGCTATCGTACGGAATTGTGCAAAAGCACCACGGCCGCATCGAGGTGAAAAGCGAAGTGGGCAAGGGCACAACTTTCAGGGTGTGTCTGCCGCTACGCCAGCAGCCGCAGGAAGCGGCTTGAAGTACTCGCGGAACCGCGCGAGGTTCGGGGGCGATCGGATTGCTTCCGCTATAACATCGATTTGGTTTACCTGTAGTAGTCCAGATTTCATCTTACAGGCATTGTCCGATGTTCGGCCATACCGGACGACGGCGGTTTGCGAAAACGGGTGTTTATCCGATCAGTTGTTAAGTCCGCTATCCGTCTGCGATAGCGGTCGATTCCGGCGTGCGTTTTGGTTATGTGCGGATTCCAGCGATGGTGAACAGCGTTTACGCGATGGTGAACAAGCGGAAGCGTAGAAGTGCTGGTGTTATGTTTTTACCTCAGATGTTCACGATCAGTCAATTTGAGGAGCGTTTGCAGAATTCATTTTTCTCATTGATTCGCCCATCAGTTCGATCCCATGGCTGTCGTGGATTGCCACGATGGAGGATTACGTCGGCTAGGACGATGCCGTTCTAGGTTGGCGCTGACGCTCCCCGAGCGAGAGGAAATATCGCGGGCGGTAGTTGCTGGCCAATCGATCAGATCGATTGCAAGTCAGCTCGTGAGAGCGCCCTCTACCATCAGTCGTCGAAATCGACCGGAATGGCGGCCAACAGGACGATCGTGCGAGTCAGGCCGAACAGGCAGCGTGGGATCGGGCGCATCGCCCCAAACCTTGTAAACTAGTCGAAAACCGAGCATTGGCGCACATCGTGGCCGCTAAGCTCGAAAGGACTGTGGTCACCGGAACAGATTGCCGGATGGCTGATGCAGACTTGCCCAAGCGACGCGATGCGACCTGGTGTCACACGAGACTATTTACCGCAGCCTCGATATCCGAGGCCCGAAGCGCTTCGAAGAAGGAGCTTCTGAAACGCACTTCCGACGTTCGCGAGCCTGATGCGTCGTTCGCGTCATCACACGCAGATGACCGACGATCACGGCTGCATGAAAGTACACCGCCTGCAAGATAGACAGCACACTTTTGCGATACGGTGAATTCAAGGCCATCGCCCGCTGGCAGGCCGCTTCCAGTCGCGCATTGCCATACTGTCTGGACAGCGACAGCAATCCCAGACAGGTGCGATAGCCCATTTCAGGATGGGGTTTGTGTGTCAACTGGAACTGCACCACATCGCGCGTGGCGGTGCCGATGGATACCGCCCAGTTCAGCAGCTTGCCCGGTGTCCAGCGCATATGGGCGCGATGTGACTTCGGCATATGCTCGTCCACCGTGGTGTGGTGGCCGCGTTTGCTGCTCCGCGCATGAACCGCCACACGCTGATTGTTGTGCAGACACTCGATCGCTTTGGCGCTGATGCGCAGGTCGACCTCAACTCCCACCAGCGCGTGCGGCACGCTGTAGTAGTGCCCCTCGAATTCAACGTGGTAGTCGATGTTGACCCGTGCCGTCTTCCATTGGGCATATTGATAACGATGCGCCGGCAGGGGTTTGAGCATCGGTGCATCCAGTGAACGGAATGCATCCTTGCGGCAACCCGGCAACTTGCTGAACGGCTTGTTGTTGAGATGCTCAAGCAGTTGGCTGATGGCTTGGTTGAGTTCCTCCAGACTGAAGAAGGTATGTTTGCGCAGCGCCGCCAATATCCAGCGTTCGACGATCTGCACGCCGACTTCTACTTTGGCTTTGTCCTTTGGCTTGTAGGGGCGCGCCGGGATGACCGCGCAACCATAGTGCGCCGCCAGTTCGGCGTAGCTGCGATTTATTTGCGGATCATAGCGGCAGGCGCGGTCAACCGCACTCCTGAGGTTGTCCGGAACGACAACGGCTGAAACCCCTCCTATGAATTCAAATACCCTGACATGGGATCCCAGCCAATCCGACAGTTGCTGGCTCCAAGTCGCTTCCGCATAGGTGTAGTTGGATGCACCCAGCACGGCCACAAAGATCTGTGCCTGGAGGATTTCTCCCGTGAGTCGATCCCGGATCGGGACTGTCTGACCGCTGTAATCGACGAACAGCTTCTCACCGGCACGGTGCGTTTGCCGCATGGAGCGTTTCAGCGTCTTGGCGAACCGGCGGTAGAGCGTGCAGAACTGGCTGTAACCATAAGCCGCCTCCCCGTGAAGATCACGGTATTCCTGCCACAGCAGTTGCAGGGTCACGCCTTTGCGTTTGAGTTCCTGATGAATGATGGCGCAGTCTGGGGTGACGTATTTGCCGGTGGCGACCGACCCTGCCGTGTGGCCATGGAGCAGTGCGTGTAGAACGTCATCACTGATTCCTTCCGGCAATGGCCAAGTCAGTCCGGCCTGTTCCGCTGACCTGACGTAGTTGGATACGGCGCCCAGAGACAGCTTGACCGCACTGGCGATGACTCGGAGGGTGAGGCCGGCAGATTTGAGCCGGATGACTTCTTTGGTCTTGTGCATGGAAACCCTCTTGGCTGGCATCGTTCCTCCGAAATCTCGGGAGGATGCCAAACAATTCGTTGATTTCCAGCACTTCTTGCTTCGTTACGCGCACCGTGAACACGGTTTACGCGATGATGAACAGGGTTTACACAAAATCCGCCGTTTTGTTCACCATCGTCTGCAATTCGTGTTCACGTTCCGTGTAAACCTTGTTCACGTTCCCGTGTAATTCGTGTTCACCTTCGCGCGTAAAACGCAGTTATGCCAAGTTTCCTTAGCGTGTGAATATTTCGGCCGAACCAGGTTTTTGAGCGATAACTTGTTCGACATCCACCTGAGTCAACGGACCATCGTGATGACCGACCAGCGTTCCGGTAGGAGAATAGAGAAAGCTGGTAGGCATCCCCGTCATTCCCCCGAACTCACCGGCAATATCTTCATTTCCGAGAACGATTGGATAGGTGAGCGATTTCTCTTTAATCACATCGGTAACTTCCTGGGTTTTCCGATACATAACTGCCACACCAATTACCAGCAGGTCCTTATGCTGTTTCTGCAATGCGTCAAGCCCGGGCATTTCTGCCAGACAAGGCGGGCACCATGGAGCCCAGAAATTGACCAGCACCCATTTCCCTTTTTCCTGGGAAAGCTTGTACTGAATCCCGTCCTTGTCTTTCAGGCTCCAATCGTCTGCCCACGCAAATTGAACAGAAAACAAGGATAGCAGGAGCACTGCTAGTGCTCCTTTCCATTGGGTCAATTGTTGTGCTTTTATGTTCATCGGTTAACACATTCGCTTTTGGAAAATAAGGCTAGAAAGATTCTCTTGCACCTATGGTCAAAATGTACTTGGGAACGAGCTGCAGTGAACTGACATTTTGATAAATTGGCAGCTGGACGAATCCATACACTGAGACCCCACCACCCACGCGCACAGATGCACCAGGTGCCAAATAGACAAGCGTACCGCCGCTGACCGGGGCGCCCGTCAATACGTCCGTCGGAACATCCAATCCGGTATCAGCTTGTTTCCTGGCAATGTTAAGTTGCAACATCGGAGTGACCTTGGCACCAAAGGCAGCATAGCGTAAGCCTGAGTTCAACAAATAAGAGTCGCCGGGGCGGTATGAGTTCCCCGACATATCGTTAGCTGACTTCACCGCATGTTGAACAGTGCCCTGAACGAACCAGCCGTAGGTGGAGATCAGACCAGATGTATATGCGCCGTAGATGATGTCCGTGGAGCCTGTCCCAATTTGCAGTCCTGGATCCAAAGGCGATCCGGCACCGACTCCGCCGTTGAAGTTGGCATTGGTACTGCCTGTCGGGAATTTGACGCCGGCGATGAGACCAGAGGTTTTGGTTTCAGAAAAGCCAGCGTAGCGACCGATGACTCGAATGTCGCCCAGTCCGTTGCCAGAAGAAGTCGTTAAACCGGAGCCCAGGGGATTCGTTGCTTGAGTCCCCGCCGCGATTTGGCCATCCGTATCATGTGTTCGATTCAAATAGGGAACTTGAAGGCTAACGCCCCATATATCGCTGTTGTAGGTAAGTGAGGCGGTGACCGTTTGCGTCTTGGTGGACGTCTCAATTTCCTGTCCGTTGTTGTACAGGTTGTTGATCAAGGCTGAAGAAGCCTTTCCAGAGCCATAAATCAATGTGTTCTGGTCGAGGTATGTGTAGGATACGTCCGTCACAAAACCAGGTGTAGCTCCGATACCTTGGCCAGCCCATTCTGTTGACAGCGTGCAACCGCAGGCTGCGCAGGCGAATACATCTACGCTGGAAAATAGTGCAGACATGCCCAGAGCCATGGCGAGCGCGGTGCGCAATCCTGCGTGAGAAAATTTTGATTTTTGAGTCATGTGCAATGCTTGCATGGTTGATCCCCTATCCCTTAAATTTAATTAGAAGTTGTTGGTCAGTTATGTCTCTAACACTTGGGGATTATAGGTAAGCATCTGTATCAGGAGGTGCGACATATTGTCGCAGGCAGACGTTTTGCAGTGCCTCAAATCACCTGCAACAAAATGTCGTATTCCAAATTCCTTTCTGCTTCAGTAGTGTGCGTGTCGACTTAACGTAAACTTTACATTAAGGGGGTTAAGCAGAATGTGATCCAATAGACTGTTGTGTTGGAAGTGATCCACATAGGCGCAAATATTCGGCTGAAGATTTATCGGCAAGGAAAGATTGTTACATCTGAGCTGGTGATAACCGAACGCCCGTTGCAACCCGGCGACGTGCCTGAATCGTCGCAGAGCTTCTCGGTCTCCCAGGACAAGAAAGACGACAACAAAATGGCACATTAAGCAGCGTTTCATTTGAAGCCATGATTTGCTGTTTATGTCCCGTTTTGGTATGGTGCTCGCGATTATGAGATTAGCGCGTCTATTTCTGCCGGTATCTTTAGCTTTCGCCTTGCTGTTCGCACAGCAGGTCGGCGCAGTGCATACGCTGAGCCATGAATTCGAGGAACTGTCGCAGAAAGACAAGCAGGCACCGCATTCCAATGCCTGCGAAAAATGCGCAACCTACGCGCAACTGGGCAGCGCCCTCAGCGTCGGCACATATGATTTAGCCCTGCCACAAGTAGCAAATGAAGTTGAGCTGCATTTCGCCGATCACTTACATTCCATCCACCTCCTGGTCGCAGTCGCACGCGGCCCGCCTGCTCTCCATCAATATTTCGCCTAAACGCTAGTTCCTCATCCCTTGCGGCTGAGGAACTGCTTCATCGCAATATATTTTTGGAGAAACACCATGCTCAAGCGCACCCTATTGTGTGCGGCGCTGTCTGCGCCGCTATGCGTCTATGCCGCAAACGGCCAGGACACGAGTTCCACTGCCGGACAATCCGAACAAAAAAACGAAGCTAACAAGACCAATGCCATCCAGGGGCAGGTCAGCAATAGCCATGGCCAGCCCATTGCAGGTGTAAGCATTACGCTCAAGCTGGATACGGGAAAAGTTGTCGCTAATGCCACCACCGATGCAGAAGGACATTTCAATTTTGCAGCGATTGCACCTGGCGCTTACGTCGTTTTGTCGGATAAAGCCGGATATGAATTCAATACCACAAACGTCACGCTTCAAGCCGGAGTAGTTAGTACCACTATCACCTTAGCTGCATCGCAAGCGCCGGAAATCAACATCACGGTGGCCCGATTGGAGAATGCCCGCAACGGACTTTCGCCCAAAACGGGGGGCAGCGTCTATCACTTCGATGCTGCTGACGTGCAGAATCTGCCGCAAGGAGAAAATACTTCCCTCAATCAGGTATTGCTTCAAGCGCCCGGCGTTGCCAATGACTCGTTCGGTCAGTTGCACGTGCGGGGCGATCATGGCAACACCCAGTACCGAATCAACGGCGTGATTCTGCCGGAAGGCATCAGCGGTTTTGGTCAGTCTCTGGACACGCGCTTTGCCCAGAAGATCGATTTGGTGACGGGGGCCTTGCCTGCCCAGTACGGTTATCGCACGGCGGGCGTTATTGAAATCAATACCAAGACGAGATTTGATGGTGGTGGTCAGATCGATCTTTACGGCGGTAGCAACCAGACATACAACCCGAGCATTGAATATGGAAACACAAACGGCAACCTTTCCTATTTCGTCAATGGATCGTACCTGACAGACAACGTCGGTATCGAAAATCCGACCTCAAGCAAGAACCCAATCCATGACACAACCAAACAGGAAAAAGGATTCGCCTACTTGTCCTATCTGGTGAATCCGGATACCAAGCTGAGTTTCATGTTTGGCAGCTATGACGGGAAATTCCAGATCCCGAATAATCCCGGACAATCACCAGACCCGAACAATCTCGGCATACTTCCGCAACTGGGCATTTCCGGCTACAACTCTGCGTCGGTAAACGACCAGCAGCGCGAAGTGAATCGATTTGCGGTGACCGCGTTGCAAAGTTCGTTGAACGACAGCATCGATTACCAGGTTGCCCTGTTTACTCGTTACTCCAGCGTCAATTACATGGCAGATACAACGGGGAACCTGGTGTTCAACGGCGTAGCGTCCAATGTCTTTCGCAGTAGTTCCAGTACGGGTGTTCAGGCAGATGGCAGCAATCGGCTGAACGACGAACATACGCTGCGTATGGGCGTGTTCGCCAGCAGCGAGAATGTCGAAAGCAATAATTCCTCTACGGTATTTCCGGTCAACCCATCGACCGGCCTGGTTTCCGGACCTGCCTTCAATATCGCCGACAATACTTCCAAGAACGGCAACACGCTGGTGGGGGGCTATCTGCAGGACGAATGGAAAGCGACCAGCAAGCTGACGGTGAACTACGGTGCACGCTTCGACCAGGTCAACGCCTTCGTGAATGAGCATCAGTTCAGTCCGAGACTCGGCGTAGTGTACAAGTCCAGCGATCAAACCACCTGGCACACCGGCTATGCGCGCTACTTCACGCCGCCTCCAACCGAACTGGTGTCCTCGACCACCCAGGCATTGTTTCAGAACACCACCAATGCTGCGTCTGGAGCAAATTCACCCGTCAAGTCAGAGCGTTCGAACTATCTGGATGCCGGGGTCATTCATCAGCTGACGCAGACTGTCAGTCTGGGACTCGATACATTCTACAAGCAAACCCGGAATGTCATTGATGAAGGGCAGTTTGGTCCCGCGCGTGATCCTGACGCCATACAACTATGAGCAAGGAAAGATTTACGGCGTCGAGTTGACCAGCAACTACAAGTCCGACGATTTGTCCGGCTACGCCAATCTGGCCCGAACCGAGAGCCTCGCGAAGAACATCATCTCCAGCCAGTACCTGTTCGATCAGGCCACGCTCGACTATGCGGCCAATAACTGGGTGAGCGTCGACCATCAACAGGCTTTGTCAATTTCGACCGGCGCCTCCTATCTTTGGTCAGGCACGCGCTTTAACGGCGATCTGATCTTTCAGAGCGGATTACGCAACGGTTTTGCCAACACCACCAGCCTGCCTTCCTACACTGTGCTCAATCTCGGCGCCAGCCGAAAATTGAATCTCGGGCGTACTGGGCGCTAGCGAAATACGCATTGCGATGACCAACGTGCTGGATCGGGTTTACCTGGTCCGCGACGGTTCCGGCATAGGGGTGTTTGCTCCGCAGTACGGCCCGCGGCGCGGCCTGTTCATGGGCGTATCCAAACAGTTCTAATTTTTCAATCAAGCACGGGTTATGCAAGACATGACCCGTCAAAGGAATCCATCATGCAAGAAATAGCAGAAGCACTCCAGGCCATCAAATTCGGCGGCGTCATCATCTATCCCCTGATCGCGTTGGCCATACTGGCACTCGTGATCATGATCGATAAATTCTATCTGCATTGGCGCTACGTCAGACTTCCCTCGTCGTTGTTCAACCTGATTGAAACCTACGGATTCACGTGGGAGAAACTGGAGCAGGAGCTTGCCACCTTGGTGCCTGGAAATTATTACGCCAGGTTTTCCCGGATCATTATCGACAACCGCGACAAGCCGATCTGGTGGCTGGAATCGCGTGCCGGCGACGAAGCGCAGCTCATCGAAAAGGGCATGGGGCGGGGACTATGGGTCCTGGAAACCATTGTCACCGGCGCGCCCCTGCTGGGGCTGCTGGGAACCATAACCGGCATGATGCATTCCTTCAATCTGATCGGCGGGACCGGTTTGGTCGATCCTACGGGCGTTACCGGCGGAGTGGCACAGGCGCTGATTGCTACTGCATTCGGCATTTTCATCGCCATCTTCGCGCTGTTCGGCTTCAACTTTCTATCCAAGCGCCAGGTTCAGGTGCTAGAAGAAATGGAGCGGATTGGCACACGCATGATAGACAACATCAGGCTGAGCCAACATGAGCTTGAGGCCGCAAAATGAAAATCCGCAAATCTCGCACCTACAAGCGCGGCCGTATCGAGATCATACCGATGATCGATGTCATGTTCTTCTTGTTGGCGACCTTCATGCTGGCATCTTTATCGATGCAAAATCTGCATTCCCTGCCGGTCAATCTCCCCCAAGGACATGCTTCGCCGATTCAGGCGAAGACGCCCGTGACGTTGACCATTACACCCGATAGCCATATTTTTCTGGACAAGACGCCGGTGGATTTGAACAACCTGGCGTCAACCCTAAAGCCGATGCTTGCGAACACCGAGGCCAGCATCATTGTGGCCGCGGACAGCAGTGCCCCCAATGGCATCACGGTGCAGGCGATGCTCAAGGCACGCGAAGCCGGCGCGCAACACTTTCTGATCGCAGTCAAACATGTCGACTGACACCCCGACTTGGTTTGAACAGCAGGATGTCGATTCTCCCTGGAGAAGGCTGTATTGGACGCTGCCCACCTCTTTGCTGATCTGCACGATCACATCCATTTTATTTGTCTACTCCATGCAGCACTCGGTCAGTCGAACGCCTGATCCCGTTCCCGTTGATGCGCAGTTGATCGAACTTCCTGCTCCTGCCATCCCGCAGGCCCCAACTCGTCAGAAGGCACCGGCACCTAAACAAATTCAGCCGACTCTCCCGCTCAAGCAGGAGCAACCGAGCGAGAATCCGGCACCCGTCGCTCCGACAGCGCCACCAGCCGCACCTGTTGCACCTCCTGCGGCGACTCGCAATGTTGTTGTACCGGACCAGAATCGAAGCGCACAGGCAATCGCGCAGCCGATTCCGGATATTCCGGATGATTTGAGGGAGGAGGCGTTGAATGAAGTGGCCAAGGCGCGCTTTCACATTGCCGCCGATGGCAGCGTTACGGTAGAACTGATCAAACCGACGCAAAATCCACGCCTTAACCGGTTGTTATTGGAAAAACTGAAATTCTGGAAATTCACTCCGGCAATTGCCGATGGAAAGCCTGTTGCATCAACAGAGGATGTGGTTGTTCGTGTGCATGTAAATTAACGCTGAACCATGCTGGAGGCTATTGCGAATAGCCGCAATAAACACCTCACTCCGGAAGTTGTGGTCATGTCGTCGAACTGATACTTTGCAGACCCATGAGTGCTATCTTATTTTCGATCGGAACGTTCTGCTCGACTTGTATCGGCGGACTGTTTGCGCTCCGGTTTCGCGACCGTCTGCACTTTGTCCTCAGTTTTACCGCAGGAGTGATTCTGGGGGTTGTCAGTTTTGAAATTCTGCCTGAAATCTTCAGGCTGGCCCACGAGCAAGAACGTGATCCAACCTGGGCTATGGTTGCGCTGGTGCTAGGTTTTCTAGTTTTCCACAGCCTGGAAAAATTCTTGCTGATCCATCACGTCCACGAAGCAGACTACGCCACTCACCGCCATCCCGACATTGGCATTCTCTCGGCGCTTTCCCTGTCCGGGCACAGCTTCATGGATGGCGTCGGGATTGGTCTTGGATTTCAGGTCTCTGCATCTGTTGGCAGTCTTGTGGCGATTGCCGTGATTTCGCATGACTTTTGTGACGGACTCAACACAGTTAGCTTGATGCTAGTCAACGGCAATACCACCCGTCGTTCCATAGCAATGCTGTTGATGGATGCAATCGCCCCCGTTTTGGGCGCGGTTTCTACCGTATTCTTTCATGTGCCGCCGTTTGTTCTGATGCTCTATTTGGGATTCTTCGCGGGTTTCCTTTTATATATTGGTGCGGCCGACATTTTGCCTGAGGCGCATTCTCAGAATAGGCCATCCATCACCTTGTTGCTCATTGCGCTTACATGCCTCGGTGCATTGTTGACGTTTATAGCATCACGTCTAGCGTGACGTACGTTCCCAGCTAATATGAATGCCTATGGTAATTGTTGTCTGCTTGGAGAGGTCAGAATGTCGCGAAAGTGTAGGTACGAAGAATTCAGAGCGGACGCTCCCACAGACTAAAACAACATCATTGTCAGCGATCTCCAGAGTCCGCAAAGGCCGAGGAGTAGACGATACCTGTCAGATAGCGTTTAAATCGCTACAGTTTATCCCTGCTGCACAGAGCCGGATATTTTTCCCACGGTTAAACTCAACAGTTCATTTGGTTGTCCGCGCATGAATTTGAGCAGCTCGTCTCGTGCCGTCTCTGCCGGGTATCCCATCGCTGCTATTTTCCCCACCATTTCCTGGAATAGCATGCGGCGCATGATCCCGTCTTTGCTCAGATTGCGCCGGTTGTGGAAGCTCTCCAATAAGGTCGAACCGCAGACGCAATTTCTGAACAAGTCCACGATCATTTGATCGTCGTCGTCCCGGCTTTGCTTTAACCCGCTGCAATCGGGACGTACAGGCTGCGTTGCAGTGAGGAACTCGTCGGAGTTTCGATATACCCGGCCGCAATGCGCGCAACGTTTCGGAAATGCCGAGTCTGCCAACTGCCGTAGCCCGGCAAAAAGCGCTTCCTCGATATTTGCTTCAGGCACGGACTCTTCCTCCTGATTTTTTTCACCGCCACAAGATTTGATCGTCAAATCCGGGCACTCGGTGAAGGCGCGGTTGAGTTGTAGCGACAGTTCGACAGAGACACGAAATATTCCGTGATGCAATACCAGTCAACATGCCATTCATCGAAAACAGGTAAACATCCTACTCCGATCAAAGGCTACGCCACCTCGATTTCCATTGATATATGTAGAATTACTTAACATCTGCCTGGTGCATTTGCCTCATGAAGTCCGCCAGTTGACTTCATTCGCTTTTCAGATTTTAGTCTTCGAAGTTTACGCATCGTCAAATATTGGATTTGAAATCACCTATTGCGAGTGTGTGATCAAGCCCCGCTTTTCTTGACAGGGTTTCCCGGTCGCTTTAATCTGAAAATCACGGGTGCGAAGTGGTCGAGACCAGTTTTCTTCGCGCGCCGGGCTCTCCACATGCAATGGAGGCACCATGACATCTGCTTCATCCTGCAGCCATATCAATGCCTTGACGTCGGTCAAACAGGCGAGACGTCACGTGTGCGAGGAGTGCATAAAAACCGGCGACAGCTGGGTACATTTGCGCACCTGCCAGACCTGCGGCACTACCCTGTGTTGTGACAGCTCTCCCAATCGCCACGCTACCCGGCACGCGCAGGCCAGCGGTCATCCCGTGATCGCGTCGGCAGAACCAGGGGAGCGCTGGCTTTATTGTTACCCGGACGAAGCCACCGCCGGTTATTGAATTCGCCCGTGTTAAGGAATCAAGCAGTCTGCATTTAGCGACGACCGAGTGGTCGAATATAACGATGCCAACGTCCTGCGTGTTCCATGTCAGGGCGTGTTCCCAAAATGTAGAGGATAAAGAATGTCGAGGCAGACCGAAGATCCGGTTATCGAGGCTCCATCCCTGGCGGCTGCCACCAATCGTCTGGATCGTCCTGTTGACGATGTATCGGATCATGTTCTCGGACCGGCGAATGCACCGATCACTTTGGTGGAGTATGGCAGTTACGATTGCCCGCATTGCCGCGCAGCCAACGAGCGCATCACCGAAGTGCGCAGCCAGCTGGGCGAACGGCTGCGTTATGTATTTCGCCAGCGGCCCCTGATTGGCAGCGAGATTGCGCGTCCTGCGGCAGAACTGGCGGAATCCGCCGCAAGTCATGCGTTGTTCTGGGATGCGCACGTCGCGTTGATGACGCGTTCGAACAAATTGACCACAGACGATTTGAATGCCGTCGGCGAGATGCTCGGTCTGGCGCAGATGGAAGCTGAACTGGCACGGGCAACAAGGGAACGTGCGCGACGGCGAGTGGATCACGATATTGAAAGTGCGCGTGCCAGCGGTGTGCAATTCACGCCGACGTTTTTTATCAACGGGCGCCGTTATGACGGGGCCTGGGATGAAAGTTCTTTCACGGATGCGATGCTCGGTTCACTGGGGCATCGCGTACGCACGGCGGCGTTAAGCTTCGCGAGCTGGGCTCCTTCCGCCGGTGTGTCGCTGCTGCTGGCTACCTTACTGGCTGTCGCGCTTGCCAATTCCGGGTACGGCGACGCCTTTTCCGCCGTCTGGGAATCCGAAATCGGTTTGGCTTTCGGCCGTTGGGTATTCCAGATGTCGTTGTTGCAGTGGGTGAACGACGGATTGCTGACGATCTTCTTCCTGGTCGTGGGGCTGGAGATCAAACGCGAATTCACGGTGGGCCATTTGGCCAGTCGGCGTACGGCAGTGTTGCCGATTGCAGCGGCGCTTGGCGGCATGGTAATTCCCGCTTTGCTATATTTGATGATTATCCCGCACGGGTCGTGGTCAGCCGGGTGGGGCGTACCGATGGCGACCGATACCGCCTTTGCGGTTGCGTTGATCGCAATGATGGGCTCGCGCGTGCCGGTGGATCTGCGTATCTTCCTGACCGCTGCGGCCATCGTCGACGATATCGGTTCGATTATTGTCGGAGCGATCTTCTATTCCGGAAAGGTGCATTACGGATACCTCACGGCAGCAGCGGTAATAACAGTCTTGTTGGCGCTGCTGAATCGCGCCGGCATATACCGCGTGTCGCCTTATATCCTGGTCGGGGTTGCACTTTGGGTGTGCGTTTATGCCAGTGGACTGCACGCCACGCTGGCCGGCATCGTACTGGCTGCGCTCATCCCGACGCGCCCGCCACCCGATTTCAAGACCCTGGCGTTTCAAGCCAACGCGATCCTGACTGCGGAAGCGCAACACGGCAGAGAGCATTTCCGCGGTCCATCAACACCAGCACTTGCGGCGTTGGATGCCATCCATAATCGCCTGGAATCACCGGCGGACCACATGCTGCGTAATGTCGCTCCGCGGTCCAGCTATGTGGTATTGCCTATCTTTGCCTTGGCGAATGGGGGCGTCGCGATCGGCACGAATGTTTTCAGCCATCACGGCATGCTCGTATTGGCAATCATGGCCGGTCTTGTCATCGGCAAGCCGCTTGGGTTCATTCTCGCGTCCGCACTGGCCGTCAGACTTGGCTTCGCGCATAAGCCCGAGACCTATACATGGCGGCAACTCTGCGGCGCGGGTGCACTCGCCGGTATCGGATTCACCATGTCTCTTTTCATCGCCGGACAGGTTTTTCCCGGCCCCGGCGATTTTGCCGTAGCCAAGATCGCGATATTTTCTGCTTCCGTGATCTCCTCCGTGATCGGGGTGGCGGTGCTATGGAGCGCGAAGACACCTGCTACCAGATTAGGATGATAAGCAGACTACAAAATTTGTAATACGAAAGGCGTGCAATAGCCAGACCAGCGTAGAAATTGCAGTTGAATGTTGTCTCGAATTTGATAGGAGAAATCATGGATACTTCGACAGTTTTCCGCGAAACCTGGCCCGGTCTGCCGCTTGAGGCATGGAACGAAACCTTTGCGACATTGCACTTGTGGACTCAGATCGTAGGCAAAATACGACTGGTTCAAAGTCCCTGGATCAATCATTCCTGGCATACGACGCTGTATGTGACTGCCAGAGGTCTTACCACGAGCCCTATCCCCTATGGGACCCGAACGTTCCAGATCGATTTCGATTTCATTTCGCATATGCTGGTCATACAAACTGGCGACGCGGACGCAGGCGGCTTCTTGCTGCAGGCGCAATCGGTCGCTGCATTCTATAGACGTCTAATGGCGGAAATGGACAGGCTGGAGCTTCATGTGAAACTGCATGCGAAACCCAGCGAAGTCGCCGATCCGATTCCCTTCGAACAAGACGAAACGCATTGTGCTTACGACGCCGAGTATGTCACCCGGTTCTGGCAAGTTCTGGTACAAGCAGATCGAGTCTTCAAACAGTTTCGCGCGCGCTTCATTGGCAAGTGCAGCCCGGTGCACTTTTTTTGGGGCGCAGCGGATCTGGCCGTCACCCGGTTTTCAGGTCGACTCGCACCACAACATCCGGGGGGCGTTCCGGGTCTGCCGGATTGGGTGACACGTGAAGCTTACTCGCACGAAGTCAGCAGTTGCGGCTTCTGGCCGGGCGGAGGCGCAATCCCCTATCCAGCATTCTATTCCTACGCCTATCCCGAACCAGCAGGTTACGCCGGAGCATTGGTCAAGCCCGAAGCGGCTTTTTACAGCACCGATTTTCGCGAGTTCATCTTGCCGTATGAGACTGTGCGACAAGCGGAACTTCCGGACGCGATGCTACTCAATTTCCTGCAGACAACGTATGAGGCGGCAGCCGATTTGGGCAAATGGAATCGCACGTCTCTTGAACGGCAAAGCGATCCGAACACCTGGCCCGGTACTGGAATTTCATGAGTACATCCGAACTGCGATTACGGTATTTGTCCTGCCTGCGTTGGTTTTAACTTGTTGCGGAGAAAATCATGCCAAGAGCCTTCTGGAACAACCGAATAATCGCCGATGCACCATCAGCTGCCATACATCGGGTGGAGGGAAATGTCTACTTCCCTCCGTCTGCGGTGAAGCGCGAATACCTGCGTCCCAGCGCATCGCATACCCATTGCCCGTGGAAGGGTGAAGCGAGTTACTACAATGTCGAGATTGACGGCATGGTGAATGAGGATGCAGCATGGTACTACCCGGCCCCGTCGGCAGCAGCAGCCAATATCAAGGACTACATCGCCTTCTGGCATGGCGTTCAAGTGGAGGAATGACTTGACTATCAACGATGCTGCTTTGATCGAACGCTTTAGATTGGTCCGCGCCAGGTCGGTGTCGCTTTGCGCTCCGCTGGAAGTGGAAGACTACTGCATCCAGGCGATGCCGGAAGTGAGTCCGCCCAAATGGCATCTCGCGCATGTCAGCTGGTTCTTCGAGGCGTTCATTCTGCGTCCGTTCGACGACAAATACCGCGTCTTCCACCGCGACTTTGCGTTTCTGTTCAATTCATACTACGAAACCGCTGGAACCTTCTTTCCGCGGCCGCAACGCGGCATGCTGTCACGCCCGACGGTGGATGAGGTATATCGCTATCGCGGTCACGTCGATATTGCGCTGCTGGAGCTGTTGGCAAATCCGCCGGAGCAACATGCCGCCGAGATCTTTGAGCGAGTGCGCCTGGGTATCGAACATGAGATACAGCACCAGGAATTGTTGCTGATGGACACGCTGTACAACTTCTCCATCAATCCGCTGCAACCGGTTTACAGCGATCCTCTCGCTTCAGCGCCGGCCGTTCCGCTTTCAGACATGGCATGGATGGAGTTCGCAGGCGGCATCGTCGAGATCGGTCATGACGACATAGGATTTTCGTTTGACAATGAGCGGCCCCGGCATCGAGCGCTGTTGCAGGATTTTCGGCTGGGTACGCGGCTGATCAGTAACGCGGAATATCTGGCCTTCATGGATGACGGAGGCTATCGGCGTGCCGATTTGTGGCTGTCCGATGCCTGGAACACCATCAACAGCAGGCAATGGGACGCACCCTTGTATTGGATGAGGGACGGCGGTAACTGGCGACATTTCGACCTGACCGGGGCGCATGCTTTGCGCATGAGCGAGCCGGTGTCACATCTAAGCCTTTACGAAGCGGACGCTTATGCCCGCTGGGCGGGGAAGCGGCTACCGACCGAAGCGGAATGGGAGCATGCAGCCAGCTCGCAAGCGATTACCGGCAATTTTCTGGACAGCGGACTCTATTTTCCGCAGTCCGCGCAACAGGCGGGGCTGACGCAGCTGCATGGCGATTTGTGGGAGTGGACGCAGAGTGCTTACCTGCCCTATCCGGGATTCCGTCCGCTGCCCGGCACATTGGGCGAATATAACGGCAAGTTCATGAGCGACCAAATGGTGCTGCGCGGCGGGAGCTGCGTCACGGCACGAGATCATTTGCGCGTCAGTTACCGCAATTTTTTCCGGCCGGCTGACCGCTGGATGTTCTCGGGCCTGCGTCTGGCGGAGGATGCATGATGCGCAGCGAAACGACGGCTATTCTGTCCGTACCGCAAGAGAATGATTTTCTCGCGTGCGTACGCGCCGGGCTTGCGCCAGCAACCCAAATCCATACCGCCAAAATTCTTTTACGATGCCCACGGTTCGTATCTGTTCGATTTGATCTGTACTACGCCGGAGTATTATCCGACGCGCACCGAGACGCGTATTCTGGAACGTTATGGCGCAGAAATGGCCGCGTTGATCGGTACTTCCAGTGTGCTGATCGAGTTGGGTAGCGGTAGCGCCATCAAGACACCTTTGCTGCTGCAACATCTGGCCGAAGATGCCGTTTATGTCCCGGTTGATATTTGCGAACCGAATTTGCGACAAAGCTCGCGGCGCCTGCAGACGATGTTTCCATCCATGCAAATGCATCCCCTGTGCATGGACTACACACAATTGTCCCCCGATGTACTCGAGCGCCATTTGGGGCGGCGGAAGGTCATTTACTTTCCCGGCTCGACCATTGGCAATTACACCCCGGAAGGTGCCGTCGAATTACTCCGGCATGCAGCTGGATTGCTCGACAGCAACGGCGCATTACTGATTGGAGTAGACTGCAAGAAATCGCCCGAACTGCTCAATGCCGCCTACAACGATGCGGACGGTTACACTGCCGCGTTCAATCTCAATCTGCTGACCCGCATGCGGCGCGAACTGGGTGCAGAGGTCGATGCGGAAGAGTTTTCTCACTATGCCTATTACAACGCGATGCTGGGACGAATCGAAATGCACTTGGTCAGCCGATGCAATCAAATCATTCGATTGGGAAATGAAGTTTTCCGCTTTGAGGAAGGCGAAACCATACACACCGAGAACTCGTACAAATATACCGCGCACGAATTTCAGCAACTGGCGCTTGAGGCAGGCTGGCACCTCAAGGCAACCTGGAGCGACCATGCCGGCCTGTTCAATGTGCACTACCTGAGCCTGTCTGCCGACGAGCCCCGCCATCTATTGCGTCAGGCGGCCTGACCGGCTGAATCATGAATAGAATACGCCTTGCCGCCAATACGGCGCTGACCATGGTTGCTTTTGCCAGCAATTCGCTGTTGTGTCGCATGGCCCTCAAGGAAACCAGCATCGATGCTGCAAGTTTTACGTCTGTTCGACTCCTTTCCGGTGCTGTGATGCTCTGGTTCCTGATGCGCTGGCAAGATCAGGCGCCGCTCAAACACGGTTCCTGGCGCAGTGCGCTAGCCTTGTTTATTTATGCGGTTGCACTTTCGTTTGCCTACCGCACCATCAACACCGGTGCCGGAGCATTGATGTTGTTCGGTGCGGTACAAATGACCATGATCCTTGCCGGTTTCATTTTGGGTGAGCGCATGAGCGTATGGCAAATCGCCGGCTTCGTGGCGGCGATGACAGGATTGGTGATTCTCGTATCACCTGGGGTGGCGGCACCGTCCCTGTCGGATTCGATATTGATGTTGGCTAGCGGAATTGCATGGGGGGCGTATTCCCTTTTTGGGCGCGGCCTGCCCAATCCTGCCGCCGCGACTGCGGGCAATTTCCTGCGCACGGTGCCCCTGGTCGTCATCCTGATTTTGTGTGCCTTGCCTTGGCTGCACTGGGATGCGCGTGGTGTGTTATATGCCGTGCTGTCCGGCGCGCTGGCTTCCGGTCTGGGTTATGTCATGTGGTACCGGGTCCTGCAACACATGCGCGCGATGACGGCCTCGACGATACAGCTTAGTGCGCCGGTACTCGCCGCACTGGGCGGGATTGTCATGTTAGGCGAAACGCTTACGCGCGTTTTGCTGATTGCATCTGCGCTGATTCTCGGTGGTATCTGGCTGGTCTTGCGATACGGGAAAAAGTGATGCGCAAAATCTGTTTGCTTGACTGGCAAGTTGTCGATGAACCCGCAAATCGACCATGAGTGGGCGCTATTCCTTGTCGATGTCCGTTTTGAGTGATTTGAAATAGTTCGCGTATTGCATATCTTCATTAAGAATATGACTAATGAGGATTTGCTTGATGATCAGCGCGGCATCCAGCCATTCGGCCTCCAGACCATATGGAATGAATGAATCCTGAATTTTCTTTAGCGTTTTTCTGACGTTGTCGTGAGAGATCGCGTGTCCTTCCGCATTGGGATAGCACTGTTCCCGAAAGAATCTCTCTTCCTGCTCGAAATGCCGATCCGCATCCTCAATGACATGCTGCAACCGTTTTTTGATTTCAGTTGCCTTCATTCTTTCGGTGATTGAAAGATTCAGCTCATCAATCAGCAAGATGAATCGCTTGTGATCCTCGTCGATTTCGGGGATCCCAACGCTCATCCCGTCGCTCCACTCAAGGTTCCACTTTGGCTTCTTCATTGCGAATGTCCATGACTTTCAATCAAACCCGCTGATATGTGATTAGATACGAATACAGCAATGAAGTCATGGGACCTAGGTACTGAATTTATCAGACCTAGGTCTAAACATCCGTCGATGGGAATGTTTGAATAATTCAATCGGTTAGTGCGGACGAACGAAACAACCCCGCAAACAAGCCGATGAATTCAGTTGAGTATCCTTTAGCCATGCATTTAGCTGACGGTAGCAGATGTGGAATCAATGCAGGCTTGATAAGGCAAAAGTCAAAGAAACGGGGTAGTTACGCTAAAAATGTCGCCACGATTTTTGCGGCGACATTTTAGAAGACTTGCCGAAAGTATTCTTGCCAGGAAAACGACAGGCAAGAAACCTGGAACGAATCACTTTCTCGGATCCGGTATTTCATTGGGATTGAAATCATTCTCTTGATAGCAGTGCCTCAGATAGGCAAATTTGGCATCGCCTTCCATTTTCTGGTTCTTGGCATTTTGATCGCAGGTGGCCTCCTTTTCTTTTTGTCCGATTGTTTCGGAGTTTTCATGGGCTGCCGCTCTTGCCAGACAATCTTTTGTATAAGCCGTGCGTTCCTGCTGATCTTTGATTGTAGCGGCGGTGTTCGCACACTCGTTGCCATGGTGTGCAAATGCGGGCGAAGCGAAAGCGGCAAGCAGCAGACAGGTCAGTGCAATTAACAACTTCATGATAGCTCCTTCATTAAATATAACGGGTAAGCATCGTTAGCTGCATTTGCGAACCTGCTTTTTAACGCAATTAACATAGCTTGGATTGTGACTTTGAATCTGCGTATGGTAGTCACTAAGACGTGCTGAAAACTGCATAAACAAAATCACTATGGGCACTGTATTCCTGCCACGTAACTGAAGTGTGTTAAGACGGTAACTTGGCTGATACCCGACCCTTTTTATAATTTAAAGAATTGGTCGTGTTTGATCCAATCAGGATGCGAATGAGAATTAACGGCGATCGATTAGGCGGCACAACCCAATACCGACAATCGAAACAGCGTACGACTGGAAGTCGCGGCGGTGCTTCCGACAGGACGAATAACGACGCGTAAAAAGGCCCTTGTCCTGATTCAAACAAGGGCCCTTTCGTTCCGTCTGTAACGTATCTATTCGATTGGTGCTGGGTGATGCGATATTAAGTAACTGACTGCACCAGCGGAATTTAGCTCCGCTTGTACGACAAATGCCTTACCGGCTCACCAATTCCTTCAGCACATACGGCAGGATGCCGCCCGCACGGTAGTAGTCCACTTCGATCGGGGTGTCGATGCGAAGGAGGAGCGCGACGCTTTGCTTGCTGCCATCTTTGCGCGTAACGGTCAGCGTCACGTCCTGTTGCGGCTTCATGTTGTCGCTGATGCCGATCAGGTCGAACGTCTCGTCGCCGGTCAGGTTCAGGCTGGCTGCGCTGTCGCTGCCCTTGAATTGCAGCGGCAATACGCCCATGCCCACCAGGTTGCTGCGGTGAATGCGTTCGTAGCTCTTGGCGATGACGGCCTTCACACCCAGCAATCGCGTACCTTTTGCTGCCCAGTCGCGTGATGAGCCGGTGCCGTATTCCTCGCCCGCAAAAATCACGGTCGGCGTGCCGTCGGCGATGTGCTTCATCGCGGCGTCGTAGATCGCCACTTGTTCGCCCTTGTACAGGGTGTAGCCGCCTTCGACGCGGCTGCCGTCCGCGTTCGGTGGCAGCATCAGGTTCTTGATGCGCACGTTGGCGAAGGTGCCGCGCATCATCACTTCATGGTTGCCGCGGCGCGAACCGTAGCTGTTGAAGTCTTTCACCTCCACCTTGTGTGCTTGCAGATATTTGCCTGCCGGCGTGGTGGGCTTGAAGCTGCCGGCCGGGCTGATGTGGTCGGTGGTGACCGAGTCGCCCATGAGTGCCAGCGCTTTCGCGCCCTTGATGTCACCGACTTTGGGGACGGCGCCATCGAAGAACGGCGGACGCGCGATGTAGGTGGAATCATCCCACTGATAGAGTTCGCCGGTAGGCGCCTTGATGGCGTTCCACAACGGCAGGTCTTTGGTCAGGTCGGAATACAGTTTGCGATACACCGCCGGGTCGGCAGCGAACTTCATCACGGTCTGGATCTCCGCGCTGTTCGGCCAGATGTCCTTCAGGAACACGGGCTGGCCGTCTTTGCCAGTGCCCAGCGGCTCGGTGTCGAGGTTGATGTTCATCTTGCCCGCGATGGCGTAGGCGACCACCAGTGGCGGCGAAGCGAGGAAGTTGGCTTTCAGGTTCGGGTGGATACGCGCCTCGAAGTTGCGGTTGCCGGAGAGCACGGCTGCACAGACCAGACCGTTGTCGGTGATGGTCTTGTCGATGTCTTCACTCAGGGGGCCGGCATTGCCGATGCAGGTGGTGCAGCCGTAAGCGGCCACGTTGAAGCCCAGTTGCTTCCAGAGAGTGCAGCAGACCGGCGTTGGTCAGGTATTCGGTGACCACGCGCGATCCGGGAGCGAGCGAAGTCTTGATGTGCGGTGCAACGGTCAGGCCTTTCGCAACTGCCTTCTTTGCCAGCAGGCCGGCGGCCAGCAGCACGCCGGGGTTGGAAGTGTTGGTGCAACTGGTGATCGCGGCGATCATCACATCGCCGTTGCCGATAACGGTGTTGTTCTTGCCGGTAGGGAAACGCTTGGCCAGTTTGTCGGCGGGCTGGTTGAAGCCGTTCTCGGCGATGGGCTTGCTGTACAGCGTGTTGAACGACTCCTTCATCTTGGACAACGCGATACGGTCTTGCGGACGCTTCGGTCCGGCCAGCGAAGGTTCGATGCTGTTCAGGTCCAGTTCCACCACGCCGCTGTAATCGATGCTGCCGTCCTTGGGCACGCCGAACAGGCCCTGCGCCTTGAAGTAAGCCTCGAAGGCAGCGACTTCTTCATCCGTGCGTCCGGTGTTGCGCATGAAATTCACAGTGACTTCGTCCACCGGGAAGAAGCCCATGGTGGCGCCGTATTCGGGCGCCATATTCGCAATGGTGGCGCGGTCGGGCAGGGTGAGGGCGGAAGTACCTTCGCCGAAGAACTCGACGAACTTGCCCACCACTTTTTGTTTGCGCAGCAGTTCGGTGACGGTCAGCACCAGGTCGGTCGCGGTGACGCCTTCCTTGCAGCTTGCCTTTCAGGTGCACACCGACCACATCCGGTGTCAGGAAGTACACGGGCTGGCCCAGCATGCCGGCTTCCGCCTCGATGCCGCCCACGCCCCAGCCGACCACGCCGATGCCGTTGATCATGGTGGTGTGGCTGTCGGTGCCCACCAATGTGTCGGGATAAGTCACGCCGTCTTTCTGAATCACGCCGCGTGCCAGATATTCCAGGTTGACCTGGTGCACGATGCCGATGCCGGGTGGCACGACCTTGAAGGTGTCGAATGCCTGCATGCCCCATTTCATGAAGCGATAGCGCTCGGTGTTGCGCTCGAATTCCATTTCCATGTTCAGCTTCAGCGCGTCGGGCTGGTTGAAATAGTCGATCTGCACCGAGTGGTCGACGACCAGGTTCACGGGAACGAGCGGCTCGATGATTTTTGGATTCTTGCCAATTTTTGCTGCGGCATCGCGCATGGCAGCGAGGTCAGCCAGCAGCGGTACGCCGGTGAAGTCCTGCAATACGATACGTGCAACTACAAAGGGAATCTCGTCAGTACGCGCCGCATTCGGCTTCCAGTTCGCCAGCTGGCGCACATGCGCCTCGGTTACCTTCTTGCCGTCGCAATTGCGCAGTACCGATTCCAACACGATGCGGATAGAGACTGGCAGGCGCGATATTGTTCCAACGCCTGCGGCTTCAAGCGCGGGCAGCGAGTACAACGTGGATTGCTTGTTGTTTGCGAGGTTGAAAGTTTTGCGCGTATCGAACAGATTGTGGGACATGGCGAATGGCTCCAAAGTATGAAACGAGAAAGTTGCAATTGCTCCAAATGCAAAAACGGGGAACGCAAAAGATTATAGCGCGGCATGCAGAGGGCAGGGAGGCGTAGTAAGAGTGAACGATAATCCTCAATAGATTGATACGTAACGGTTTTATGGCTATATGGGAATCAGCCGCCCGCGGACGATGAATTAGTAATAATTAGTATTAACTTCTGAATAGATGACTGGGAATATGCAAGGCAGCATTCGAGGCAATTTCAAAGTAGCAACTTTGAAAATACTCTGCTCGCGGTAAGCCGGAGAAATCCTATTCCAGGTTTACCACGGGCTGCGGTGCGGCAGCGCCTTTCCTGGGAGTCTGCACCAGCAACAACAGGGGCAGCATCATGACAAAGTTAAGCGTGGCAAACCAGAAGCTGTCGATGTATCCGATGTTTTGGGCCTGATGCAGAACCGCTCTTGCCGCGAACGCGATTCCTTGCGGGTCCTGAGCGCCCAGGTGAAGCGGGGCCAAATAGGTACGCAATGCCTCGCTATATGGCGTGATATCGCCGCGCAACAGGCCCCAGCTTTGCTGCGTGCTGCGCGAGAAGTAGGTGGCGAGGATGGCAATGCCGAACGACGAGCCGACTGCGCGGATCAGGCTGTAGATACCGGCGGCTTCGGCGGCAGTTTCCTTTGGCAGGGTGGTGAAGGCGAGGGTGGAGATGGGCACGAAAATCAGACCCATGCCCATGCCTTGCAGCATCATCGGCAGGATCAGGTCGGAGGCAGTGATGTCGCCGGTGAAACGCGTCATCAAATAGTTGCCTGCGATGCTGGCGCAGATACCGGCAAAGATGAAGTTGCGTGGCGGTATCCTGCCGACGAATTTGCCGACGAAGATCATCACCAGGAACGAGGCCAGTCCGCGTGGTGCCATGTACAGTCCGGCCTCGAAAGTCGGATAGCCGAGGAAGTTCTGCAGGAACAGCGATTGCAGCAGCATGCCGCCGAAAAAGCCGATACCGATGGTAGTCATGATCAGGCTGGCGACCAGATAGTTGCGGTCCTTGAAGATGCGCAGGTCGAACAGCGGATGGTGTTTTCCCGTGAGTGTGTAAATGACGAAAAAGGTCAAAGAGATCACGGTGACGAAAGTGGCTATCACCAGCGTTTGCGAGCTAAACCAGTCGTCCTGATTGCCGCGATCAAGTATCAGTTGCAGTGCGCCGATGCCCAGGGCTAGCGTGGCGAAGCCCGTCCAATCCATGCGCCGTTCTTTCGTGGGTGTGTCGTGGACATGACGCATGGCGAGGATGAAGGAGATGATGCCGACGGGCAAATTGATGTAAAACGTCCAGCGCCAGCTGATTGTTTCGGTAAGCCAACCGCCTAAAGTCGGTCCCATGATGGGCGCGACCATCACGCCCATACTCCAGATTGCCATCGCTTTTCCGCGTTGCTCACCGGGAAATATTTGCAGCATGATGGACTGCGACAGCGGCACCAGCGCCGCGCCAAACACGCCCTGCAGGAGGCGGAACAACACCATCTGCGAGAGACTGGTGGCGATGCCACACAGCATCGAAGTGATGACGAAACCGGCGATGCTGATCAGCAGGAAGCGTTTCTGCCCGATGCGGTCGGTGATGAAGCCGGTGAGCGGCATGATGATGGCCGAAGCGATCAGGTAGGAGGTTAGCACCCAGCTGATGTTGTCGGGCGTGGCGTCGAGTTCGCCCACCATGTTGGGTAACGCCACGTTGATGATGGTGGTATCCAGCACCTGCATGATGGTCGCGGCCATTACTGCGATGCCGGTCAATACCCTGTTGCTATTCATATTTGCGTTACTTCAGTTGCACGCTCACGGTTGCAGTGGCGCCGATGCGTAGAGGATGTGCGGCATCGGTAGGGGCGAACTTGATGCGTACCGGCACGCGCTGGGCGATCTTCACCCAGTTACCGGTGGCGTTCTGCGGTGGCAACAGCGAGAAGGCCGTTCCGGTACCGCCGCTGATGCTTTCCACGGTGCCCTTGAAGTGCTGGCCGGGATACATGTCGATCCGGATATCCACATCCTGGCCGGGATGGATGCCGGGCAGCTCGGTTTCCTTGTAGTTGGCATCAATGTGAAAACTGTTGTCGGCAATGAGCGCGAACAGCGGAACGCCGACGCCGACCAGCGAACCCGGTGTGAGCGAAAGGTTGCTGATCTGACCGTCCAGCGCTGCGGTGATATGAGTATGTTCCAGATCGAGCTTGGCCTGGTCAATGGTGGCCTGCGCTTTCAATACGTCGCCGCGCTCACCGCTATTCAGTGGGGCGGAAAGCGCCTTGGTTAATTTGGCGCGGGCCTGTTCCACCGACGCCTGCAGGGCCTGCATGCGGGTTTGTGCGTCATCGAGAACTTGCTGCGACAGGAAATGCTGATCCACCAGTTCCTTGTCGCGGGTATAAGTGCTGCGGGCATTGGCATAGTCGCTCTCGGCTTGGCTAACCATAGCGCGGGCGGAGGCGACTTCGGCATTATCCTGCCGGGCGTTCTGCCGGGCCTGCGCCAGGTCCGCCTGGGCGCGTTCGAGGGCGATGGTGAAGGGCTCAGGATCGACATCGAACAGCGCGTCGCCCTTGCGCACGTGCTGGTTATCCTTGACCTGCACGGCAACAACGCGTCCGCTGACCTGCGCGGCGACGCTGACCACGTCCGCGTTGATGTAGGCGTTTTCCGTGCTGCGTGAAAAACCGGAATAATAGACATACGCGCTGCCGGCCAGCAGGGCAACCAAGGCGAGCGCAAGCGCGATTTTCTTCTTGTTAGCTGTGAGGCGTTCCATGTTTGTGTTTCCTTTGCTACGCGTGCTTGCCGAGTTTGTCGCGGATGTTCTGCAACAACTCGATGGCATTGGCGATATCTTCGCTGCTTGATCCGGCCAGTATCTCCTTGCGCAACTCGGCGGCACTGCTGCGGATACGTTCCACAGCCTTTTTGCCGGAAGCGGACAGGTGCAAGTGTTTGACGCGACGGTCGGTTTCACTGCCGCAACGCTTGAGTAAGCCCTCCTGCTCCATATGGTCAACCTGGCGGACCAGGGTTGCGGCTTCAATACCCATGTGCTGAGCCAGTTCGCAATGGGTACAACCGTCATGGCGCGAGAGATGCAAAAGCAGAAGCCAGCGTGAATGTGAAAAGCCCTGCGGCCTTAAGCGTCTGTCCAGCTCGTTCCGCCACGCATGCGCCACTAAATGCAGTGATTCGGCGAATTGTTCGTCCTGCGTTTTCATGAAGTCGTTTGAGTGCTAATAGTTAGTATGCTAAGTATTATCTGATAATCCGGCTGTTTTGTCGAGTGATCATTGATTGGGAAGGGTTATATCCCCGCGTGGGCTATTGAGCTGAGTGTGTTGCTGTCCAAGCTGTCCAGCTTGAGAATCGTTGCGTCAGGTAGCTTGGCGAAATGCTTGGAGGTCGAGCGCCGATAGGACGGATCATAATGCTGGGTCAATAACTTTTCGACCAGTTCGGTCCACTTCCCCTGTTCCGCCAACATTTGCCAGTGATCAAGCACCTGACGGCCATGCAGCGGAAGCAGCGGGGTGAGGCGCTGGATGAGCAGCGCGGGGTCGGTCAGAAAGTGGGCGTAATCCTCCGTGAGCAATTGCACGCGGGCTGAGACAGGCGCTTCGATCAGCACACAATTCGAAACACGCATTTTGTTGAGCAGCGATTCCGGCGTATTGATGAGCCCGATCTTCTTGCTTTCGGCTTCGACAAAAACGGAGCGTTGCACGTCAAAGTGTCTTAGTGCATCCCACAACCGGCTGTCGAACATCTTCTGTGCCGGCTGCACTTCGTCCGGGAGATTGCCAAGCAGGGAGCCGCGATGCTGCGCGAGCGCTTCCAGGTCGAGTACCTGCATCCCCTGTTCCTGCAACGCGTGCAGCAAGCGGCTTTTGCCGGATCCGGTCGGGCCGCACACCACCCGGAAATCCAGGGTGCCGGGTAGTGACTCGATGTCGGCAAGAACTTGCCTCCGGTAGGTCTTGTAGCCGCCACTGAGTCTGCCTGTCGACCAACCGACCTGGGCCAGGATATGGGCCATTGCACCGCTGCGCTGACCGCCACGCCAACAATATACCAGCGGCTTCCACTGCTTCGGCTTGTCGCTGAATTGGGTTTCCAGATGCCGGGCGACGTTGCGCGCAATCAATGCCGCACCGCGTTTTTTTGCTGCAAACGGCGACACCTGCGTATACAGCGTACCGACTTCCGCGCGCTGCTCGTCGTCCAGCACGGGGGCGCTGATCGCGCCGGGAATATGGTCTTCTGCGTATTCGGCAGGAGAACGCACATCGATGATTTCGTCGAAATCGGACAGTTGTGCTACGGTAGCGACCCTTGGATTTTGCATAGATTCTTATTGTATGAACGACGTAATCAAATTGACGCAGTATTCGCACGGCGGCGGTTGTGGCTGCAAGATCGCACCTGCGGTGTTGGCCGAAATGCTGGCTGCAATGCCGCTCCCGCCATCTTACCCGAACCTGATGGTGGGTACCGAAAGCAGCGACGATGCCGCAGTCTATAAACTGAACGACTCGCAAGCCATCGTCGTGACCACCGATTTCTTCATGCCCATTGTCGACGATGCGCGCGACTTCGGTCGCATTGCTGCCACCAACGCGCTGTCAGATGTTTATGCCATGGGTGCTACGCCCATTTTGGCGCTGGCCGTGGTGGGTATGCCCATAGGCAAACTGCCGCTGGCAACCATACGCGACATTCTCGCCGGCGGTGCATCGGTGTGCGAAGCGGCAGGGATTCCGGTAGCAGGCGGACATTCCATCGACGCACCCGAGCCGATCTACGGTTTGGTCGGCGTGGGAGTGGCCCATCCGGATCACATCAAGCGCAACGACACGGCGCAGGCAGGCGATGTGCTCATTCTCGGCAAGCCGCTTGGCGTTGGCGTCCTGAGCGCAGCGTTGAAAAAAGGCGAACTTGATGCAGAAGGATATCGGCAGATGGTGGATACGACCACGCAACTGAACCGGGTCGGAGCGACTTTGGGCGGAATGCCGGGCGTGCATGCGATGACCGATGTAACCGGTTTCGCTTTGCTCGGGCATCTGTTGGAAGTGTGCCGTGGCTCGAAGCTGGGGGCGGAGCTGGATTTTGCCGCGCTCCCCTTTCTATCTGTTGCGCTACGCCTGGCGGAGCAGGGTTACAGCACCGGCGCCGCGGATCGCAACTGGTCCAGTTACGGTGCGGAAGTGGATCTGCCGCAAGGTTTTCCCGAGTGGCGCCGCAAACTTTTGTGCGATCCGCAAACTAGTGGCGGGCTGCTGGTGGCATGCGCCGCGGATGAAGCAGGTAAGGTGCTGGGAATACTTTCGCGAGCAAGGCTTGCCGCAGCATGCGTGATCGGGAATATGGTTGCCGGCGAAGCGCGCGTCAGAATGGCTTGAGTCAGGGTTCCAGGTGCAAACCCGGCGGTGGGGGTTCTTCTGTCTGCGATTTTTTATTATACTGATTCAAGAGCTCGACGATATCCAAATGCCTGCCTTTGATGGCGAGGTCCATCGGGGTACTTCCGTCCTGGTACTTCGCAAAACGGTTGGCACCCTTGTCCAGAAGAAGTTTGACCACCTCGATATGCCCGTTGTTGGATGCCTTGTGTAATGACGTCCAGCCGTCGGAACTTGTCGCATTGACGTCGCCCCCCCGGAAAATCAGATAGGCACAGGCGAGCTGATGGCCGCGCGTCGCCGCCTGCATCAATGCCGTCCAGCCAAACTGACTTGGATTATTAGGCTCGGCCCCTTTTTCGATGAGCAGCTTTATCACGTCGACATGGCCGTTGTAAGCCGCCCAATGCAGTGGTGTGTAACCATTCTTGTCCCGGGTCGCGACTCGTGCTCCGCACTTGATGAGCAGTTGGGCGAATTCCAAGTTGCCGTTGAAAGCGGCGGCCATCAATGGCGTCCAGTTCCGCTCGTCGCGAGCTTCAAGATCAACGCCGCAGGAGAGGAAAATTTGTACCGCTTCCTGATTGTTGTCGTCGATCGATTTCATCAGCCCAAGTGTGGTGAATTCATAACCGAATCCTTCCAACTCATTGCGCTTGTACTCGGGAATGTCCTCCCAGGCCTGAACTTCCTTGCCCGCGTTGTGCAACGCGAAGATAAAGTTGCTGAGGCGGATGATCTCCATTGCGGCATCGGGAGGGAATCCCTGGCGATCTCCGGCGCGCTTGTCCACCATCAGGTCTTGCAGATAGGCATCGATGTGCGGCGTCTCCCACAACTCGAGAAGCTTGTTGAACACGCGCGGGAATTTCTCTTCCAGCAAGTGCGGGTAGATTTCTTCGTCGCCGTTGAGCAGGTTAAGCAGTCTTTGATCCATAATATTTTGATGCGTCAGTCCTGATACTGTTCCGCAATTTGCCGGAATGCATCCTGTATTTCCAGAAAGGCATCCGCCACATCCGGATCGAAATGTTTGCCACGACCAAGCAATATGTGTGCCACGGCATCCGGGTGCGTGAAGGGCTTCTTGTAAATGCGGCGGCTGATAAGTGCATCATACACATCTGCCAGTGCCATAAGTCGTGCCGAGATGGGAATGTAATCGCCTTCCAGGCCCAGCGGATAACCGCTGCCATCCCATTTTTCATGATGTCCGGTGGCGATCTCGCGGGCAATATGCAAGAAACGGTTGGGCTTGGGCAATCCGCTCTCTGCCATGGCAATGGCGTTGCCGCCAAGCAAGGGGTGTGTCTTCATGATCTCGAATTCTTCCGGCGTGAGCTTGCCTTTCTTAAGCAGGATCGCATCCGGGATGCCGACTTTGCCGATGTCGTGCAGGGGGGCAAGCTTGTATAAAGACTCGATGTTATCGTCGGTCAGAAAATCCCTGAAGCGGGGGTGGTCGCGCAACTTCATGGCGAGCGCGCGCATATATTTTTGTGTGCGCTTGAGATGGTTGCCCGTTTCGTTGTCGCGTGTTTCGGCCAGCGATGCCATTGCCATGATCGTCACGTCGCGTATTTGCGAAACTTCCTCGGTCTTGTGCAGCAGTTGCGCAGTACGTTCTTCCACTTTATGTTCCAGCACATCGTTCATCGAGGCAAGCTGATGTGCCAGAGATTCGTTTTCAAAGCGCTGGAGCAACGAGAGCATGATGAACTTGCTCAGGAAATGACCCGAACTCAGCATCACCAGCAGAAACAGCAGCAACATGGAACCCAGCGCGATGTGCGTATCGTCCTGATCCACCATCACTCGGAAAATGAGCGGCAGCATGAGGCCGAGGACGTAGGCATGGAAGGCGGGCGGGTGCATCGAATTCATGGTGGCAGCACCCGCGGTCAGGCCCATCAGAACACACACCAGCAGTACTTGGGTGAGCAAGTCGCTGGGGAAGAAGAACAGAGTGCCGACGCCCCACATCATGCCGAAAACGAGAGCAAAATTGAAAAAGTCCTGGCTCCAGCGCTGGCATTCCTCGACGGTGTCGAGCTTTTCCCGCCGTTGGACCCATAGCGTCAGTTCGGCCAGGTGCAGCAAATAAGCCACAACCAGCCAGATGATAAGCTGACGGTGCGCTGAAATATCCCACATCAACCACACAAAAAGCGGCTCGATCAACATTTGCGCAACCAGCATCAGGGGCAATAGCTTCAGGCGCGCACGCAACTGCTCGGCGCGTACGAAAAGATTGTTTTCGTCAATATAAAATCTCAGATCGTCGAAGAAAGTGCTCGTTGCGGTCATGGTTGCAAGTTGAGACAGGTGCGTTGGCTGACAGTGGACATCAAACCGAGGGTTGCAGTCAATCGTTCATGCCCGGAACGCCGACTGCGAAGCAATGGGGATGGCATGTTCGGGTTACAATGCCACGAACTTGACAGAATAGCGAACAGGTCCCGCCTGCGGGCCGACGAGGTAAAGGAAGATGAAACACAGCAAGATCGAAGATTTCGCGATTGATTGGCGGCAATTGCATGAGCAGGTTCCCGAAGCAACAAAACAACTGATCAGCGTCACGGTCAATCAAAATGCGGCCGATCTGGCGACCGTGTTTTACGACCACATGCTGGCGGATAAGGAAGCGAAGCCGTTCATCAGCCACGATATTGTGAGTCAACGCCTGCATGCCTCGATGCAGGGTTGGCTGCGTGACCTGTTTGCCCTGACGCAACAGGACCCGAAAGACATCTATAAATATCAGTGCCATGTCGGTGTGGTGCATGCGCGCATCCAGATGCCCATTTCGCTGGTGTTGCGCGGCACGCGGTTGTTGAAACAGGCTGTCACCGAATATCTGGTGGGGACCGAACTGGATCGCGCGGAATTGGTGCAGGCGACGCGCTTCGTGTCGGAGGTGATGGAACTGAGCATGTCCGCCATGACCGATTCCTACATCATCAATATGGGCAAGAGCGTACGCACCGACGAGTCTTACCGGATGTTTGCATTGGGGCAGAACATGCTGGCCGAACGCGAACGCCAGCGCGCCGCCCTGTCGGAATGGGCGCAACATATCCTGCTGCATCTTCTCGGGGATGAAGGAGCTGGCGTTCCTGAGATGAGGCATTCCGAGTTCGGTTTGTGGCTGCAGCACAAAGCCAGCATCATTTTCCACGAAGCGCCGGAGCTGGAGCGCATACGTGTCTGTGTGGAAAAATTGGAGCGCACGCTGCTGCCGAGTTTGATCGAGAAACGGCGCAACGGTGGCGATGCACGTTCGGCGATGAGACAGGTCGAGGCCGATATCGGCGAGGTGAAGTTCCTGTTGACCGGGTTGTTCGACCGTTTCATCGAGGTGGAAAGCGGACGCGACAGCCTGACGCGGCTGCTCAATCGCCGCTACCTTCCCACCATCCTGATGCGCGAACTGGCACTGGCCAGACGCGGCGAAATACCGTTTGCCATACTGCTGCTGGATATCGATCACTTCAAGAACATCAACGATACTCACGGTCATGACGGTGGCGACCTGGTATTGCAGCAGGCGGCAGATCTGGTCACATCCAGTGTGCGCGTGGGCGATTTCATCTTCCGCTATGGCGGCGAAGAATTGCTGGTCGTGCTGGTCGAGATCGGCAAAGAGCAGGCCTTGAATGTGGCCGAAACCATACGCGAGAGATTCGCTGCCGAGCCGTTGCGTGTGGGCGACGGCAAGGTCATGGATGTGACGGTGAGTATCGGCGTTGCCGCCTATAACGGGCATCCCGATTACGAAAGAATCGTCAAGGATGCCGACGATGCGCTCTACCGCGCGAAAAAAGGCGGGCGTAACCGCTGCGAGTTGGCGGACTAATCCTGCTTGAAAAATGCAACGGCTTCCGCCTCGTCGCGTGTGCGCCTGAACGGCGGCAGGCTTTGCCAGATGCGTTTTCCGTATTGCTTGGAAATCAGGCGCGGGTCGCAGATCATCAGCACGCCGCGATCGTTCTCATCGCGGATTAGCCGACCAGCACCCTGTTTGAGGTTGATGACGGCGCGTGGCAACTGGAATTCCATGAACGCGTTCCGTCCCTGCCGGTTCAGCTCCGCAATGCGCGCCGCCAGCACCGGATCGTCCGGCGGCGCGAACGGCAGCTTGTCGATGATGACCAGCGACAATGCTTCGCCGCGCACATCCACCCCTTCCCAGAACGACTGGCTGCCCAGCAGCACCGCGTTGCCGTGTTCGCGGAAACGCGTGAGCAACTCGTTGCGCGAGCCTTCGCCCTGGATTAACAGCGGGTATTTCAGATTCTTGCGGTCGAACTCGGCTTGCAGGATTTCGTAAGCACGTTGCATGGCACGCAAGCTGGTGAAGAGCAGGAAGGCGCGGCCCTCGGCTGGCCTCGATCAATGGCAACGCGGCCTGCACCACGGCATCGGTGTAACCCTCGCTGTTCGGCTCCGGCAAGTTCTGCGGCACATACAGCAGTGCCTGCTCCTGATAGTTGAAAGGGCTATCCCAGCACGCGGTGCGCGCCTCGGTCAGGCCCATCTCGTTCTGGTAGTGGGAGAAATTCTGCTTCACCGCCAGCGTGGCGGACGTGAATATCCAGGCGCGCGGATGGCCGCTGAGCTGCTTCTTGAATATGTCGGCGATGGAAAGCGGGGTGGTGTTGAGTTGCAGCGAGTGGTGGAAGACCTCCAGCCAGCGCACCACACCGGCGCTTTCCCCCTCCCTAGCCCTCCCCCGTTGGGAGAGGGAACCTTCGCTCTTCGCCTCAACCTGACTCCCTCTCCCTTCGGGGGAGGGGGGGGGAGGGGGTGATTTTTCCTGTTGCCACACCTTCAACATCTCCACTAGCACCCGTGCCCGCTGCCAGCAATTCTCCAATCCTTCGCTGCGCTCTGCCTGCTTCTCCAGCAAACCAGTCAGGTTCTTCAACTTCTCCCCCAGCGTCTTCAATGCGGGTGCGAAATCCTTGATACTCTCCGTCGCGTCCGCCGCCATGCGGCCTTCCTTCTTGAACGCCAGGCGTACGTCGCGCGCGGCCTTATCCAGTTCATCGCAAGCCACCGGCAGTGCGGCAAAGTCTTTAGCGCCACTCAGCGCCTCAATGCGTGCATCCTGAGATAAATCGAACAACTGCGAAGTGGAAAGGCTCTCGCCGAAGAACAGGCTCGCCGTTTCCGGCAACTGGTGCGCCTCGTCGAAGATCACCGTGTTGCAGGCGGGCAGCAGTTCCGCCACGCCTTCGTCGCGAAGCATCACGTCGGCGAAGAACAGGTGATGGTTCACCACCACCACGTCGGCTTCCATCGCCTCCTTGCGTGCCTTGAGCACGAAGCATTCCTCGTGCTGCGGGCATTCTTGGCCGAGGCAGTTGTCGCGGGTCGAGGTTACATGCATCCAGATGGGCGCGTTCTCCGGCACGTCCGCCAACCCGCTCTTGTCGCCGCTCTGCGTCACCTTGGCGTAGTTCACGATCTTTGCAAGATGCTTCACATCCTCGCGCGTCTTGAACAGCCCATTCGATTGCGCCAGCGCCAAGTGGTAGTGGCACACATAGTTCGAGCGCCCCTTGAGCAATGCCACCGACACCGGGGCTTTCAAGGCATCGCGCACCATGGGCAGGTCTTTCTGGAACAGCTGGTCCTGCAGGTTCTTGGTGCCCGTGGAAATCACCACCTTGCCGCCTGCCAGCAGTGCCGGTACCAGATAGGCAAAGGTCTTGCCCGTGCCCGTGCCTGCCTCCGCCACAAGGATCGCGTTGTCGCGTATCGCCTCCGCCACGGCAATCGCCATGTCTCGCTGCTGCGCGCGCGGACGGAATGACGCGACTTCAGTGGCAAGCGGGCTTTGTTCGGAAAAGAAACGTTCGACTTCGGTGGTCACAGGCAGGATAGGTATAGGAGACTAAACGTATATGGTTATTTGCCGGGGGCGGCGTTATAGTGCACCCGGGATTTTACGCGATGGGTGCGAGCGGCGGGTCGGATTTCATGTGCCTGTGCGGGGCAACAACTGCTTGCACAACCCATATATGCTTCTCATCACGTGCGTTCATTGGTTTTTTCCATAAAGTATGTTCTGCCAAAAAGTCGGGTGAATTTCTATGAGCAATCAATGGTTCCGCATATCTCGGGGTGAAGCGCAAGATGTCGAGTATGACGCGGAGAACTCAACCACGACGGCAATAAACTTTCGCTTAAATGGCCTGTTGGTCAATGTGCCGGGACAAGCCAACAATCTCACGCTTATCAAGGAAGGCGATCAGGTCGATGTGTGTGGACGACCATCGCTGCTCGATAAAACAAAGACAATATGTCTTGCCTACCGAATCGACAGGGATGGCGTGATCCATTCAATAAACGAGGTTCGCCACGTCACGATGGTGATTCTGGGTTGCATATTCGGCGCCATTTCCGTGACCTATATGGGATGGAGGTGGCCCCTGATTTTTATTGCCTTCATTTCAATTTACTACGCTATTTCGGCTTACTGGAGCTTTCATGCCCGTGCCTGTCTGGCAAGGCTATGCACTGGTTCGGTTGCTTGAATATAGAATCCCGCTTCAAATTGCTTCGGTAAATGGTTGGACAGAAATGACCAGAAGAACCTTGCCGCTATCGCGCGTATATCGTCTGCTCGAACCGGGCCCGGTGGTACTGGTGACCACGGTTCGGCAAGGTACGCCGAACATCATGACCATGTCGTGGCAAACGATGATGGAGTTCGAGCCGCCGCTTGTGGGTTGTGTGATCAGCGGGCGCAACTACAGCTTCGATGCGCTGGTGGCGACCCGGGAATGCGTGCTTAACATTCCGTCGGTAGAAATGGCGAAGCAAGTGGTAGGAGTGGGCAATTGTTCGGGTAGCAAGGTGGACAAGTTTCAGAAGTTCAAGCTGACGCCGCAGCCCGCAACACTGGTGGCGCCACCGCTCATTGCCGAGTGTTACGCCAATCTCGAATGCAAGGTAGTCGATACTCGCATGGTGAACAAATACAACTTCTTCGTGCTGGAGGTGGTCAAGGCGTGGATCGATCCCGCGCGGAAGAACCCGCGTACGCTGCATCATCAGGGCAAGGGCGTGTTCATGGTGGGTGGCGATACGATCAAGTTGCCGTCCCGGATGGCGTGATGCAGATACGCTATGTGGCAGCCTGGTTCGTATTGCTGGTCGTTGCCATGATCAACGGCGGATTGCGCGATCTGACCTATGGCAGATACCTTTCCGAATTGCTGGCGAATCAGCTTTCCTGTGTGAGCGGCATCCTGTTGTTTGCGGTGGTGATTTGCGAGTTTGTGCGCCGCTGGCCGTCTGCTTCGGCGCGAGAGGCATGGTTCATCGGGCTGTTCTGGCTTGCGCTCACCGTGGCGTTCGAGTTCCTGTTCTTCCATTATGTCGGCGGACATTCGTGGGCGGAGTTGCTGGCGAACTACGATGTTGCGAGCGGCCGTCTGTGGCCTTTGATTTTGGTTTGGGTTACGGTCGCGCCGTATTTTTTCTATCGACTTTTCAAAATGCACACATTAAACGATGCCCAGAATCGGTAAAGACGCATTGACCAAAATACCCGGCGGCGTATGGGTGCTGGGTTTCGTCAGTCTGTTGATGGACGTCTCTTCGGAAATGATCCACAGCCTGTTGCCATTGTTTATGGTGACGGTGCTTGGATCGAGCGCGCTGACCGTAGGGGTGATCGAGGGGATCGCGGAATCCACGGCGTTGCTGGTGAAGGTATTCTCCGGCGCATTGAGTGATTACCTGGGCAAGCGTAAAGGGTTGGCGCTGTTTGGCTACGCCATGGGCGCACTGACCAAGCCAATGTTCGCGCTGGCGTCGGGCATGGGCATGGTGCTGGCTGCACGTTTCCTGGACCGGGTGGGCAAGGGGGTGCGCGGTGCTCCGCGCGATGCTTTAATCGCGCGAGATCACCCCTGCCGAGATACGCGGCGCGGCGTTTGGGTTGCGTCAATCGCTGGATACTGTCGGTGCGTTCCTCGGGCCGTTGCTGGGTGTCGGCTTGATGTTGTTGTGGGCCAATGATTTTCGTGCAGTGTTCTGGGTGGCTGTAATTCCCGGCCTGCTCGCGGTCGCGTTGCTGCTGTTCGGTGTCCACGAACCGGAAAAAGCGGAGGCGCACAAACCGACCAATCCGGTCAGTCGCGCGAATTTGCTGCGCCTCGGCACGGACTACTGGTGGGTGGTCGGCATCGGTGCGGCCATGACGCTGGCGCGTTTCAGCGAGGCATTTCTTGTGCTGCGTGCCGCGCAGGGCGGCATTCCGGTCGCGCTGGTACCGCTGGTGATGGTGGCGATGAACGTAATTTACGCCGCATCTGCATATCCGTTTGGAAAGCTTTCCGACCGCGTGAGCCACACCAAACTGCTGGCATTGGGGCTGATGGTGTTGATTGCTGCCGACCTGGTATTGGCGAGCAATGACCATTGGACGACAGTATTGTTGGGTGTCGCGCTATGGGGTGTGCACATGGGTATCACACAGGGATTGTTGGCGCGTATGGTGGCTGATTCGACACCAAATGATCTGCGCGGCACGGCATATGGATTTTTCAATTTGATGAGCGGCTTGGCGATGCTGGTTGCCAGCGTCTTGGCCGGCTTATTATGGGATCGCCTTGGTGCCTCCTTTACCTTTTATGCGGGTGTGGTTTTTTGTGCGGTCGCCGGCATCGCCTTGGCCTGGCGGCCAATGGTGGCGCGGCTCTGAGGGAAGGCGTCAATGCAGTTTCAGTTAATTATTCACACAAGAATTCGGCTTGGAAAATGTGAAATTTCAGGTAAAATTCGCCGCGTTTTGTGCAGGTCATTGTAACAATCTGCCTTACTAATCGAACCGAATAGTTTTCACGTGGCCATCGCGCTGAACTGATTTCGAGTTTCAGGCACCCGAGGCGCTGGGGTTCGTTTGTTTACAAATTAATCAGGTGGGATATGCAGCAAGCTCATACAAATCATGTCGCGGATGCAAGCGCTGCACACGTCAAGGTGTGGGACCGGTTCCTGAGGTTCTTTCACTGGACGTTGGTATTGTGCTTTACGACGGCGTTCATCTCGGGTGAAGTGCACTTGTCCACAATACACGAGCTGGTCGGTTATACGCTGTGCGTGTTATTGGCAGCCCGGCTGTATTGGGGTTTCAGGGGAAGCGAATACGCGCGCTTTCGTGCGTTTATCTTCCCGGTCAGTGAGGCGGTTAGCTATTTGCGTTCGATGCTCAAGGGAAACCCTCGGCATTATTATGGGCATAACCCGGCGGGTGCATTGATGGTATTCACCATGTTCGGGTTATTAGCCGTGATCTTCCTGTCGGGTTTGTTGACGCTGGGCACGATCGACTTCGGAGGCCCGCTGGCATTCCTGGCGAATCGGGTAAGCGATGACGCGAGCTATGTGTTCCGGCATGTCCACGAATTTCTTCCCAACGTCGCTCTGGGTTTGGTAGTGCTGCATCTACTGGGCGTATTGGTGGGTAGTATCCAGCACAAGGAAAATCTGGTGCGGGCGATGCTCACCGGGAGGAAATCACCGCCACTACAATCGGAATCAAATAATCAAAACGATAAATGAGGAGAGTTAGATGAAGGGGATCCAGTTCATGAGCGCCGCCATGCTTGGCGTGGCGGCGCTCTCAGGAAACGCGTTTGCGCAGGAATCGGCGTTTGATGTGCCGTTGACATCCAGCACTTACGTAAAGGATTACGAGTCGTTCAAGCTGGCAGCGGCGAACGACAACGATGTGCTGGTGAAGCAGTCTGGTAGCGCCTCACCAGCGGTGGGAACAGCACCATTTGAGCCACCCCTGATTACGGGCAGCAAAGTGCACCAATACCTGGGGCTCGGCACCATCGTGTTTGCCGCATTGACCGCCATGACCGCGCCGGATAACGAGTGCGAGCGGAATTGCGCGGCGACGACGGCACCGCGCCAGACGAACGGCACCCATGCGCATCTTGCGGAAGCAACAGTCGCGATGGCTGCCGCGGCAATTGCGACTGGTTTGATCGTGCATTGGGATGATTTCAAGTTGACCGACGGCATCACGGATCCGGATAACCTGCACATACTGCTCGGTGTCACCGGCGCCGCATTAATGGCTTACGCCGTGAACAAATCGAAGAATTCAGCCGTTCCGGTCAGCCATGCCGGTATCGCCGAACTTGGGGCGCTGGGCATGGTGGCTGCGATCAAGATCACTTGGTGATGGGGAAACAACAAATGAAACAACTCTATATTTTGACGACGTTGGTCGGTTCACTGCTTATCGCTTCCACTGCATCGGCAAATCCAGCCACTGATGCATTGTTCGCGCAGTACAAATCCGAAGGCGCGACGGGCTTCGATGCCGAGCGCGGGCGGAAGGACTGGACCAGAGACGGCAAAGAAGAAGACGGCAAGAAGATCAACTGCACTACCTGCCATGGCGACGACCTGAGCAAGGCCGGCAAGCATCACAAGACCGGGAAAGTCATCGAACCGATGGCTCCGAGTGCCAATCCGGAGCGATTCACCGATGCGAAGAAGATCGAAAAATGGTTCAAGCGTAATTGCAACGACGCTTGGGGACGCGAATGCACCGCGCAGGAAAAGGGCGATATCCTTAAATTCCTGTCGAGCAAGTAAGAATCGGAGAGATGATGATGCAAACTAAATTCAAGGCAGCGCTGTTGGCTGTGGTACTCATGTCGGGCAGCGGCGCTGCAATGGCAGAACAAACCTTCTGGCAGTGGCTGGGCAATTTTTCGCGCCAGAAAGAAGTGCGGCCGGTCGACAATAAAACTTACAAGGATGAGTGCGGTTCTTGCCACTATGCGTATCCACCTGGCCTGCTGCCGAGTAAATCCTGGGCAAAGTTGCTGGACGAAAAAGCCCTGAACGACCACTTTGGTGAAAATGCATCGCTGGACAAGGACACGCTGAAAACCATCTACGACTACGCGATGGAGAATGCAGCGGAAAAGTCCTGGTACAAGCGGTCGCGCAAGATCGCCGTGGCGACTGAAGATGAGACGCCGCTGCGCATCACCGAGGTGCGCTACATCAAGCGCAAGCACCACGACATCCCGGAGAAGATGATCAAAGGCAACAAGGACGTGAAATCGCTGAGCTATTGCAATGCGTGTCATACCCAAGCCGACAAAGGCATCTTCGACAGCGACACTGTCTCCATTCCGAACTATCCGGATTGGGATTGAGGAAAGTCGGTTGTATGTGACTACAAGGGCGGCTCAGGCTGCCCTTGTTGTTTCTCGCCGGGTCGGTGCAGTGATATTATCATCCACCATGAAAACATCGTCCGATTCCCTGCGTCGTTTCCTGTTTGAGCATGCGCCGTTACGCGGCGAAATCGTGCGGCTCGATGCGGTCTGGCAGAATGTGATCGAGCGGCACAATTACCCACCGCTGCTGCGCGACCTGATGGGCGAGCTGTGTGCCGCTGCCGTGCTGCTTGCCGCTACGCTGAAATTGAAAGGCTCCATGATCCTGCAGATACACGGCAAAGGGGCGGTGAAGCTGCTGGTCGTGGAGTGTTCCGGCGATCTGGAAATACGCGCGACGGCCAAGTGGGAAGGCGAACCAACCGGCACGCTGCGGGATATGGTGGGCGACGGCCGTTTTGTCATCACACTGGACCCCAAGGACGGCAATCAGGCTTATCAGGGTATTGTTGCGCTGGAAGGCGACAGCATCGCCGAGATTCTGCAAAATTACATGACCCGTTCGGAGCAGCTGGAGACGCGTTTGTGGTTGGCTGCGGACGGGAAAAGTGCGGCCGGGATGCTGTTGCAAAAACTGCCGGGGCAGCACGAATCGCAGGACGAGGATGCCTGGGGTAGGGCAACACAGATCGCCGATACGCTCAAGACGGAAGAGTTGTTGAACGTGCCTGCCGCAGAACTGATTCATCTTCTGTATCACGAAGAAGACATCCGGTTGTTCGAGGCACAGGATGTGGTATTCCGCTGCACTTGTTCACGCGAGAACGTTGCCCGCATGTTGCGCATGCTCGGACGGGAAGAAGTTGATTCCATCCTTGCCGAGCGCGGCAACGTCGAGGTTCACTGCGAATTTTGCAATCAGCGCTACGTCTTCGATCGCGTGGATGCGGATGCAGCGTTTGCGGACATCATCGTAATGGCTCCGAATCGGACTCTGCATTAATCATGCTGCAAATATCCAGTGCTACCGCCTCGGCGACTTCGATGCCGTCCACTGCAGCGGACAGAATACCGCCCGCGTAGCCCGCGCCTTCTCCCGCCGGATACAGCCCTTTGATGTTGATGCTTTGAAAATCTTCGCCGCGCTTGATGCGCACGGGTGAAGAAGTGCGTGTTTCCACGCCGGTGAGCACCGCATCATCCATGGCGAAACCCTTGACCTGCTTTTCGAACGCGGGCAAAGCTTCGCGGATGGCGGCGATTGCGTAATCGGGCAGGGCCGTGGACAGATCGGCAGGCGTAACACCGGGAGTATAGGACGGGGTGACCTCGCCCAGTTTGGTCGAGGGCCGTCCGGCGAGAAAGTCGCCGACGCGCTGGCCCGGCGCACAATAGTTCCGGCCGCCCAGCTCGAATGCCCGCGCTTCCCATTTGCGCTGGAATTCGACACCGGCAAGCACGTCGCCGGGATAATCCGCAGGCGTTATGCCCACGACAATCCCGCTGTTGGCGTTGCGTTCGTTACGCGAATATTGGCTCATGCCGTTGGTCACCACGCGGCCTTCTTCGGAAGTGGCCGCGACCACCGTCCCACCGGGACACATGCAAAAACTGTATACCGAGCGGCCGTTGGCAGCGTGATGCACCAGCTTGTAATCCGCCGAGCCGAGCAACGGATTGCCGGCATTGGCACCGAAGCGCGCGCGGTCGATGACCGACTGCGGATGCTCGATGCGGAAGCCGATGGAGAACGGTTTGGCTTCCAAATACACGCCGCGCCGGTGCAGCATCTCGAAGGTGTCGCGCGCGCTGTGGCCGACGGCGAGCACAACATGCCGGGTTGCGATGCGTTCGCCATCTGCCAGCACCACGCCGCACACCTGTCCCTCCTCGATCTCGATATCCTCGACGCGGCTCTGGAATCGAACCTCCCCGCCCAGTGCCTGGATGGTGCGGCGCATCTCTTCAACCATGCCCACCAGACGGAAGGTGCCGATGTGCGGTTTGCTCACATACATGATCTCTTCCGGCGCGCCCGCTGTCACAAATTCCGCGAGAACCTTGCGTCCGTAGAACTTCGGATCCTTGATCTGGCTGTGCAATTTACCGTCGGAGAAAGTTCCGGCGCCACCCTCGCCGAATTGCACATTCGATTCGGGATCGAGCTTGCCTTTGCGCCACAAGCCCCAGGTGTCTTTGGTGCGCTCGCGCACTTCCTTGCCGCGCTCCAGAATGACGGGGCGAAAGCCCATCTGCGCCAGGAGCAAACCCGCGAAGATGCCGCACGGCCCGGTGCCGATGACAACGGGGCGCTCTGTCAGTCCCGGCGGAGCCTGCGCCACGACCCGGTAGCTCATGTCCGGTGCAGGTACAACATGCGGGATGTTTTTCCCGAGCAGTGCCGCTTCGTCTTTTACTTCCGCATCTACTGTATAGACCAGCACGATGGCGTTCCGCTTGCGCGCATCGTAACCGCGACGAAATATCGTGAAACCGATCAAACCGGACGCGCCGATGCCCAATCGCTTGAGAATCGCATCGGATAAGGCATCTGCAGGATGGTCGAGAGGGAGCCGGATTTCGGTGAGGCGTAGCATGTTGCTATTCTACCCGATGAGAACTGCGCTATCCTCACACCCTCAAGTTTTGAGGTTTAAATGGCAAAAGCAAAAACGATCTATAGCTGCACCGAATGCGGCGGACAGTCCCCAAAGTGGCAAGGCCAGTGTCCGAGTTGCGGCGAGTGGAACACGCTGGTGGAATCGGTAGCGGAAGCGATTCCGGCAGCGGGCAAGAACCGATACAGCGCACTGGCGGCATCCGGCAAGTTGCAGCAACTGGCCGAGGTGGAAGCGAGCGAAGTGTCGCGCACTCCGACCGGTATCGCCGAGTTCGATCGCGTGCTGGGCGGCGGACTGGTGGAAGGCGGGGTGGTGCTGATCGGCGGCGATCCCGGCATCGGCAAATCCACGTTGTTGTTGCAGGCATTGGCGCATCTCTCCGCGACCAAAAAAGTCCTGTACGTAAGCGGCGAAGAGTCGGCGCAACAGATCGCGTTGCGCGCAAAGCGCCTTGCCCTGGATGCGCGCGAAGTGCATCTGCTGCCGGAAATCCAGCTCGAAAAAATTCAATCCACGGTTGCGCATGAGAAGCCGGATGTGGTGGTGATCGATTCCATCCAGACGGTCTATTCCGAACAACTCACTTCCGCTCCCGGGCTCGGTGGCGCAGGTGCGCGAATGTGCGGCGCAGCTCACGCGCCTGGCAAAGAGCAGCGGCGTGACCATCATCCTCGTCGGTCACGTCACCAAGGAAGGCGCGCTGGCGGGTCCGAGAGTGCTGGAGCATATCGTCGATACCGTGCTGTATTTCGAGGGCGACACCCATTCCAGTTTTCGCCTCATTCGTGCGTTCAAGAACCGTTTCGGCGCGGTCAACGAGCTCGGCGTGTTTGCCATGACCGAAAAAGGCCTGCGCGAAGTGAGCAATCCTTCCGCGTTGTTCCTGTCGCAACACGGTGCACAGGTGGCGGGTTCCTGTGTGATGGTCACGCAGGAAGGCACGCGCCCGTTGCTGGTGGAGATACAGGCTCTGCTCGACGACTCGCATGCGCCGACTCCGCGGCGCCTGTCGCTGGGCCTGGAACAGAACCGTCTGGCGATGCTGCTGGCGGTGCTGCATCGCCATGCCGGCATTGCCTGTTTCGATCAGGATGTGTTCATCAACGCCGTGGGCGGCGTTAAGATCACCGAACCGGGCGCCGACTTGGCCGTGCTGCTGGCCATCGTTTCCTCGCTTGCGCAACAAACCGCTGCCGGAAAAGCTGGTAGTGTTTGGCGAAGTCGGGCTGGCAGGGGAAGTGCGCCCGGTGCAGCGCGGACAGGAACGTTTGAAAGAAGCAGCCAAACTCGGCTTTACCCACGCCGTCGTCCCCAAGGCCAACGCGCCCAAGCACAAGATTGAGGGCATGGAGATCATCGCGGTAGAACGGGTGGAAGAGGCAGTGGAGAAAATGCGCTAGATCCTGCGCATCACGGATAGGCGCTGGAATTATTACCGAACAATTTGCAACTTTAACGAGAACGTATCTTATGTCGCACAACCACTCACACGATCACAGCGGACACTCGCATGCCGAAGGTCACCATCACCACCATCATGGCGACCCGGACAGTCAGGGACGTGCTTTCGTAATCGCTATTGTCCTGAACACAATCTTTGTCGCGGTCGAGTTTGCCTACGGCGTCATAGCCAGTTCGACCGCGCTGATGGCGGATGCCGGTCACAATTTGTCCGATGTCCTGGGCTTGCTGCTGGCATTGGGGGCGGCGATCCTTGCGCGCAGGACGCCGAGTGGGCGCTTTACATACGGCCTGCGCAGCTCTTCGATTCTGGCGGCGCTGACCAATGCCATGTTCCTGATGGTGGCCTGCGGCGGGATCGCTTGGGAGGCCGTGCAACGCTTTTCCGAGCCGCATGTGGTCGCCGGTCTGACAGTCTCGCTGGTGGCGTGTATCGGTATCGGCATCAACGGTTTGTCGGCATGGCTGTTCGTCAAGGGCAGCAAAGGCGACCTGAATATTCGGGGTGCGTATTTGCACATGCTGGCGGACGCGGCTGTTTCGCTTGGCGTGGCGGTCGCCGGCGTGGCGATGGTGTACACCGGCTGGTACTGGCTCGACCCGCTGGTGAGCCTGGCGATTGTTGCCGTGATCGTGATCGGCACCTGGGGTTTGTTGCGCGAGTCCCTGCAACTGGCCTTGAACGCGATCCCGGCGCATATCGACGGCGCGGCGATCGAGACCTATTTGCGCCAATGTCGCGGCGTCGCCGATATTCACGACCTGCATATCTGGGGCATGAGCACGACCGAGAGCGCAATGACGGTTCACCTGGTGATGCCTGAAGGGTATCCGGGCGATGCTTTCATGGACGACATCATTTGTACGCTCAGGGATAAATTCTCCATCCAGCACAGCACGCTCCAGGTCGAGCAGGGAACGACCGACCATAGTTGCGTATTGCACCCTGCAGATACGGCGTCAACGCATGTACACTAAGTCTCGCGGGACAGTCTTCCCGACCATGCAAACGCGGAAAGCAAACGGCGAAAAAGGATAAGCCATGGGCAAGAATCGGTTGGAAGCGTTCAGCGACGGCGTGCTCGCCATCATCATCACCATCATGGTGCTGGAGCTCAGAGTGCCGCACGGTTCGGATATCCAGGCCCTGCAACCTTTGCTGCCGGTCTTCTTGAGTTATATCCTCAGCTTCATTTACCTCGGTATTTACTGGAACAACCATCACCACATGCTGCACACGCTGCAACGCGTGAATGGCAGCATCCTGTGGGCCAATCTGCATTTGCTGTTCTGGTTGTCGCTCGTGCCGTTTGTGACGGGATGGATGGGAGAAAACCATTTTGCCTCGGTGCCGACGGCGTTGTACGGGGTGGTGCTGTTCATGGCGGCGGTAGCTTACATGATATTGCAGCACTGCATCATCGTGGCGAACGGCGGCAAAGATTCATTGTTGGCAAAAGCAGTTGAAAAAGACCGCAAGGGTAAAGTTTCGCAATTGTTGTACGCTGTCGCCATACCGGCCGCATTCTGGAATCAGTGGTTCTCGGACGGAATATATGTATTGGTGGCGATCATCTGGTTGGTGCCCGATCGGCGTATAGAACGGATACTGGATAAATAGCAATTCGATATCTGGCGACCTATAGACCTTGTTATTTGGGAGCGTGTCATGCACAAGCTGAAAAATGAGGCTGCACTGTTTAAGGAAGCGTTTCAGGCCGGGATAAAGTATGCCGAGGGACGCGGCGTTGTGATTTTCGAACCGAAAGATTCGGCGAGCGAAAAACTGCTTTATATATACCGGCTGCTGGTTCACGACAAGGTCATTGTGCCCTTGCCGGAAGATCAGGTGGCTGAAAAAACGATGCGTCACAAACTTGCGATCTGGTACTCCAAACAATTGCCCAAGGATCATCCGCTTTTGAACTAGGAATGGGCAACGGGCCACTGCGACCGCCATCGGTATGACAGTCTGATAGCATGGCCCATCGCAAACAGAATGAATTTGGAAAGCGGCGCAGCATAGTTTGGAGGCATCTATGTCAGGCAAAAATCATCTGGAGGGTGATGTTCTCGGCGGCGTCGATGCCTACAGGGCGTTGTTCAATAGCATGCTTAACGGATTGGCCTATTGCCGCATCATTTACGATGATGACGAGCCGGTTGATTTCATCTATCTCGAAATTAATACCGCATTTGAGCGTCAAACCGGCCTGACGGGCGTTGTTGGCAAGCTGGCATCGGAAGTGATTCCCGGCATACGCGAGACTGACAGCGACTTGATCCGGCTCTACGGACGCGTGGCAAAGACCGGCAGGGCGGAAATTTTTGAGCACTTTGTTGTGGCTCTGCAGATGTGGTTTTCAGTGTCTGTGTTCAGTCCCAAGCCGGATTATTTCGTTGCAGCCTTTGATGTCATTACCGAGAGAAAACTGGCCGAAGCCAGTCTCAATAAGGCGCTGGCGGAAGCCGAGCGTTTTCGACTGGCACTGGACCATGTTCCCGCCTACATCTACATGAAAGACCGGCAGCACCGCTATATCTATGCCAACCGCATAACGCTGAAATTGTTCGGCTGCAACGCGCAGGAACTCGTCGGTTGCGACGATAATCGGTTTTTTCCGCCGGCCACTGTCAAACGCCTGCGTGAAGTTGACGACCGTGTGCTTTCCGGTGCAACTTCGGCCGAAGAAATCGACGTTGATCATTCCGAAACCGGCCGCAGAGTCTATTGGGAAGTCAAGGCTCCTATCTATGAAAGCGGCGAACAAAAGGATGTCTGGGGTCTGGTGGGAATTTCGACTGATATCACCGAGCACAAAGAACTTGAGGCAAAACTCGAACGCCAGGCCAATACAGACTTTTTGACGGAACTGCCGAACCGGAGTCATTTTTTTGAAGTGGCCGAGAAGGAATTTTCACGTGCCAGGCGATACGACACCCCGCTGTCCATCGCGATGATTGATCTCGACAATTTCAAAACGATCAATGACACCTACGGACACGAAGTTGGCGACAGGGTATTGAAAGAGTTCGCAAGCGTCTGTCTCAACACACTGCGCGAGCCCGATGTGATAGGGCGCATAGGCGGGGAGGAGTTCGCTGTCATATTCCCGGAGACCGGCGTGAGCCATGCCATGGAAGTCGCGGAGCGCCTGCGTCAGGCAATAGGCGAGACGAGGCTGCCGATGAAGCACGGTTTGCCGGTTCAATTTACCGCTTCAATCGGTGTCGCCTCGCTTATAGATAGCGACATCAATATAGATGTCTTCCTGAATCGTGCCGATCTGGCACTGTATGACGCCAAGAAAAGCGGCCGTAATTTGACGTGTGAAGCAAAAGAGTAGGTAGTTGCCAATGTGCGTCCAGTCCGATCATTTTCGAACTACTCTCCGCCTGAAACAACTTCTATCAGGCCCGTTCACCGGTGTCCGTACGAAACATTCGCCCTCTGTTTTGTTCACGGTGGCGGTTTCGATGACGCATGTTTGGTTAGTCGCTGGTTATCATGGGTCTGGTCGTCGTACAAGTCGCGCCGGGTGAGCGGGACGGGATAGGAAAAAGGCGTGCGCCTGGAGGCGAGGATCTGGTAAATCCCCGTGCTGCCTTGTTCGAACTGTTCGGCACAGGCCACCATATAGAAGCGCCAGATACGGTAGGTCGTTTCAGGCACATATTTCAGGGCTTCCTCCCGATGCAGCTCGAGGCGGCTGACCCACTCGCGTAATGTCAGCGCGTAGTGCTGCCTGAGACCTTCGACGTCGTGAATCTCGAAATGGGTATCTTCCATGATCTGTTGCACGGTACTGATGGTCTCCAGCTGGCCGTCCGGAAACACGTAGCGGTTGATGAATTCTGTCGTGATGCTTTTCTTCCAGCCGCCTTCATCGCTGGTGATTCCGTGGTTTAGAAACAGACCGCCGGGTTTAAGCACGCGATGGGCGGTGGAGAAGTAGGCCGGCAGGTTCTTCAGGCCGACGTGTTCGAACATGCCCACGCTCACCAGCTTGTCATATACCGCTTCGCCTTGCAGGTCGCGATAATCCAAAAGTTCAACGGTTACCTTTTGCTCCAGTCCACGACGCTTGATTGTTTGCTGAGCATGGTTGTATTGATTCTGGCTCAACGTGATGCCATGCGCGTTCACGCCGTAATGTTCCGCGGCCCAGCAGATCAGTGCGCCCCAGCCGCAACCGATATCGAGCAGGCGTTCGCCCGGCTGGAGCCGCAATTTGCGGCAGATATGATCGAGCTTGTTGCACTGCGCCTGCTCCAGAGTCTCGCCGGCTGCTTCGTAGTACGCGCAGGAATACACCATTTGCTCGTCCAGCCACAGTGCATAGAAGTCGTTGGAAACGTCATAGTGAAAGGAAATGGCAAGCCGGTTCAGTTGCCGGTCGGGTTCCAATCCCAGTTTTTGCCTCACGTTCTTTGCCCACATGCGACTGTCTTGCGATTTGGTCTTATCCGGCTTGATCATCAATGCCTTGGCCGCGAGCGCGGCTTTTTCGAGCGGCGGCAGTCGCAACGCAGACAGAAAATGACGCAGCTTGAGCGCACTGTAGAGATCGCCATCGATATCGATGAGTCCGCGAAAATAGGAATCGACGACGCGCAAAGGATGATGCGAGAACACCATGCTCTGGAAAGCCCTGGCGGACCGGAAAGTCAGGGAGAACTCCGGTCTGCCCCGACCGGCGTCGACCACCGAACCGTCCCAGAGACGGATGCGGAAACATCCGTCGAAATTCCGGAACAGGCGGGACAGGATGTGCTTTGCCAACTCGGTGCTGTGACTGCCGGATGCAACGCTATTTCGGTAAGTGTCTGCCATTTCACAAAACTCCTTTCTGAATAAGTCAGAGAAATTTTGATCAAGCAACGCAAATCAAATATGGCTGCCAAAACGCAAAGAGCTACCGGACCTAGCCGGATATCCCTTGTTTGCTCAAGAATGCCGCAACAAAACGTGTTCCGCAGAAAACGGCCACACCCTTAGAAAGATATTTGAGCTGCGGAGCGCACAGAGGTTCCTCGGCAAACTCGAACTGCCGCTTTATTTAACACCGTTCATCGCTTCGATTCAATGCGGGTAATAACCCATTTATTGTTCAGGTTTTGTGTCAATTCAAAAAGTACGCGATCACCTACCTTCAAATTCGCGGGCAGCGGTTTTTGCAACTCAAACCACATGGTCATTGCGGGCCAATTCAGACCTGCGATGGGTTCATGGGCGATCTGTACCTTGCTTGCCGTTTCATTCACGGCCCTGATCACACCAACTCCGGTGGGGCCGGAGGTGTTGGCCGCAGCCATCGTCGCCATCTCGTGCTGCGACATATCGTGTGCGAGCCCGGCAGCCTGGGCCATGCCGCTACCGCTGGCGAGTGTCATGCTCAATAATAGTGTCAAAGTTTTCATTGCTATTCCTTTGTTGGCTGGGGTGGTGAAGGTTGCACTTGTTCTGTTGCACCCCTGGAGGCAGAAGCAAGCGAGTGTTGTTTGAGCAGCGCGTAGATGGCCGGGATCACCAGCAACGTGAGCACCGCTGAAGAGATCATGCCGCCGACCATGGGGGCGGCGATGCGGCGCATTACTTCCGAGCCGGTGCCGTTGCTCCACAGGATGGGCAACAGGCCCGCCATGATCGCCACTACGGTCATCATCTTCGGGCGTACGCGTTCCACCGCGCCGTGCATGATGGCTGCCTGGAGATCGGCTGCTGTCGGCCGGCGTCCTGCGTTGACGCAGCGTGTCTGGACGTCCTGCCATGCGTGCTCCAGATAGATCAGCATCACCACGCCCGGTTTCCGCCGCCACACCGGCCAAGGCGATGAAGCCGACCGCCACCGCCACGCTCAGGTTGTAGTCGAGCAGCCACAGCAGCCAAACTCCCCCGACGAGCGCGAACGGCACCGACAGCATGACAACCAGCGATTCCGTGACGCGTTTGAAATTCAGATACAACAACAGGAAGATGACGAGTAGCGTGATGGGGATCACGATCTTCATTTTGGCCGCGGCGCGTTCCATGTACTCGAACTGCCCGCTCCAGGTCGCGTAGTAGCCGGGCGGGAACTTCACCTGATCGGCCACAGCCTTGCGCGCTTCGGCCACATACGAACCGATGTCGCGGTCGCGGATGTCCACATAGATGTAGGCGGAGAGCAGCGAGTTCTCGGTGCGGATGGAGGGCGCTCCCTTGCTGATGCTCACCTTGGCGATCTGCCCCAGCGGGATCATCGCGCCGTTTTGGCCGTTCGACATCGGCGTCGGCACCAGCACTTCGCGCGCGATCTGCTCCGGCGTGCTGCGCAGGTCGCGCGGGTAACGCACGTTCACGCCGAAGCGTTCCAGTCCTTCCACCGTGGTGGTGACGGTCTCGCCGCCCAGTGCCGTGGCGATCACATCCTGCACTTCGCCCACGGTCAGTCCGTAACGCGCCAGCGCCAGCCGGTCCGGTTCGATGTTGAGGTAGTAGCCGCCGGTGATGCGTTCGGCATAGGCGCTGCTGGTACCCGGTATCTTCTTGACCACGGATTCGATCTGCTTGGCGAGGCTTTCCATCTCGTCCAGGTTCTTGCCAAACACCTTGATGCCGATGGGTGTGCGGATGCCGGTGGAAAGCATGTCGATGCGCGCCTTGATCGGCATGGTCCACGAGTTGGCCACGCCGGGGAACTGCAGCGCCTTGTCCATCTCGGCGATCAGCTTGTCGGTGTCCATGCCGGGGCGCCAATCCTCCTGCGGCTTGAGGTTGATCACGGTCTCGAACATCTCCAGCGGTGCCGGGTCGGTGGCGGTCTGCGCGCGTCCGGCCTTGCCGTAAACGGAAGCCACTTCGGGGAAGCTCTTGATGATCTTGTTCTGCGTCTGCAGCAGTTCTGCTGCCTTGGTTACCGACATGCCGGGCAACGCGGTGGGCATGTAGAACAGCGTGCCTTCGTTCAGTGTCGGCATGAACTCGCTGCCCAGCTTCATGGCCGGGTAGACGGATAACAGAATTGCCAGTGCGGCGAGCAACGAGCGTGATGTTCTTGTGCCGCAGCACGGCGGCGATGAGCGGGCGGTAGCCTGCGATCAGCCAGCGGTTCAACGGATTCTCCGCTTCAGAACGAATATGACCGCGAACGAACAGCAGCATCAGCACCGGCACGAGCGTAACGGAGAGCAAGGCTGCACCTGCCATGGCGAAGGTCTTGGTGTAGGCGAGCGGGGCGAACAACCGTCCTTCCTGCGCTTCCAGCGTGAACACCGGCAGGAAGGAAACGGTGATGATGAGCAGCGAGAAGAAGAGGGAGGGGCCGACTTCCTTGCAGGCGGCGAGGATGGCGGTAGACGTTCACAACTCGACCCCGTTCGCCCTGAGCTTGTCGAAGGGTGATGGTCCACTGAGCCAGGAAACATCGTCCATCAATCGTTCGAGCCCTCCGTTCCTTCGACAAGCTCAGGACGAACGGGGCTCAGGGACGGATGATGGCTGGGCGCGATCAGCCGCTCCAGATGCTTATGCGCATTCTCGATCATCACAATCGCCGCATCCACCATCGCGCCGATGGCAATCGCGATCCCGCCCAGGCTCATGATGTTCGAATTCAGGTCCAGCAGGCGCATGGCGATGAAGGCGATCAGCACGCCGATCGGCAACATCACGATGGCGACCAGGGCGCTGCGCGCGTGCATCAGGAAGATCATGCACACCAGCGCGACGATCAGGCCTTCTTCGAGCAACGTGTGTCTTCAGCGTGGCGATGGCGCGCAGGATCAGCTCGGAGCGGTCGTACACCGCCTGGATGCTGACGCCTTGCGGCAGGCCGGGCGTGATCTCGGCGATCTTGTCCTTGATGTTCCGGATCACTTCCAGCGCATTCTGCCCGTAGCGCGCCATGGCGATGCCCGATACCACTTCGCCCTCGCCATTCAGTTCCGAGATGCCGCGCCGCTCGTCCGGTCCCAGTTCGACGCGGGCGATATCACGCAGCAGCACCGGGGTGCCGCGTTCGGATTTCACCACCAGATTTTCGATGTCGCCGATGCCGTGCAGATAGCCTTTGCCGCGCACCATGTACTCGGTCTCGGCCATCTCCACCGTGCGCCCGCCGACATCGCGGTTCGAATCGCGTATGACCTGCGACACCTTGCTCAGCGGTATGCCGTAGGCGCGCAGCTTCACCGGATCGACCGTCACCTGGTATTGCTGCACGAAGCCGCCGAGGGAAGCGACTTCTGCCACCCCGTGCGCCTTGGTCAGCTGGTAGCGCAAGTACCAGTCCTGCATGGTGCGCAGCTCGGCGAGGTTGTGTTTGTCGCTGAGTACGGCGTACTGGTACACCCAGCCCACGCCGCTCGCATCCGGTCCGAGCTGCGGAGAGACGCCCTGCGGCATGCGTCCGGCGATGCTGTTCAGGTATTCCAGCACACGCGAACGTGCCCAGTAGATGTCGGTGCCGTCCTCGAAGATCACGTACACGAACGACGCGCCGAAGAACGAGAAGCCGCGCACCACCTTGGATTTCGGCACCGACAGCATCGCGGTGGTGAGCGGGTAGGTGACCTGGTCTTCCACCACCTGCGGCGCCTGGCCGGGATACTCGGTGTAGACGATCACCTGCACGTCGGACAGGTCAGGCAATGCATCCAGCGGTGTTTTCACCAGCGCGTAGATGCCGGCCAGCGTGACGAACAGGGTGGCGAGCAGCACCAGGAAGCGGTTGCGCGCCGACCATTCTATTATTCTGGAGAGCATGTCAGTGTCCCCCGCTTTGCGCTTGCAGCTTGGTGATCACAAATTCACCCGGCTTGCGTTCGACAAGCTCGAAGCTGATGGCGCTGCCCGGCTTGATGCCAGCAGTCAGTGAGGAGTTCGCCAGCGCGAAGTCCATGGTCATGCCCGGCCAACCCAGCGATTTGATCGGCCCGTGCGTGATGCTCACGGTGCCATCGCTGTTGATTCCATCCAGCGTGCCTTGTGCCTGATGGCCGACGGATTTGTGCTCCGGCTGTTCGGGTGATGCTGCGGTTGCGACTTGGTGTAGTGCGCTCGTTCATGCCGCTCAACGCGGCTTTGAGATTGCTTTCCGAATCCAGCAGGAAATTGGCCGAGGTCACGACCTGTTCACCCTCGACCAGCCCGCCCAGCACTTCGACATAGTTGTCGCTGCGATTGCCGAGCGCGACCATGCGCGGTTCGAACCGGCCCTCTGCCAGACGCACCAGCACTACCTGCCTGGCACCGCTGTCGATCACGGCCGAGGTCGGCACCGTCAGCACCTTGCTGCTTTTACCCACCGCGATCTGCACGTTGGCGAACATGGCGGGTTTGAGCACGCCCTTGGGATTGTTCAACTCGATACGCACCTGCACCGTGCGGGTGGCGCTGTCCAGCGTGGGGTAAATGAAATCGACTTTGCCGTCGAACCTGCGATCCGGCCAGGCATCGACGCTGACCTGCGTCGGGCTACCTGTGCGAATCTGGCCGATGTCCTGTTCGTTGATCTCGGCGATGACCCAGAGCGAGGAAAGATCGGCGATCTGGTATAGCGTCTCGCCGGGCATGAAACGCATACCCTGCACGGCTTTCTTTTCCAGCACGATACCGGTGACGGGGGAGCGGAACGTCACGCGCGAGCTGTCTGTGTCGGGGGAGGATGGTGTGTCTGCGACGTCCCAGTTCTTGAGCCGTGCACGGCTCGCATCGGCCAGCCGCTGCATGCCCGCTTTCGCTTCCGCATCGGCATCCTTGAGTGTAGCCAGTCCCTGTACAGCCAGCGCGTATTCACCCTGTGCCGAGACCAGTTCCGGGCTGTACACCTCGAACAGCGGCTGGCCTTTGCTGACGGTCTGTCCGGTGGTGTTCACATACAGGTGCTCGACCCAGCCCTCGAACTTGGGCGAGATGGCATAGGTGCGGCGTTCGTTGGTTTCGATGCGACCGGTCACACGCAGCGTCCGGTCCAGTTGGCGCAATGCGGCGGCCTCGCTCTTTACGCCCAGCTTCTGCACCTTGTCCGTGCCGATGCTGAATTGACCGGTTGCAACCTCTTCACCCTCATACACCGGCACATAATCCATGCCCATCGAATCCTTCTTCGGAACCGGGGAGGTATCGGGCAGGCCCATGGGATTGCGGTAGTAGAGCAACTTGCGCTCTGCCTTGGCGGAATCTGTCGCTACCTTTGCGGCGGGAGCCTGATGTGCGCCGAACCAATATCCCGCTGCTGCCACGCCCAGCAGCAATGCTGCCAAGGTCAATTTGCCAAAGGTGTTCATAGCGAGTCTCCCAATAATTTTTCGATGTCAGCCAGCCGCAACTGCATATCGGTCTGTGCCTGCAATTGCTGCTGCCTGGCTTTCAATATCTGTTTCTGCGCTTCGATCAACGTGGCGAAGTCCACTTTTCCATTCTGGTAGCCCACCAATGCCGACTGGTACGTCAGGTCGGCCTGGGGCAACAGGCGCGTGGCAATCAGCGATTCGGTGCTTTGTGCCGCGTCCAGGGCAGCCAGGCTTTCCGATAGCTCCGCTTCGGTCTGGTTCAGCAACGCTTCTTTGCGTGCATTTGATGCAGACAGTTGTGCTTCCGCCGCATGTTCCTGCGAACGGCGCGCCGATTGCTGCAAAGGAATGTTGAACTCGATCATCAGGTCCCAGCTCCTTACAGCATTGCCGTATTGATTGGGCGCGACGCCCAGGGTGAATCCGGGATAGCGGTTCGTTGTAAGCCAGGTCGCGACTTCTTTCCGAGGTCTGGATGGTCGCGTCGGCAATGCGCAGTTGCGGATTTTGTGCGCGCAATCGTTCCAACAAATCCACCTCGTCCAGTTTGGCGGCTGGTGGCATTGCGCGCAGCTGCACAGGATCTGCCAGCGGTGCATTTACCGGGCGCGACAGCAAGGCGTTTAGCCGTGCGTGCGTATGGTGTCCTTCCTCTTCAAGCGAGATCAGTTCACCGCGCAACATGGTCTTCTCGACCTGCACCCGGATCACGTCCTGCTGCTGACTGAGGCCGTTGGCGTACCGCGTCTGCGCGATCTGCTCCAGATTGTCCAGCAGCGCCAGGGTCTTTTGTGCCAGTTGTGTGCCCGCGGTGGCAAAGTAATGCATGGCGTAGGTCTGTTTGATTCGGGTCGCCAGATCGGACCAGCTTGCAGCCACTTGTCCGCTGGCCTGCGACGCTTCTCCCGCGGCCACTTCGCGCTGCAGGTCGCGCTTGCCATACCAGGGCACGCTTTGCATCAACGTGTAACGCGTGTTGCCCGTCTGCGACGGCAATAACTGCGGGCTGGTGGTTCCCTGCTTGGTGATGTCCATCAATTCGGTACGCAATACCGGGTCCGGCAATGCGCCCGCTGATTCTGAACGTTGCTGGGCGGCGTCCGCCTCATAGCGTGTGGCGGCCAGTTCCGGATTATGTTCTCGTGCGTAGTCCAGCAATCCGGTGAGATTGCTGCCCAGAAGCTCGTCCGCACCGGCCGGAGTGAGCCAAAACGTGCACAGCATGGTTAAAACTGATAAAGGTAATTTCATGATCCGCATCCTGCTCCTGCAGTGCAATGCAAACGGCCAACCGAAATCGGTAGCCGAACGGTGCGGGACAAACAATCAGGCCAAGGAAATAGCGATTGTGAAACTGGCAGACGGACTCGTCCCGCGCTATGCGCGAACGAGAGGAGGGGGCAGCAGTGGAGTGGTGGTAACGGAGGTGAATGCAACCAGATAGGGCGTGACTTCATGAATGGCGGTTTGCACCGCCGGCATTGCAACGTCGGGTACGGTCAGATAGGCGGTACAGGCCATATGACAGACCCCGCAGTTACTGTGCACGCCTGCGGGAGCAGGCATCTCGCCGTGATGCATAGCGTGTTCGCCCATGTCCATATTCATATTCATGTCCATGGTTCCGTGTGACGTCGCTTGCGCCATTGCCTCTTCGTTGCATCCGCCTTGCGGCATTTGCATCGATACCGACGCCGCCAGTGCGCTGCCGGTAAAAATCGGCAACCACAACAGCATTATTACAGCGATGAATTTTTTGGCGGAACGAAGCATGGACGCAGTGTCGCAAAGCCCGGGACGATAGTCAATCGGACGAAAGTCCGTGCTTGCAACGGACCAAGGAATATATTCGTTGTCAGCACCACGCGCTGCGGTTAAAGTTAGCGAAGTCCACACACAAAAATAAAGAGGGTAGAGGATGGTGATTTTAATGATCGTGGTGCTGGTAGTAGCCTTGCTGCTGGCCTTCTTCCGAGCTTCGATCTGGGGGTGGCTGATCGCCTTTGCCGTGCTTGTCCCGCTGATCGCCATGGTCAGCCGCATTTCCGACGGAGCCTTGCAGACTGTCTACATAGCGCTGGGTATTTTTCTCGCCGTCCTGGGTATTCCCGCTTTACGTCGTTTACTGGTCAGCGGCTTCATTCTTAATGTTTTCCGCAAGATCCTGCCGCAGGTTTCGCAGACAGAACAGGAAGCATTGGATGCGGGTACGGTCGGCTGGGATGGAGAATTGTTCAGCGGCAACCCCCACTGGAGACAATTGCTGGCCTTGCCCAAGACCGGGTTGAGCGAGCGTGAGCAAGCATTCCTCGACAACGAAGTAGAACAGCTGTGCGCGATGGTAGACGACTGGGATGTAACCCACACGCGCCAGGACCTGTCGCCGGAAGCCTGGCAATTCATCAAGGACAAAGGCTTCTTCAGCATGATCATCCCCAAAGAATACGGGGGGCTGGAATTCTCCGCCCAGGCTCAATCGGCCGTGGTGAGCCAAAGTGGCTTCGCGTAGCGGCACGGCGGCGGTGACGGTGATGGTGCCGAATTCGCTGGGACCGGCTGAATTACTGTTGCACTACGGCACGCAGGAACAAAAAGAAAAATACTTGCGCAACCTCGCCTGCGGCAAAGAGATTCCCTGCTTTGCCCTGACCGGGCCGTTCGCCGGTTCCGACGCGGGTGCGATTCCCGATTACGGCATCGTCGGCTACGGCGATTTCAACGGCCACAGCAATGTGCTCGGCGTACGGGTCACCTGGGAAAAACGCTACATCACGCTGGCGCCTGTCGCGACCCTGCTCGGCCTGGCTTTCAAACTGTTCGACCCGCAGAATCTGCTGGGTGCGGAGGTCTCGCGCGGCATCACACTGGCGCTGATTCCGACCGATACGCCCGGCGTGAACGTTGGACGACGCCACTTCCCGCTCAACTCGGCCTTTCTCAACGGGCCGACCACGGGCAAGGATGTGTTCATCCCGATGGATTACATCATCGGCGGCACGATGCGCATCGGCCACGGTTGGCGCATGCTGATGGAATGCCTGGCAGCTGGACGTTCCATCTCGCTGCCGGCCAGTGCGACGGGCGGTGTCAAATTGGCGGCACGTACCAGCGGCGCTTACTGCCGCGTGCGCAAGCAGTTCAAGGTGCCAGTGGGCAAATTCGAAGGCGTGGAAGAAGCGCTCACGCGCATCGGCGGGCATCTGTATGTGATGGATGCGGCGCGCATGATGACGGCTCAGGCTTTGGATCTGGGTGGCAAGCCCTCGGTCATTTCGGCTATCGTCAAATATCATTGCACTGAGCGCGGCCGCATCGTCATCAACGACGCGATGGACGTGCACGGCGGCAAGGGCATCTGTATGGGGCCCGACAATTATCTGGGCCGTGCCTATCAGCAGACGCCGATCGGCATCACGGTGGAGGGCGCGAATATCCTCACGCGCAGCCTGATTATCTTCGGGCAGGGCGCGGTGCGTTCACATCCTTACGTGCTGAAAGAGATCCACGCGGCGCACGACGAGGACACCAAGCGCGCGGTGCGCGAATTCGATGCCGCATTGTTCGGGCATATCAGCTTCAGCCTGAGCAACGCGGTGCGCAGCCTGGTTTACGGTCTGACCGGCGGACGCATCATCGGTGTGCCGACCGAACAGCCGACCAAACGATACTACCAGGCACTGACGCGTTATTCCGCCGCTTTCGCTTTCGCGTCCGATGTTTCCATGCTGGTGCTGGGCGGCGCGCTCAAGCGCCGCGAGAAGCTCTCCGCGCGTCTGGGCGACGTGCTGAGCCAGATGTATCTGTGTTCTGCCGTGCTGAAACGCTTTGAAGACGATGGCCGTCTGGAAGAAGACCTGCCGCTGTTGCACTGGGGCATGCAGGATGGTCTGTACCGTATCCAGGTGGCGCTCGACGGAGTATTGCAGAACTTCCCCAACCGATTCGCGGCCCTGGTATTGCGGGCCATGATCTTCCCGCTCGGAATGTGCCGCAAACCGCCCAACGATCATATCGGGCACCAGGTTGCATCGTTGCTGCTCACGCCGGGGCCGGTGCGCGATCGCCTGACCGCGGGCATGTTCGTCTCGTCCGACGAACAAGATGCAGTGGGCGCACTGGAAGCGGCACTGACCAGCACGCTGGCGTGCGAGCCGTTGCAGGCCGGGCTGGAAAAAGCGCGCAAGGAAGGCAAGATCAAGGCGCGCGAAGAACTGCAGCAGATCGCCGAAGCACGCGAACTTGGCATCATCGACGCCGAACAGGCGCTGCAACTGGAACGCGATTATGCCCTGCGCCGCAAAGTCATCATGGTGGACGACTTTACACCGGAGCAGTTGAGGGCGAATCAGGGATGACCGGCCTGAGCGACAAGGTGATCTTCATCACAGGCTCCAGTCGCGGCATCGGGCGCGAGATCGCGTTGCGATGTGCGCGAGATGGAGCCAGGGTGGTCATCACCGGCAAGACGGCGGAGGCGCATGCCAAGTTGCCGGGGACTATTCACAGCGTGGCAGAAGAAGTTGTAGCGGCCGGAGGCCAGGCACTGGCGATCCAGCTGGATGTGCGCGACGAGCAGGCCATCCATGCTGCAGTCGAACAGGCTGCAGCACATTTCGGCGGCATCGACGTGCTGGTGAACAATGCCAGCGCGATCAGCCTCACCCCGACTTTGCAGACGACCGCCAAACGTCTCGACCTGATGTGGGACGTGAACATGCGCGCCACATTCCTGACTTCGCAAGCCTGCATACCACATCTAAAGAAAGCGGCGAACCCGCATATCCTGACGCTATCGCCGCCGCTCAATTTCGAGGCAAAGTGGTTCGCGCCGCATGTTGCCTATTCCATCTCGAAATTCGGCATGAGTCTGTGCGCTTTGGGCATGGCAAAAGAATTTGCGGACGACGGTATCGCCGTGAACTGTTTATGGCCGCGTACGACCATCGCTACCGCTGCCATCGAATTCAATTTCCCCGAAGCCATCCTGCGCGCATCGCGCAAGCCCGCCATCGTGGCGGATGCGGCACACGCCATT
>CAVQZH010000011.1:0-33279 GCA_963718345.1 uncultured Pseudomonadota bacterium | reverse complement strand
AATCACACCAACGGCTGCTTCTGTTCTGCAGTCAAAGATAACCATCAAGTTCAACTAGATCTCTTCTTCGATACCGCGAAAGTCGCCGAACCAAGGTGATACCGCAACTGAAAAATTTATAGCATCGCCTTCTATCTCTGCAATAACCCAATATCCACCTACTCCCAATACTTCAACCCATTTCTGCGAAAGTGGTTCAACTTTCGTATCACCAAAAGCAAGTTTCCGTCGAACAGCCTCGAATACTTCCTTATTTTCTTTGGCCAGAGTCCGTATATTTCTTAGAATTTCATCCACTTCTCCACGTTCTGGTAGATATCCTCGATCAGTATAAGGAATCTGCGATGGTATTTTTGAACTCGGTTTGTTCTCCACAATGTATCTGGCTGCTGCAATAACTTCGTTTTTATTGTATTGGATCTTCATTTTATCCCCCGTGAGGATTCTTTCTCTTCATAATATCCAAAGCAGAATAACGTCAAGTCATGAAAATTCCTGGGCCCGGCGAACGTCAGGTTGAGGCCACAATGCGAAGTCTACTCATCATTTTTCACCGCCGCAAAGCAGCCCTTCGCGACTATCTTTTTTGCCAAAGCTGAAAGCCAAGTTCAGATGCTGCCTGTAAAATTAAACCTGAACGATGACAAATAATTCTAGCCGGACAATTTTTCTGCCAGCGTTTTTTCCAGTTTGATCTGGTCCACCGTAAAACCGCGAATGCCCTCCGCAAGTTTATCCGTGGCCATCACGTCCTGGTTCATCTCCCAGCGAAACTCGGCCTCGGTCATAGACGCGGGTCGCGGCTTGATTGCACCAGTGTATTGCAGGCGGCGCGGCAGCGTGCCTTCGGTCTTTTGCAGCTCTTCCAGTAGCGACGGACTGATCGTCAAGCGGTCGCAGCCGGCCAGCGCCAGAATTTCGCCGCTGTTGCGGAAGGACGCACCCATCACGGTGGTCGGGTAGCCGTGTTCTTTGTAATACTGGTAGATACGGCGCACCGACAGCACGCCCATGTCTTCTTCCGCGGGTATATCGGTGCGGCCTTCCTTGGCTTTTTGCCAATCGAATATACGCCCGACAAAAGGCGAGATGAGCGTAACACCGGCTTCGGCACAACTGCGAGCCTGTGCAAAGCCGAACAACAGCGTGAGATTGCAGTGGATGCCCTCGTGCTCAAGTATCTCGGCCGCGCGGATACCTTCCCAAGTCGATGCGATCTTGATCAGCACGCGCTCGTTGGCTATTCCCGCCTCGTTGTACAAGCCGATCAGCTTGCGCGCCTTGGCCAAAGTAGCCTGGGTGTCGAACGACAGGCGCGAATCCACTTCAGTTGACACTCTGCCGGGGACGCTCTTGAGCACTTCCAGCCCGACATCCACCGCCAGCTTGTCCATCGCATCGCGCGCCTGCTGTTCGCGATCTTTGCTTCTGGATTTGGCCCATGCCATGGCATCGGCTATCAATGGCGCGTACTCGGATGAAGTCGCAGCCTTGAGCAGCAATGAAGGATTGGTGGTCGCGTCCTCCGGATGATGGCTGCGTATCGCTTCAATGTCGCCGGTATCGGCAACGATAGCGGTCATGGATTTCAGTTGTTCAAGCAGATTGCTCATGTCGTCATCTCCTGACTTGGTTTCCGAGCTTGAGGGTGTCGGCTTTATGCCCTCAGAGACTGTATTTCATGCTACCAGTTCCCCGCGCATGCAGACGATGATTTAGCCACGAATACGGATGCCTCATTCTTTTCATATCCCCGGTTCTGGGTATACTGGCAACCTGCCTTTCAACAGGAAACGGAGGGTATCTTGAACAACGATTCCCATGATTGTCCGTTCTGTCAGCCTGACGGCATTCTGCTCGAAAACGAGCTGGCTTATGCAAAACCCGACAAATTCCCGGTCAACCCGGGCCATCTGCTGATCATTCCCAAGCGTCATGTTGTCAACTATTTCCACGCCACCGACGTAGAAAAAGCAGCACTATTATCGCTGCTTGACGAGGCAAAACGCTATCTCGATGAAAAGCATGCTCCGGCCGGTTACAACATCGGCATCAACGTCGGCGAAGTTGCAGGGCAGACGATCATGCATGTCCACCTGCATCTCATTCCCCGCTATCACGGCGACGCGGAGAACCCGCGCGGCGGCGTGCGCGGAGTGATTCCGTCCAGGCAGTCTTATTGAAAACAGAAATCGAGGAGGAAATATCATGCAAGGCACATCACTCAAATTTTTCATGCATGAAAATCGTAACCACCAACACACGTTGGTGTATGAATGGTTGCTGGAACAGGCTAAGAAAATGGGCATACACGGCGGCTCGGCGTTCAAAGCCATTTCCGGTTTCGGACGCCACGGCATATTTCATGAAGAGCACTTTTTCGAATTGGCGGGCGATCTGCCGGTGGCAGTAGTGTTCATCGTGAGCGACGAAGAGGCGGATCGGCTGCTGGAAATGGTCAGAAGCTCTGGCTTGACGTTGTTCTACGTCAGAGTACCCGCCGAATACGGCGTCATCAACGGCAAAGCGCCTTAGCCAGCGCGGAAAGGTAAGTGTTGGCACGTACAGACACAACTTTGCAATCTGTTAAGGTTAATCTGGATGAACAACTGAACTTCAAACTTTCAAGGAGGTTTTATGTACACCTGCATCGAAAACATCCACTCACGTGAAATTCTCGACTCGCGCGGCAATCCCACAGTGGAGGTGGAAGTTACCCTTGAGGATGGTTCATTCGGGCGCGCGGCAGTCCCTTCCGGAGCTTCTACCGGCGTGCATGAAGCGTTGGAGTTGCGCGATGGAGACAAGAAGCGCTACGGCGGGAAAGGGGTAAAAAAAGCCGTCGGCCATGTCAACAACGATATCGCTTCCGAACTCATCGGTATGGACGCGCTCGATCAAGGCGCGGTGGATAGGGTCATGATCGAACTAGATGGCACGCCGCACAAGGAGAAACTCGGCGCCAACGCGATTCTCGGTGTGAGCTTGGCGACAGCGCGAGCCGCGGCTGACTCCTGCGACCTGCCGCTGTTCCGTTACCTCGGCGGTGCCGCCGCGAATCGTCTGCCGGTGCCCATGTTCAATATTCTCAACGGCGGCGTACATGCCAACTGGCAGGGCACCGACTTGCAGGAATTCATGATCGCCCCGGTGGGCGCACCCAATTTTGCCGAAGCCTTGCGCTGGGGCAGCGAGGTTTACCACACGCTAAAAACGGTGCTCAAGGACGGCGGCTACACCACCGGTGTGGGCGATGAAGGCGGCTTTGCGCCGGCATTGAAGCGCAATGTCGACGCCATGGACCTGATCGTCAAATCCATTGAAGGCGCCGGCTACCGCCCCGGCGAAGATGTGGTGATCGCGCTTGATCCCGCTTCCAGCGGCTTCTACGAGGATGGTTTGTACAACCTGCGCACCGAAAAACGCAAAGTGAAATCTGCCGAAATGGTGGCGATGTACGCCGAGTGGGCGAAGAAGTATCCGTTTGTCGTGCTGGAGGACGGCCTGGCCGAAGACGACTGGGACGGCTGGAAATTATTGAACCGCGAACTGGGCGGCAAGCTGGAACTGGTGGGAGACGATTTGTTCGTCACCAATGTGGAGCGGATCCAGCGCGGCATAGATGAAAACGCAGCCAACGCAGTGCTGATCAAACTCAACCAGATCGGCACACTCACCGAAACCATCGCGGCAGTGAACCTGGCCTACAGCGCCAACTGGGGCGCGATGGTGTCGCATCGCAGCGGCGAAACAGTGGACAGCTTCATCGCCGACCTCACCGTGGCCCTGGGCACGGGTCACCTCAAGACCGGCGCGCCCTGCCGTGGCGAACGTTTGGAGAAGTACAACCAGCTGATGCGCATCGAGGAATATCTGGGTGATTCAGCGGTGTATGCCGGGCGCAAGGCATTCGTGCGCTAAGAAGTTGAGGCCAGTTTCTCCGCCATAGATCCGCTGTGGCGAGAAACACCTGATCTGCAGCAGGTTGATGACGGAGATTTTAAGCGGCTTAGCGACGGCTGCCGGCGCTCTCTTCAGCCTTGCTCATATCGATGGGCACTCCGAACATCCCGTAGCGATTCATCAACTTGATGACAACCAGCACCAGTTCGGGATCGTCCGATAAATGTCCAAGTTCTTCCAGCACACGCTCGGCATAACGTTTGTCGGCGTTCATTCTGACAAGGTCGATATTCGTCCCGGCCTGTTTTGCCAATATTTTCAACTTGCCCAGCAAGACCATTGTTGCAGGGTCGAGCATGTCCAACTCCAGATTTATTGCCTGTATTGTTTATAGCAATTTTTTGTTACAAACAAACCCTCCGGGCACGTCCTTGATTCGAAACTAGTCTTCATCTACACCCGCCAACACGACGCCGATGGCATGTAAGGGGTCGTCAGTCAGACTCAGGCAATGTTCGCCACCGCTGACCAGATACAGATTGAATTTGTCGCGCTTCAATGCGGCGGGCAAACGAGCGGGCATATCGTCGTCGTTGCACAACGTGAAGCGCAGGTCCGGCCAGTCCTTGCGCAAGGTAGCCAGCGCGTCCTCGTTCAGTTCACCCAGAGCGGCGGCAGCGCTAGCGATCTTTTCCAGTGTCTCGGGCACGATCATGGGAATGCCTCAATCCTCTTCGGAGGAATTAAACCGGCTCAATGACTTCGCTTCCACGCCGAGTATCTTGGCCAACCAGGGCGGAGGCGCATCGAGAACGGCTTGCAGGCGTTGCAATGTGACGCGGGCTTTACCGCCATCCGGCACTTTCACCGGATGGATGTTGGCGCGCACTGCTTTGGCCGCCGCAGGTCCGCCGATGGACTGCACATACACGATCTGGCAGTCGCTGATAAGTTCGGCACGCGCTACATTCTTGTCTTCGGCATCTTCCGCAATGAGGGTTGAACGCGCATCGATCAGACGCATGTCATTGCGTCCGACTTGATAAATGAGGAAGCGGGGACAGGAACCAAAATGTCCGTCCAGGTTTTCTTCAGTGTTGGAGGCAACAGCCACGCGCAGGCTGCCGGGTATTTCGCCATCGACATAGGCATCCATGGGCGGCAGGTTGTCGGCATCGCCGGCCTCGCCCCACAGATAGCGCACCGCCAGCTTGATGGAAGCGCTATCCACATCCGGTTCTACGGTCTCTTCGCCGGAAAGAATAAGCTTGAGGTCGGCCACCGTCACTTTGGCGAGTTTTTCTTCGGTGATGGGCAGGCCGAGGTTATCACCCAGTTTGGCCGCAAACGCGCCCGCATTCACATCAGCGAGAGCACGAGCGGCTTGCGCAATACGCAATGCGGCAGTTTTGGTAATCACTGTTGCGGTCATGGCTCGATACCTCTTCCGTACTCCGGATGCCCATAAGCGCTGATCCGGTCTACTCTAATGGGGCCGCTCAAGGTTCGATTGGCAAACCCTGAACGGAGTTTTGTTACGCCGCGATTTGTGTGATGCAGCCCTTGATCGGGCACACCTTCACGCATTGCGGTTTGTCGAAATCACCTTCGCATTCGGTACATTCATTTGCGTTGATGGTGTACATGCCCTTCTTCACGCTGATAGAAGCCGTGGGACAGTCCGGTAAACAATCGTCGCAAGAGGTGCACAAATCTGCATTGATCTTGTATGCCATGATAATTCTCCTAGTTCTCTATTCCGCCGCATCCAAGCGCTTGGCGCGCAACGAGATCGGCAACTTGGCAGGCTTGGACTGGGGCTCGATGAAATAACACCCGCCGTTGTTCAGCTTGATCTCGCCTCCCCACTTTTCCGGGGTATCGAACTCCATCGAAACGATGTCGTCCTCGAGGTCGCGCTTGGGCAGGTAAAACACGTACTCAGTCTTGCTGCCGCGCTGGATCATGATGTTTGCCATTACCACTTCCTTTCCTTCACCCTCTCCCCAACCCTCTCCCGCAAGCGGGAGAGGGAGTGGAAGGTTGTGCGTTAGCGTACTAAGTCGTGGTTGTAGTCTGTCGTTCCCATCCCGCGGGTCTCTTCGTCCAGACGCTCCAGCACTGCGTTAGTCAGCGTAGTGAGCATCTGCATGGCGCCCTCATAGCCCAACGTAGTGGCACGATGCAGGTGGTGACGATCGAAGATCGGGAAGCCGATACGGATCAGCGGAACCTCGAACTCCTTGCCCTTGTGCAGCGTGTCGCGCTGGATGAACTTGCCATAGCTGTTGCCGATCATGAAATCAGGCTTCTCGGTCAACACCAACGAACGGAAGTGCCACAGGTCGGCACCCGCGAACAACTGGGTGTTCTTGCCGTATGGCGTCTCGGCCAACATTTTTTCCATGGCCTTTGTCCACTTCTTGCTGCCGTTGTTGCACAGCACGTGCAGTGGCTCGATACCGAGTTCGGTCAAGAACTTGGTCATACCCAGCGTGAAGTCGGGATCACCGTACAGACTGATCTTCTTGCCGTGCAGCCAGGTGTGGCTGTCGGTCATCATGTCGACGAAACGGCCGCGCTCTTTCACCAGCGATGCGGCGATAGGCTTGCCGGTCACTTCGGAAACCTTCATCAGCCATTCGTCGGTCCACTCCAGGCCCATCGGAATGTTCAACTTCGGCGGCTCGTGCTTCCAGATCTGTTCGACATACTTCTTGGTCTTCTCGAGTTGCATCGGTTGCAGCAGGAAGGTGTTGACGGCGTTCGGCGCTTCCTTGATCTCGTCCTGGGTCGTACCGCCCGCATACATGCGGAACTGGCCGTCAGCCGGTGTATCCAGCACTTCGGTCGGGTCGCTCAGCATCGTGTGCTCAACGCCCATCTCGTCCAGCATGCGATGCATGACGCGGTAGTTGCCGAGGTAAGTCTCGAAGCCGGGAACGAGGTTGATCTTGCCGCTCTTGCCGACAACCTTGTCCTCCATGCTGTTACGGGTGAAGTAACTCATGATGCCTTCGAACATGTTGTCCCAACCGGTCACGTGCGAACCCACGAAAGACGGTGTATGCGCGAACGGTGTCGGGTAGTCCTCGGGGATGTTGCCCGCCTTCTTTGTATTGCGAATGAAGGCGTTCAGGTCGTCACCGATAACTTCGGCCATACAGGTCGTGGACACGGCGATGATGTCCGGCTTGTAGATCGCGCGGCAGTTTTCCAGGCCGTCGATCATGTTCTTCTGACCGCCGAACACGGCTGCGTCTTCAGTCATGGAGTCGGATACGCAAGAGATAGGCTCGCGGAAATGACGGTTGAAGTAGGTACGGAAGTAAGCCACGCAGCCTTGCGATCCGTGCACGTACGGCATGGTCTTTTCAAAGCCCAGTGCGCACAGCACAGCGCCTAGGGGTTGGCAGGCCTTGGCCGGATTCACGGTCAATGCTTCGCGCTTGAAGTTCAGTTCGCGATACTCCAGCGTGGTGGTCCAGGTGAATGTGTCCTGGATCTTGTCCGCGTCGTGACGCTCTTCGAACTGCGTCTGTTTGTTTCCTATAGATTCCTTGTACTCGTCCTGACGGAACAATGGATAACAGGGTTTGATGTCATCAGCTTGTTGCATTTTTATCTCCTTAGCCGCACTGCCCATATGCAGATGCCGGCACAGATTGATAGGTGGGCGGCGTTACCGCCGCCCGGTATTTGTTACGCTGCCTTCTTTTCAGCCAAAGAACCGTCCTTGTTCAACCACGGTGCTGTGATCTTGCTCCAGCATGGGTTGTTCAGGGTCATGTCCATGTCGCGGGCGAAGATGGCAAAGCCGTCGTAGCCGTGGTACGGGCCGGAATAATCCCAGCTGTGCATCTGGCGGAAAGGAACGCCCATCTTCTGGAAGATGAACTTTTCCTTGATGCCGGAGCCGACCAGGTCAGGCTTGACCTTCTTCACGAACTCTTCAAATTCAAAGCCGGTCACATCGTCATACAGCAATGTGGCGTTGCCCATATCTTTGATGGTGCGATCATAGTCATCGTTGTGACCGAACTCGTAACCGGTTCCAACCACTTCCATGCCCAGATCTTCATAGGCACCGATCACATGACGCGGACGCAGACCGCCGACGTACAACATGACGCGCTTGCCTTGCAGACGCGGTTTGTACTTGTCGATCACAGCTTGCATCAGCGGCTGGTACTTGGCGATAACGCGCTCGGCACCTTCCTTGATCTTGTCGTCGAACAGCGCAGCGATGGCACGCAGCGACTCGGCAACCTTGGTCGGGCCGAAGAAGTTGTATTCCATCCAGGGGATGCTGTATTTCTCTTCCATGTGGCGCGCGATGTAGTTCATCGAACGGTAGCAGTGGATGAGGTTGACCTTGACGTAAGGTGTCTTTTCCATTTCAGCGATGGTGCCGTCGCCGGACCATTGTGCAACCACGCGCAGACCCATTTCTTCCAGCAAGATGCGTGAAGACCAGGCATCGCCGCCGATGTTGTAGTCGCCGATCACGGCTACATCGTATGGTGTGCCTTCGAATGTCTTGCCTTCGCGGCGCGGCAGGACCCAATCGCGGATCGCGTCGTTCGCGATGTGGTGACCAAGCGATTGCGACACGCCACGGAAACCTTCGCAGCGCACGGGAACGACGGGTTTGTCGATCTCTTTGGCAGCCTTCTTGGAAACAGCTTCGATGTCGTCACCGATCAGACCGATCGGGCACTCGGATTGCACGGAGATACCCTTGTTCAACGGGAACAGCAGTTCGATCTCGGTGATGAGTTTGGCCAGCTTCTTGTCGCCGCCGAACACGATGTCTTTTTCCTGGAAATCGGAAGTGAAGTTCATCGTGCCGAATGTATTGATCCCTGTGGTACCGACGTAATAGTTACGGCGACCTGCACGGGAATATTGACCGCAGCCGACCGGGCCGTGGGAAATGTGGATCATGTCCTTGATCGGGCCCCACACCACGCCTTTGGAACCGGCGTATGCGCAACCGCGAATGGTCATCACACCCGGCAACGATTTACGGTTGGAGGTGATGCACTTCTTGGACTGTTCGATGGATTGATCATTGACCGCCAGGTGTTTCTCGCGATCTTTCTTTGCTTTCTCCGGATAGACCTCAAGCACCTCTTGAATCAGGGCTTCGGTTTCTTCGCGTGTTAATGCTGTCATTTCATTCTCCTTAAATGACCCACCAATATGTGGAGTCTGTCAGAGTTTCAATTTGGTGAGATTGACGGGTTGCACGCTTGCAACCCGTCGCGCTCAAGACCTTTTATTAAGCAGCCAGCTCAGCAGCCTTCTTGCCGATGATGGATTCGTCTTCTGCTTCCATGATGCCGAATTCCATCAACAATTCTTCCAGCTCGTCCATGGTGATCGGAGTCGGGATAACAAACTTCTTGTTATTCACGATCTTGTTCGCCAGTTGACGATACTCGTCGGCTTGCGCGTTTGTAGGATCGTATTCGATCACGGTCATACGACGGATCTCGGCGTGCTGCACCGAGTTGGCGCGCGGAATGAAGTGGATCATTTGCGTACCCAGCTTTGCAGCCAGCGCCATGATCAATTCATCTTCACGGTCGGTTTGGCGGCTGTTACAGATCAGACCAGCCAGACGCACGCTGCCGGAGTTCGCATATTTCACGATACCTTTGGCAATGTTGTTGGCGGCATACATCGCCATCATTTCGCCGGAGCAAACGATGTAGATCTCCTGTGCCTTGTTTTCACGGATCGGCATCGCGAAACCGCCGCACACCACGTCACCCAACACGTCGTAGAACACGAAGTCTAGTTCGTCGTCATACGCGCCTTCTTCTTCGAGGAAGTTGATGGCGGTGATAACGCCGCGGCCGGCGCAACCAACACCGGGCTCCGGTCCACCGGATTCAACGCACTTGATGCCGCCGTAACCAACCGACAATACGTCTTCCAGTTCCAGATCCTCGACGCTACCGGCTTCAGCAGCCAGTTCCATCACGGAGTTTTGTGCCTTCGAGTGCAGAATCAAACGAGTCGAGTCCGCCTTGGGATCGCAGCCGACGATCATTACTTTCTTGCCCATTTCAGCAAGAGCAGCTACCAGGTTCTGGGTGGTAGTCGATTTTCCGATACCGCCCTTCCCGTAAATTGCGCATTGACGCAGAGCCATGTTAGTCTCCTAAGAGTTTCAGAATTTAAATTGCGATTGAAAACTGTCGCTCGCACCCAGTACATCGCAAGCTCCGTGCCACCCCTCAGGCAGACACTCAACCAATTGAAATGCATAAGAAAAATAAATCAACCCCACATGCATTGGTGGATGTGCAACACAACAAGACAGATGCCTTTGTAGGAGTAGCTACAAGCCAGAATCCGGTTTTGCCGCGCTCGGCACGCCTGCCGATCAACCGCTGCAACCTCCCTGCCGACATCTTGGGCGGACTCACTTTTCAGCGCTATCCCGTTGCGCTGGAACTGGACAGCGTGGCGCAGCTCCATCACGGCCTGTTCACCCTCCTCGACAAGCTCGATACGGCAGAAGAACGGGCTCATGCCTTCAGCCTGCACATGAATGCCGCGTTTTATCTGGACGAACCGGAGCAGGCGGGCTACACCGCCGAAGCGACACACAAGAGGCAGAAGGCCGATTACTTGCGCATGATGCGCGGCTGGAGTTTCGATGCGGATGGCAGCGAAGGTGCTGCGCTCAAGGGATGGGTGGAATCGCGCTTCGGCTTATTGCCGCGTCATCATGCAGGCCCGATCCGTGACCTTTCGGGAGAAGCCTACAGGCATTATCTGGAAATGCGCGCGACCGCCTTGTACGGCACGAACGCTTTGGAAGCTCAATTCGACCTGCTGTATACCTATTGCCAATATGAGCTGGCGCGCAAGCTCGCGGGGAAAACCCACCTCACCCTTTATCGCGGCGTGAACCGGGTGGACGATTATGAAACGCTGTTGGCACTGGACGACAAACACCGTGTCGTCCTCTTTAACAGCCTGAGCTCATTCACTGCCAATATTGATCGCGCCGACGAGTTTGGCGACTATTTGCTTACAGTGCACGTACCTCTCGCCAAGGTATTTTGCTTCTCAAGATTACTGCCGGGAATGCTGCAGGGTGAAGACGAGTACACTGTGATCGGTGGGTTGTACGAGGTGAGTCTCGCGGCGTATTGAGACCTCGCACACTGTGCTGACCGCAAATGCCGGACCAAGCACGGCACCATATTCGCATACGTGCAAACAAGACCGGCGACCTATATTCTTTTTCTGCGTGGTGCAGGCATTGAACAATCAGCTCTACTGAGGGGTAGTTTATGAAGACAATCATCACGGCATTTGTATTGTTGCTTTTGACACCACCGGCCTATGCCGGCAGCGCCTCGGCCGTAATAGCGTTTGGATATAGCCCCGATGTTCCTGCCGTGAGAATTCAAGTCCCAGCCGACTTTGTGGCTGTTCCAATAAGCGTTCAAAACGGCCTGGATGATCCCGTTATGCGTTCTGACGAGATAGAGAAGACCCTGCGGGCTATTTCAGAAAGAATAAAGCAGCATCCGGATCTGTCGCTAGTGCCCGGAGTTGTTTCGCTCTCACCACGCGAGAAATCTAAATTCGGTTCATTCAGTGGTTCCGGATACGATGCTGGATCTTCCGTAAAACTCTATATTCTTGGAGCGTTGAAACCAAATACAACCGTGTTTGCAGTCACAAGAAATATCCTTCAAGTGGTTACAGCGGTTCCTGTTGGGGATAAAACCAAGGTTGATTTAGGCAATACCACACTTGGTCTATATGATCCGGAAAAATACAGGGGACAACTCCTTGGATCAATATCAAAATCCATTGTTGAAACGAAGAGATCATTGGGAATCCCCGGGGCGGTACGTATAGACGGACTTGAGAATCCAGTTTCGGTCATGCAGCTCAACGAAAAAGATACCTTCATCTTCATTAACTACAAGCTCAGGTTAAAGACCAAGGGATCATGACCACCAGTATTCAGGTATTAATATTTATTCATCAAACGACGTAACTAATCATCGTCATCATCATCGTCGTCACCATCACCAAATTCGCTAACTTGGCCATTACCCGGATGATCTTGGGTGCGTTCCATGTGCACTGGGAAACAAGCATGAAGAGCATTTGTGTCCTGCGCGTTTCGTACACAACCTAGACGTTTCTCCATTTTGCCGATTCGTTCCTGAATCCGTTGAGCTATCTTCTTTTTTGCATCAACGAATCCCGGCTGGTAATGCTGGGCATTTTGAATGCCTGTTTCTTGGGGGAACTGCTGCGCTATCGCCCAAAAAGATGGCATCGTCATAACGACGACACCTAACATATATATGATACTTTTCATGAATTGCCTCTGCGCTCCCGACATGTATTTCTGGCAAGTAAACAAATGGCCGTCGCCGTACCTGAGGTTAAACAGGCGCACGCCAAATACGATCATTTCAACGTGCTCTCCCAATTTCACGCATATATGACGATAGTCTGACCAATCATTGCAGAGTTAACGCCGCTTCTACTTCGCCAATCCCAGTATGAATTGAACCAATTCCCTGATGTCTGCATCCTTTACTGCAGGAGCATTGCCAGGCATAGGCACGGCTCCCCAACTTCCGGAACCGCCTCTGGAAACTTTCATTATCAGCCCATCAAATAAGGGATACTCGCTTCCCCGATACGTGTACTTGGTCGCTTCCTTGTACTTTTTGGAAACATCCATCCATGCCGGGCCTACTATCTTCTTGTCTATGGCGTGGCAAGCTACGCAATTGTTCTTCTTAGCAAGCGGTGGCATGTCGATTGCCAACGCAGGGCCTGCAGCCACCAAAACAGTCAATGCAATCACGCCGACGATCACGTATTTCATTAAGCCCCCAATCAAGTAAGTAACTCCAATATGTAGAGTTTTGCGCTAAAGCGCTATATACAGAATATTTAATTGCGCTGTGTAAAATGACCGTTAAACCACTCGATATTCCTACGTGAGGCGAAGTCGGGAAATTAGCTGACTGATCTAGAATGCGGAGTTTAAAGACACCTGTAACCAAAAATACCCTGGACTAGCGACATTTCCAGTTGCTTTCCAAGCTCTATCTTTACCCTACCCCCGCACCCTTGTACTACAAGGTTTTCGACTTTGTCGCATTTGCTCCAATCCCTGCCCCGCCGCAGCCCGCGCCAATGCTGGATCGGCGTTCTGGCCCGTTTATTGCGAATGATTTGCTCATCAATCACAAGAGGAGTCATCCCATGAGCACCACAATTTCGAAAATCCATCTTTACCGGACTGTCCGATGGCAGCGTCATTCCCTACCTGGGCCCCGGAGCATTGAACGGTGTAATCGATCCGGCCACGGGCAAAGCCATCCCGGCCGACAGCGACAGCCTGATCATCGCCATGAACAACGGCCAGCCGATGGCACCCAAGCTGATGTTCGAATTTCCGCGTGCAGCCATGAATGTGGAGTTGAAGCGCGGCCGCTCAGCAGTCAACAAATTCCTCGACACCACTTATCGCGATACGCAGTGGAGCACTTCCGCGTTACATGCCTGGCTGGCACAGCAAAAGCTGCCCTACATCATCGACGCCAACCGCGACACGCAATTGCAGAAGCAATATGCATCCACACCACACACGCTGATCGTCGGCATCGCGCGCATGTCCGGCAAGGAATACCGCTTTCGCCTCTTCAAATACGACGGCACCAGCTATACCGCCATCGAACAGGAAGCGGTGGATACCAGTCTGCCGATCCTGTTCAAGCCGCTGGGCACGCCGTTGCCGGAATCGAACTACATCGCGTCGGACGCCGACTTCGTGGATTACATCACCGAGTTGATGGGGGGCTTTGCCATCCCTTCGTTCGTCAAACGCATGCGCCAGAACAAACGCTACCTGCTGCTCGGCATGCGCATGAACCGCGATACGGACCGCATGGTGTTCTCCGACGTCATCTTCGGCGCGGACAAACCCGCGGGCTGGGCGCTCATCCCTCATCCGACCGACAAGGAGAAACGCTACCTGGGCAAGATGGGCATCGAGATCGTCAATGCAGATGTAGCAGATTTCCTGACCGCCGCACAGAGCTGGAACGGCAGCCTGGCAGCCGCATGAGCAAGCATCTGGCGGTATGGGATGACACGCGCCATCCGCTGGGTATGGACGAGATGGATGCCACGCATCGTGAATTCATCGAACAAGTCGCCGCGCTTATCGCTGCAGGAAATGCAGAATTTCCGGCACTGTTCCAGGCGCTGGTCAATCACACCGCTACGCATTTCAAGGCAGAAGGCGTGCTGATGCGTGCCTCAAAATACCGCGGACTACCGGAACACGAAGGGGAACATCACCGCGTTCTGGGCGAGTTGCAGCAACTCAACCGCAGCCTGAAACGCGGCCACTTGCCGCTGGTACGCGCTTATGTGAAAGAAGGGTTGCCGGAATGGTTCGATACGCATCTGGCAATGATGGACAGTGCGCTGGTCGTGCATATTAAAAAGAGCGGGTACGAAACCGTACCCTCCCTTCAAGTTTGATACTTCTTGAGATTACTTTTCAATCAATAAATCAAGCTTCCTGGCCAGCCATTTGGTGGTCGTGGCTTGGATCAGGATGGTCATCAGGATGGCGATGAAAGTAACCGAGGCAATGATCTGCGCGCCAGGCGCCTTCATGCCCGTCAGCATGCCGGCGAGCGCACCGGGAATCACGCCGGTTTCGCGCGTCCAGCACATGAACAGCATTTCCTTCAAGCTCCATTTGGCGCGGCGATCCGGCAGCGCGCACAGGAACACGGTGACCGGACGCGCTACCAGCATGAACACAACCACAACTCCGATACCTGCCCACAAATATTGATTCATCAGGCCGAAGTCAACTTGGGTACCGAGCAGGATAAAAATGAACAAACGCATGATAAATGCGGTGGTCATGACGTAGTCTTCCAGCTGGTGGCTTTCGCTTTCGGTTTGCTTGAATCCCAGCGAATCCACATTGCCCATCACGATGCCGAATACGAACACGGCCATGAAGCCGCTGGCTTGCAGTCCATCAGCACTCATGTAGGCACCGATCACTGCCATCAAAGTGACTGCCGGCGCGAAGTCTTGCAGAAAACTGTATTTTTCATGCGAGGTCAGTACTGCGGCCAGATAACCGAGCACGCCACCGATGACGATTCCAATCACGGATTGTTTGAGCAACCCCGCCACGGCATCGCCAACAGAGAATGAGCCCGAGCCCATGGCTACGCCCAAAACCGTAAAAGTGACGATGGCACCCATCGCATCGTTGAACGCCGACTCACTCATCACAGTCTGGGCGACGCGTTCCTTGATCTTGACTTGCTTGAACACAGGAACAAGGGTCGCAGGGTCAGTAGATGCAAGCGTCGCCCCCAGCAGCAAGGCCACGATAAATGGCACGCCGAGGAAATAGTAGGCTGCCAAGCCGGTAATGGCGGCGGTGATCAACACACCGATGGTGGCGATCACCAGCAGGGTGATCCACACTTCTTTCAATACCTTGAGCTTGATGGATGCGCCACCGTCGAAAAGGATGTAGCTGGAACCGAAAATGAGGATCAACTGGTTGACGGTCGAGTCCGCCTTGATGTCTACGAGGCCCAGCACACCCGGACCGATCAGCATGCCGACCAGCAGGAAGACCACCACGTCGGGTACCCGAAGCAGGCGCGCCACTAATCCGGAGAATGTTCCAATGCCGAGGATGATGCCGAATACTAAAAGGGTGTGTTTCGCGAGTTCCAGTGCAGCGGAGGATTCCATCCTGTTCCTTACTTTAGTCTTCGTCATCCTCCCCGGCTATCACGCGGCGAGGAACAGTGGCCGGATCAGCGGTGATGGCGCGGTAGATCTCCACGCGGTCGCCGGGCTTGAGTGCCGCGTCCAACTCTGCAACTTTACCAAAGATTCCAAGCTTGCATTTGGTCAAATCGATATCCGGAAACTTGCCCAGGATCCCCGATTGCTCGATAGCCTGCTGCACCGTGGTTTCATCCGGCACTTCAATACGCAGCCACAGTTGCTGCGCGGGTTCGGAATAAGCGACGCCGATTTGCATTGTTCGTACTCCCTAATCTAGCCGTTCGCCCTGAGCTTGTCGAAGGGTGAGCGACAAATGACACGTAGCTTGATGCCTCGTTCATCCTTCGACAAGCTCAGGACGAACGGGATTTTTCTAACTTGCAGCCGCTTCCGGTACCACCGCAGATGCTGCACGGGCCGCACGGCGGCTTTCAATGACGCGCTTGCCCGCCAAAAGGAATCCGAGAACCATGAATCCGCCGGGCGGTAGGATCATGAGCAAGTATCCCTTGTAATGTGGGATGACCGTCGTTTCCAGGAACGCAAAAGCCGGCCCCAGCAAGAGATGAGCATTGGCGAACAAAGTACCTGCGCCCAATACTTCGCGGATACCGCCGATCAGCGTCAGTGCAAACGTAAAACCCAATCCCATCATCAGACCGTCCATCGCTGCTTCGCCGACGCCCACCTTGGCGGCAAACGCCTCGGCGCGACCAAGCACGGCACAGTTGGCGACGATCAGCGCAATGTAGAGCCCAAGCACCTTGTACAAGTCATGCGCCCACGCATTCAGGCTCACATCCACCAGCGTCACCAGTGTTGCAATCAGCACGATATATACAGGTATACGCACGTCGGGACTGATCAGATCGCGCACTGCAGAAATGATCGCGTTCGAGGCGAGCAAGACGACCGTGGTGGCCAAGCCCATGCCGAGTCCGTTAGTGGCGCTGCTGGTCACGGCCATGGTCGGGCACATGCCGAGTATCTGCGCAAACACGATGTTGTTGTCCCACAACCCGTCGCGCGCGATGCGTCCGTAATTTCCGCTCATTTTTTCACTCCTTCCGCTCCGACCTCATCCAGCAAAGCCAGTCGATTCTGCCCGAAGAATTCCAGTCCCTGCTTCACCGCCTTGACCACGCCGCGCGGCGTGATGGTTGCTCCGGCGAACTGGTCGAACACGCCGCCGTCTTTCTTGACTGCCCATTTTTCCGCCACCGGTTCGCCCAGCCATTTGCCTTCAAACGAATGTATCCAGTTGCTCTTGGCGGGATCGATCTTGTCGCCCAACCCCGGCGTCTCCGCATGCTTGATGACGCGTACACCGAGTATCTTGCCCTCGCGCGACACGCCCATCACGCACACCAGTGCCCCGGCATAGCCGTGACCGATCATGCGATACACCACGGCTTCAACCTTGCCCGCACGGCGCGCGCGGTATACCAGCACGTCACCGTCCGTGCCCGGCAGGGTGACGGTATCTTTCAGCAAATCGTTGTCGTATTCACCCGGCAAGACCTGCGTCAGCGATTGCTTGAGGTCGGCCGCTTCCGCTGCCTTGATATCCGCTTCGGTTACATGCGCCGCAAGCGCGAGAGCCGCGCTGGTAAGCAGCGCCACCGCACCCAGCAACAGCCCCTGATAAAACAGCTTGCCGCGTAATTGTTCGAGGCTCATCTCATGTTCCTTTATTTGCGGGCACCGACACGCCCTTGCGGTCGCGGCCGTAGATGCGCGGCTTGACGTATTGGTCTATCAGCGGCGCTGCGGTGTTCATCAGCATCACGGCAAAGGCCACGCCTTCCGGGTAGCCACCCCAGGTACGGATGATCCAGGTCAGCAAGCCGCAACCGAAGCCGAAGATGAATTGTCCGGTCGCCGTGTTGGGCGAAGTCACCGGATCGGTCACGATGAAGAACGCGCCCAGCATCAAACCGCCCGACAGCAAGTGATACATCGGTCCGGCGTAATGGTTGGCATTGATCATGTTGAAGATCAGCGCGGGCACCGCCACACCGAGCAGCATGGCGACCGGCGCATGCCAGGTAATGATGCGGCGCGCGATGAGAAACAGTCCGCCGATCAGTATCAGCACCGCCGCCGTCTCGCCCAGACTGCCGGCACGACTGCCCCACAGCGCATCGAACGGTGCGTAATAACCGACCAGCGCCTGATCCAGACCGACGCCGCGCGTGAACTCGGTCTTCACATGACCGAGCAACGAAGCGCTGGCCATGCCGTCTATGGGTTGGCTCAGGAACGTGATGTGCAAACTTGCCAGCCAACCCGGTGCATGCGCCGAACCCAGCGGTGCCGGTGCAACCCAGGTCGTCATCTCCAGCGGGAACGAGATCAGCAACATCACGCGCGCCGCCATCGCCGGGTTGAACGGGTTCTGTCCCAGCCGCCGAATACCTGCTTGCCGATGATGACGGCGAAGAGGCTGCCCAGCACGGCGATCCACCACGGCGCGAACGGCGGCAGGGAAATCGCCAACAACCAGGCAGTCAAAATACCGGATCCGTCCATCAGCGCCGGTCTCACGGCACGCCCCTGCAAATGCACCGCGAAGGCTTCGCCGACGATGGCGGATATCAGTGCGACCGCCCACAAGTTGATCGCGGGCCAGCCGTATAGCCAGAATCCGAACAACGTGGCGGGAGTCAGTGCAAGCAATACCGTGCCCATCACCTTGCCGATGCTGACCGGGGCGTGTGCGTGCGGGGAATGTGCGATTGGGTTCATGCGGTCTCCGTTGCGGCTTTGGCTGCGGCTTCTTTTGCGGCACGTTCTTTGGCCTCGCGCGCGGCTTTGCGTTTTGCTGCGGCTGCAGCGCGTTCGCGTTCGATGCGGGCAATGCGTTCGTTTCTGGCGTCTGCCAATTTCTTGGTGGCTTCCTGTTTCAGCTTCACGCGCTCCTGCTCCATCAATTCGCCCTTGGCGAAGTTGAAGTAATGCACCAGCGGAATATGCGATGGGCACACGAACGAACAACAGCCGCAGGCAATGCAGTCCTTCAGGCCCAGCCCCACCGCGCCTTTTGAATCTCCGGCGCGGATATGGGCAGCCATGTCCAGCGGCAACAAGCCGACGGGACACGCGCGTACGCAACTGGAACAACGGATACAGGCGGCGGGCTGGGCACTGGCGATCTCGCTGGCGGTCAGCGCCAATATTCCGCTGCTACCCTTCACCATCGGCACGGCGGTCGAGCCCAACTGGATTCCCATCATCGGCCCGCCCAATACCAGACGCGCCGGCTTGTCGCGGAAACCGCCGCAGAACTCGAACAGCGTTTCAACCAGAGTTCCAATCGGCACCTCCAGATTGCCCGGCTCGACCACCGAGCCGCCGCTGACCGTCACCAGTCGCGACACCAGCGGACGTCCGAAGCGCACCGCGTCGCGCACGGCGTAAGCCGTCGCCACGTTGTGCACCAGCACGCCGATGTCGGCAGTACGCCCGTCGGCAGGCACTTCGCGCCCGGTCAGCGCGCGGATCATTTGCTTGTCCCAACCCATTGGATACATCGCCGGTACGGCAATCACTTTGACTTCCGTGCCGTTTGCGGCAGCCTGCATGGCCGCCAATGCGTCCGGTTTGTTTTCCTCGATGCCGACCATGACTTCGACTGCCCCCACCGCATAGCAAATGAGGCGTGCACCTTCGATGATTGCCTCCGCGCGTTCGCGCATGAGCCGGTCATCGCAAGTGATGTAGGGTTCGCACTCGCCGCCGTTGATGATGAGTGTGCGCACATTGTTCTTGCGCGAAAGATTCAGTTTCACCGCCGAAGGGAAAGTCGCACCGCCCATGCCGACGATGCCGGCTGCGGCCACGCGCGCCGCGACCTGGTCCGGCGTCAGCGCAAACGGATCGCTTACGGTCTCGGTATCTATCCAGCGGTCTTCGCCGTCGGCTTCGATGGTGATCGTCGGCGCGGTGAGTCCGGACGGATGGGCTGCCTGAAAATCGCCGATGGCGATGATGCATCCCGAAGTCGGTGCATGGATGGGAGCGGAAATCACACCCTGGCTGGCGCCGATGAGCTGGCCCTTCAATACCTTGTCGCCCACGTTCACCAACGGCTGGGCAGGCGCGCCCACATGCTGCAGCAACGGCACGTAGAGACGTTCGGGCATCGGCAGGACGCGAATGGCGCGCTCCGCCGCCAATTCCTTGCGGCTTACCGGATGCACCCCGCCACGTAATCTGAACAGTTTCATGAAGCATCCTCATTAAAATGAAGCGACATTCGACATGTAGTGAACCGGATGCTTTGCAGCATTCGCGGACGTTCACGTCCCCACACGTGGGGCCCCTGCTCTCTGCTCATACTGCACCCCTCACGCTGGAACGTTTTGCAGTGTCTGTACAACCGGCTTGTGCCAATACCAGCCGTGCAACGTCACCGGGATCGGCTGCAGCTTGACCGACTCGGTCGGGCAGACTTCCTCGCACTTTCCGCAGGCGGTACACGCCTCGCGGAACACCGAATGCATCTGCTGTGCGGCGCCCATGATGGCGTCGGTAGGACATACCTTGAAGCAGCGCGTGCAGCCAATGCATATCTCTTCCTTCACTTCCGCGACCATCGGCACAGTATCTTTCACGTCCGACAGATTGGCTTCGACACCCAGCTTCAGCGCCAGCGCCTGCACCACGGCGCGGCCACCGGGAGGGCACAATGTCACGGGCGCAGTACGATCGGCCAACGCCTGTGCCGCACCGGCGCAACCGGGAAATCCGCATTGGCCGCATTGCGAACCGGGCAGAATGGCTTGTATCTCTGCGATCAGCGGATTGCCTTCAACTTCGAGCTTGCGCGCGGAATAGCCAAGGAAGAGTCCCATGGCCGAACCGAGAATAGTCAGACTGACGACAGCGACGAACATTTCTTTCTCCGTTAAACCAAACCCGCAAAACCCATGAAGGCCAACGCCAGCAAGCTGGCCGTAATGAAACCAATCGGTGCACCGGCGAATGCAGGCGACACTTGCGCCAGCGCCAGCCGTTCGCGCAGTCCGGCGAACAGCAACAACACCAGCGTAAAACCGGCGGCCGAACCGAAGCCATAGAGCAAGCTGTTCACAAAAGGCAGCTTCTCTTGTGTAGTCAATAGAGGAATGCCCAGCACGGCACAATTGGTCGTGATGAGCGGCAGGTAGATACCCAGCACCTGGTACAACGCAGGATTAGTCTTGCGTACCACCATCTCGGTGAACTGCACCACGACGGCGATGACGAGGATGTAAACCAGGATGCGCAGGTACACCATGCCCAGCGGCACCAGCAGCCAATGCTCCAGCATCCAGCAGGACGCAGAGGCCATCGTCATCACGAAAGTCGTGGCCAGTCCCATGCTGACGGCGGTATCGGTTTTCTTGGAGATACCCATGAACGGGCACAGCCCCAGGAATTTCACCAGCACCACGTTGTTCACCAGCACGGTACTGGACGCAGCAGCAATCGCGCATGTGCAAATCATTCACGCATATCGATAATCTCCTGTGCTCCTTAGTGCAAGCGCCGTGCCAGAACAGAACGGAGCAGCGGAGCCGCACAAAATCAGGCGCTTGATGCCGGAGTGCACCACTCAGGTGCACAAAACCTTTGTCATTGTCAGGTCGTACCGCGCGCCGATGTAGCAAACACGACAACCCGCCTGCCGTTGACAGCATTGAGCCGGAACGGAAAATGATCGGCACAGATATTGCTGAACTAAGCCTGTACACATGAACTGGAACCACCATGGCCAAGCCACCCGCTCCACCCGAACCGACACCACAAGCCTCCGCGCAGGACAGCGGCAGCAACGTACCGACGCATCTTTTCCGTCAGGCGGTGGAACAGGCTGCATTGGCAATCTCCATCACCGATGCGCGTGCCAACATCCTGTACGCCAACGGGGCGTTCCAACGCATCACGGGGTACGGACCGGAAGAGATTCTCGGGCACAACGAATCCATCCTGTCCTACCACGTCACACCGAAGATCGTTTACGAAACACTATGGGCGCAGATCAAACGGCAGCGCCCGTGGAACGGTCTGCTGGTCAACAAGCGCAAGGACGGCAACCGTTATCTGGCCGATGTCACCATCACGCCGGTGGTGGGTGAAGAAGGACTGACCACGCATTACCTCGGCATGCACCGCGACGTGACCGAAGTGCACCGCCTGGAACGGCAGGTGCAAAACCAGAAGACGCTGATCGAATCCGTGGTGGACGCGGCGCAGGTCGCCATCGTGCTGCTGGACGAACAGGAGCACGTGCTGCTGGACAATCAGGAATACAAAAAACTGATCGGCGATCTCGGCAAGGAACCGGCGGTGAGACTGCTCGCGGCACTGCGTGCGCAGATGGGCGATGCATTCGCCAAAGCGTACGACAAGCATCGCAATATCGCGGCGCGCGAAATATTCATCGAAATATCCAATCGCCCCGGCACGCTGGTTCTCCTGTGCAATTTCCTGGTTCGAGGAACACGATGTTGGCGCGGACGCGTTCTACGACCCGCAACGCAGGCATTATCTGCTGCTCACCATTCAGGACATCAGCGAACTCAAACGCCAGCAGGAAGCGTTGCGCATCAACAGCCTGCGCGCGCTGCTATCGGAACAGGAACGCATACAAGGCTTGCGCGAAACGCTGGCCGGTGCGGTGTACCAGCTGGAAGGCCCGCTCAACATGCTGAGTGCTGCCGCCAACATGATGGGCACGCCGGCGCGAAGCGGGCAGCGACCTGCCTGCCGCCAGCGCAATTGAAGAAGCAATGCAAAAGAGCCGCGAAGTGCTGGAAACGCTGCGCGGCTGCATTCCGGACCAGGGCAAGGAAGCAATGCAGCCGGTCAATCGTCAACGAAGTGCTGGCCGACGTGCTCAAGCTCACCACCTCCAGCCTGCTCGGCGCTGGCATCGTGGTGGAATGGTCTCCCTCCAACGATTCTTCAGTGGTGACCGGACATCCGGTGCAACTGACCAACCTGTTCAAACAACTGGTGTCGAATGCGATCGAAGCGGTGAATGAACGTCGCGGCGGACAACGTGAATTGCGGCTCTCCTGTACTTCGCGCCCCGACCATGTCGAAGTGTTCGTCGAAGACAGCGGGCCCGGCATCGCGGACGATTTGCGTTACAAAGTATTCCAGCCGTTTTTCACCACCAAGGGCGCAGCAAGGCAACACCTGGGTCTAGGCTTGGCCATGGCGCAGGAAGTGGTGACGCGCCACGGCGGCACCATCGACATCGATCCTGGCTACCACACCGGTTGCCGCGTACGCGTGCAACTGCCTTTTGCGTCGGGAAATAACCATGTCAAATGAGCGCATAGAAAGAAGGGCCGGACATGAACTCGACCTGCTACGTTCCGAACTGGACACGCTGTATCAAGTGAGCAAAGTATTGTCGCGTTCGCTCAACCTCAAGGAAACGCTGGACGGTGTGTTGCACGCGCTGCATGAAGGCGTGGCACTGGAACGCGGCATGGTGAGTCTAATCGACGCTGCCAGCGGGGAACTGCAGGTATCGCTGGTGTACGGCGTATCGGACGCCGTCACCGAAGAGATCAGCTACCTGCCCGGTGAAGGCGTGGTTGGCACCATACTCAAGACCGGTAGCAGCATTGTGGTCGAGTGCATCATGGACGAACCGCGCTTCCTGAGCCGCATGGGCATCTATAACCCGCAAGGCGCTTTTGTCGGTGTGCCGATCCGCGTCGGCCAGAAAGTAATTGGTGTACTCGCGGCGCAACCCGCCCCCAGCATCACCAAGCAGCTCAGCGAATACCAGCACTTCCTGGAAATGGTCGGCAACCTGATCGGCCAGAGCGTTCGGCTGTCGCAGGAAGTCGCGCAGGAAAAGAAAGAGATCGTCGAAGAGCGCGATGTGCTGCGCCGCACCGTGCGCGGACAATACGGCTTCGACAATATCATCGGCCATACCCAATCCATGCGCCGCATCTTCGAACAGGTGCGGCTGGTGGCGAAGTGGAACACCACCGTGCTGATACGCGGCGAGACCGGTACCGGCAAGGAACTGATCGCCAACGCTATCCATTACAACTCGCCGCGTGCGCGCGGCAGCTTCGTCAAACTCAATTGCGCAGCCTTGCCGGAGACATTGCTGGAGAGCGAATTGTTCGGTCATGAGAAAGGTGCATTCACCGGCGCCGTAGCGCAACGCAAGGGACGCTTCGAACAGGCCGAAGGCGGCACGGTATTCCTCGACGAAATCGGCGAAATATCCGCTTCGTTCCAGGCCAAGCTGCTGCGCGTCTTGCAGGAAGGCGAACTTGAGCGCGTCGGTGGAACACGCACCATCAAAGTTGACGTGCGCGTAGTCGCGGCCACTCACCGAGACCTCGAAGCGGAGGTGGAAAAAGGCCGCTTCCGCGAAGACTTGTATTACCGCCTCAACGTCATGCCGCTCTACCTGCCGCCGCTACGCGACCGCATGGAAGACATACCGGAGATCGCGCGTTTTCTGGTCGAGAAAGTCGGCACCAGCCAAGGTCGCACGCTCAGCATGACCGACGCTGCGCTGCGCGTGCTGATGCATCACGACTGGCCGGGCAACGTGCGCGAACTGGAGAACTGCCTGGAACGCGCTTCCGTAATGACGGAGGGCAACGTCATCGACCGCGATGCCATCCTGCTCACCGGCATCGACGAAAAGATATCGGCGAATCGCGGCCCGATCCAGGAGCTGGATCTCGACGATCCAAACCTGGACGAACGCGAGAAGGTCATCGCGGCGTTGGAGCAGGCCGGCTGGGTGCAAGCCAAAGCCGCGCGCCTGCTCGACATGACGCCGCGCCAGATCGCCTACCGCATCCAGACGCTGAATATCAAAGTGCGGCAGATATAGGCAACCCGTAACGCCGCATCAATCCCCGCCCGGCATCAGGCATGTAATTTGCTGCCTGATGCATTAAGGTTGAAAAATGATATTTCAACCGACAAAAACGGGACAAATCGCTTCCCGTTGTTTCATTTACTCCAAAATAAACGGGACACACATGGCAATCAAAGACATCAAGGGATTTTCAGACAAAGCCAAGGCAGATGCAGAACTGAAAGACAAACTCATCGCCTGCCAAAAAGTGCGCGAGCTGCTCGCGTTGGCGCAAGCGAACGGTTTCAACTTCATCGAAGATGAAATGTATCCGCCCAACGAACCTCAGTTCAGCGCCGACCAGTTGTCGGAGCGGCTTGCCAAAGCCCTGCTGCGCGCCTGAGCTGCATGGGTGCCACGAGCAAAGAGAACCGGGGCAACACCCGGTTCTTTGTTACTTACACCGGCGTGAAGTTGCCATTCAAGCTGGTCAACGAACTACAACCTTCCGAGGTGGAGAATCGCAATACCTACTTTCAAGGCTATTTCGACGCGCACGACAGGCTCACAGGATTCGACAAACTCGCCTACGGCGAGATCGAGCTCGCACACCGTTACACTTATCACGGCAACGGCAAGTTGAGCACAGCCGAGATTACCGACATCGACGGTGAAACGACCATGCTGCTTTTTGACACTGAAGGCAGCCCTGCTTGAGTCCACACTCAGACACTACATGGTGTTCCATTTTGTGCAATAGCCGTTGGGAGATATTTCATCGTCCTCCGGAATGACCTTGCATTTACCCAGATCCTTCTCAGTCTTGCCTGGAATGAATTCTAGACAAGTGGAGCAGCTCATATTGTCCTTCGGCAAGTTTTGGTATTTCAATTCCGTCCGCATTTTCGAATTGGTGTTCGCCATTGCTCGTCTGGAAAAAGCAACAACCGGTATCAGAACCAGAACAGAACTGGCTGTCTTCAAAAATGCTCGGCGTGTAAGGTTTGTACTCATAAAGTCTCCACCATTCACTTTGCAATCCCCACGGGGCAAACATTTCTGATGTCTGCATGGCAGTATAAAAGTGCCCAATACGGGCAGACCGCATCTTCGAAATAGTAATTCTATTGCACTAACTATTCAGCGTTGTCGCCCTGAGGCTGAAATTGCACCGCAGCAATCCGTGCTGTCACCAGTACCGCGAGCAGGATGGAAAGCGCAATAATTTCGGTCCAATTTATCCTGTGATCATATAGACCGATAAAAACCTCGCGCAATACAAACGCAATACCCACTTCCGCAAGAACTCGCAGACGCACCCGACGGAACTCCAGATAATCCGTGAAGGTGCGAAACAATTCAATTAGAACAAAAACTGACAAAACATCGATCACTAACTCTCGGTCAAGGCTATCAACGATTCCATGAGCAATGTTATGGGAGGACACTGCGCTACTGAAAGTGTTTGCAGCTTCTATAAAATCAAGTACCAATCCTGCCAATGCGCCGATTAGAGTCAGTACCATGACGAAGACCAATGCTGTGACGATAGCGTCCAGAATCCTGCCGTAAAATAACAGGGCCTGATTTTTCAAGCGAACCTTAGTATGTTCTGGCGAACGATCATTCGATTGTGGTTTTTCTGGCATAGATCAGTTTGAAGGCTCTTATCTCAGTCACGTTGAACGCCAATATTCTATCGAACAAAATCTGTTCGTGGCAGCTGTAAACGCTTGTAATCCGGATCCGCTTCTGGGCCAACCTTCACCAATAACACGACGGCCACTGGTACGATGTCCGCTTCCCACCTGTAGACAGGCTGCGCAGCGTGTTCCGGGTCAGTTATTCAGGACAACCGATGATGATTTTCTTCTTAATATTTCATCGCGCAATTCCTGGAACTGCGCCCGGGTTTCGTGCTCGATGAATTGCCTTCCCGCTATCGGAGGAAGCCAATATCCGGGAATACTATCCATGTGGTAAACAATCCTGGTTCCGGCCCCCTCCTCCACCAACTGAGTTGTACCATCCATTCTGCGCACATTGCCACTGATCATGTGCGATTGAATTTTATCGAAAGGGGTTAACTGTATTTCGCGTGTCGACTCAAACGGAAAGTCGATCGGCCCGTAGTTTGCCGAGCCACGCTGGAATATCTTCAATGCGGATCCGGAGGTCCCAATCACTTTGCTCTCCTTCAGATTGGAGACAAAACTGGACATGTGTTCAAAATCAGTAAGTACGGTCCAAACCTGCTGGCGAGTTGCCGGAACAACAAGACTTAGGTCAACACTCACATTGTCTCCGTTGATCTGCACCTTTACTTCAATATCTTCATCTTGCGGAGTGTCGGCAAACGCCGCCGTCAAGACCAGCATAGACCCAATGATTAGCAGGAATCTGAATATTTTCACCGCAACGCTCATGTAAATAGACTACGCAAGTATATGCCCAAGTACATTACTGGCATTCGACCAATCATCGTTGCCCAAGAAATAGCCGCAAGGATAAACGAGCTGAGAAACTTGCTTTTTATCATGACGCTCTCCTTTAGTAATGCAAAGTGGATAGATCCATAGCATTACTAAAGCAGATTGCATGCCGCAATTTATTCTCACATTTAAACATATAGTTGAAATAATTCTGCAGAGCGTCGCTGAGAATTTTCCGCACAACAAATCAGCATACGGGCGGAGTTACGCACCACTTGATTGCGCAAGTCAGCTTTACAAGGTCGTTCTGGAAGTTGCTAAATCTAAAATGTATGGGCTCAAACTTGATCTGACACCAATTGTCAGATCGCTGCTATCGCTGTTACGGCATCGTCTTCATACAACCGGAAATGAGTTGCCCGAAAGCAGACGTAGTTGAAAGTCGGTTCCTATTAAGGGTTGTCAGATGCCTGCCCTCAGACGCAGAGCCGTGATGATACAACAGCCCTGTGCGGGCAGGCGTCGGACAAGCCATAAGGGAGGAAACCGCGGGGAGTACCGATGCGTGTTATTGCTGGCGCCGGTCTATGGGGATTTGAGTTCTCGCTCTGTCGAATGACATGGCGATCAAGGCGATCTGTCTGACCATGACATCATCCAGGTAACTCCCATCGAACCGAACATGCTGAATTTCTCGTTGCATCAGCGAGCAAGAAACAAAGGTTTTGCACCACAAGGCAACAGTTCCCCGTACCGGCTCGGGCCGATGGCAGTTTTGGTATCGAGTAAAGCTGCTCATGGCACACCTCGATGTTGAGGCGGTGCGCGAATCAGATATTTGCGCACCAAGGTATCGACAACTATCATCGCCGCTCCACAGTCTGGGCAGACGAACGTTGGCTGAACGGTTTCGTTCGACACATCCATCTCTTTCGATTCCACCGGTGCGACATGCAGCAACTCACGCGCCCGAGCCAGATTCTCCCGCCGCCCGGTATTGGCGATCAGCCCGTAATGGCGGATGCGGTGGAAGCCTCCGGGCAGAACATGCAGCAGGAACCGCCGCATGAAGTCGTCCGCCCCCAAGGTCATGGTCTTGTAGCGCGTCGCACCCTTGGCACGGTAGTCTTTCCACTTGAAGGTCACGCCGCGCTCGTCCAGTGCAACCAGTCGCGAGTTGGAGATCGCCACCCGGTGGGTATAGCGCGACAGATACGCCAACACAGCCGCAGGTCCGGCGAACGGGCGTTTGGCATACACCACCCATTCGCACGTCCGTATCGGCGCGAGCCAGTCGGCGAAGGCGTCCACATCACTTAGCTGCGCGTACTCGCCGAAGAACTGCAACTGGCCGGTGCGATGTGCCTGACTGAGCTCTTCGAGAAAGCGTCGGCGGAACAGCCGCGACAGCACACGTACCGGCAGGAAGAAACCCGGCTTGCAGGCAACCCAACGCTCCCCATCAAATGACAGACCGCCGCCCGGCACGATGCCATGCACATGCGGATGATGCGTCAGCGCCGAGCCCCAGGTGTGCAGCACCAGCGTTGCCCCGATCCGTGCGCCCAGATGCTTGGGATCGGCGGCGATGGTGCGCAGCGTCTCTGCGGCGATCTCGAACAACAGGCGATAGATCACCGTCTTGTTGTAATACGCGATGGCGCTGATGGGGGCTGGCAAGGTGAACACTACATGGTAATAATCCACCGGCAACAGTTCGGTCTGACGGGCTTCGAGCCAACGCTTGGCTGCACTCGCCTGACACTTCGGGCAATGCCGGTTGCGGCAGGAGTTGTAGGCGACCTCGTCATGCGCACAGGCGGGACAGTGCAACACATGTCCGCCCAGCGCCGCACTGCGGCACTGCTCGATGGCCGACATGACCTTGAGCTGGCCCAGACTCAGGTGAGAGTACTGAGTCTGTCGCCACGCGGGTCCGTGGGCGCGGAAGATATCCGCGACCTCCAGTGCGGGACGCACGATGATCTTGAACTACATCGCTCACACGGGAGGCAGGATATCCAGTGGACTGACCACTTCGCGCAAAATGTCGGTGGCCACCTGGGCATACAGCGCAGTCGTTCTCCAGTTTCTTGTGCCCGAGCAGGACCTGGATCACGCGGATGTCTACCTTCTGCTCCAGCAGGTGGGTGGCGAAGCTGTGGCGCAGCGTGTGCATCGAGACACGCTTGTCGATCTTCGCGGCCTCGGCTGCAGCGTGGATGATTCGGCTGAACTGACGTGTACTGAGCGGATCGACCGGATCCAGTCCGGGAAACAACCAGCCGCCATTGAGCATCCGGCCCTCGGCACGGGCAGTGCGCCACCAGGTACGCAGGCGACTCGAGCAGCACCGGCGAGAGCATGGCGTAGCGATCCTTGCTACCCTTGCCCTGTTCGATGCGCAGTGTCATGCGCTGGCTGTCGATATCACCGACCTTCAGCGCCACCACCTCGCTGACGCGCAACCCTGCGCCGTAGGCAACTGACAGCGCGGTCTGATTCTTCAGGTTGCCAGCAGCGCCAATCAAGCGCGCCACTTCGTCACGACTCAATACCACCGGAATCTTGTGTGGCACATGCACCGTCTGCATGAACCTCATTAACTCGGCGCGATCAAGTGTGCTCTCGAAGAAGAACTTCAGTCCGGTGATCGCCGCATTGAGTGAAATTGGCGAGATGCCGCGATCAACCAGAAACAACTGATAACTTCGTAGATCCTCTGCGCTGGCCGTATCGGGAGACCGGCCAAGCCAACCGGAAACTGACTGACTACGCGGAGATATCCGCTTTGAGTCTTGGGGGAGAGTTTGCGCATCCGCATGTCGTCGATCATGCGTTGACGCAACGGACTGATGGTTTGAGTCGTTGGGTTCACGATTCTGCTCCTGTCGGGAAATGAGGCGGATTGCCTCACTTCTCAACTTAAGGAACAGTGCTGCTCTGTCAATCATCCACAACTTCTAATTCGAAGCGCCCAATACCGCGGAGCGGTTTAGTCCATTAACCCACAGCGGACAGCCGGCCTTCCCCATAACGGACACCCATTAGTCGGCCGGTAGTCAAGGGCCAAACAAAACCATCGTAATCTGAGTGCGATATTACGAAGCATAGAGCCATCGCGCCTTGCTTCCTGAAACTCGTTCAACATCTCAATTAATTGTTCACTGAATTAGCCGAATTCCACCATTGTTCCAATCAGCAACATACAGGCTCGTTCCAACTATGGTCATGCCAGCAGGATCGTTAAACATAGCCACCGACCCGGTGCCATTATTTAAGCCGGCAGTGCCAGTCGGGCTTCCGGCAAGTAACGTTACCGCACCTGTGGCTATGACAATCTTTCGGATATCATTATTGAGATTCTCCGACACATAGAGATTTGTGCCGTCAGTAGTAATGTCATTTGGTCTATCAAATAGAGCAGCGGCTCCCGTGCCATTGGTTAAACCTGCAGCGCCAGTCGAACTTCCAGCAAGCGACGTTACTGCGCCCGTGGCGATGACAATCTGCCGGATTTCGTTATTGGTAGAATCAACCACATAGAGATTTGTGCCATCCGTGGTTATGCCACTCGGATTATTGAATAGAGCAGCAGTTCTCGGGCCATTGGTAAAACCTGCTGCACCAGTCGTGCTTCCTGCAAGTAGCGTTACTGAGCCTGTGGCGATGACAATCTGCCGGATTTCGTTGTTGTAGTAATCTGCCACATAAAGGTTGGTGCCGTCTGTGGTTATTGCATTTGATTGGTGGAATAGTGCTGCTGTACCAATACCATTGGTTAAGCCCGCAGCACCAGTTGGGCTTCCAGCAAGTAGTGTTACCGCGCCAGTCGCAATGACAATCTGTCGGATTTCGTTGTTGCCAGTATCAACCACATAGAGATTCGTGCCATCCGTAGTTATGCCAATAGGGTGATAAAACAGAGCAGCGGTCCCAGTGGCATTGGTTAAACCTGCAGCGCCAGTCGAACTTCCGGCAAACAACGTTACTGCGCCCGTGGCGATGACAATCTGCCGGATTTGGTTGTTAAGTTGGTCTACAACATAAAGATTCGTGCCATCTGAGGTTATGCCATTGGGACCGTAAAACTGTGCCGCCGTCCCGGTGCCGTTGGCCATGCCAGGTGTGCCAGTCATGCTTCCCGCAAATAGTGAAACTGTCCCTGTTAGGGTGAGACCTCCACCTGTTCCTCCACCTGTTCCTCCACCTGTTCCTCCACTAGGTGCCGATCCAGCTCCGCTTCCATTCCGAGTTCCCGGAGGTGATCCGGCTCCGCAGGCCGTAAGAAATAGCAATGTAATCGCAAGTGCAGCACGTACGAGTGTTGTCGAAATTAAACGCATTTGTTCCTCACATTTTGTTAGAACTTAAAAACTGCACATGCAGAAATATGTTAGACGTAGAACTGTATGGTTTTCTGAACAAGTATGAAATGATGCTGACTAAAGATCGACTAGGCAGGTAAGGCATGGAGTTCGAAACCCACACTGCTCCTACAGCCAAAGTGTCGTCTACTTCAGGATACGCGAAGACGCTCGGTTGCCGAGAAAGCTCCCAAGTTAGTATATTGAATGCGCTATTAAGTAATCGACGAAGCATCAGATTGATGCTCCGCAGGCACGAACGACAATACGAGCGACTCTGATGGCTTTCACCATGGGCGTTTCCCTCGGACTTTTTTAGTTTTATGTATTCGCATCTTTCGATGCGATTGCCGCATGGGATAAACCGCTAGCTGGCGTCAGGGGCGAACCCTACACGAGCGCGTTTGTAAAAACAACATGAAAGAAGATCTATACCTATTTTCAAATATTGGCTGCAATAAAGCAGAAAGATAGCTAGTGACAATAGGTTAGGAAGGTATATATCTTGAAAATATTCCCGAGTAATTTGTAGGTGCACCCGATTACGTATGGAGGGAATAATGTAAGATTGTTGTTACACTCCAACGATCTTGGTAGGTCAGCCGAATCTTCCAGATATAAAGTCGTTATCAGTCGCAGTCGGAGTGGCAAACAAAACAAAGAAATATAAAATTGTTGTTGGGGAAAATGCTTTTAGTAACGAAGCCGTACTATCTTGAAGAAGAATTTAGATTCTTGACGCTACCGCTAATGTCCGTATATGGACTCCACCTCGTTTGCAAGTATTCCTTTTTTGGCGGTGGGTTCGACTGCTCACGTATATCCGGTCTCTAACTACTGCATCTCTGTGAGAGACGCTGGACCCTAATGGGCTATTCGCGCGCTGGCTCCCTATCGTTCCTACGGGCTCTTAGCCTCGGACATTCTCGGGTTTTGTCAGCGCCGGTTCGACCTGTTTGCCATCAAGCGGCTTACTCTGCAATCGTAGTTGGTTTGCTCCTTATATTGACGCTCGTTTACTGTTTCAAATCACTTCTCAAGCTGCTGCTAACTCTGGTTGGTAATCTGATCCATTCCTGATCATCGCCCAGGCAATCCGTGCCGTCTTGTTTGCCATTGCAACCGCAGCAATATTCGGATGCCGTGTGGTTGCGATACGTATCACCCACTGGCTTAACCGATCATCTTTTCCTTTCGACACGTTGATCATCGATCGTGCCCCATGTACCAGAAGACATCGGACATAAGAATCGCCACGCTTGCTGATGCCGAGTAACTTCTCTTTACCTCCCGAACTATTCTGCTTCGGTGTCAGCCCTAGCGAGGCGGCCATTTGTCTTCCATTGGTAAACTGTGATGCATCTCCCACTGTGGCAAGCAAGGCCGTCGCAATCATAGGGCCGACTCCACGCAGTTGTTGTAGTCTCTGTGCAACAGGATCCGTAGCAAGCACAGTGATCTCCTGATCGAGTTCCTTCAGGCGCTGATCCAAGGATAATAAGTCAGCCCACACCCCATTCAGTAGCCTGCGGAACCTGCCCGTCAATCCGTTCTCCGCATCTTCCAACCATTCCGGTATCGCTTCACGCAAATGCAATACCTGTGTAGGCGCAACCAGACCATATTCAGATACCAGGCCCCGTATCTGGTTGACCTTGGCATTTCGCTGTCCCATCAACTCAGCACGGATTCGGTGAACTGCTTGGATATCCTGCTGCTCAACGGTCTTTATCGATACGAAGCGCATATTGGGGCGACTCATCGCCTCACAGATCGCCTCTGCATCGTTAGCATCATTCTTGTTGCTCTTCACATACGGTTTGACGAACTGGGGTGCAATCAACTTTACTGTGTAGCCTTTGGCTTGCAGCAGACGTGCCCAGTGGTGTGCACCACC
>CAVQZH010000010.1:0-69170 GCA_963718345.1 uncultured Pseudomonadota bacterium | reverse complement strand
TCGTGTTCAAGCCAATAGCCGCCGGCAACTCGGCGCGTTGAACCAGCTCCGGCGTAATTGCGCCCCATGCAGGCATCATCATCGCGGTGCCGATGCCGAGCGCAAAAGTGAACACCAGCAGAATCGGCGCTGTTGTTATTCCAGCCAGTGTCAGCACGCCCAAGGTACCGGCCGCGAACAGCATCCAGATTTGCGAGGCGATCAGGTAACGCCGCCGGTCGACGATGTCGGCCAGTGCGCCCGCCGGAAGTGCCAGCAGGAATACCGGAGCGGAGGTGGCGGCCTGCACCAGCGCCACCATCAGGGGAGTGGGCGAGAGCGAGGTCATGAGCCAGCCGGCGCCGACCTCGTGCATCCAGGTGCCGATGTTGGACACGATCGACGCGATCCACAACATGCGGAAGACTTTATGTTGCAGCGGTGCCCAGGGCGAGATGACCAAAGGCTTAAGCGGGTTGAGGCTCATGGCTATTTTTTACGCGCCGTCCAAGGCCTTTTTCCAGCTGCGCAGCGGAATACAGGTTTGCAAGCGATGAATCGCGCGGTCGGCAAGCGCAGCATTGATTTCGTGACCCACGGATGACGCGAGATCCAGCGTGGCATCCCCGTTCAGTTCCATCAGTCTTTCGAATGCGGCCTGGGCGTGCTCGACCGGAATAACCGGATCACTCTCTCCATGCAGCAAGTGCAGGGTGGTCAGCTCGGGCGCTTTTTCCGGGAGCTGCGCGAATCTGCCGGAAAAAGCCAGGACTCTGCCCACGCCGCCGTCATGCGCAATACTGAATTCGAGAGCCATGATCGCCCCTTGGGAAAAACCGATCAAGGCGGTGTCCGATTGCAGAATGTTGAAGCGATCCTGGGCTTGTTTCACTTTTGCATGCAGCCCGGGCATGGCCTCGGTCACGCGCGACTTGCGATTCTCTTCGGTCACGCCGCTGATTGAGAACCATTGGCGCCCGCTGCCGCCGCCATCGAATGGGTAGGAACCTTGCAGTAGCAGGTAGGCGGCGTTCGGGAACGCGGCCCTGAGCTTGTTCGCCAACGGCAAAAGATCGGAAGGCTTGGCGCCGACGCCGTGCAACAAGATGAAAAGTTGCTTTACAGGCAAGGTGTCGGGCAGCAACTCGACGCCCTCAAAGCTGATTTGATCCATCAATTTTCTCCAACGACCAGTTTCAATACGGCTGCCAGTATGCAGGAAAATCAGGATTTATTTGAGTCCCAATTGCATACCTGGCAAGGTTTTTCGCCCGGAGTCTAACCGGATAGTCAATGCGATCCACCTGCAAGCCGTTATGGCAGAACGGCCTGACGGTATGTTACTTGCACCGCAAGCTTGGAGTTCGTATTACTATGTAAATTCCACAACAAAAGGAGAATGACCATGGCCAAAGGACAGCAAAGAAAGAACAAGGAAGCAAAGAAACCCAAAAAGAAACCGACACCGGCAATCTGACGTTTGCGCAATCCGGGACGAGTGACGCGAGCGGCATCAGTTTCGAGTTGTCGTCGCTTGTCCTGCAACTTATCAGGTTTGAGACTCAAACTCTCCGTCAAGTCTGCCTGACGCGGCGGCAGGCATGAATAACAGTACGTGAACAATACCGTTCCATTTGTAGTGCTATCGAAGTTTTTGCGCGGTCTTATACTGACGCTGGGCATGTTCATTGAAAGCCATGCCTTATCCTGATCCATGGTATCCATTTGGCGACGACACAAATTTTGCTAAAACCGGAAGCTAGTAATACTCACGACCTCACCCTATTGAATTCCTCATGCGTCCCAGAACCCCACCGAATTATCTAGCCGGTTATCCGGTTGTGCTGGTTGCACAAGTGCAGCAGTTGATCGGGCAAGATCGATTCGCAGACATTCTGCGACAGAAATATCCGCTTGCTCACGAAGTACGCACGGACAGGGCGCTATATGACTACGTACAGGAACTAAAAGGCGAATATCTGGGCAACGTTGGACAATTGAGCAAGGTGGCGTTCGATAGCAAACTCCACGTCATCAAGAACGCGCTGGGCACGCACACCACCGTCTCGCGGGTGCAGGGAGGCAACCTCAAGAGCAAGCGCGAGATTCGCGTTGCGACAGTGTTCAAGGAAATGCCACCGGAGTTTTTGCGCATGATCGTGGTGCATGAACTGGCGCATATGAAGGAACGCGAGCATGACAAGGCGTTCTATCAGTTATGCCGACATATGGAGCCGGATTATGGACAACTGGAGTTTGATTTGCGCGCTTACCTGACTTATCTGGACGCGGGCGGCGCCAAGTTATGGGGCGGAGTTGGTACGATTGATTGAATCAAGGGAATGATTTGCTGGAATTGAATTGCCTGAAAGCAGACGTTGGCGACCGGCAGAAATTATTAAGGGTTGTCAGATGCCTGCCCTCAGACGCAGAGCCGTGATGATACAACAGCCCTGTGCGGGCAGGCGTCGGACAAGCCATAAGGGAGGAAACCGCGGGGAGTACCGATGCGTGTTATTGCTGGCGCCGGTCTATGGGGATTTGAGTTCTCGCTCTGTCGAATGACATGGCGATCAAGGCGATCTGTCTGACCATGACATCATCCAGGTAACTCCTATCGAACCGAACATGCTGAATTTCTCGTTGCATCAGCGAGCAAGAAACAAAGGTTTTGCACCACAAGGCAACAGTTCCCCGTACCGGCTCGGGCCGATGGCAGTTTTGGTATCGAGTAAAGCTGCTCATGGCACACCTCGATGTTGAGGCGGTGCGCGAATCAGATATTTGCGCACCAAGGTATCGACAACGATCATCGCCGCTCCACAGTCTGGACAGACGAACGTTGGCTGAACGGTTTCGTTCGACACATCCATCTCTTTCGATTCCACCGGTGCGACATGCAGCAACTCACGCGCCCGAGCCAGATTCTCCCGCCGCCCGGTATTGGCGATCAGCCCGTAATGGCGGATGCGGTGGAAGCCTCCGGGCAGAACATGCAGCAGGAACCGCCGCATGAAGTCGTCCGCCCCCAAGGTCATGGTCTTGTAGCGCGTCGCACCCTTGGCACGGTAGTCTTTCCACTTGAAGGTCACGCCGCGCTCGTCCAGTGCAACCAGTCGCGAGTTGGAGATCGCCACCCGGTGGGTATAGCGCGACAGATACGCCAACACAGCCGCAGGTCCGGCGAACGGGCGTTTGGCATACACCACCCATTCGCACGTCCGTATCGGCGCGAGCCAGTCGGCGAAGGCGTCCACATCACTTAGCTGCGCGTACTCGCCGAAGAACTGCAACTGGCCGGTGCGATGTGCCTGACTGAGCTCTTCGAGAAAGCGTCGGCGGAACAGCCGCGACAGCACACGTACCGGCAGGAAGAAACCCGGCTTGCAGGCAACCCAACGCTCCCCATCAAATGACAGACCGCCGCCCGGCACGATGCCATGCACATGCGGATGATGCGTCAGCGCCGAGCCCCAGGTGTGCAGCACCAGCGTTGCCCCGATCCGTGCGCCCAGATGCTTGGGATCGGCGGCGATGGTGCGCAGCGTCTCTGCGGCGATCTCGAACAACAGGCGATAGATCACCGTCTTGTTGTAATACGCGATGGCGCTGATGGGGGCTGGCAAGGTGAACACTACATGGTAATAATCCACCGGCAACAGTTCGGTCTGACGGGCTTCGAGCCAACGCTTGGCTGCACTCGCCTGACACTTCGGGCAATGCCGGTTGCGGCAGGAGTTGTAGGCGATCTCGTCATGCGCACAGGCGGGACAGTGCAACACATGTCCTCCCAGCGCCGCACTGCGGCACTGCTCGATGGCCGACATGACCTTGAGCTGGCCCAGACTCAGGTGAGAGTACTGAGTCTGTCGCCAAGCGGGTCCGTGGGCGCGGAAGATATCCGCGACCTCCAGTGCGGGACGCACGATGATCTTGAACTACATCGCAATCACACGGGAGGCAGGATATCCAGTGGGCTGACCACTTCGCGCAGAATGTCGGTGGCGACTTGGGCATACAGCGCAGTCGTTTCCAGTTTCTTGTGCCCGAGCAGGACCTGGATCACGCGGATGTCTACCTTCTGCTCCAGCAGGTGGGTGGCGAAACTGTGGCGCAGGGTGTGCATCGAGATACGCTTGTCGATCTTCGCGGCATCTGCTGCAGCGTGGATGATTCGGCTGAGCTGACGTGTACTGAGCGGATCGACCGGATTCAGTCCGGGAAACAACCAGCCGCCATTGAGCATCCGGCCTTCGGCACGCGCAGTGCGCCACCAGGTGCGCAGGCATTCGAGCAGCACCGGCGAGAGCATGGCGTAGCGATCCTTGCTACCCTTGCCCTGTTCGATGCGCAGTGTCATGCGCTGGCTGTCGATATCACCGACCTTCAGTGCCGCCACCTCGCTGACGCGCAACCCTGCGCCGTAGGCAATTGACAGCGCGGTCTGATTCTTCAGGTTGCCAGCAGCGCCAATCAAGCGCGCCACTTCGTCACGACTCAATACCACCGGAATCTTGTGTGGCACATGCACCGTCTGCATGAACCTCATTAACTCGGCGCGATCAAGTGTGCTCTCGAAGAAGAACTTCAGTCCGGTGATTGCCGCATTGAGTGAAATCGGCGAGATGCCGCGATCAACCAGAAACAACTGATAGCGTCGCAAATCCTCTGCGCTGGCCGTGTCGGGAGATCGGCCAAGCCAACCGCCAAATAGACTGACTACGCGGAGATAACCGCTTTGTGTCTTGGGGGAGAGTTTGCGCATCCGCATGTCGTCGATCATGCGTTGACGCAACGGACTGATGGTTTGAGTCGTTGGGTTCATGATTCTGCTCCTGTCGGGAAATGAGGCGGATTGCCTCACTTCTCAACTTAAGGAACAGTGCTGCTCTGTCAATCATCCACAACTTCTAATTCGAAGCGCCCAATACCGCGGAGCGGTTTAGTCCGCTAACCCGAAGCGGTCATGGCGGCTTCTCCAAACCGGACGGTCATTCAATGTCTATTTAGTAGACTTTTGCTCATAAAGTAAGTGACACGCTTTTTTGAGCATTGTGTGGGCCGAGTCATACCAATACGCTTTGTAGATGAAGATTTCAGGTTGAGGGTTTGGCAAGGATTTCCACTTATCATCAAACCCACGTTCAGTTACTTCATCAAAATAGAGTTTTCCATCAATTACGAATGCGTCAGCTCTATCTCCGATAGGTTGGGCAGTAGATAAATCTCCATTATCTACACGAAAGAATTCCACTTGCGAAAAGATATCAAGGTTTGTGGTTTTCTTTATATCTGACCATCTCTGAAAACGCAGTACTGAAATTGTTTTGTTCTCAGCCTCTGTGAGAGCCGTAACGTATGCTTGAGTATCTGCCAGTGAGATACTGAGTTCGCCCGATGCAATTCGCTCTGCCATTTTTTTCTTAAACTCATCGGAATCGACAATATCGGTACTACGGCCCAAACGTTTCCTTACTATTCTTTCGAGCGATTGTGCAATTGACAACAGTTCAGGCTTTGCAACCGGACGCCACGAAACCCTTGCCTGCTCCAAAGATTCACTAATAGGTTTCTGTTTAGTCAATGGTTTTTCAAGGGGGCCAAGTGTCCAAAGAGCAGCTTCAATTGATTTACACAGCTTTGCATCCTCGGGGACCATAGAGTCAATATTTTCATGTATCCCATTAGGCCAATGATTTGAAAGTACGTATCTACCTACCACACCTTGTGTGGTCAACGAATTAAGATAACGAGTACGTTCGGTATACTTTTCAACCAAGCAGAAGTCTCGAAAGCATTGAGTTTTCTCATTTGTATCGAGAACGCCATCGCATACAAATTGATGGGGTTCGACGGTCTCGTTTGTTATGCAAGAATCTAGGCTTTGTAGCCATCTGCGTTGGTCAGAACGGAGTGCGCTTGCATCTTGGGTCATGCTAAGTGCGCGTTTGTACCAATTGGCAAGCTCTCTGTCTAATTGCTTCAGGGTGGCATAAGGTGAGTTACAAATCCTCAACTCAACTTTTGAACTCGCTTTGTTGCATGGAAAACTCGCATCTTCGGCAGAGGCCAAAGCCGGAATCAGTAGCGCAGCAAGAAACAAAAACCTGAGATTGATAGCTTCGCTATTCACTATTTTCCTGCCTTTGATGCTCCATGCTAATCGTTTCATTCCGTCCCCTTTGACGAAGAAATTTAGTGTCGAATATTAAAATTGGAGGACAACCGCGAACGTCGGCTTGTGGCCCAGACTGTGTAAAAACGTAGCGAAAGTGTACACGTAGAATCAGGTGATGCGTTAATGGAAGTATCGTGTATTTGTGGGAGTGGTCACATGAAGCGATTCATTCAAGGCGAGGACCGGAATCAAGCGACTCTGTTACCTGAACTCCTTGACGACTATGTGGCAGATACCAATCCAGTCCGAGTCGTCGATGTTTTTGTGGATGAACTGGATCTCGGTCAGTTGGGATTCGAAGGAGTCGAACCAGCAGAGACTGGCAGACCCGCATACCACCCCGCAATACTTCTCAAGATATACATCTACGGTTACCTCAATCGCATTCAATCCAGCCGACGCCTGGAGCGTGAAGCTCAACGTAACGTAGAACTGATGTGGCTGACTGGACGCCTGATACCGGACTTCAAGACCATCGCTAATTTCCGCAAGGACAACGGCAAAGCCATACGCAGCGTCTGCCGCCAGTTCGTGGTGCTGTGCCAGCAGCTCGGTCTGTTTACGGATGCACTGGTTGCCATCGATGGAAGCAAGTTCAAGGCGGCCAACAACCGCGACCGCAACTTCACCAGTGCCAAGCTGAAACGGCGCATGGAAGAAATCGAATCCAGCATCAATCGTTATCTGACGGCACTCGATACCGCAGACCGGCAAGAGCCCTCCATTGCAGAAGCCCGGACAGAACGCCTGCAGGACAAGATCGAGGCGCTGAAGAATCAAATGCGTGAACTCAAGCAAGTCGAAGTAAAACTCAATGAAACACCGGATAAGCAGATATCCCTGACTGATCCGGATGCCAGGTCGATGAAGAGCCGGGGCAACGGGATCGTGGGTTACAACGTGCAGACGGCGGTGGATGCCAAACACCACCTGATTGTGGCGCATGAAGTGACCAACATCGGATCAGACCGGGATCAACTGACCTCCATGGCAATACAAGCCCGAGATGCGATGGGTACACAGGAGCTTACCGCGATTGCGGATCGGGGTTATTTCAAGAGTGAAGAGATACTGGCAAGCCATGAGGCGGGAATCAATGTGTATGTTGCCAAGACGGAAACATCAAATGCCGCTGCCGCCGGCCGGTTTGGCAGAGCTGATTTTATCTACGATGCCAAGCGTGACGAATATCGCTGCCCTGCCGGACAAGCCTTGATCTGGCGTTGCGAAAACACCGAGCATGGCTTGAAGTTGCATCGCTACTGGAGTTCGAACTGCAAGTCCTGTTCTATGAAGATGCAGTGCACACCTGGCCATGAACGTCGGGTAACGCGTTGGGAGCATGAAGATATCCTTGATGCGATGCAGGAACGACTGGATCATTCCCCTGACATCATGCGGATTCGCCGACAGACTGTTGAGCACCCGTTCGGAACGCTTAAGCTCTGGATGGGGTCAGCGCATTTCCTGACCAGGACGATGGAACGAGTCAGTACTGAGATGAGTCTGCATGTACTGGCGTATAACTTGAAGCGAATGATGAAGATTCTGGGAACCGCTGGGTTGATGGAAGCGATGAAGACTTGACGGCCTTTTGCCTCGCACGCAATTTGCGCTTATGAAATGCAAAACCTGAACTGTGTGAATCTTGGGGTAAGATTCTCACCTCAGTGGTTCTGCGTTTTTACACAGTCTGGGCCGGAAGCGGTAGTCTACTCATGGTTTCTCATCGCCGCAAAGCAGTCGTTCGCCGCCATCATTTACCAACTTTGAAAGTTCAGTCCTCCAGCGCCCGAACCTTTACCGTCTTGCCTTTCACCTTGCCCGCGGACAATCTCTTTACTGCCTCGCGGGCGATGTCGCGAGTGACTGCAACGTAGGTCGACATGTCGGTCACGGTGATCTTGCCGACTTGTTCGCGTGTGAATCCGGCTTCGCCGGTCAAGGCGCCTAGCACGTCTCCGGGGCGGATCTTTTCTTTGCGGCCTCCAAGGATCTGCAGCGTGACCATGGGCGGTACCAGTGGTCCTTTCTTTTCGTTTAGCAGCGAATCCATTGTGTGCCATTCGGGTTCGATGCCCATCATCCTGGCGATGTTGGCAATGCGGGGCATGTCGGCGGGGGTGCACAGGCTCAGCGCCCAGCCTTCCTCGTCTGCGCGGCCGGTGCGGCCGATGCGGTGGATGTGTATCTCGGGATCGGGCGTGACGTCGACGTTGATGACTGCTTCGAGTTGCGCGATGTCCAGCCCGCGCGCGGCCACATCGGTTGCCACCAGCACCGAGCAACTGCGGTTGGCGAACTGGATGAGTACCTGGTCGCGTTCGCGTTGTTCCATATCGCCGTTCAGCGTCAGCGCGTGTATGCCTTTGGCATGCAGGATGTCCACCAGGTCGCGGCATTGCTGCTTGGTGTTGCAGAAGGCCAGCGTGCTGACCGGGCGGTAGTGCTTGAGCAGGACGGAGACGGCCTGCAAACGGTCCTCGTGCTTGATCTCGTAGAAGCGCTGGCGGATCTTGCTGCCTTCGTGTTGTTCCAGCAGCTTCACTTCTTGCGGGTTGATCATGAACTTTTGCGCAAGCTTTGCGATGCCCTCGGGATAGGTCGCCGAGAACAGCAGGGTCTGGCGTCGCATCGGGCATTGTTTCACCACGAAAGAGATATCGTCGTAGAAACCCATGTCCAGCATGCGGTCCGCCTCGTCCAGCACCAGCGTATTGAGCGCATCCAGTTTAAGGTTGCCGCGTTCGATGTGGTCCATGATGCGGCCCGGCGTGCCGACGACGATGTGCGCGCCGTGTTCCAGGCTGTCGGCCTGCGGGCGCATGGTGCTGCCGCCGACCAGCGCCAGTATCTTGATGTTGTCCGCAAAGCGCGCCAGACGGCGCAACTCCGTTGTCACCTGGTCGGCCAGTTCGCGTGTCGGGCACAGCACCATGGCTTGCACGCCAAAGTGGCGCGGGTTCAGTTTGATGAGCAGCGGCAGTGCGAAAGCGGCCGTCTTGCCGCTGCCGGTCTTGGCCTGCGCAATGAGGTCGTGTCCGGCCAGCGTGAGCGGCAGGCTCGCCGCCTGGATCGGCGTCATCGTCAGGTATTCAAGCTGCTGCAGGTTTTTCAGAATCGCGGGCGACAGCGGCAGTTCGTTGAAAGAGCGTCCGGTCGTGCTGGCTGCGGAGATAGGGGAGGGCGGGGTAATTTTGGTCATGCGCGATTATCCTCGCTGCGGCGCGAAGTGTCTGAAAAATTCAAATCATCCGCCAGTCGCCGAGTCTTTTTTGGTTGTTAGGGAGCGATTGGAGCTAGGCATAATTGCCGGTCTATGCCTTTCGGCATATACCCAAGAAGGTGCTTTGGTGCTAGATTGACCACTGTTGTGATCGATGTGTTTGTTAATGAACTCAGAAGAGGCGTGACCATGACCATCAAGATAGCTACCCCCAAAGTACCTGCCGCTCCCGTATTGCCGGCGAATCTCGCTGCCGATTTTTGCCTGGTCCAGGAGAAATTCCCAAAAGTGGGCGACAAAATTGCGCAGTTATGGGGATCCATCGTGTTGCAGGAATATCTTAGCAAAACGATCTTCGATGAACGAGGCGGCCGCCAGGGCTTTCCCATGCCCATTGTTTCTGCCCTGATGCACCTGTTCGAATATCACGGCACGCTGATGCCCGAAAAGAAATCGGGGGATAGCTGGGAGCACGTTGTTTAACTGCTGCGCTCATTCGGATTGCCGGTCAAGCGTCGGCAATGCACTTGCCAATATGCTCCAGTGCTTCTTCGACCTGATCGATCAGGATTAGGCACAAATCTCCCGCGTCCAGGCGTGACAATGCGGTGTCGATGGCCAGAAACTCCCCCGTGATTTCAACGATGTGTTTGGCGCGTTTGGCGTGGGTCAATCCTTGGCGCAGCAAAGCCAGCACTTCGCCGTTTTCGCGCCCGCGCTGGCATTGGTCCTGATACAAAATAATCTCGTCGAATATATCTCCCAGAATTTCCGTCTGGCGGATGATGTCGACATCGCGCCGATCGCCCGCGCCGCTGATCACCACCACGCGCTTGCGCGCCGGAATGCTCTCAATGGCGGGGACCAGGGCGAGGATCGCATCGGGATTGTGGCCGTAGTCGGCGATGACGCTGGAACCGCGATAGTCGAAGAAATTGAATCGACCCGGAGCGGTCTTCGCATCATTGATAAACGATGCCAGACCGGATCGTATCGTGTCCCAATCCACCTGCAAGGCCCAAGTTGCCGCAACCACAGCCATTGCGTTCTCGATCTGAAAACCAATCGTGCCGTTACGCGTCAGCGGAATGGCCGATAGCGGTATGCGGAATTCGTCGGAATTGTGTGCTGCAACTATATGCTCATCGGCAACAAACACGACGCGATGTCCTTGTGCCCTGCGCGTGGCAATGACCGGGTGCTGCCGGTCGCGCGCAAAGAACGTCACCTTGCCGGGGCATGCTTCGGCCATCGTAACGCACATCGGGTCGGCGGCATTGAGCACCGCCGTACCGTGCGGGGCGACATTTTGTACCACGACGCGTTTTACGACGGCGAGGTCTTCCACTGTGCTGACATAGTTGAGTCCCAGATGATCGCCCATGCCGATGTTGGTGACAACCGCGACATCGCACACATCGAACGCCAAGCCCTCGCGCAAAACGCCGCCGCGCGCCGTCTCCAGCACTGCCGCATCGACATCCGGATGCAGCAATACATTGCGCGCACTCTTGGGCCCGCTGCAATCGCCGGTGTCGATGCGGCGGCCTTCGATATACACACCATCCGAGTTGGTCATGCCGACGCGCAGTCCGCTGCAACCCAGAATGTGGGCGATCAGGCGCACCGTGGTGGTCTTGCCGTTGGTTCCCGCTACCGTCACCAGCGGGATGCGGCCATTCTCGCCGTTGGCAAACATCATCGAGATGATCGCCTCGCCCACTGCGCGTCCTTTGCCGAAGGAAGGCTGCAAGTGCATGCGCAATCCCGGTGCGGCATTCACCTCGACAATGCCGCCTTCCTGTTCCTGTAGCGACTTGAGCACACTGTTGCACACCACATCGACACCGCAGACATCGAGGCCGATCATTTGTGCCGCCGCTACTGCACTCGCGGCCATATCCGGATGCACATCGTCGGTCACATCGGTTGCAGAGCCGCCGGTACTGAGGTTGGCATTGTTGCGCAAGACGACGCGCGCACCTTTCTTCGGAACGGAGCCGGCGTTGTATCCCTGGGCGTCCAATCGCGCGATGGCGATCTCGTCGATGCTGATTCTGGTTAGTGGCGTTGCGTGTCCGTCGCCGCGACGCGGATCGCTGTTCACCTGTTCCACGAGCTCGCGCACGCTATGCACCCCGTCACCGACCACCATCGGCGGATCCCGGCGGGCTGCGGCTACGACGTGATTTCCAACCACGAGCAGGCGAAAATCGTAGCCGGGTATATAGCGCTCAACCAGCACATGCGAGCTGATCTGTGCGGCAGCGGCGTAGGCAATGTTCAGGTGATCGCGCGTCACGACGTTTGCCGTGACACCTTTGCCCTGGTTTCCATCCTGCGGCTTGATGACTACCGGCGCACCGATCTCGCACAACGCCTGCCAGGCATCGTCGGCACTCGTTACCGGACGCCCGACGGGAACGGGTACCCCCACGGCCTCCAGCAGTTTCTTGGTCAATTCCTTGTCCTGCGCGATCGATTCGGCAATGGCGCTGCAGCGATCCGATTCCGCCGCCTGGATCCGGCGTTGTTTGCTGCCCCAGCCAAATTGCACCAGACTGCCGCGCGTCAGGCGGCGGAAGGGGATGCCGTGCGCCTTGGCAGCATCGACGATAGACCCGGTACTGGGTCCGAGACGCTCGTCTTCATCCAGTTCGCGCAATTCGGATAGGGCAGCCGCCAGATCGAAGCCGGTATTGTGCAGTGCGGCATTGCATAGCTGCCGTGCCAACTCGAGAGCTCGGCGTCCGACCGGCTCCTGGCTATATTCGACCACGACTTGATACACGCCGGTTTCAAGAGTTGCCGTCGTGCGGCTGAAGGTGACCAGGCATCCGGCCTGTGCCTGCAGACCCAGCGTCGCCAATTCCAGAACACGCGCCAGCGGTATGACGGAACTGTGGCCGACGATCTGCAGGAACGCGATCTCCGGAAACAGTTCGCATATGCGTTTCTCGAATTTGTCTATCTTTGCGACATCCTGCTCTGCCGCGCTACAGTGGACGATGGCTTCGATGCAGGTATTTCGACTCCACAAGTTTGGGCCGCGCAGCGCGCGAACGCGTGAGACATCCATTAGGCGATTTCCTTTGAATTAGCCGGCGTTGTTTTGAACGTCGCCAAACCGGCACGTATCAATTCCTGCGTGATACGCAACGCCCATGCCGCAGCAACCGCAGCCAGAACGCTATCCATCCGCGTCTTGTCGGTGCCGTCGGCCAGGAGCGGTATGAGCGACAACGGCATCAGTTCCGATTGTTCGTTTCCGACCTGCAAGCACGATGACGTCGTTGCGCACCAGCACTGCGCGTCCGTGTCCTTTCAAGTGCGTTGCAATGTGCTCGGGGGCGGCATGCCGGGAAAAGTACATCACTTCTCCGTCGCAAAATTCCGCCATCTGCGCGACCAGAGGATCGTCTGCATTCAGGACCGCCACGCCCTTTTCCAGCACCACGTCCACTTGCGTGCGCAGCACGTTGCAAACCTGCTCGGGCGTTTCAATGTAGAAGTTGCCGTAATGCCGGGTGGCATCGATATTGGTAACAATGCCAACTTCGCAACGGTCGTAGCCCAGGCCTTCGCCCAGTATCGTATCGCTGCCGTTCTCGATCACCGCAGCCCCCACGTTACGGTTCAACAGAACCTTTTGTGCCGCGGCCCAATTGGCACAGTCGCGTTGGTCGATCTGGCGTTGCGCGAAATACAGACCGTCGGCGCAGGCGAGGCCGACATAATGCCCGCGCAGGTGCAGCAGCTTTGCCAGAAGACGCGCGGCCAGAGTCTTGCCGTAGGTGCCGCTGATGCCCACGACCGGAATGCGTCCGCTATCCCCCGCGTCGAACAGATTGTCGACGATGGCCTTGCCGACCGGCCGCGGTTTTCCTTCGGCCGGTTTGAGATGCATCAGCAAACCCGGGCCTGCGTTGATCTCGACGATGGCAGCGCCCTGTTCGGCGAGCGGGCGCGAAATATCCTTAGCAACCAGATCGACCCCGGCAATATCCAGGCCGACAATCCGTGCGGCCAGGGCTACGGTTGCGGCGATATCCGGATGCACCTCATCGGTGACATCGAACGCCACATTGCCATTGCGCTGGATCAGCACCTGCGTGCCCTGTGCTGGAATCGAATCCGCGTTGAAGCCTTGCCGCTCAAGCTCCAGGCGCACGGCCGCATCCTTTTCCAGCAAAATCACATTCAGCGGGAAATTCTCGCTGGAACCGCGCCGCGGATCAGTGTTGATCTGGGTATCGATGAGTTGGCGTATGGTCGCCCGTCCGTCCGCCACCACCATTAGCGATTCGCCGCGCGCCGCTGCCGCCAATTGTCCGCCGACCACCAGCAAACGATGCTCGTTGCCTTGGATGAAACGCTCGACGATCACTTCGCTGCCTTCCGCATCAGCAAGATGAAAGGCCGCCTCGATTTCTTCCCGTGCCATTAATTCGGTGGAGACACCGCGACCGTGATTGGCGTCGCTCGGTTTGACTACCACCGGCACGCCGATGTCTTCCGCCGCTTCCCATGCGTCTTCCGGACTATCGACGACGCGTCCCTCCGGTACCGGCACACCGCACGCACTCAGCAGGCTCTTGGTCAAATCCTTGTCCCGCGAAATGCCTTCGGCGATGGCGCTGGTCTGGTCGGTCTCTGCCGTCCAAATCCGGTGTTGACGCATGCCATATCCAAGTTGAACGAGATTGCCGTCGGTCAGTCGTATCGAGGGAATGCCGCGTTCGGTGGCAGCGTCCACGATGCACCCGGTGCTGGGTCCAAGACACAGCGCATCGACCATCTTGTGCAGACGTTCAACCGTCGCCGCGACGTCGAAAGATTCGTTGCGTATCGCGGCCATCACCAGATCGCGGCCGGCATGCAATGCAGCGATGGTTACCTGCTCGTTGCGCGAACGCACAACGACTTTATATACGCCGCGTACACCGGTACTGCGTGCCTTGCCGAAACCGGTTTGCATCCCGGCCAGGTTTTGCAACTCGATGGTGACATGCTCGAGAATGTGGCCCGGCCATGTGCCCTCGCGCAATCGCTCCAGAAAACCGCCGGGCTCGCCGATGCCGCAGCGATGCTCGGCCAGCGTGGGTACCCATGCTGTCAGCCGTTCGTAAAAACCGGGAATGGTGTTGGAAGGCGAGTCTTCCAGAATACCGATATCCAACCAGACTTCCACTACGGGACGATAGGTCCAAATGTTCGGTCCGCGCAGCGGCAAAATCTTGAGAAACTGCATCAATCTGTCCTGATGGGGTGAAGTGGTTATAGGTGATTACGGAGATCGCCGTTTTGTAACATATTCGACATGGTCCCAGTTTACAGAGGGTTGCCAGTTTGTCCAATATGGTGACTGTAGTAAACTCGGCGATAGTGAACGTTCATACAACTCTTCCCCTCTCTTCAGACAGTCAGATCCCCGATGCATGGCTTCAGGCACTGCAAGGGCGATTGTCCGCCCAGGAAACGATCCGGGCTGACCTCGAAATCAATCTGGACGAGCAACTGAATTACGCCAAACAGCTGATTCTGCTTACAAACCAGAGATTGATCTGCTTGACATGGCCGGCTTTGGATTTCAGCGATTATCCGTTGCGAGGGGGGGTGAATCTGCGGCAAAGCGATCACGCGGGAATCGGATGCATCGAATTGTTTGCCTCCGGGACGCGATTGGTCCACTGGCGCTATACCATGGCACGCGACACCGATGCCACGCGATTTGTGCGGCAGTTCGAGCGGACGTTGGCTGACGTACTGAACGGGCAGCCCATAGTCGATGAACCGCCGAGATTATGTCCGCAGTGTCTGGCCGAGTTGCCCCGTAACCAGGAGACATGCGCCTTCTGCGAGGCCGAAACGGAAGAGCCGCCATCGAGTTGGGTGTTGCTGCGCCTGTGGCGTTTCGCCAAACCCTACCAATGGCAGCTGCTCGCAGGCTTTTTGTTGATGCTGGCGTCGACGGCCGCGACCCTGGTGCCGCCTTACCTGACCATGCCGCTCATGGACCAGGTGCTGATCCCTTATGAGAACGGGCTGCCCATCGACCACGGCATGGTCAGGCTGTTGCTTGCGGGGTTGTTCGGCTCGGCCTTGCTCGCCTGGGGGCTGGGCTGGGCCAAGACTTATATTCTTGCGCTCGTCAGCGAACGCATCGGCACCGATCTGCGCACGATCACCTACGATCATCTGCTGAATTTGTCGCTGGAGTATTTCGGCGGCAAACGCACGGGCGACCTGATGGCGCGTATCGGTTCGGAATCCGACCGCATCTGCCTGTTCCTGTCGTTGCACCTGCTGGATTTTGCCACCGACGTGCTGATGATAGCCATGACCACGGCGATCCTGATCTCGATCGACCCGTGGCTGGCGCTGGCTACCCTGCTACCGCTGCCCCTGATCGTCTGGATGATTCACTCGGTCCGGCAGAAACTCAGCACCGGTTTTGAAAAGGTCGACCGTGTCTGGTCGCAGGTCAGCAATATATTGGCCGACACCATTCCCGGCATCCGCGTGGTCAAGGCATTCGCCCAGGAAAAACGCGAGTCGGCGCGCTTCCACCAGGTGAACCGGCACAATCTGGCCGTCAACGACCGCATCAACAAGATTTGGTCGCTGTTCTCGCCCAGCGTGACCCTGCTCACCGAAGTCGGTTTGCTGGTGGTGTGGGCGTTCGGCATCTGGCAGGTGACGCACAACCGGATCAGCGTGGGCGTACTGACCGCTTTCCTGGCCTATATCAGCCGCTTCTACACGCGCCTGGATTCGATGAGCCGAATTGTTTCGGCGACACAAAGAACGGCTTCCGGCGCAAAACGCATATTCGATATTCTGGATCGCGTTTCCAGTGTGCCCGAGCCGAGCAACCCTCTGCATCTGGAGCACATCGTGGGGCGCATCGAAATTCGCGACGCCGGATTCCGCTACGGCAACCGTGCCATCATCAAAAACCTGAATCTGATTATCCAGCCCGGGGAAATGATCGGGCTGGTAGGGCACAGCGGTTCCGGGAAAAGCACCCTGGTCAATCTGCTGTGCCGCTTCTACGATGTGAGCGAGGGTTCCATCAGCATCGACGGCGTGAACATCCGATCGCTGCCGATCGCGGAATATCGCAACAACATCGGCTTGGTGTTGCAGGAACCGTTCCTGTTCTTCGGCTCCATTGCCGAGAACATCGCTTACGGCAAACCGAATGCCACGCATGAGGAGATCGTCGCCGCCGCGCGCGCCGCGCACGCCCACGAATTTATCCTGCGCTTGCCGCACGGATACGACTCGCTGGTGGGCGAACGCGGGCAGGGACTGTCCGGCGGAGAGCGCCAGCGCATCTCGATTGCGCGCGCGCTGCTGATCGATCCGCGCATCCTGATCCTGGATGAGGCGACTGCGTCCGTGGATACCGAGACCGAAAAGGAAATACAAAAGGCGTTGGATAACCTGGTGCGCGGCCGCACCACGATCGCCATCGCGCACCGCCTGTCCACCCTGCACAAAGCCAACCGGCTGGTGGTGATGGACCGGGGAGAAATCGTCGAGACGGGGAGCCACGATGAATTGATGCAACGCGAGGGTGCCTACTTCCGTCTGTATCAGGCGCAGGCACGCAATGTGGATATCGATCTGGACGACCAGAATGGAAATACGCCGGAAACCGTAAAAGAGGAGGCCGCATGAACACCCACGGCTTCGAACTGACCCGAAATACAGCCGGCCGTCTCGTGTATACCGGTGCGGACGGCGAAATTCATGAAGGCGTCATTCCCGTGCGCGCCTTTCCCATCAGCGCGCCTGACGGCGGCGTGTCACTGCTTGGTGAGGATGGGCACGAGGTGTATTGGATAGACAGATTGAGCGACTTGCCGGACGCAACGCGCTCGGTGATCGAAACCGAATTGGCGCAGCGCGAATTCATGCCGGAAATCACGCGCATCAGGCAGGTCTCCAGCTTTGCCACCCCGAGCAAGTGGCAGGTATCGACCGATCGCGGCGATACCGAACTGTTGCTCAAAGCGGAGGACCATATCCGCCGTCTCGCCAATGCCTCGCTGCTGATCACCGATGCCTACGGGGTGTCGTTCCTGATTCGCGATGTCGGCGCCATGGACCACCACAGTCGCAAGCTGCTGGATCGGTTCTTGTAGCGTCCGGAATTACAGATTGACCCACTCCAGGCCGTGTGCGTCGCAACGCAGCGTCGCCGCCTTGCCGCTATCCCAATCGCCCAGCACCCAGCGCTCGCAGGTGTGTCCGTCCACTTGATGCAGATGTTTTGCCGGACGGTGCGTATGGCCGTGAATGACGCGCGGGTAGCCGTTCCGCCGTAGCAGTTCCTCCACTGCCTTGGCGTTCACGTCCATCAATTCCATTTGCTTGCCGCTTTTTTGCGTTTCGCTTTGCACACGCATTTGTTCGATCTGGGATTTGCGTTGTGCCAGCGGTTGCGCCAGAAACCGGGTTTGCCAATTGCCGTTGCGTACCTGATCGCGGAAGTTTTGATACTCCGTATCGTCCGTGCACAGCGCATCGCCATGCGTGAGCAGGGTCGGCGTACCGTACAGGTCGAGCAGCGTCGGGTCGTCCAGCAAGGTGGCATTGCAGGCTGACCCGAGTTCTTCTTCCATCAGGAAATCGCGGTTGCCGTGCATGATGTAGACGCGCGTGCCCCGATCGTTCAGTCCGCGCAAGGCAGCGGTGATGCGCACGTGATACGGGTCGTTCAAATCGTCATCCCCTGCCCAGTACTCGAACAGATCGCCCAGAATGTACAAAGTCTCGGCTTCGGGCGAAATATCGGCGACGAAGTTCAGGAACAAGGCGGTGCTGAGCGGATGATCCTGGCTTAGGTGCAGGTCGGAAATGAACAGGGTATGTGACATATCAGGATACGGGATACGGGAATCGGGATACAGGTTGAGGACGGTTCATCCCTGTATCCTGTATCCAGTATCCTGAATCCTTATTGAACCACTTCGGCTTTGGTGATGATGACGTCCTCTTTCGGCACGTCCTGGAACATGCCGCTGCTACCGGTTTTCACTTTGCCGATGGCATCGACCACTTCCTTGCCTTCAACCACGGTGCCGAACACGCAGTAGCCCCAGCCGTCCTGGCCGGGATAGTCGAGGAAGCTGTTGTTCTTGGTGTTGATGAAGAATTGCGCGGTGGCGGACTGCGGATCGCCGGTGCGCGCCATGGCGATGGAGTAGGTATCGTTCTTCAGGCCGTTCGCCGCTTCGTTCTTGATGGGCGCTTTGGTCGGCTTCTGTTTCATGCCCGGTTCGAAACCGCCGCCCTGGATCATGAAGTTGGGGATCACGCGATGGAAAATGGTGTTGTTGTAGAAGCCGCTGTTCACGTAGTCGAGGAAGTTCTGGACAGTGACCGGCGCTTTTTCAGCGTCGAGTTGCAGGGTGATGATGCCTTGGTTGGTATGCAGTTTTACCATTTTCATTTTTCCTTTGGTTGCGGGTGTAGATGCGGCTTGGGCGGGCAGGACACAGAGTCCGACCAGCAAGAATGCGAGAACGATACGTATCAATTTCATTTTATGCGCCTCCTTCATAGACGATCAGCCAGCGACCATTTTGCTTCTTCCAGTACTGGCGTTTGTTCATGCGGTTGGAAAGGTTGTTGCTGTCGTAATCCTGTTCGAAATTGACTTCCACCAGATTCGGCTGGCTGGGATAGGGGAAGATGCTGACGTTGGACATCTTGACCTTGATCCAGGTCTTGCCGGAATTGACCAGGCGCTTTTGCTGCGAGAAAGCGGCCAGTTTCATGCTGCCGGTGGAGAAGTCCTGGGCGTAATGCGAAAGATAGGCTTCGGTGTTGCGGCTGGCCCAGTCGCTGCGCCATTGTTCGATTTCGTGCTGCAACTCGGCATGTTCCTTGCGATCCGCGTCATCGATCCAGTCGACCTTGTCGGAGATGATGACGGGCGTGATGCCGATCTGCAGACGACTGCCGAGGTAGTTCAGGTCGTTGTTGGCAAGCACCACGCAGCCATTGCTGGCACGCGGGGGGCGGCTGAACGTGTCGCTGGGCGTGCCATGCAGCCAGATGCCGTGGCCATCATGGCCTTCGCGCTTGTCCCATTCGTTGGGGTAGCTCAGCGGGTAGGCATTTGGACCATAGAAGTCGGTGAGCTTGTCCTTGGTCAGGTGGCCGTTGACGAAATACACGCCCAGCGGCGTCTTCTGGTCCCCTTCGGAAACCTTGTCCGCGCCTTTTTTGCCCACGCTGATATAGAAATCCGATACGTAGCGCGGCTCGCCATTCACATTCTCATACAGGTACAGCGTGGATTTGCTGGTGTCTACCACCACCGCATAATGTTGCTGCGGGGAAAGTTGCCACAAATATTTGGGCACGCCGATCGGTTGTTGTTGCTGGGTGCGTTGCAAACGGACATTCGCTTCTTCGCGCAGATCTTGCACCAGAGCCTGCGGTGCGTTGGGCGCGTTGCCAAAACTGCTGATCGGTCGGGCGCGGGCCAGCAGCAGATCGCCCCTGACCAGCTGTGCCAGTTTGAAATTGGGATTGATCTTGAGCAGAGAGTCAACTTCGTTCAGCGCCACATCCAGGTGATTGTCGCCGACTGCACGCAAGCTCCTGGCCATGCCGTCTTCCATTTCGCGTGAAATCGACTCGCCCGCCATAACGGGGGCGGAAAACAAAAGCAACAACAGTGCGAGCAATCGACCGGACATGGATTATTTTCCCGAGCGTTCTTCTGCGATCAGCCACTGTCCGTCGGCCTTGACCCAGTTCAGCGTCTTGCTCGACATGACATTCAGGTGCGGCGCGCGGTAAGTTTGCTTGAAACTGACGCTGGCATGATTTTCGTCCGCCAGCTTGACCTTGGCATCGCGTACTTCCACATGGATGGATTTGGGAGCAGCGATACGCTCCTTGCGCTGCGCTTCCCACGCGCTGCGGCTTTCACCCCCGGGCACCTTGAATTCCTTGGCGTAAAACGCGAGGTATTTCTTGCTGTTCTTGGCCGCCCATGCCGCCGCCCATTCCTTGGTGGACTTCAGGATTTCCGCGGCGGGATCTGCGCCGGATGTGCTGGCGACGACAGGTTTTGTGACGACAGGTTTGGGCGGCTCAACTGCTGCCAGTACCGGTGCGCTGGCGGCAACGTCGGATGCGGCGACAGGTTTGGATGCGGGTTGCGGCGCATCCGCAATCGCCACCGTTGTGGCGCCGGTCGGCTTGCCTGCCGTGCGCGTGTTCTTGCTGAAAAGTTCGTGGATCAATGCCAGCTTGGTTTTTGTATTGGAGTTGGTGTTGCTCTTCTCCAGTTGCAAAGCCCGGTCGTAGGCCTGGCTCGCCATTTTGGCGTAGATATCGCCCAGGTTCTCATGCGCGGTGGCGTAGCTGGGATTGGTGCGGATCGCCATTTCCAGTTCTTCCTTGGCTTTCTCATACTGGCCTTGGCCGGCATAGAGCACAGCGAGGTTGTTGTAGGGTTCGGGCAGCTCGGGAAAGTCCTGCGTGAGGTTGGTGAAAACCGTAATGGCGTCGGCAGTGTTGCCTTGCTCGGCGTAGATCAGGCCCTTGAGGAAGCGCGCTTGTGCATCCTTGGGCTTGGTGACGAGGTAAGCATTGACCTTCTCCATTGCCTGCGCGTGCTGGCCTTGCTTGAACAGTTTATTGGCGTCTTGCAAATCATCTGCCTGAGCGGGAACGGCGAGCGCGATCAGGATGCCCAAAGCGGCGGCGCGGCTAAACAGTTTAAACATATTCATCGTGTGGTTTATTCCGGAAAAGTTGCAATGGCCTGGCCAATTCAAAGAGTGCGCGATTCTACCAAATAAGTGGCGTCCTTACACGGTTTGCGCTACGCCGTGGCAGGGGCCGTTTTCGGGTAGAATTCCCCACCTTCATTGCCGACACTTTTTGGACAAAAATGAGCAGCAACGCACCCGTCTCCGCCGCACCCGTTTCCAATTTCATCCGCACGATCATCGACGGCGATCTCGCCAGCGGCAAACACCAGAGCATCGTTACCCGTTTTCCGCCGGAACCGAACGGCTATCTGCACGTCGGCCACGCCAAATCCATCTGCCTGAACTTCGGCTTGGCGCGGGATTACCACGGTCTGTGCAACCTGCGTTTCGACGACACCAATCCGGAGAAGGAAAGCGACGAATATGCGCAGTCCATCCAGGACGATGTGCGCTGGCTGGGTTTTGAATGGAACGGCAAAGTGCGCTGGGCTTCGGATTATTTCGATGCGCTGTACGATTTTGCGGTGGAGCTCATCAACAAGGGGCTGGCCTATGTGGACGACCTCACGCCGGAGCAGATGCGCGAGTATCGCGGCACGTTGACCCAGCCCGGCAAGAATAGCCCGAATCGCGACCGTTCGTGCCGAAGAGAACCTGGACCTGTTCGCGCGCATGAAGAACGGAGAATTCGCCGACGGCGCCATGGTGCTGCGCGCCAAGATCGACATGACCTCGCCCAACATCAACATGCGCGATCCGGTCATCTACCGCATCAAACGCGCCCATCACATCCGCACCGGCGACAAGTGGTGCATCTACCCGATGTACGACTACACGCACTGCATTTCCGACGCGCTGGAAGGCATCACCCATTCCATCTGCACGCTGGAATTCGAGGATCACCGCCCGCTGTACGACTGGGTGCTGGACAACATCACCATCCCCTGCCATCCGCACCAATACGAGTTCTCGCGGCTGGAACTGCACTACACCATCACCAGCAAGCGCAAGCTGCTGCAACTGGTGACGGAAAAACACGTGAGCGGCTGGGACGACCCGCGCATGCCCACTATTCAAGGCATGCGCCGCCGTGGCTACACGCCGGAAGGCATCCGCGAATTTGCCAAGCGCGTGGGCGTATCCAAGAGCGAGAACATCGTCGATATGGCGATCATGGAAGGCGCGATACGCGAAGACCTGGAATTGCGCGCGCCGCGCGTGATGGCCATCATCAATCCGCTCAAGGTCACCATCACCAACGCCGACGGTGCGCAGGCGCGTGAAGCGGACTTCCACCCGAATCAACCCGAATTGGGCAAACGCATCGTTCCTTTCGGCAAGGAACTGTTCATCGAAGCCGACGATTTCGCGGAAGTCCCGCCGCCCGGCTGGAAGCGTCTCGTGCTCGGCGGTGAGATACGCCTGCGCCATAGCTACGTGATGCGCTGCGACGAAGCGGTGAAAGATGCGTCGGGCAAAGTGATCGAGCTGCGTTGCAGCATCGACCACGACACGCTGGGCAAGAATCCTGAAGGCCGCAAAGTGAAGGGCGTGATCCACTTCCTGTCGCGCGAGCATGCATTGCCGGCAGAGATACGTTTGTATGACCGCCTGTTCACCGTGCCGGAACCGGACGGCAACAAGGACGTGGACTTCTGCACTTATCTCAACCCGGCTTCGCTTACCGTGGTGCAGGGCTGGGTGGAAGCTTCCGTGCGCGATGCCGCGCCGGAAACCCGCTTTCAGTTCGAGCGCCTGGGTTATTTCGTGACCGATCGCCGCGAGCATCAACCCGGCGGCAAACTGGTATTCAATCGCACGGTGACGTTGCGCGATTCCTGGGCGAAAGAGCAGGGCTAAGGGAGGCTGGAATGTATAAACGAATTGCTGTGGCCGTGGACGGTAGCGATACATCGACCGCTGCCTTGAACGAGGCCGTCAAGCTCGCCAAGGTGATGGATTCCACTTTGCTGTTGCTCTATGTTTGCGAAGAAATCCCGGTCGTATGGAATATGGAAGGGATGACGGCATTCCCGCTGGAGGACGTGACCCAGGCGCTCATTGAGTCAGGCAAACAATTGCTGCAAAAGAACAAGGCAAGAGTGACGGAATCCGGCATCGACGTCGAAACCCGGCTGGTGGAAAACTATAACGGACGCATCGGTGCCGTGATCAGCCATGAGGCCGAGGAATGGCTGGCCGATTTGCTGGTGGTAGGTACGCACGGACGCAAAGGACTCGGGCACTTGTTGCTGGGTAGCGTGGCAGAAGGCGTTATGCGCACTGCAAGCATGCCGGTGCTGCTGGTGCGCGGCGCGTAGTTCTGCCGCTTATTCAATTTCAACATTGGCGGGATATCCGGACCAAAGGGGGCAATATGAGCGAGGCAACCGTCGAACCGAACGAAGTGCAAATGAGATCGCTGAAGAATCTCACCCAGCTCGTGTACATCCTCTACGCACTGTCGTATTTCACCGGAGTCACTGCTATCGTCGGCATCATCATCAATAACGTCAAACTGGACGATGTCGTGGGAACCTGGCTGGAAAGTCACTTCCGCTGGCAGATACGCACCTTCTGGTATGGTCTGCTGTGGGCCGTGATCGGCGCTGTGACGGCCTTTATAGCAATAGGCATTGCCATCTTGTTTGCGAACTTCTGCTGGATCATTTACCGCATCGTCAAAGGCTGGCTCAACCTCAACGACCACAAACCCATGACAGTCTAATTGCCCGTTTTGTTCGTCGTTCCGGCGCAGGCCGGAATCCAGATAGTTGAATAATCCGTGCGAAGCACGAACAAAACCAAGGGCATATTTGATATACCCACTGGATACCGGCCTATGCCGGTATGACGGAAAAGCAAAAGAGGCGACGCGATGAGCAAACAGCCGTGCGTATATTTGCTAGCTAGTAAACGTAATGGCACTCTGTATGTTGGCGTAACCTCGGATTTGGTTAAACGGGTGTGGGAGCATAAGAATCATGTTGTCGATGGCTTCACCAAACAGCATGGAGTGGATCAGCTGGTTTGGTACGAGGTGCATGAAACGATGGAATCCGCCATTCAGCGAGAGAAGGCAATCAAGGAATGGCAGAGAGCATGGAAGCTGAAGCTGATTGAAGAATTTAATTCTGACTGGGATGATTTGTACGGCACGATTTGCTAGTTGCATTTGAAGGGGTAAGCCGCTGAGCCCGTCATTCCGGCGCAGGCCGGAATCCAGTCAGTTAAATAGCCCGTGCAAAGCGCGGACAAATCCGAAACTGCATATTTAATAAACCCGCTGGATTCCGGCCTGCGCCGGAATGACGGCCAAGAGAAGAGAAATGCTGAAAATCTATAACACCCTCGCCCGCGACAAGCAGGAATTCAAACCCATTATCCCCAACACCGTGCGCATGTATGTGTGCGGCATGACGGTGTACGACTATTGCCACGTCGGCCATGCGCGCGTGATGGTGGTGTTCGACATGGTGTACCGCTGGCTCAAGGCTTCCGGTTACGACGTCAACTTACGTGCGCAACATCACCGACATCGACGACAAGATCATCAAGCGCGCGGCGGAGAACAAGGAATCCATCCACGCACTGACGCAGCGCTTCATCGACGCGATGCACGAGGATGCGGATGCACTGGGCGTGCAGCGTCCCGATCACGAGCCGCGCGCCACCCAATATGTGCCGCAGATGCTGGAAATGGTCGCGCAACTGGAAAAGAACGGCCTGGCCTACCTGGCGGCGGATGGCGATGTGAACTACGCCGTGCGCAAGTTCGACGGTTACGGCAAGCTTTCCGGCAAGTCGCTGGAAGACCTGCGTGCGGGCGAGCGCGTGGAAGTGGCTTCCGACAAGAACGATCCGCTCGACTTCGTGCTGTGGAAGCACGCGAAGGACGGCGAAGCGGAAGAAGTCAAATGGGATTCGAAATGGGGCAAAGGCCGTCCCGGCTGGCACCTCGAATGTTCGGCCATGGCCTCGGATATTCTGGGCAACCATTTCGACATCCACGGCGGCGGGGCCGACTTGCAGTTCCCGCACCACGAGAACGAGATTGCGCAAAGCGAAGGTGCGCACCAGTGCCAGTACGTGAACTACTGGATGCACAACGGCTTCGTGCGCGTGGACAACGAAAAGATGTCCAAGAGCCTGGGCAACTTCTTCACCATCCGTGAAGTGCTGAAAAAGTACGATGCCGAAGTGGTGCGCTTTTTCATCCTGCGCGCCCACTATCGCAGTCCGCTTGAATTATTCGGACGCAGCATCTGGACGATGCGAAAGGTGCTTTGACGCGGCTTTACACGGCGCTGAAGTTACTCCCTCTCCCATCGGGGGAGGGTTGGGGTGGGGGAGTGCCCGATTGGACCACCCCCCACTCCATCCGCTTCAAATCTGCCATGGACGACGACCTCAACACTCCCGAAGCCGTCGCAGTGCTGTTCGATCTTGCCAACGAATTGAACCGCAATCAGTCAGCAGAGATCGCATTACAGCTAAAAGCGTTGGCAGGCGTACTCGGTTTGCTGCAGCGTGATCCGCAGGAATTCCTGCAAGGTGAGGCAAGTGAAGGTGGGCTGGATGACACGGCAATCAGCGCCCAGATCGACGCGCGCATAGCAGCCAAAAAAGCCAAGAACTTCGCCGAGGCAGACCGCATTCGCAAGGAACTGATCGACGCGGGGATCATGCTGGAAGATACGGCTCAGGGGACGACTTGGCGCAGGGCTTAGGGGAGTTTGCCTGCGGCGACCATCCGGTTGATTAGGATGTTTGGCGAGACCCACACTACAAGGTCATCAAATGTTGGGGTGAAGTCGTGGCTGACAAACGTTAGATTATTGTCAATATTCGCTTGTTCATCGATTCCGGCACCGGCCATCCCAGTACCTCCATTTTTGCCTGTGGAAACTATCACCACTGGTACTCCTGGGGATGTGAGCGCATTATTTGGGCCGCATGATGTGGGGCTGAAGCCTCCGGTGGTAGAACTTGAGCACACTTGCAAGTCGGGCGAAAGATTTGCAATTCCCACCATACTCATTCCGTTAGCTGTAGTAAAGACATTCGGAACGCTGGGAACTACGCTGCTCCACGATGTCACCGTATATCGGATACGGTTGCCCCAAGAGTCCACAGCAAATCCTTTGTTACCTTTGCTGTCGACTACTGATGCGATCCCTAGTGTTGCAGCTGGCACAAAACCGTCATTGAAGTGGTTGCATGCACCTCCGGTCGGAGGGTCCTCAATACCGCTAGTGAGGTCAGAGGCGGGACAGGGCAGGCGACCATGGGTAATTGCATAACCTATTAAGGCTTGCTGGATTTCATCCAATTGTTTGCGCGTTTCGTTATTTTGGCGTTGTTCAATCTGTCCCGATATCGTTGGTAATAAGCCAGCCATCAAAAGTGCCACAATAACTAGCACGATTGCCATCTCGACAAGCGTGAATCCATTTGAAGACATCAATACACTTTGCCTTCTGCCGAAATGTGATTTAAGGAAGTAGTTGCATTCGATCATTTGAAGTTGCCGTCGGTGTGATGTAGTGGTCAGAGAGAGGTGGAATGGTTGTCCAACCATTTTGATTTGTTGCATCCTCCAGATACATGTTTAGTGTTGTGCTTTGACTTGGCGAGTTGCGGACTATGGCTCCCAGCGGTGTGCCCGGCATGACGAATAAGCCATGAGTTCCAGGGGTGCCGTTGAGTGTTAGAGTCGTACTACAATTTGCGGGAATGGATTTGAGATAATTGGTTCCGACCGCATAATAAATCACTTGTCCCCATAGATTGTAATAAAACCAGTTAGAAACACTACTCCAGTCGGGCGTCGTAGGTGATGCGGTCGATGCGGTGTCTGGTAAACGTCCAACGCACATGGTGGAATCGCTTTGGCAGTTTGTGCTGTTGCCAGTTGGCCCAACGTCGAGGCAATTTGGATCGTTGTAATTGGCTGGATAGGGGTAATAATTGTTAGTTGAGAAATAATTTGCCAGCATAGTTCTTACTTCTGACGCCACTCGTTTCTCGATGATTGGCATCAAGTCTTTAGTAGTTACAATTAAAAGACCGTCATTTATGGCAGTACTTCCGTCATTGTTTTGTAGGTTCCCTTGAATAAACGGGCCGCCAATACTGGCGTTGTTTCGTGCAACGGCGACAGTGGGAGGTCCGACACTATCCAAATAATTTCCTGATGAGATTTGTGCCGCCGGTGTTCCGCGCTGTTGGCCATTTATGGCGGGTCCGGGAGAGAAAATAATGGCCACAGCTTCTGAGCCAACGGGTGTGAGTAATGTGGTCCCGTCCTTGTCGTAGACCAGCATGCTAGGACGAGTATCGCTATTGATTGGATTGTTATTACTACCCCGTATTCGGAATGAGCCGTCAATCGCATACCACAATGTTTCACCATAACCGTCTCTGGGTTCTTCTATTCCTAACGTTTTCCATGGAATTCTGCCAATGGCGCCGGCTACGCAAGCGCCAGATTGTGTGCCGTAGCTCGGGGTTCCCGGGGCGCTAGTGTCAGGGCAGGGCAACTCTCCTGGTCGAGGATTGCCGGCGATATCGCCTCGGGACACCGACCAGCCAATCAAGGCATCCTTGGTCTGTGCTAGTGCAAGTGTTGTTTTTGCATCCCGTGCATTTTTCAGTGCTGAAGAGCTGAGCGAGCTGACGAGAAACGCTGCTACGCCTATGATCATGAATACCAGCATCACAATGAATGCCGCACCGCGTTGTCTGTATCTGTAAGTGCGAGTTGTGCGCGAGGAATACATGGTGCGCAGCCTGCTTATTTATCTTCTTCAGATGCCGGGGCCGGCGCTTCGAGCAGCAGTGGCTGCCCGACCTTGAGTTGCACCGGGTGCGATTTGCCTGGCACCGTGACGGTTTCGGTAGTGGGGTTCCTGTCGTTGCTTTGTTCAGCGGCCTGCGCTGCGCCATTGATCCATACGGTCCGGTTCCCGCCGTGTTTTTGTACGACACCGTTGACGATGATGTAGTTGCGGCGACCGCCGCTGTCGGTGCTGGTGTTGCTTCTGGTTGTCTGGAACTCCAGTTGCTGGCGCTGCTGTGGGGTGAAGAACAGGCGCCCCAATACGTCCGCCTGTGCGGCAGGGACCAAGCCGAACAGGGTCATTAGCAGCAAAGTCAGCGTATATCTGGTCATGGTGAGTTTTTGTTCTTCATGGTGAACCAGCCGCCCGTGCATTCTGCCTTGAGCGGGGCGAGTTCATCGACTGCCCCGGTGCGGGAAATTGTGCAGCCGTCGAGCATGAACCAGCCGTTTATCTGGTCGTGCAGGTTGCTGAAAAAATGCAGCAGTTGTTCTTCGTGCAACAAGTCGATCTGCAGTGTCATGCCGCTGCGGCTGAGCTGAAAATTGCCCGCATCGAGCGGCGGATTGGGCGTATAGCCTTGTTGCGGGGAGATGTTGTATTTAAAGTCGAGCACGTTGCCCTCCTGGCGCAATTTCTCCAGCCCTTCTATCCAATCCAGTCTTTGCTCGGTACCGATGACTTTCTGTGCCAGCAGGGCGTTATATTCCAGCGCATAGGCAGACATGTTTGCCTCGTCGCTCTGTGCGGCAAGGAGTTGGGTGCGCGCATCGTTGAGTTGCTTTTGCGCGGCTTCGCGTTCCTTGAGCGAAAGTTCCAGGTATTTTTCGCTCCAGGAAATGAGGGTGACAGCCAGCGCGATACTGAGCGCTAGAGCACCCAGGCTCCATTTGAGTTCCGGCAAGTCGTTTTTGGAGAAAATCATTCTTTCTGTCTCCAGATGATCTTCAGGGTGAACTGCTCGGGATTGCTATCGGTCTTCTGCATATCCCCGCTGATGCTGCCTTTGGAGCTGATGTCCAGCGGCGCCTTGAGCACGGTGACAGTATAACCCCGCAGCGTGAGAGATTGCTGGAAGCGGTCAAGGTAGTCGAGGGCTTTGCGGTAATCGTTGCCGAAACCGGCTAAGCTCCCCTCGAAAGTGATGACCAGCGCAGGGTAGGGCGACGAAGCCGCATCCGCCGGGCTGGTTTGCCAGGCGAGTTTGTTAACCTTGACCTGCGTGAATTTATCCAGCGTGAGCGTCAGTCCGTCCAGGAATTCTTCCGGCGGCTGCGTGTATAGGTTCAGCTTGCGCGCCAGCAGAACGGCAGTCTTCATGTCGGCTGCAGGTACGGTGGTGTTGGCGAAGGTGCGCTGCACTTCCTGAGTTTGCTGCCTGACGTGATTCGTCTGCATGTTGAGCGGTTCGGTCTGCTCGACATAATCACGTCCCTGCCAAAACTCGGTGCCGCTTAACAGTACGCTGAAGAGTGCCGTTACGCCCGCAATGCCAAACAAGATGCGCCGCAGTTGCCACAGCAGATAGAAATGCGTGTGTTCTAAATTGGCGTAGTGGCTGGTTGGCGGTTTGCTGGCGAGCAGGTGCAGCAGCAGCGGTGTGGCATCCGAACTGGCGAAATCGTTCTTCGCCCTGAAGCGCTTGCCCAATTCATGAATATCCAGATAAGTATAGTGCAGCTCGTTGTCGGCCGTGATGCGGCTCTGCAAGGCGAGTTTGTCGTTGGCATCGCAGATGATGTAGACGTCCAGCGTTTCACCCGGTGGCGGCAGGCTGAGGCTCTTCAGGTATTGCTGGGTGCGCGGCGTTTCTTCCGCAACGGCTTCGCTGAAGGTGCTGTTCTCGTTGATCGGGATCAGGCGCGAGAAATGCAGGCGCTTGTTGTTGAAATAGGTTTGCCGCAGTCCGGCATCTTTTTCCCACGACAGCAGCAATATGTGATCTGACGGAATGCCCTTGATCAGCGGCGAGCTGATGTTGGGGAGCGAATAGATGCCGATCAGCGGAATATGATTCGACAGCAGGGTATCCAGCCACGGCGAAATGCGCTGCGGGTTGGTCAGTGCCGAGAACAGCATTTCGTCGTCGCGGCGGCCTTCCTTCTGGCGCTGTAACAGCAGCGCCTGGCGAAATATTGTGCCGCGATAAAACTGTTCAAATTTGCGCGTCAGCAGATCTCTACGCGAGGAGCCGGACAGATGCGGCACGGTTTCCAGACGGAAGTCTTCTTCGATGACGTCTACCAGCATATAGGCCGGATGGCGGTGCTGCTTCAGGAATGCGGAAAAATTCTCACGCCCGTTGGTATCGTTGGAGAAATATCGCGACGCTCCCAGCGTGCCGCCCTGCCAGATGGTGGCATGGAAGGAATCTGCGCTGAGGAAAAGTAGGGTGCGAGCCATTTAGATTTTTACCTTGCCGATAAGGTCGTAGATCGGTGACAGTACCGACAACATCACCCAGCCCAGCAATATGCCCAAGATGATTGTCATGGTCGGTTCGATCATGACTTGCACCTTCTTGATCGAGTCTTTTACATCGCGGTCGTAAAAATAACTGACGTTGAGCAAGGCCTGGTCGAGCTGGCCGGTGGCTTCGCCCACCTTCAGCATGCGCACCACCAGCGGCGGGAAGATACCCGTCTGCTGGAAACTTTGCGTCAGGTTCTTGCCCGCTTCGATTTCATGCATGACGTTTTGCAGACTGCGCGCAATGACCTGATTATTGACTAGGTCGCGCGAGTTGGCGATGCAATCGAGAATGGTGATGCCGGAGCTGTACATCATGGCGAAGGTGTTGGCGAAGCGCGCCAGGATGATCTTGCGCAAGATGGGGCCGGTCGGCCACACGTGCAGCTTGAAATTGTCCAGATGGTATTGCAAACCCGGGTTGCTGATGAGCGCGACCTTGTAGATGCCAAACAGGGCGGGAGGCGTCAGCAGGATAACGTACCAGTAATTGACGAAGAACCAGGATGTCGCCAGCAACATGCGGGTCTGGATCGGGATCTCTTGTCCCATGCCTTTGATGAAAGCCACCAGTTGCGGTACCAGGTAGATCATCAGGAAGAAAGTGATGCCGAGCACGATGGTGCCGACGAAGGCCGGGTAGATCATCATGGTTTTGGTTTGCGAGGCCATCTCGTCCTGCCATTTGAGCGATTCGGTGAGATGCCTGAATACGTCAACGAGGCGTCCGCTTTCTTCGCCGGCGCTCGTCAGGCTCACGGTGATCTTGTCGAAAGCGTTGGGATGTTCCGCCATTGCCTGCGACAGTTTCTTGCCACTCTCGATGGATTCGATCAGGCTGGCGATGATTTCGCGGAAAGCCGGTTGTTCCATGCTGTCGCGCAGATCGCCGAGGCATTCGAGCAGGGGCACGCCGGCACGCACGAGCTGTTCGAGATTGAAGAAGAAAGTGATGAGGTCGGGGCGCTTGATCTTGCCGCCGCCGAAAGTGGCTTTGTTCTCTTCCTCCTTGCCGCTGATGAGATCCATTCCCGAGCGCTTCAGGCGCTGTTCCAGATCGATCAGGTTGGCGGCGTCCTGCAAGCCCTTGATGGATTTGCCGGTATCGTCGATTGCCTTGTAAGAATAGAGCGCCATGGGTCCCGTTACATCCGGTCGCTCAGGTCAACCACGCGCGAGACTTCCGCGATAGAGGTAACGCCTTGCAGTATGCGTCGGATGCCATCCTGCGCCAGCGGGCGGAAGCCATGCTCCAATGCGCTGTTCTTCAGGTCACGGATGCTGGCACGCCGTGCAATCAGGTCGTCCATGTCGCTGTCCAGCCTGAGTATCTCCATGATCGCCTGGCGCCCGGAGTAGCCCTGATGCTGGCAGACATCGCAACCGGCAGCGCGATAGATGGTGATGTTCTCGTCGTGGCGCACGCCGAGCATCTTGCATTCGGTATGGTCGGGACGGTATGGATATTTGCAGTGGCGGCACAACACGCGCACCAGTCGCTGGGCGATGATGCCGATGATGTTTCCCGCCATGATGTCCGGCAGGATGCCGATGTCGAGCAGGCGCGGGATCGCGCCGATCGCAGAGTTGGTGTGCAGCGTCGAATATACCTGGTGGCCCGTCATGGCGGCGCGGAACGCCATTTCAGCAGTCGGATGGTCGCGGATCTCGCCGACCAGGATAATGTCCGGGTCCTGGCGCATGAGGGAGCGGATACCGCTGACGAAATCCAGTTTGGCCGCTTCGTTCACCGAGCTTTGGCGGATCAGCGGAATGGGGTATTCCACCGGGTCTTCCAGAGTCATGATGTTCACCGACTCGGTGTTGACGTGATTCAGCACCGAATACAGTGTGGTTGTCTTGCCGCTACCGGTGGGGCCGGTAACCAGCACGATACCTTCCGGTTTGGCGATGATGGCTTTGAGCGTATTCAGTGCAGCCTCGTCGAGGCCGATCTGGTTGATCGCCACGATGCCTTTTTGGCGATCCAGAATACGCAGAACCAGGTTTTCCCCGTACGAGGTCGGATGTGAGGCAACGCGAAAGTCGATGGGGCGGCCGGACAGGCGTAGGGAGATGCGTCCGTCCTGCGGCGCGCGCGTTTCGGCGATGTTCATGCCGCTCATTACCTTCAGGCGTACCACCATCGCAGGCCAGAAGCTCTTGTGCAGACTGCGCACCTGGCGCAACACGCCGTCGACGCGATAGCGGATGCGCAGGAAGCTGCTTTCCGGTTCGAAGTGGATGTCGGAAGCGCCCAGTTGAACCGCCTCGGTCAGTAGCGCATCGATCAGGCGCACCACCGGTTGGCTGAACTCGTTCACCCCCTGCTGGAGGTTCTGGTGATCCATCTCGCCCGGTTCGATCTCGTGCAGGATGCCGTCGATGGACAGCTCGAAGCCGTAGTATTGATCGATGGCGCGCAGGATGTCCGATTCGCTGGCAAGCTGGGTAACGAGGCGGTATTCGTCGCGCAACAAGGCGCGCACCTGGTCGAGCGCGATGATGTTGTCGGGGTCGGCGATCGCGATGGTCAGGATCTTGTTGGTGGCATCGACCGACAATGGCAGCAGGATGTAGCGACGCGCGATCTCTTTCGGTACCAGCGTGATTGCAGCGGGATCGACCAGAACGCTGGCAAGGTCGACGCTCTCCTGTCCGAGGTTTTCGGAAAGCACGTCGCGAATGGTCGCCTCGGACAGGAAGCCGAGACGCACCAACAGGCGGCCTAATGGCTGCGGTGTCTTGTTTTGCTCCTGGGTAGCGATGCGAAGCTGGTCTTCACTGATCACTCCCTTGGCTATCAGCAAATGCCCGATGGGCTGCTGGGTCTGTTGTTGCGGTGCAGCCATCTTATTCCTTAGTGTGCGGCCGTTAGTTCATTCAGGCGTTGTTGTGCTTGTTCATGGTCGAAACCGGAATGGCCGGAGACGTCGAGCTGCAATGCCTGTTGATAGTACTGCGCGGCCAGTTTGCGCTTGCCGAGATGATCCAGGCTGACTGCCAGGTTAAAAGTGAACTGGGCGTTGGTCGGCTCCAGGGTGTGTGCGTTGAAATAATATTGCTGCGCTTCGCCCCAGCCCGATATTTCGGAGTAATAGTTGCCCAGTGCGAAATTCAGGGCGCCGGAGCGGGGTTGTTCAGCCAGCAAAGTCTTGAGACGGCTTTCTGTGCTGCCCGAATCGGGCGCGTAAGACATCAGTGCCGACTGTGCAATCGGGTCCTTCGGGTCAAGAACCAGCAATTGACGATAATAGTGTTGCGCTGTCTCCTGCTGATTCTGTTGCTGCGCGATTGCGGCCAATCCAAGCAAGGCATCGCGGTTGTGTACGTCATCGCTTAACACTTCGCGGTAACCTTGCGTCGCCGTGACGTAGTCGCCGCGCTGATAGGCCTGATAGGCATCGAGCAGCGCCGGAGTGACGTTATCCGTCTTCATCTTGCGCTGGACGGAAATCTCGGTATCCGCGGGCCTGCTGTATTGTCTGGTCGCTTTTGGTTTGTTGCGGGGTGCGTCGAAGTCTTCATTGCGCGCGGTGACCACCGGTTGCGCGGCCTGCGCCTGTACCGGGGGAGCGGTTTCCTGCGGCGGCATGAACGGAACCAGCTTGGGCGCGGCAGGTGCTATCGGCGCGACTACATAAGGCGCTTGCGGCGGCGCGATGTGCGTTGCACCATGTGCGGCTGCGGCAGGTGGTTGTATCTGCACCCAGACGTAATAGCCATAACCCGAACCAAATACCAGCGCGATCAGCAAAGTGGTGGGGACCAATCCCAATTTCCAGCCTCCGGAGGCCGGCTTTTTCTTTTTGGCAGCAAACATGGTTTCTCCGGCAACGCGACTCGATGCATTTGTTGTCGATGATGCAGATGCCGTGCGGGACGGAGCTGCATCTTCAAGCGTCAAATTGGACAGCCCGGTTCCCTGTTGTTTGTCACCGGTCTTTTTGAGTGCATCGAGCAACAGGCTCATGGCTTCGCCTTCTCGGATTCGGGCTTGAGGAAATCGGCATCCGGCAAGTTGTTGCGATACGAGCTGTAATCGCCCTCTATGCTGGCGTCCTTGATAACGATCGGGCGCAGGAAGATGACGAGCTCGGTCTTGGTTTTCGTGTCGTTGCGGTTCTTGAACAAGTTGCCGAGGCCGGGGATGCTGTCCAGCAGGGGGATGCCGTCAGACTGATTGTTGATCTCGTCCTGCATCAATCCGCCCAGCACCGCGATCTGGCCGCTGTTCACGCGAATGATGGATTCCATTTCCCGTGTTCGAATTTCCGGAACCTTGTTCACGATTGCCGTGACATTGCAGTTTGAAACTCCAGCTCCGCATGGATAAGCCAGACTTGGGTTAGGATCATTCACGTAGTCGATAATGCGCGTGATGGTCGGACGCACATTGATGGTCACATAATCCGAATCATTGATCTCGGGCGTGACGTTCATGGTGAAGCCTACCGCAACCGGAATGGGCGTAGTGGTATAGGTGGGCTGCGTATTGCCGTTGACCGAAGTGGTGCCGGGCGTCACGGTGATCGAGAAATAAACCGTGTTGTCCACAACCTTCAACGTAGCGGTCTGGTTGTTCATCACGCTCAGTTTGGGACTGGAAAGGACTTTTACGTCGCCAAAAGAATCGAGCAGTTTGACTGCACCGCTGATGTTGCCTAGCTTGGAGGTCGCGTTGTTGTAGGCTAGGGTGACGAAGTTTCCGGTAGAGGCGGAAGGGAGCGCGCTCGTTCCCTGTTGTGTCAGGTTGAAGCCTTTGCCTCCCAGCGCCAGTGCGGACCAGTTGATACCCTGCTGGTAGTTGTTGTTGAGCGTGACTTCGGCAATGGTGGCCTCGATCAATACCTGACGGCGTGCCGCAGTCATGACCTTGTCGATGAATTCCTGGATTTTCTTGTGCTGGCGCGATGTGGCCCGGACGATCAGTACACCCGTTTCCTTGTTGGCGTTGACGTTGACAGCGGGCTCGTATTTGCCGGTTTGTTGTACGGTAGAGCCCTGGCTTGCAACTTCCTCGTTGCCGCTGCCGGCGACACCGCCGCCGGTCTTGCTGGAGGGGCCCTTGCTGTTGCTACCACCGGAACCGGAAGCAATGCCGCTGTTCGCAGTTGCATTGCCGGTGCCCCTGGCGGACGCGGCTATCTCGTTGCGTAGCTCATTTCTTTCCGTGTATCGGATTCGATCCTCGTCCGCCAGGATGGCCTTGACGTTATCGATCAAGCTGGTCATCAAGTCGTTCTTCGTATCGCTGGTAATTGCAGTCGACGCCGTGTTTCCGCCGGCCGTGGTGGTGCCCGTGCCTCCGGCAGTGCCGCCTATCTGGCTCGAGGTGAATATCTTGCTGCTCACCGAGCGCGACATGTTGATGAAATCGATCTTGTACGTTTTCAGGAAAGGCTTGTCCGCTTCAACGAACAGGTTGCCGTTTTCAATCGTGTAGCGCATGTCAACCTGCTTGGAAATGCGATCCAGGATTTGCGGCAAGGTCTGGTCGATGGCATTCAGGGTGACAACGCCTTCGATTCCCGGGCCGATGTCGATGTTGATCTTGGCATCGCGTGCCAGTGCAAACAGTATTTCACGTGCGGAAACGCTGGTGACGACGACGCTGTAGGTTTCGACTTTTGCTGCGGGTTTGGGAGGGGGGAGGACGACGGAAAGTTTGCTCGGTTCGGGGATGTTGCCGGCGACAATGGGGGCTGCGCTACTCTGCTGGATATGTTTGTCGGACTGAGTAAACGACTTGGTGGTGCAAGCGGCTAGTGAAAAACAACAAGCCGAACACAACAATACGCGAGTAAACCTCATTCCCTATTCCCCCTTGATTTCGGCGAAAGGTAACATCATTCTCGTACCGCGGCAATATGCTTTTGTGCCTATATACTTTTGCCTTCAACTGCTTAGGGCATATTCTGCGAGCCGTCTAGCAAGTACAAAGTGGGTGCGAAAGCTTCCTTGTACCGTTGCGGCAATTGGTCCATGCCGGTACGAGCCGCGTCGTTATTGGCATACAGGCCATATAGCACGCGGTATCCGTCTTTTCCGTTCAGCTTGATGGGCACAATGTATATCTCGGCAAATTTCCCCAATCTTTGAGCCCGGACCAGAAAACGTTCCATGCGCTCGGGACGAATATCGTCGGTATAAAACAGCTGGATGCTGACCGCATTATGTTTCGGGGCTGTCAACGCGGTGTTGGTTGCGGTGAGGCGTTGTTGCAGCAACGAATAATTCGCGCGCCGCGACAGGTTCGCGCGATTTGGGCGCTGCGGCAGGAGGCTGTTTTGGTGTGGCGTGTTCGGCCGGAAGCGTCAGTGTCTTTTCCAGAGGCAGGATCGTGCCGCCGGAAGAATCGGCGACCGCAGACGCTGGCAGGACTTCGGAAGCCGCCATCGCGGATGTCGTAGGTGCCGACGCCGGAGCCGGTACAGCAGCCGGCATATTGACAGGGGCGCCGCTGGTTGTGATCGGCTTGGTAAGTTGTGCTTCTGCAGTGTTTTGCCGGTTTGAGTTCTGCCCCACGAACCAGCCTGCGCCGGCCAATGTGGCGGCGAGCAGGATAAGACCACCCGCCATCGAGATGCTTTTGCGGTTGCCCCAGCTGCGCATGGGCACCATCTCACTGTCGCGGATGGCAGCCTCCACATGACGCACTTCGATTTTGTGGGTATTTTCCACAAAGGCCGCGAGCAACGCCTTGTCGGCGAGGATGTTGACGCGGCGCATCAAGCCCTGCGAGGACTTGCCGATGAGCAGCACGGCTGCCGGCGAGAAGATGTCCGGACCTTTGTATCCGGCGGCGCGCATGCGGAACATCAGATAATCATGTATTACCTTGCGCGAGATGGGCAGGATGCTGAAGTGATGCACGATGCGATCCTTCAGCTGGCGCATGTTGCTCTGGTCCAATTTCTCGTCCAGTTCGGGCTGACCGAAGAGCACGATCTGGATCAGCTTGTGTTTGCCGACTTGCAGGTTGTAAAGCAGCCGCAGTTCTTCCAGGGTGTCCAGCGGCATGGCGTGCGCCTCATCCACCAGCACCACGCAGCGTTCGCCGCGCTCATACATGGCTTCCAGCTGATTCTGCAGCGTCTGCAGGATGACGTTGACGCGCTGTCCTTCGAGGTTCAGGTCGAGACGGTCGGCGATGGCGTACAGCAATTCGTCGCGCGACATGCTCGGGTTGGCCAGGTAAATGGCCTTGATGTTGGAAGGCAGCCGGTCCAGCAACATGCGGCACAGCATGGTCTTGCCGCTGCCGACTTCGCCGCTGACCTTGACGATGCCTTCACTGTCCTTGATTGCGTAAATCAGCGCATCGAGTATCTCGCCGCGGTTGGCGCCGGAAAAGAAAAAATCGGTGACCGGTGTTATTTTGAAGGGTGGCTCGGTCAGGCCGAAATGTTCCAGGTACATCTTTATCGTCCCCTTTACTGAACTTTCTGCGCTTTGTGTTTTTGTACGGCCTCCATGCGGCTATACAGCGTGGTACGCGCAATACCCAACAACTTGGCGGCCTCGCTCACGTTGCCGTGTGCCAATTCCATGGCGGCGTCGATGTAGCGGGCAGTATAGCCCAACAACAGATCATCCAGATCGAAACCGCCCTGTTGCAATACCTGACGGATTTCGGTTGACGCCTCGGCCGGAGCGGTTCCCGTCATTTCCGATTGCGGGTCGAACTCGGCTTCCAGTTGCCTTGCGTTGACTTCGCTGCCCGGATATTTGGTGGTCAGACGGATAACGATATTGCGCAGCTCGCGGGTGTTGCCGGGAAAGGAATATTGCTTCCAGGCTTCCTGCGCCGCGGAGTCGAGCCTGAAGGGCGGGCGTTGCGCCTGGCCGGCGTAGAAGTTCCTGAAGTGCTCCAGCAGCAGCGTCTTGTCCGTGCCCAAGCTGCGCAGCGGTGGAACCTGTATGGTGAAGATGCTCAGACGGTGATAGAGGTCGGTGCGGAAAGCGCCGCTGCGTACGGCCAATTTCAGGTCGCGGTTGGTGGCGGCGATGATGCGCGCGTTGCTCTTGCGTGTAGTTGCTTCGCCGACGCGTTGATATTCGCCGTTCTCCAATACCCGGAGCAATTTGGCTTGAAGCTCCTGCGGCATCTCGCCGATCTCGTCCAGAAACAGCGAGCCATTCTCAGCTCGCTCAAAGAAACCGGCCTGTGCGCTGGTGGCGCCGGTGAACGAGCCCTTGGCGTGGCCGAACAGCGTGGATTCGAGCAGGTTGGGCGAAATGGCGGCGCAGTTGAGCACGACATACGAGGCATCGGGCTTTCCGCTCAGACGTTGCAGGGCGGCGGCGACCAATTCCTTGCCGCTACCGGATTCGCCCTCGATCAAGACCGGGTAGGGCGTCTTGGCGTACAGCTCGATCTGGCTGCGCATCGCCTGGATAGGTTGGCTGTTGCCGATGATGCCGAACAACGACTGGCTGTCGCTCAGATCCTTGCTTTCGCTCTGCTGAAAACGCAAGGCGTCGCGCAATAGGGCACGCAGCGTTTCCGGGCCGCAGGGTTTTGCAACGAATTCGATGGCGCCGAGGGTGCGCGCGTGACGCGCATTGCTTTCCTCGTTTTGCCCCGACAATGTGATGACCTTGATCTCTGGCGCATGCGCCAGCAGTTCCGTGATGAGGCGGAAGCCTTCTTCCGGGCGGTGGGGAGTCGGAGGCAGGCCCAGATCGACCAGCGCCAGTTGCGGCGGGCTGCCCATGTCGCGCAACAGGCGGATGGCCTGGGGGCGGTCTTCGGCAAGATGAATATCGAATTCGTCGGCCAGAATCAGGCGCAAGGAATCGCGTATAAGAGGGTCGTCGTCGACGATGAGCAGAACTGGAAGGGTCACGCTATTTATCCTGGAGGTGGCCATGAACTATGGAACGCGCGCAGGATAGCCCGCAATCGCGCCGAGCTCAAGTTGTAGTCGATTCCCAACTTGTGCCGGCGTAGTTTAGAATGCGCATCTCCGAAACCCGCGATTGGTTCATACGTGCCCGCACCTCTGGTAGAAGTCCGCGATGTCAATTTCGCTTACGACAAACGTGCCGTTCTGAAAGGCATCAACATGTCCTTCTACAAGGGCAAGGTTATCGCCATCATGGGCGGTAGCGGCTGCGGCAAGACCACTTTGTTCCGCTTGATCGGTGGCGCGCTCAAGCCCACCAGAGGCAAAATCATGGTGGACGGGCAGTCCATGCACGATCTGGATCAACGCGGTTTGTACGAGATGCGCCGCAAAATGGGGGTGCTGTTTCAGTTCGGTGCGTTGTTCACCGATATGTCGGTGTTTGACAACGTGGCGTTCCAGATGCGCGAACATACCGACTTGCCGGATGACGTCATTCACGATCTTGTCATGATGAAGCTGCACGCTGTCGGCCTGCGCGACACGCACAGCCTGATGCCGGCCGAACTTTCCGGCGGCATGGCGCGCCGCGTGGCGCTGGCACGCACCGTGGCGCTCGATCCGATGCTGATCCTGTACGACGAACCGTTCGCCGGGCTCGACCCGATCTCCCTTACCGTGGTGGGGCAATTGGTGCGCAAGCTGAACGATGCGCTGGGTGCGACTTCGGTGGTGGTGACGCATGATGTGCAGGAATCGCTGAAGATCGTCGATTACATCTACTTCATTGCCGACGGTGTGATCGTGGCCGAAGGCACACCAGATGAGATACGCGCATCCGACAAGCCGTTTGTGCACCAGTTCGTGCATGGCGAGATGGACGGCCCGGTGCCGTTCCACTATCCCGGCGGTGAGTACCGCAAAGACCTTGGAGTGAGTGCCTGATGCCTGTCGTCAAAACGCTAAGAAATATCGGCAATCGCAGTGTCAACGCAGTATGGCGCATCGGCTATGCCGCCCGTTTTTTTGTCATGACCCTGTTTTATTCCGGCACTTCTTTCCGCCGTTTCCGCCTGATCGTGAGGGAAATGTTTTCCAGCGGCGTGATGTCGCTCATCATTATTCTGGTGGCGGGCATGTTCGTCGGCATGGTGCTGGGTTTGCAGGGATATGAGACGCTCAAGCGTTATGGTTCGGAATCGGCGCTGGGATCGCTGGTGGCGCTGAGCCTGGTGCGCGAGCTGGGCCCGGTGCTGGCCGCCCTGTTGTTTGCCAGTCGTGCCGGGTCGGCCATGACAGCCGAGATCGGCTTGATGAAAGCCACCGAGCAGATCGCGGCGATGGAAATGATGGCGGTGAACCCGATCGCGCGCGTGGTCGCGCCGCGCTTCTGGGCGGGTGTGATCTCCATGCCGCTGCTGGCGGCGATGTTCTCGGCGATGGGGGTATTCGGCGGCTACGTGGTCGGCGTAGTGGTCATCGGCGTGGACGAGGGTTCGTTCTGGTCGCAGATGCAGGCGTCGGTGGACTTTCAGCATGATGTGCTGAACGGCGTGGTCAAGAGTTTTGTATTCGGTTTGGCCGTTACAGCCATTGCGCTGTTCGAGGGTTACGACGCACCGCCCACGGCAGAGGGAGTATCCGGCGCAACCACACGCACGGTGGTGGAGTCGTCGCTGGCAATATTGATGCTGGATTTCATTTTGACCGCATTCATGTTTCAAGGAGCTTAAGGGGTGCTCGCTTCAAAAAATTCAAAGTTTTAAGTAAGACAAGGCGCGAGCAAAAAATTGCGACGCGGCATATAGAGTGATATGTAAGAAGTAATTTTTTGTGAGCAACGCAGTATTACGACAAAATTTGGATTTTTAGAGGTGAGCATATGGAACGTACGACATTGGATCTATGGGTGGGCGCCTTTGTGGTGGCCGGTATTGGGGCGCTGGTGGTGCTGGCGCTCAAGGTGGGGAACCTGAGTACCTATAACGTGTCGGAGTCATACCAGTTGCAGGCACACTTCACCAACGTAGGTGGTCTTAAGCCCACGGCGTCGGTCAGAAGTGCAGGCGTACTGGTGGGACGGGTGACCAGTATCGTGCTGGATACGAATCTTTACGAAGCCAGGGTGACCATGAACATCGACAAGCGTTATCAGTTTCCGAAGGACACGTTTGCCAACATCCTGACGTCCGGCCTGCTGGGTGAACAGTACATCGGACTGATACCCGGCGGGGATGACAAGATGCTGCAGAACGGGGACGAATTCAAGAAAACGCAATCGGCGGTCGTACTGGAAGACTTGATCGGCAAGTTTCTCTATAACAGTAACGACTCAAAGAAATAATCTACGTAGCGAAGTGAGAAGACGATGAATAAGATATTTGTGCTGTTATCCGGTGTGCTGTTGCTGTGCCTGTCGCTGGGCGCGCGCGCCGACATACCCGATCCGGACGTGCTCATCAAGAATACAGTGCGTGAGGTGCTGGACGTGGTGCGCAAGGACAAGGAATTGCGTTCGGGCAATCAGAAAAAACTGCTGGCGCTGGTGGACGAAAAAGTGCTGCCCAATTTCGATTTTGAGCGCATGACAAAACTGGCAGTAGGAAAATCATGGCGTACCGCGACGCCGGAGCAGAAGCAGGCGCTGATGAGCGAGTTCCGTATCCTGCTGGTGCGCACCTACACCAAGGCGTTTACCTCTTACCGCGATCAGACCGTCGAGATCAAGCCGCTTAAGCTGGATAGCGCAACGACCGACGTGACGGTCAAGACGGCCATCGTCAAGCCGGGTTCGCAACAGACGGTGCAAGTGGACTACGACATGGAAAAACGGCCCGACGGTTGGAAAGTGTATGACTTGACCGTAGAGGGCGTCAGTCTGGTGACCAGCTATCGCGGCACGTTTGCGGACCAGATTCAGCAACTCGGTATCGATGGCTTGATCAAAACGCTGGCCGACAAGAACAAAGCGGCTTCAGACAACGCAGCACTGGCCGAGAAGGCGGATAGCAAGTGATTCAGCGCGAAGGCGACAGTCTGCGCGTATCGGGTCGACTGACCATGGATAGCATCGGCGCATTGTTCGGCGAAGCCATGCAAGCGCTGGATGGAAAGAGTTGGACGATCGATCTGGCGGGTGTCGAGGAGGCAGATTCTGCTGCGGTAAGTTTATTGCTGGCGTGGCTGCGCAACGCGCAACAGCACGCGGCTACGCTGACCTTCGTCAATGTCCCGGACAATCTCCACAGTCTCGCAGACCTGTACGGAGTGGCCGATGCGCTGCCGTTGAATCACTCATCACACTAAACGCTGCAGCAGCGGCGAGAAAAATTCCAAATGCAAAAATTAGCCATTCAAGGCGGTATTCCGTTACGCGGTGAAGTACGCATCTCCGGCGCCAAGAACGCGGCGTTGCCCATCATGTGCGCCGGTCTCCTGACCGCAGACACGCTGCGCCTCACCAATCTGCCCGATTTGCACGACGTGGGCACGATGAGAAAATTGTTGCAGCAGATGGGTATCTCGGCGGACTCGGCGCCGGGTGAAATCACTTTCAAGGGCGACAAGATAGACAATTGGGAAGCGCCGTACGACATGGTGAAGACCATGCGTGCAGCCATTCTTGTGCTGGGTCCGCTGGTGGCGCGCTTCGGCGAGGCCAGGGTCTCTTTGCCCGGCGGCTGTGCCATCGGTTCGCGTCCCGTCGATCTGCACATCAAAGGCCTGCAGGCGATGGGGGCGGAGATCACCATCGAGCACGGCTATATACATGCCAAGGCCAAACGGCTTAAAGGCGCACGCATTTTCTTCGATATCGTCAGCGTCACCGGTACCGAGAACCTGATGATGGCGGCGGTGCTGGCGGACGGCGTGACTACATTGGAGAACGCCGCGCGCGAGCCGGAAGTGGTCGATCTGGCAAATTGTCTGCGCGCAATGGGAGCCAAAATTTCCGGCGACGGCACGGACACCATTACCGTTACAGGCGTCGAAATGTTGCATGGTGCGACGCACAAAATCATGCCGGACCGTATCGAAAGCGGAACCTTCCTCGTGGCGGCAGCAGCGACGGGCGGCAGCATCACCCTGCGCGAGACGCGCGCCGACATTCTGGAAACCGTGCTGGAGAAACTGACCGAGGCAGGTGCCCGGATCACGGTGGAGGGTAATACCATTCATCTGGAAATGACGGGACGCCCGAAAGCAGTGAACGTGCGTACCGCGCCGCACCCCGCTTTTCCCACCGACATGCAGGCGCAGTTCATGGCGCTCAACTGCATCGCCGAAGGCAGTGCGATGGTGGTGGAGACCATCTTCGAGAACCGTTTCATGCACGTGCAGGAACTGCGCCGCCTTGGCGCGCAGATCGATGTGGAAGGCAACACCTCCGTGGTGCGCGGCGTGGATAATCTGGAAGGCGCGACGGTGATGGCGACCGATCTGCGTGCGTCGGCCTGCCTGGTTATCGCCGGACTGGTGGCGCAGGGCGAGACGGTCATCGACCGCATATACCATCTGGATCGCGGCTACGAGCACATCGAAAGCAAACTGTCGCAGCTGGGTGCTAACATTCGCCGAATTAAATAAATACAATTGGGCGGCATAAGCGACGCCTCAAATTAGGAATAAACATGATCACCATCGCGCTTTCCAAAGGCCGCATCTTCGAAGAAACCCTGCCGTTGCTGAAAGCTGCAGGCATCACCGCGCTGGAAGATCCGGAGACGTCGCGCAAGCTCATATTGCCAACCAACCGCGGCGATGTACGTCTCATCATCGTGCGTGCCTCCGATGTGCCGACCTATGTGCAATACGGTGCGGCCGATATGGGAGTGGCGGGCAAGGATGTGCTTAACGAACACGGCGGCGAAGGCTTGTATCAGCCGCTGGACCTGAATATCGCCAAGTGCCGCATGATGGTCGCGGTACGCAATGGCTTCGATTACGAATCGGCGGTGAAGCAGGGCGCGCGTCTGCGCGTGGCAACCAAATATGTGAAAACTGCTCGCGAACACTTCGCCTCCAAGGGCGTACATGTCGATCTCATCAAACTGTACGGTTCGATGGAGCTGGCGCCGCTGGTGGGACTGTCCGATGCCATCGTCGATCTGGTCAGCAGCGGTGCGACACTGAAGGCCAACGATCTCAGGGCAGTGGAAGAAATTGCGCCGATCTCCTCGCGTCTGGTGGTGAATCAGGCCTCGCTGAAACTGAAGCGTGCAACGATACAGCCGATGCTGGATGCATTTGCCGGAGTCATCAAGTGAATATCACCCGTCTTTCCACCCGACAATCCGACTTTGACACCGAGCTGAACAAGCTGTTGGCCTTCGAGGAGACAGCCGATGAAAAGCTCGAAGCGACCGTTGCCGCCATCCTTGCCGATGTGAAGAAACGCGGCGATGCCGCTGTGCTGGAATATACAAGCAAGTTCGACCGTCTCCCGTTGACCAATGCGGCAGCGATGGAGTTGCCTAGAGCCGAGCTGAAAGCCGCTTTCAGGGGGATTCCCGCCGACCAGAAGGATGCCCTGGAGCAGGCCGCTCAGCGCGTCACCGACTATCACAAGAAGCAGGTTCAGCTTTCCTGGAACTACCTGGACGACGACGGCACCATGCTGGGTCAGCAGGTCACACCGCTGGATCGAGTTGGCCTGTATGTCCCGGGTGGCAAGGCGGCTTATCCGTCTTCCGTACTGATGAATGCCTTGCCGGCCAAAGTTGCAGGAGTGCTTGAACTCGTCATGGTTGTGCCCACGCCGGACGGTGTAAAGAATCAACTGGTGCTGGCGGCAGCTTATCTGGCTGGAGTGGATCGCGTATTCACCATAGGCGGGGCGCAGGCCGTAGCGGCGCTGGCTTACGGCACGGCGACGATCCCCAAGGTGGACAAGATCGTCGGTCCCGGCAATGCCTATGTTGCATCCGCCAAGCGCCGTGTGTTCGGCGTGTGCGGCATCGACATGATCGCGGGGCCGTCCGAAATATTGGTCATCTGCGACGGCAAGACCGATCCGGACTGGGTGGCGATGGACCTGTTTTCACAAGCCGAACATGACGAACTGGCGCAGGCTATCCTGTTATCGCCGGATGCGGCTTTTATCGATGCCGTGGCGGCAAGTGCCAGCCGGTTGCTGGAACAAATGCCGCGCAAGACCATCATCCAGACTGCGCTGGAGAATCGCGGTGCGCTGATTCATGTCGCAGATCTGGACGAAGCCTGTCGTATCAGCAATCGCATTGCCCCCGAGCATCTGGAATTGTCCGTTGGCGACCCACAAACCTGGTTGCCCAAGCTTAAACACGCTGGCGCCATCTTCATGGGGCGTTATACCTCGGAAGCACTGGGCGACTACTGTGCGGGTCCGAATCACGTGCTACCCACCTCGGGAACGGCCCGTTTTTCCTCCCCGCTGGGCGTTTACGACTTCCAAAAACGCAGCAGCCTGATCCAGGTTTCGCCTGAAGGTGCCCAAAAATTAGGCAAAATCGCCTCGGTATTGGCTTTTGGCGAGGGTTTGCAGGCGCATGCGCAGTCTGCCTTGTATAGAAAAGGTTAGTGAAACTTTGGGTTGTGTCTTTGCGGGTGTTTATGTAGAATCCGCGCCTCTTTGAAAAATGGTTGGAGTGATTGTCATGGCACGCGTCTGTCAAGTAACCGGGAAAAAGCCCATGGTGGGCAACAACATCTCCCATGCAAACAATAAAACCAAGCGCCGTTTCTTGCCGAATCTGCAACGCCGCCGCTTGTGGGTAGAGTCTGAAAACCGTTGGGTCGCTTTGCGCCTGACCAATGCTGGCCTGCGTACCATCGACAAGAACGGCATCGACGCCGTCCTGTTTGAGATGCGTGCTCGTGGCGAGAAGATCTAAGGAGAACGATTGTGGCAAAAGGCGCTCGCGAAAAAATCAAACTGGAATCCTCCGCTGGTACGGGGCATTTCTACACGACTAACAAGAACAAACGCACCACTCCGGAAAAACTTGAATTCCTGAAGTTTGATCCGGTGGCACGCAAGCACGTGGCATACAAGGAAACCAAGCTGAAGTAATTCAGTGTAGTTCCGGTGTGCAAAAGAAAACCCGCGCAAGCGGGTTTTTTGTTTTTGGCGAATTGGGATGCCTGTTTATTCGCCAAGCCCCGTTGAATCCAATTGTCCGTTATTTCTTTGGGGGAATAGACAGAATGAAATTAACGATGTTTGTGATCTCTTTCACGTGAACGCCACTCGGGTCGTTAGGGGCCATTGGGATGTATTCATTCCACTCGCCTTTGCCGCCCTTCGAAATCTTTTTCACGAGGCCGGGCACCATAGGCAGCTTTTCACCGGTGCTGTTGATGTTGAAGCCCTTGTAAACATAACTTGGCTGGCCGCGATACCGGTCCGCGACATTCTGCCAGGAAGGGCCGAATTTGGTTCGTTCCCAGCCATGGCAAGCATCGCATCCGCGGGCCTTTACATCTGCCTGTATTGCGGGTGGGATGGGAATTCCCGGAGTGTCTTCAGCGCGCGCCATCACGCTGACCATCATTGATACAAGCACCGCTGCGATCCTGATATTCAACATGCCCTGCCTCCTGAGTTTTTTTGATTATCTGCTTATTATAGTTTCGTATGACTGTAACAGAAGCATTGTAGTCGAGGTGATTGCTAGGGTAAGGGCTTCCCGTCAAGCATGGCCAACCGGAATGTGACTGACTCGGAAGGCACATTCTTCCGCTTTGGTCAGGTGGCCGGTATGGGCTTGGGTTTGTTCACGCTTTCAAAGAACAATTGTTTTGCGGTATTCAGATAGCCGTCACTGCAGGTACCCTGATACTCCAGCCAGTGCACGGTATTGCCGGTCAAAACGATGCTGCCCGATATGAGCACGCTCCCGGCAGAAATTACAAGCGCCGCCGCAAGACATTCTTCGTCGTGACAGCCGCGCATATAGGGATTTTCATCGAGTACCTTGAGCGACATGCTTTTTGTGTACGTATTACAGGAGTTGGACAAGGCATCATCTCTGTCCACCACCGGCACTACGCATGCCGACAGGGTCAAAGCCAGCAGGGATGGCAAAAACGTTCTCGGGATGCTCATATCATCCGGCGCCGCTCTGGATGTTTACAGCTGAGCCCAGTCCTGAGCCGCGTTGTAATCGCTAAAGGCGCGGATATCGGCATCGACGAACAAACGGGACAGCCAAGCCTGCCAGGTAAGCCATTGGTCGTCGGTGACGACGGCGATCTTGCTGAAGTCGTGGTTGTGTTGGCGACGGAAGAATTTGAGCTCTTCCAGCGCGACATCCGGGGTGTAGCCGAGCATGCCGCGCAAGTCGAACAGCAGGTTGATCTTGCCGGGTGCCTTGAGCTTGTATTGCGCGTGTTCTTCAAACTGCTTGAAATCGGCGATAGTGAATTCGCCCATGACGGCGATGTTGACGAGATTGCTGCTTTCTTCGATGGTGATCATTTGCTGGCCTCTGTGTGGGTGGGTGCTAGGCGCAAGCTTAACATGCCGCTGCCGATGATGAGTACGATGCCGAACCAGCTGTCGAGCGGAAGTGTTTCGTTCCACAGCAACAGGCCGAACAGGCTGGCAAAGACGATGGTGCTGTAAGACAGCGTGCTGACCACCTGTGTGTGTCCGACGCGGTAAGCATGCGTCATGGCGACCTGGGCAAAGGTTGCCGTTGCGCCCATGCCGAGCAGCAGCCACAGATTGTGCAGTGTTATCTTATGCACTTCCGTTTGCATCATCCATGCGCCGCTAACCAGGGTGGCAACCAGATTGAAATAGAACACCACGCGCACGGCCGGTTCGCCCATGAGTCCGAGTTGGCGTACGTTCACGAGCGCAACCGCGGCGAGAAAACCCGATCCCAGTCCCAATATTCCGCTGACGAATTGTGCGCGCTCGAAAGTGGGATGCAACAGCAGCACCACGCCGATGAAACCCAGCGTCAGGCTTGAGATGAGCGGCAGATGCAAGCGATCCTTGTACACGGCCAGCGTGAGCACTGCGAGAAATATCGCAGAGGTGTAATTCAACGTGATGGCGGACGCCAGGGGTAGTGTGGCGATGCAGTAGAAATAAAGCATCATGGCGATCGTGCCGGACAGTCCGCGCCAAAGATGGCCGCGCCAATACGGAGTAGCGAGCGGGGTGCGTGTTTGAAACAACAGGGCGGACACGAACAGGAAGCTGAAGAAGCTACGGTAGAAAACGAGTTCGCTGCTGGAGAAATCGGCTCCACCGAGCTTGACGAGTACGCCCATGCAGGCGAACGACAAACTTGCGGCCAACATCCATAACGCGCCCACCGTTGCCTATTTCAGGTGCGGTTCCAGGTTGCGGCGCAAGAATTCGTGGAAGTGCAGCATCCCGTCCTCGGTGGGTGACTGATACGGGCCGACTTCTTCTATTCCCTGCTTGTACAAGGCGCGACGCCCCTGGTGCATGCGCAGGCAGATGACGTCGTCCTCAACCGCTGTTTCACGGTAAGCCTTCTTCTCGGCCTCGATGTAGTCGCGCTCGAACAGCACGATATCTTCCGGATAGTAGAATTCCACGATGTTGGTGCAGGCATCCGTGCCGCGCGGAACCACGGTGCTCACCACCAGCGTGTTCGGATACCACTCGACCGTGATATTGGGGTAGTAGGTCAGCCAGATCGCGCCGTATTTCGGGAATTCGCCGTTGTTGTAACGCATCACCTGCTCGGTCCATTTTTCATAGACCGGGCTGCCGGGTTTGCGCAGCGGCTTGTTGATACCCACAGTCTGTACGCTGAAATGTTCGCCGAACGTCCATTTCAGATCGTCGCAATTGACCAGTTGGCCCAGCCCCGGATGGAAAGGAACGACGTGGTAGTCTTCCTGGTACACCTCGATGAATGTCTTCCAGTTGAAGTTGTATTCGTCCACTTCCACCCGGTCCAGCATGTAACCGGAGAAGTCGATCTCCTTGAATGCGGGCATGGTCGCCAGATCCTTGGCGATATCGCGTTTCCCCGCGAATAACAGGCCTTTCCAGTTTTGCAGGGGAGTCTTGTTCAAGTGCAGGCAAGGATTGTTGGGGAAATGGGGAGCCCCGATCAGTTCGCCGTCGTTCTTGTAAGTCCAGCGATGCAGCGGGCACACGATGGTCTTGGCGTTGCCGCGGCCTTCCAGCATGGTGGCCTGGCGATGGCGGCAGATGTTGGAAAGCAACTCCACTCCGCCTTCGTTGCGCACCAGCATCTTGGCGCTGTCCATCCATTCGACCACGTGATAGTCGCCGAGATTGGGCACCATCAACTCATGCCCGACATATTTCGGCCCGGCATCCAGCAACACGCGCTGCTCGACCTCCAGGACTTTCGGATCGAAATACCAGCTCAGCGGCGGTTGCGCTGATACGGGATTGAATTGTTTCGGCTTGGCTATTTCGGACATACCCACTCTTTCTGTGAATACGGTTTTAAGGGGCAGGGATTGTCCCCGAAATCAGAGGGGGGGGCAACAAAAATTGGCTCTGTGTCGGGGCCTTGGGTAAAATGCCGCTCTTACGCAAAATTTGATGCACATTGGGAATCGAGATGGCGGCAAAATCCAGCAAGACTCAGAGTTTCGAAACGGCGCTGGCGGAGTTGGAACAAGTGGTGGCGGACATGGAGTCCGGCAAGCTGACGCTGGAAGATTCGCTGGCGGCTTACAAGCGCGGTGCGGAGCTGTTGTCGTTCTGCCGTTCCCGCCTGGACGACGCGCAACAGCAAGTGCGCGTACTCGAAGATGGTGTGCTCAAGGATTTCAGCGCAGCGGGCGATTCCGCCAAAGATTGATAATGTCTGACTTCTCTGCCTGGGTTCTCGCCCATCAATCCCGTTTTGAGGACAAACTGAAGCAATTGCTGCCTCAGACCGAGTTCGTGCCGCAACGCTTGCATGCCGCCATGCGTTACAGCGTGCTGGAAGGCGGCAAGCGCGTGCGTCCGTTGCTGGCCTTTGCCGCGGGCGAGGTGAGCGGGGCGCCGGTAGAACGTATCGAGATTGCCGCTGCGGCCGTCGAACTCATCCACGCCTATTCGCTGGTGCACGACGACATGCCCTGCATGGACAACGACGTGTTGCGTCGCGGCAAGGCGACATGTCATGTCGAATACGACGAAGCCACCGCATTGCTGGTAGGCGATGCGTTGCAAAGCCTGGCCTTCCAGTTGTTGTCCGAACATCGCCTGAACGACGATGCAGTCAAACAATTGCAGATGGTGAAACTGCTGGCCGTGGCCAGCGGCTCGCGCGGCATGGCCGGCGGGCAAGCGATCGATCTCGCCAGCGTGGGCAAACAACTCACGTTGCCGGAGCTGGAACAGATGCACATACACAAGACCGGCGCGCTGATTCGCGCATCCATCCTGCTGGGTGCGTATTGCGGAAATCTGGATCAGCCGCAACTCGACAAGCTCGATCGCTATGGAAAATGCATCGGCCTGGCCTTCCAGGTGGTGGACGACATACTCGACAGCGAAGCCGATACTGCGACCCTGGGCAAGACCGCGGGCAAGGATGCCGACAGCGACAAGCCGACGTATGTCAGTTTGCTCGGTGTGCAGGCCGCGAAGACGATGGCGCGAGAACTGCATCAGCAGGGGCTCGAAGCCTTGCATGAGTTTGGAGCGGCAGCTCAGCGCTTGCGTGAACTGGCCGACTTCATCGTGATGAGAAAGTACTAATGTATTCCCTGCTCGAAACCATCAATAGCCCCGACGACCTGCGCAAACTGGAACGCGCGCAATTGCCGCAACTGGCGGATGAATTGCGTGCCTTTCTGATCGAGTCGGTCAGCAAGACCGGCGGGCATCTCTCGTCCAATCTCGGCACGGTGGAACTGACCGTCGCGTTGCATTACATCTACAACACGCCGGAAGACAAGCTGGTGTGGGATGTCGGTCACCAGACCTATGCGCACAAGATACTGACCGGACGGCGTGCGGCGATGAGCGGGTTGCGCATGGCGCACGGCATCTCCGGTTTCCCCAGACGGAACGAAAGTCACTACGACGCTTTCGGAACCGGCCATTCCAGCACGTCCATCTCCGCCGCGCTGGGCATGGCGGTTGCAGCCCAGCTGGCCGGAAAAGACAACCGCTGCGTCGCGATCATCGGCGATGGCGCGATGTCGGGGGGGATGGCGTTCGAGGCGCTGAACAATGCAGGTGCGATGGATGCGAATCTGCTGGTCATTCTCAATGACAACGACATGTCGATCTCGCGTCCGGTTGGCGCCCTGAATAATTATCTGGCGAAACTGATGTCGGGTCGTTTCTATGCGGCGATGCGGCGCAGCAGCGAAAAGATGCTGAAAGGGATGCCGCCGGTGCTGGAATTCGCCAAGCGCGCGGAAGAGCATATTAAAGGTATGGTTACGCCCGGTACGCTGTTCGAAGAGCTTGGCTTCAACTACATCGGCCCCATCGACGGTCACGATCTGGATGTACTGGTCGATACCCTGGGCAATATCCGCAAGCTGGAAGGCCCGCAGTTCCTGCACATCGTCACGCAAAAGGGCAAAGGCTACGCGCAGGCCGAGGACGACTGTGTGCTGTATCACGGCGTCGGCAAGTTCGATCCCAATCAAGGCATCACCGCCAAACCCAGTACGCAAATTGACTTACACCCAAGTGTTCGGCGAATGGTTGTGCGACATGGCCGAGCAGGATGCGCGTCTGGTCGGCATCACGCCCGCCATGTGCGAAGGCTCCGGCATGGTCGAGTTCGCGGAAAAATTTCCGCAACGTTATTTCGATGTCGGCATTGCCGAGCAGCATGCGCTTACGTTCGCGGCCGGCCTGGCCTGCGACGGTTCCAAGCCGGTAGTCGCCATCTACTCGACATTCCTGCAACGTGCATACGATCAGCTCATCCACGATATTGCCATCCAGAACCTGCCGGTGATGTTTGCCATCGACCGCGGCGGTCTGGTGGGTGCCGACGGTGCAACGCATGCGGGCAGTTTCGACCTGAGTTATCTGCGCTGTGTTCCCAACCTGACGGTAATGGCGCCTTCCGACGAGAACGAATGCCGGCAGATGCTGAGCACCGCGTACCACCTCGACACGCCGAGCGCGGTACGTTATCCGCGCGGCACCGGGCCGGGAGTCGAAGTACAGAAGGACCTGCAGACCATACCGGTAGGAAAAGGCGAAGTGCGCCGTCAGGGCAGCAAGATCGCGATTCTTGCCTTTGGCTCCATGCTCGCCCCCGCGCTGCGGGCTGCAGAACAGCTCGATGCCACCGTCGCCAACATGCGCTTCGTCAAACCACTGGACGAAGAGCTGGTGTTGCAGCTGGCTCGCGACCACGATTTGCTGGTCACGGTGGAAGAAAACACCATTCAGGGTGGCGCCGGCAGTGCCGTGGCGGAGTGTCTGGCGCAACACGGCATCGCCAAAACCATGCTGCATTTGGGTCTTCCGGACCTGTTCATCGAACAGGGCGACCCCGTGCAGATGCTGGCGGACTGCGGCCTGGACGCGAATGGGATCGCCAGTTCTATCAGCCAAAAACTGGCCGGTTAATATTGCCCGACAATAATAGTCGGGTAATGGGTATAATTGCCCCAAGACCTTTCTGAGAGATAACCATGAATTCGCTAGAAACCATCGCAGACGTACAAAGCAGTGCCGATATGCGCCATTTGGCCATCAACAAGGTCGGCATCAAGAGCATCCGTCATCCAGTCATTGTCAAAGACAAGAGCGGCGGGGTGCAGCACACCATTGCCACATTCAACATGTATGTGCATTTGCCGCACAACTTCAAAGGCACGCACATGTCGCGCTTTGTGCAGATACTCAATCAGCACGGGCGCGAAATTTCGGTCGAATCGTTCGAGGGCATCCTGCGCGAGATGACAGACAAGCTGGAAGCGAAATCCGGCTACATCGAGATGGCGTTCCCCTATTTCATCAATAAAACCGCGCCGATCTCCGAAGTGCAAAGCTTGCTCGATTACGACGTGACTTTTATCGGCGAGATCGTCGATGGCAAGTATCGCTTCAACATGAAGGTGCAGATCCCCGTAACCAGCCTGTGTCCGTGTTCCAAGGAAATATCCGACCGCGGTGCGCATAACCAGCGCTCCCACGTCACCATCACCGTGCGCACCAGAAAATCGGTATGGATCGAAGAAGTGGTGCGCTTTGCCGAAGAACAGGCGTCGAGCGAGTTGTACGGTCTGCTGAAACGTCCCGACGAGAAGTTCGTCACCGAACGGGCCTACGATAACCCCAAGTTCGTCGAAGACATGGTGCGCGATGTGGCTGCCGTATTGAATGCGGATGACCGTATCGAGGCGTATATCGTCGAGTCGGAGAACTTTGAGTCCATCCACAACCACTCGGCCTATGCCCTGATCGAGCGGGATAAAACCAAGGTTTGAGGATTGTGAAGCGAGGATCGAGAGCACCGCAGCTCCGGTTTTGCTCAATCCTCGATCCTGATTCGCCTCTTGAAAAAACGAGCTGCGCCCCCAGCTAGCTAAAACCAATTTTTTCAAGGAGATCCATATGTCCGAAAGCACCACCGCCAGCCGCGAAACGCTGGGATTCCAGACCGAAGTCAAACAGCTGCTGCAGCTGATGATCCACTCGCTGTATTCCAACCGCGAGATTTTCCTGCGTGAACTGATTTCCAATGCTTCCGACGCCTGCGACAAGCTGCGCTTCGAGGCGCTGCACAACGACGCGCTGTACGAGAGCGAATCCGAACTCAATATCCGCGTCGGCTACGACAAGGCCGCACGCACGCTGACCATCAGCGACAACGGCATCGGCATGAGCCGCGACGAAGTGATCGCCAACCTCGGCACCATCGCCAAGTCCGGCACGCGCGAGTTTTTCACCAAGCTTTCCGGCGACCAGCAGAAGGACGCGCACCTCATCGGCCAGTTCGGCGTCGGTTTCTATTCCGCTTTCATCGTGGCGGACAAGGTGTCGGTGCTGACGCGCCGTGCAGGCGAGAAGGCCGATCAGGGCGTGCGCTGGGAATCCGACGGCGGCGGCGAATTCTCCATCGAGATGGTGGACAAGGTGACGCGCGGCACCGAGATCACCCTGCACCTGCGCGAAGACCAGGACGACCTGCTGGAAGGCTCGCGTCTGCGCGGCATCATCCGCAAGTATTCCGACCACATCGTGCAGCCCATCCTGATGCTGAAGGAAGAATGGAAGGACGGCAAGCAGGAAATCCTGAACGAAGACGAGACCGTCAACCAGGCTTCCGCGCTGTGGGCGCGTTCCAAGAACGAGATCACCGAAGAGCAGTACAAGGAGTTCTACAAGCACGTCGGCCACGACTTCGACGACCCGCTGGCATGGACGCATGCGCGCGTCGAAGGCAAGCAGGAATACACGCAACTGCTGTACATCCCCGGCCGTGCGCCGTTCGACCTGTACGACCGCCAGGCGCGCCACGGCATCAAGCTCTACGTGCGCCGCGTGTTCATCATGGACGATGCCGAGCAGCTGATGCCGCAATACATGCGCTTCGTGCGCGGTGTGGTGGACTCGACCGACCTGCCGCTCAACGTCTCGCGCGAGATCTTGCAGGAGTCGAAGGACATCGAAGCCATCCGCAAAGGCTGCACCGCGCAAGGTGCTGGGGCTGCTGGCCGATCTGGCCGAGAACGACAAGGAGAAGTACGCCAAGTTCTGGGGCGAATTCGGCAGTGTGCTGAAAGAAGGCATCGGCGAAGATTTCGCCAACAAGGACAAGATCGCCGGACTGCTGCGTTTCGCCTCGACGCAGGCGGACACGACGGACGAGACCGTGTCGCTGAAGGACTACATCGGCCGCATGAAAGACGGTCAGGAAAAGATCTACTACGTCACCGCCGACAGCTTCAACGCCGCGAAGAACAGCCCGCATCTCGAAGTGTTCCGCAAGAAAGGCATCGAAGTGCTGCTGCTGTCCGACCGCGTGGACGAATGGGTGGTGAGCAACCTGTTCGAATTCGACGGCAAGTCGCTGGTTTCCGTGGCCAAGGGCGGTCTGGACCTCGGCAAGCTGGAAGATGAAGCCGAGAAGAAGGAACAGGAAAAGCAAGCCGACGAACTGAAAGGCCTGACCGACAAGATCAAGACCAGCCTCGGCGGACAGCGTGAAGGAAGTGCGCATCACGCATCGCCTCACCGATTCGCCGGCCTGCCTGGTGGCGGACGAGCACGACATGAGCGGCAACCTGGCGCGCCTGCTCAAGGCGTCCGGTCAGAAGGCGCCGAATTCGCAGCCTATCCTCGAGATCAACCCCAAGCATCCGGTGGTGTTGCGCCTGCAAAACGAGGAAGCACGCTTCGACGACTGGGCGGCGGTGCTGTTCGACCAGGCCTTGCTGGCCGAAGGCGGGCAGCTCGACGACCCGGCGGGCTTCGTGAAGCGCATCAATCAGCTGATGCTGGAGATGAGCGCCTGAGAGGATTGAAGATTAGTTAGGAGTTGGAAAAGAAACGTGCATCTTGAGATGCCCGTTTTTATTCGAGTCTACGTGCATAGCCAACGGGTATTGCGCTGGCTTTGTGGGTCTATGTTGATTACTCAAACTCCTTGAAAAAGTCGTGATTGATATCAAATACAGTTCTCGGAGTGAGGCCGAATTCTAGTTTTTCAAACATTGAAACCAATTTTTCCCCATCAACCAGCTCAATAGGCGGAACGCCATCCCTAACTGCCTCATTTTTTGCATCTTGGGTAAACCGCCCAGTAGTGATGATAATTCCCTTATCTGCCCTTCCAGCCATTGCTCCCCTAAAGTCTCTTACTTTATCTGTAGAGACGACTTCCTTGTATCTCTTTGACTGAAACAAGACCTTGAAGCTCATCAAGGGATTTAGTTCAAGGACGCCGTATCCATCGATTCCACCGTCACCAGATTTTCCTGTGACCTTCACCTGTGAAAAACCTGACTCACGTAGCAATCGTTGGCATAGGCGCTCAAATCCTGCTGGGGGAAGCCGCTTCACTATTTCTAGAACCTGTTCCCGGTAGTTTTCATCTTCAACTTTTTCTTCTATTTCTTCATCTATTCCAAATGTTTCGGGTGAGGCTTTGGGTGATGTTTCTTTGTTCTTGTCAAAGATGTCATGTGTCCTAGAGAAAAATTCATTCGGTTTCGCGAGGTCAATTAATTCCAAATAATTCGGTTTGAGCGTCCAAATTCCACGTTTTGTGGAATCAAGTACTCCACCTTTAACCAGATAGAATCTGGCCCATGCAATCCGATTTTTTACTGTAGAACCACCATTTTTGTTTCTTAACTCAAGCTCTTCTTCGGAAATGTTATAGCGCTCAATGATGAGATCCGTAACTTCAGCAGGATTACCAGAGCCCCCGAGCTCCTTTAGAATTTCAATAATTGGAATAAAGTATTTTGTGAAATCCGGCCCTTTACTGTGCTTTAGCTCTTTCTTTGCCATTTCATGATTCCTTTGTGGTTCTAGTGCGGCAGGACGGGTTTAACGAAGCGATACCCATCGACTGCTCTCAATTGATCAATGGGTATCGCTGCACTCAACCCATCCTACGTGATATTTGCCGCCGGATTCTGACACATTCGAATTCCCCTTCCAAATCGGAGAGGATTCATGGCGACAAGTGGCAAAGCCCATTAAAATATGACAAACCGAACCTTCACATTCCAACGCCATGAAACCGGTCGCCATTTTTCGCCATTCACCCACCGAAGGCGCAGGGCGCTTCGCGCTGTTCCTGAATGAGCACGCCATACCCTGGAAAATGATACACATCGACCAGGGCGAGGCTGTCCCTGCCGATGTTGGTGCGTTTTCCGGCCTCGTTTTCATGGGCGGCCCGATGAGCGTGAATGACGACCTGCCGTGGATAGCACCGGTGCTGGAACTGATTCGCGATGCTTTTGCCAAAGATATACCGTTGCTCGGCCATTGCCTGGGCGGGCAGCTGATCTCCAAAGCGCTGGGCGGTGTCGTGAGCAAAAACCCGGTGAAAGAGATCGGCTGGGGCAGGACGGACGTATCCGATAACGATACGGCACGCACATGGTTTGGCGACATACGCGCGTTCGACTCCTTCCATTGGCACGGCGAGACGTTCAGCCTGCCGCAGGGGGCCATTCATCTGCTTTCGAGCGCGCATTGTCCCAATCAGGCATACGCCATCGGCAAGCATCTGGCGATGCAATGCCATGTTGAAATGACGGAACAGATGATCCGGGAGTGGGGCGCGGCGGGGGCGGACGAAGTTGCCGCCAGCGCGGGCAGTCCGGCGGTACAATCCGTGGAGACAATGCAGGCACAGATGCACGACAAGTTGCCCGGGCTGCACCGCGTGGCGACACAGTTATACAGGCACTGGATTCGCGGCCTGATCCACTAATAACCGGGGGAACACAAATGGCTTACGTGGTTACTGAGAACTGCATCAAATGCAAATATACCGATTGCGTGGATGTATGCCCGGTGGACTGTTTTCACGAAGGTCCCAACTTCCTGGTGATCGATCCGGGTGAGTGCATCGACTGCACATTGTGCGTGGCGGAATGTCCGGCGAACGCGATCTTTGCCGAAGACGATGTGCCGAAGGACCAGGTCAGGTTCATCGCACTCAATGCAGAATTGGCCAAGCAATGGAAAGTCATCGTCGAGAAAAAAGATGCGCCGGCCGATGCGGAAGAATGGCGCGACGTGAAAGACAAATTCCACCTGCTTGAGCGTTGAGCTCCACCCCGGCAATATTTGAACGTATCGCCCGGCGCATCCTTGCCGGGCACGCACAAATGCTGCCCGATCTGCGCGGCATCACTGTCCTTCTTCCCAACTATCACGTTGCGCAACCGCTGGCACAGGCACTGATGCAGGTGGCACAACGTCCTGCCTTGTTACTCCCGCAAATGGTGACGCTGAACGAATGGGCACAAAGCATTGCGCTGGATGCGCCCGTCGCAAGCGACAGCCAGCGCAGCGCCTTGTTGTATCAGTTGCTGCGCGATAAAAAATGGTTCGAGCAGGCCGATCTGTGGAGCATGACGCAAGAGTTGCTGGGGCTATTTGATGAGCTGACGCATTCGCTCGCCGACTTGCCGGACAATGCGGAAGCCTTCGCCGTCGCTGTGCAGCGAGCCTATCAGGCACGGAAGAATGAAACGCTGCAACTGGAAGCGCGGCTGGTATTCGAGCTGTGGAACGCTATGCAAAGCGGCACTGAACTTGATGCCGCGCGTGCCTACCAGCAACGCCTGGCCAGACTGGCGACGCAGGCGCGGCAGCCGCTGTTCGTGCTGCGCACGTCTGATTGGAATGCGCTGGAGCAGCGCTTCCTGAATGAGTATGCTGAGCGCGCACAGGTTGAAGTGTTCGACCTGCGCGAAATGGACGAGGAATGGGGCAGCCTGTTGCGCGATCCGTCCGTCAGTCTGCGCGAACAAAGCATCCCGTCGCTTGGCGGCAAGCTATGTTTCTTTGCCGCGACCAGCCTCGAACAGGAAGCCCGCGCCGCCGCCATGCAAGTGCGCCTGTGGCTGCAATCGGGCAAACGCGATATCGCCATCGTTGCGCAAGACCGTGTAGTAGCGCGGCGCATGCGTGCTTTGCTGGAACGTGCCGAGATACTGGTGGCAGACGAAACAGGCTGGACCTTTGCCACGCTGTCGGTGAGTACGGTGCTGGATCGCTGGCTCACGGCGCTGCAAAGCGACTTCTATCATCACGACCTGCTCGACCTGCTCAAGTCGCCATTCATTTTCGCCGACATGACAGCATCCGAACGCAAGTCGGCGGTGTACCAACTGGAACAACTGCTGCGCAAACAGGGCGTGGTGTCCGGTCTGGAAAAATTCAGCGCCCTGGCTGAAGACGAACTGGTTTTGCATCAACCGCTGGCACGTTTGCGCCAGGCGGCGGCGTTGCTGGAACAGGGTAAGAAGAAATCCTTCGCGGAGTGGCTGGGTGCGTTGAGCGAAAGCCTGAACGTGCTCGGTATCGACAGCGGACTGCAGCAGGATGATGCCGGACAGCAACTGTTGCACGCACTGCAAACCTGGCAACAGGAATTGGCGACCGATGATGGCCGTTACCGTTTCGCCGAGTGGCGACGCTGGCTGGCGCAGCAACTGGACACACAGACCTATCGCGACAGCAGCATCGATAGTCAGGTGCGTTTTACACACCTCGCGGCGACACGCTGGCGCGCCTTCGACGCGGTGCTGCTGCTGGGTTGCGATGCGGATCATCTGCCCAGCGTGGCGGACGGCGGGCGCTGGTTCAACGATGCAGTGCGCAGCAGTTTGAATCTGCCCACGCGTGCCACCCATGCCGCACGGCAGCGCGACGATCTGCTGGCTTTGCTTGCGTTGAATGATTGCATACTGGTCACCTGGCAGAAAGACAGGAACGGCGAAGCCGGCTTGCTCAGTCCGTATCTGGAGATGCTGCGCGACCTGCATGAGCTGACCCATGGTGACGATCTCACTGAGTCAGACTTGCATGCCTATCTCGCGGCAGAAGAGTCGCGCACGGTCGAACTGTCGCCAGCGGTACAACCTGCGCCAATTGCGGTGGCACAGGTCGTTCCTGCAAGTGTCTCCATCAGCGCCTACAACAGTCTGGTCGCCTGTCCCTACCAATTCTTTGCACGCCACATCCTGCGTCTGAACGAACTGGACGAAGTACAGGAAGGCATCGAGAAGCGCGACTACGGCGAGCGCGTGCACGAGATATTGCAGCGCTTCCACGAGCGCTATCGGCAAGTAAGCGAACATCCGGCGGATGAGCTGGAAACCGTTTTGCGCCAGATCAGCGAAGAAGTGTTCGCCGACCTGCTGCAACAGGATTTCGAGGCGCGTGCCTGGCTGGCGCGCTGGTTCAAGTCCTTGCCTGCTTACATCGAATGGCAGATCGAGAACGAAGCGCAGGGCTGGCGCTACGCCGAGTCGGAGAGTGCATTCGATTGGCAACTGGAGGGAGTGCGTTTGCGCGGACGCATCGACCGGCTGGACGTGAATGGAGATGCAAAGCGGGTGCTTGATTACAAGACGCAGAGCGAGCAAGTGCTGCGCAATAAATTGCGCGAACCGGGCGAAGATGTGCAACTGGCGTGTTATGCCTATGCGCATGAGGCGGCGGATGCCGCTTTCGTCAGTATCGAAAATGGAAAAGTGAAACTAGTCGAACCCAAGGACGATGTACCATTGCTGGCGCAACTCAATGCCGAACGTCTGGTGCAGGTGATGGGCAATATACGGAGCGGAGCAGGGCTTGCCTGCGAACGGTATCGACCAAGTGTGTACGTATTGCGAGATGCGCGGTGTATGCCGCAAAGGAGAGTGGACCTCAGGAAACAGGATTCAGGATACAGGAATCAGTTCCCCTCTCCCGCAGGCGGGAGAGGGGTTAGGGGAGAGGGACTATGGCTAATAATATCGCCCTCGACCCCAAACGCAGCGTCGTCGTCGAAGCCTGTGCCGGTAGCGGCAAGACCTGGTTGCTGGTATCCCGCATCGTTCGCCTACTGCTGGATGGAGCACAACCTTCGCAGATCCTTGCCATCACCTTCACGCGCAAAGCGGCGCAGGAGATGCAGGCACGATTGCAGCTATGGTTGCGCGAACTGGCGATGGGAGACGATGCCTCTGTACGCAAATTCTTTGCCGAACGCGGCGTGGATGACTTGAACGAAGCACAACTTCAACGCGCACGCAGTCTCTATGGCGCTGTGTTGCTGGCGCAGCCCGGTATCACCATCAGCACCTTTCACGGCTGGTTCATGCAAGTCATGCAGCGTGCGCCGCTGAATGCCGATGTGATGCAGGGAATGAGTCTGCTGGAACGTGCAGGCAGCGAGCAGGAAGAAGCCTGGGAGGAATTGCTGGAGCAGATGCGCCAGCAGCCGGATGGAGCCGAGCGCACGACACATGCAATGGCTGTTCGGAGAATGTGGCCTGTTTACTACGCGCAAGCTGCTGTTCAACTTCCTTGGTAAACGCGCCGAGTGGTGGGCTTACACCAGCTCACTCCCCTCGCCCTCTGGGAGAGGGGCAGGGGGTGAGGGAGAGGCCGTCCAGTTTGCACTAGCCCAATTGCAACGCGACCTTGCCGTGGACATGGAATTCGATCCTGTCGCCGACTGGGGCATGTGCGGCAACAGCGAAGAAGTGCTATTCGCCTTCGTCCACCAACAGGCAGGTAACGGAACGCAGACCCAGAAAGATAAAGCCAGTGAGATGGAACGCGCCTGGACGGACACGGTACCTGAAGCGCGTTTCGATCAAATGTGGCCGCTGCTGTTCACCCAGGCCGGCGAACCGCGCAAGTTGAAGGCCACCAAAAACCAGAATGCAGATACGTTTGCCGTTGCCATGGGCAACCTGCAGGCCAGTCTGCAAGAAGTGCGCGACACGCTCGCCGAGCAGCAAGCCTATCGTCTGAATGAAGCCGTGCTGCATTGCGGTGTCGCCTTCCTCGAGCGTTACCAGGCGCTCAAGGCGCAAAAGCAGCAGATGGATTTTTCCGATCTGGAATGGCAATTGTGCCGTTTGCTGCAACAGAGCGAACACGCCGAGACCATGCAGTACAAACTCGACAGCCGTTACCGTCATGTGCTGCTGGACGAGTTCCAGGACACCAACCCGTTGCAATGGCAGATCCTGCGCGCCTGGTTCGATGCCTCAGTAGCGGTCGAGTCGCAACCCACCGTGTTCGTTGTCGGCGACCCCAAGCAATCCATCTACCGCTTCCGCAGGGCCGACGCACGTCTGTTCGGCGTGGCGCGCGAATACCTGAAAGAACATTTTGCCGCGCACGAGCTGCACAATAATCACACCCGCCGCAATGCGCCTGCCGTACTGGCTGCGGTGAATGCCGTGTTCGCCGACCATCCGGAAGGCTTCGTGGATTTCGAACCGCACACCGCCGAGCACACCGACTTGCCCGGCTATGTGGTGGCATTGCCATTGGCTGTTGCGGAGCAAAGCATGGAAGCAGCGGTAGAAGATGCACCGCTAGTCTTGCGCAATCCGTTGACCACGCCGCGCACCGAAGACGAAGAAGGCTCTCGCCAAAAAGAAGCCACCCAATTCGCTGACATGCTGAAAGCCATCGCCAACGATTGGTCAGTCAACGAGGATGGCAAGCAACGCCGCGCGACTTACGGCGACATCATGGTGCTGGTGCGCAGCCGCACCCATCTGCAAGTGTACGAAGAAGCTTTGCGCGCAAAACATATTCCATTCATCAGTTCACGCCGCGGTGGTTTGCTCGATACCTTGGAGGCGGAAGACGTGCAGGCGCTGCTGATGTTCCTCATCACCCCTTTCGCCGATCTCTCGCTGGCACAAGTGCTGCGCACCCCGATCTTCGCCTGCAGCGATGCAGACCTGATGTGCTTGGCTGAAGTCAGTACTGAGGGACAGGTGCTGAGCAGCGAAGAGCGGAAAGTCGGCACGGAGATTCTTCCTCAGCGCTCAGCGCTCAGCACTTCATGGTGGCAACGCCTGCAGCACTTGGCCGATCCATCGCCCACCCTGCAGCGTGCAACCGAACTTCTGCAACGCTGGCTCACCCTTGCCGACAAACTCCCCGTGCATGATTTGCTCGATCGCATCTATTTCGAGGGCGACGTGCTGGCGCGTTACACCGCCGTGCTGCCGCCCGAAATGCGCGCCAAAGTCACGGCAAATCTGCATGCCTTCATGAAGATGGCGCTCGACATCGATGCCGGACGCTATCCCAGCCTGCCAAGATTCTTGCAGGACCTGCGCGAATTACGCGACAGCAGCGACGATGCGCCGGACGAGGGCAAGCTCGGCACGGCGGGCGATGCAGTGCGCATCTACACCGTACATGAATCGAAAGGGCTGGAAGCTCCCATCGTCTGGTTGCTGGATGCGAACGCGGCAAAGAACAACAAGGATGGCAACGACGTGTTGCTCGACTGGCCGATCACCGTAGAGAGCATCGAAGTTCGTTCAGACAGCGGAGGTGATCGGGCGAGGGTTCCCGCACCCACCGCTGGCGCGCACCGTGTCACCCTCGCTACACTTGCACCGCAGCCTTTGCATTTTTCTCTCTACACTGACCTGGCCTCGCGCGGCAAAAAACGTGCCCCGCTGTTCGAGCAGGATGCCGCCCAGCAGGCGCGCGAAGAGATGAACCTGCTCTATGTCGCGATGACCCGCGCCCAGCAAGCACTCGTCGTGAGCGGCAACAGCAAGGGCGAAGACAAGGAAGAAAACAAGAAAGTGCCGTCGTGGTACGACCGCATTGCGGCAGTCATTTCCGTCGTTCCGGCGCAGGCCGGAATCCAGACAATTGAACAAACCTTGCGCAGTGAGACAAATCCTCTGTGTTGTTCGCGATGCGGAGATAATGATCTTCCGGATTCAGGCCTGCGCCGAAATGACGGTGGCGCCGCGGTTACCTTACCCATTATTCCTCCTACCGGCAAACGCGCCACCCGCAACACCGTGCAACAACAGCGCGGCATCTGGCTGCACGCGATGCTGCAATTCCTCACCACCAACTCCCTCTCCATTCAAGGGTGGAGTGGGGTGGGTGAGCAAGCGTTGAGCAAAGATGAACTGCAACAACGCCTGGCGATTCCTTCCGCCGAAATAGACACCCTCTGGCAACAAGCCCAACACCTGCGCTTCTCGCCCCAACTCGTCCGTTTCTTCGACGCCAAGCAATATCGCAGCGCCAGCAACGAAATGCCCTACATCAACGCCAAGGGCGAACTGAAACGCATCGACCGCCTGGTGGAATTCGACAATGAAGTGTGGGTGCTGGATTACAAGCTGGGCGATTGCGAAGATGCAGCGCGCTACCGTGCGCAGATGCATGAATATCAGGCTGCAATGCAAACGGTGTATTCAGGCAAGACGGTGTGCTGTGCATTGGTGTTTGCCGATGGTGCGATAAACGAGTTGGCGTAGCTACCAAAGTGAAATAACCTCTAACCCGTTTCGGCCAGTAAGCCGGCATCACCCAGCCTGATTGTTGGCCGAGCGGACTGTGGGCTTGTTTATTCGGGCCGCAGGGATGTCCGCTTTACATTCCAGAATCAGTCGTTGCCAGCCGGTGTTTTGGTTAGGCTCAAAGATTGCTTGTTAACTGCGATTTCAACCGGTCGACGCAACACATTGGTTAAACCGTTCTGCCGGTGTTTCGAAGTTTAACGTCTTTCGTGGACGTTCATTTAGTCTACGGGCTACAGCATTGAGACGTGCCTGAGAGTGTACTGATAAGTCTGTTCCTTTGGGGAAGTACTGTCTCAATAATCCATTGGTATTCTCATTCGTTCCGCGTTGCCAAGGATTCTGCGGATCACAAAAATAGACTTTGATGTCGGTTGCCAGTGTGAATCGCTTGTGGTCGGACAACTCACTGCCTCGATCCCAAGTCAGCGATTTGTAGAGTTCTTGCGGTAACTTATAAGCATGTTTAATCAGCGCGCTGATGACCGTCTCGGTATCTTTACTGGGGAGTTTAACTAACATTACATATCGCGTCTGGCGTTCAACGAGGGTTGCAATCTGACTGTTACCGCTGCCGCATAGCAGGTCCCCTTCCCAGTGACCTGGTACTGCGCGGTCTTCTGCCGTGGCAGGACGTTCACTAATCGACACGGCATCCGTGATCCTGCCGTGATCGCCCGTCTTCAAAGTGTGATGACGTGAACGACGCATAACTCGCGTACGCCGCAAGTGATCCAGAAGCTCCTTCTTCAACGCGCCTCTAGCCTGGATATAGAGGCTGCGATAAATAGTCTCGTGTGACACCTGGTAACTTTCATCGCTTGGGTAAGTCTGCTTCAGCCATCCGGCAATCTGTTCCGGCGACCATTGCCATTTGAGCTTATCGGCTACGATGTGTGCCAACGCTCGATTCTCGACTAGTTTACAAGATTTGGGACGATGCGCCCGATCCCACGCCGCTTGTTCGGCCTTACTCGCACGATAGTCCTCTTGACCCCCATTGCGCTTGAGTTCGCGACTGATGGTCGATGGCGCTCGCCCGAGGGACGTTGCAATCGAGCGAACTGATTGACCTGAAGTTACTGCACGAGATATCTCTTCACGTTCAGCTAGAGTCAGTGACAATCGAGAACGTCTCCGTTGTACGGGTCGTATTCCTCCTGTCTCTGCCAAAATACGTTGTATTGAAGGATGATGTCTATCGAACAACTGCGCGATTTGATGAAGCGTGTCGCCTTTCTTCCAGCGTTCCCACATCAATGCTTTTTGACTTTCAGTATAATAAATCCGAGTTCTCTGTTTCATATGCAACACTCCTTCTGCTTACGCAGATTTTAGAGTGTTGCGTCGACCGGTTGAAATCGCAGCCATCTGCAGACCTTTCTGAGGGGTCGCTAATACTCTAATACTATAGAAATGTAATGTTTGCTTTGGGAGTAGTTAGTCGAGCAGGTTGACAACATCTCGCATGTGTATTTCGAACTTCTCAACTATCAAGCCTTGCATGGATTTCAGGACGCCAATAATCGATTTTATCCAGAATTGAATCGAGGGAAGTGTAGTAACGTTCTTTATCAAAATACAGGCAGCCCGGCTAAACGACGTCGAATTCACGGAATTCAATATGCCAAGCCGCCCACAATATTGCAGGTTGGTAAAGCAAATGCCGTTTTTTTAGGATTTCCTAGACAACAAAATCATGAATGACAGCAGGATAAATGGACCCATAACCAAGAAAATCGGAAAAGATAGATCTAACATAATTGCACCTCCAAAATAAATTTATGGGAACTTGCGCTTGCCACACCAGTTTTATTTCGGCGTCGATAACAAACAATTAGTCAGAAGCGGCTGAGAGTGAGTTAGTAGTATGGTTTTCAAATAGTGTCATCGACCTGCTCAAAAAGCAATAAATATCCAAATTTATCAAATATTTAACAAGACTAAATTACTGAGCTATTCAGGTTCGAATGAACAATTGCTTCCACCGAAGCGGATGAGGGAATGAAGACGAACGACTGCAAACGGCAAAATAACGGTCGTTCGCTGGTAAGATTAACAAGGGACAAAAATCGGCCAATAGCTGCTGTCTGAGGATATTCTCCAATTCGGTTACATGCGAGTTACAAAAGGAGGTTAATGAAATGGAAACAGCATTTCTTGACGATCTGATCAAAACTCTCAAGGATCGGTTCGCAAAAAATATGCGCCGTCACGCAAAAATCGACTGGAACTCAGTGCAATCGAAATTGGAAGGCAATCCTGAGCAACTCCAGGCACTTTATGAAATGGAACGCACCGGCGGCGAACCGGATGTCGTTGGCTATGATGAAAAGACCAGCGAGTTCATCTTCTGTGATTGTTCCCAGAAAGCCCAATAGGCCGACGTAGCATTTGTTATGACCGCGAGGCTCTCGATTCACGAAAAGAAAACAAACCAAGCGGAAACGCCATCGAAATGGCGTTCTCGATAGGTATTGAGATACTCACGGAACAACAATATCGAGAATTGCAAGAGTTTGGAGAATTTGACAGGAAAACTTCGAGCTGGGTAAAAACGCCAGCCAAGATAAGAGATCTAGGCGGTGCACTCTTCTGTGATCGTCGCTATGGCAATGTTTTCGTGTATCACAACGGTGCTGAATCATATTACGCCGCAAGAGGTTTTCGCGGTCGGCTCAAGGTTTAAATCCACCGCTTTAAGGGTTACGAACTGCAAATCATGAGCGGCAGTTATCGGGTCGGCAAGAGACGGTAGTTTTAGCGAAGTCATTTGCTTACCAGATCAAGACTACAACTTCTACCCGGCGTTCAAGATGACTGCTCAGCATTTCAAATTTACGTTGGGCAGATCACGACATGGCAACATCAACCGTGTCGCAACCAATCCCAGGAGGATAATGTGAAGTTCATCCAAGGTACCCAAAACGAGATACACGAGCTAGCCCAATACGAGATTAGACCTGAAGCACTCGATCAATGCCTCGCGGCGATACACGAGTTTGTGGCGTATATCCGCGAGAATGAGCCGGGCACTCTTCGCTACGAAGTTTGGCAAGACGCCGATCGGCCTACTCGCTTCGTGCACCTCTTTGTCTGGCGGGATGCAGAGGCAAACCGGATTCACGGTGAATCCGTCGCCGTAAAGAAGTTTGCCGGCATTCTCTATCCCAACTGCCTGGCTCCCGTCGAATTCGTCAAATACAAACAGGTCGACGCGAATACAGCCTTCAAGCGTATCTGATTCTTTACAAAGAACGCGCAACCCATGACTCCGCCGAGCCTGCGCCAAATGGAGGATATATAGATGAAGCCACGAATAAGGTGCCTGATTGCTCGGAATTTTCCAAGAATCTGCACGGACGGTTTCGTAAGAGCGATACCTTTCGACAGCATCGAGTATCTCTTGCGGGTTATGCTGGGACGGATGAAGGAATGAAAAAAGAACGGCTGACAACTGGTGGGGAGCGGACATCCGAAGGTAAGATGAACAAGGGGCAAAAACCGGCCCAGACCGTGTAAAAACTCAAAATCGAAAAACAGCGATTATTGATTCACGATCCAGAATGTTCGCATTCTGATTCTTATCGATACTGATTGCCAGAAACAAATTGAAGGCGATCAAGCCCTCATCGCTTCCATCAATCCTTTGGTTCCCATTATCTGCATCATTCGCTTCATGTTATACGCCAGCACATGCAAACTCATCTCGGTACTCACATGTTCCAGCGTGGTGGTGAGGAAATGGGCGGCTCCCATCCAGAACTTGATCGTCCCGAACGGATGCTCAACCGTCTGTCGTCGGATGCGCATGATGTCAGGGGAATGATCGAGTCGCTTCTGCATGGCATCGAGCAGTGCCTCATTCTCCCAACGTTTGATACGTCGATTCACACTGCCGGTGCACTGTGACTTGATCGCACAGGACTTGCAGTTCGAACTCCAGTAACAATGCAGCTTCAAACCATCCTCAATGGTTTCAAACCGCCAGATCAGAGCCTGACCGACAGGACAACGATATTCGTCACGCTCCGCATCGTAGATGAAGTCCGCCTTCGCGAATCGTCCATCCACCTTGCCGCTGGATTTATCGGGTCTGGCCACATACACCTTGATCCCCGCTTGTCCACATGCCTGGATTTGCTCGCTCTTGAAGAACCCACGGTCGGCAATCGCAGTCAGGTCTTCCACGCCCATCGCCTCCCGTGCCTTGATGGACATCGGGGTCAGTTGATCATAATCACTTCCTTCGGTGGTCACTTCATGGGCCACGATCAGGTGGTGCTTAGCATCCACTGCCGTCTGAACGTTGTAACCTACGATCCCGTTGCCTCGTGTCTTCATCGACCGGGCATCCGGGTCGGTCAGGGACAGTTGATGGTCCGGTGCGTCTTTGAGCTGTACTTCGACTTCCTTGAGTTCACGCATCTGGGCCTTCAATGACTCGATCTTGTCCTGTAGGCGCTCTGTCCTGACGGTGGCAATCGAAGCTTCTTGCCGGTCTGCCGTTTCAATGGCCGCCAGATAATGATTGATGCTCGATTCGATCTCTTCCATGCGCCGTTTCAGCTTGGCATTAGTGAAGTTACGGTCGCGATTGTTGACTGCCTTGAACTTGCTGCCATCGATGGCCACCAGCGCATCGGTGAACAGCCCGAGACGCTGGCACAGCATCACGAACTGGCGGCAGACACTGCGTATGGCTTTACTGTTGTCCTTGCGGAAGTTGGCGATGGTCTTGAAGTCCGGCATCAATCGACCAGTCAGCCACATCAATTCGACATTGCGTTGTGCTTCTCGCTCTAGGCGACGGCTGGATTGAATGCGATTAAGGTAACCGTAGATGTAGATTCTGAGCAGTACTGCGGGGTGGTAGGCCGGTCTGCCGGTCTCGGCAGGATCAACCCCATC
>CAVQZH010000009.1:0-14474 GCA_963718345.1 uncultured Pseudomonadota bacterium | reverse complement strand
AGTTGCAGTGGAGGCCAAGGCGCAAGCCATATCGCAAGGCTGTGCCGGCGTCCGCTGGCAGCGTGCGGGAGTAACCGGGCAGATCCCGGCAGCAGGCTAGATGATGCGTCTTCCATGCGGTGAACTGGAGTGCACCGGCGATCAGGACGACCATGCCGATAGCCATCGGCACCGCACGCGCCAGCTCCGGCTGTTGCATCTCGACTGCCGCCAAGGCGACGCCCAGCGGAAAGGCAGCCATTCCGAACACGGTCCACACGAGGAAGTAACCCGCGCCCACGAGCGCGGTCAGCCGACCGAGGCGTGTCTCGCCTGGCCCGCCGACGGCTTGGCGGTAGCGCCAAAGCATCGGGGTTAAGGACGGCAGCATCATCGCCACCATCATCATGACCCACATGGCGAGGAACGACGCCGCGGCGCCGGACCACGTCTGTCCGGGCATTCGCATCCACGCCATCGACATCGTCCAGCCGCCGGGCATCGGCATTTCGCCCATCTCCGACATGGACGAGCACCAGACGATGGTCGCCGCCGTGCTGGCGGCGAAGAGCATCGCCGAGACGCCAAGGAAAATACGCTCCGAAGCGTGCCCGGAAACCATGTGTCGTGTGTTCCACAGCTGTGACGCGAGCATCACGCCGCCACTCGAGGCTTGTCGTACTCGTCGTGGCGCTGCCACCAGACACCCGTCTCGTTGCGTCCCTTGGGCGCGCGGTCCAGCCACTGGTACATGCCCCAGAGGCCGTCCAGCCCGCGCGCATAAGTGGAATAGGTGTGGTAGACGACGCCATCCTCGAGCACGAACGCGCTCATGCCCGGTCGCTCGCGCGTGTACGTGGCCGGGTCGGTTCCGGTCATGGTCGCGTTGATGCCGACAGGGTCACCCGACATGTGGCTCACAAATCCCTCGTCGCTGCGTTGCTGCCACGCCGGTTCGCGGCGATAGTTGTATTCGATGCCGCCCGTACGCTGCTGCTCCTCGGTGAACGAGCTATTGAAGTCGGCGTTGAAGTCGCTGACAGACGAAGACGTCCAGGGGAACGTCCACCCCATGCGACGTTTGTATGCCTGCAGTTTGGCGAACGGCGCCCGCGACACCGCCGCAAGCGTAACGTCGTGGTTAGCCAGGTGCGCAGCGAAGCCGTTGAATCCGTCGGCGATCGTGGAGCAGGTTGCGCACCCCGCCTTGTAGTCAGGTCCGAACATGAAGTGGTAGATGAGGAGCTGCGAGCGCCCCTGGAAAAGATCAGCCAGCGACGCGATCCCCTTGTCGGATTCGAATCGATAATCCTTGTCGATCCGAACCCACGGCAGCGCCTGCCGCCGTTGCGCCAGTTCGTCGCTGCGCCGCGTCAACTCCTTCTCTGCCTCGAGCAGCTCGAGCCGTGCTGCGAGCCAATCCTTGCGTGTTCCGGTTATATGCTTTGTCATGATTCGTCTCCTTTGGTGGTTGTGGGTGGTGAGGTAATATAGGCTTCGGATATCGAGAGATGGGAGTTACAAGTGTGACGGGATTCCGATGGACTCGCTGATCACCGCCGCGGCGCGCGCACTCGCGGCGGGCGATCCTCTCGGCGCCTTGAAACGGGTCGCTCTGCGCGACGATGCGCCCGCACTCGCGCTGCGAGGCATCGCGATGGCGCAGCTCGGCGATCTCGTACGGGCGAAAGTTCTTCTGCGCGATGCTGCACGCGCGTTCGGCCCGAAAGAGATCGTAGCCCGTGCGCGATGTGTCGTCGCCGAGGCCGAGATCGCCCTCGTCTCGCGCGACCTCGCTTGGCCTGTGAAGATGCTTGACGCTGCACGGGCGACGCTCGAAGCGCACGGCGACCGCGTAAATGCTGCGCACGCGCAGAATCTGGAGGTCCAGCGCCTCCTCCTGATCGGACGCCTGGACGAGGCCGAACGGTTGCTCGCCGGGCTCGACCCCTCGCCTTTTCCGCCAGCATTGAGAGCCGCCCACGAATTAGTTGTCGCGGGAATCGCGATGAGACGCCTGCGGACGAAGTTGGCGCGCGCTGCGCTGGCTCGGGCCGCAAGCGCCGCGCGCGCCGCAAACATTCCCGCGCTGGCGGCGGAAGTCGAAAGCGCATATCTCGTCCTGCGCGCGCCGTCGGCACGCCGAATTGCGTATGGCGAGGAGCGATTCCTTCTGCTCGAGGAAGTTGAAGCGCTACTGGCGTCTAAGGCGCTCGTCGTGGATGCGTGTCGTTATGTCGTGCGCGACGATAGCAAGGTGGTCTCACTCGCGACGCGCCCGGTATTGTTTGCGCTTGCGCGCGCGCTGGCCGAAGCCTGGCCCGGAGATGTGCCGAGGAACACGCTCATCGCACGCGCCTTCCGGACGAAGCACACTGACGAATCGTTTCGCGCACGATTGCGCGTCGAAGTCTCCCGGCTGCGCGTGGAGCTGCGGACGCTTGCGGATGTGAACGCGACGAAGCAAGGATTTGCGCTGGCGCCGCGTCGCGGACGCGAGGTCGTCGTGCTGGCGCCACCCGGCGACGAGGAGCATGCGACTATGCTTGCGCTTCTCGCCGACGGCGAGTCGTGGTCGAGTTCGGCCCTGGCGATTGCGCTTGGAGTGAGCCCGCGCACCGTACAGCGGGCGCTCGACCCGCTGGCGGCGGCAGGCAAGGTGCAGTCGTTTGGTCGCGGGCGAGCGCGTCGCTGGTTGGCCCCACCGGTGCTGGGAATCCCGACAATATTGTTACTCCCTGGGCCGCTACCAAATGATTAAAATGGAATTATGAAATCATCTGAAGCCGAAATCCTCCGTGAATATGGCCCCTTTCCGGGTATCGACCAAGTGGGCGGGGTCACATTTGACGGTCAGCATGTCTGGTTTGCCGGCGGCGATAAATTGAATGCCCTGGATCCGGAGAGCGGGAAGTTGCTGCGCTCGATCGATGTTGCCGCGGACGCAGGAACGGCTTTCGATGGCGAGCACCTGTTTCAGATTGCCGAGGGCAGCATCCAGAAAATAGATCTGAAGACCGGACGGGTGCTTGCGACGTTCCCGGCGCCAGGGGAAGGCGGCGACTCGGGACTCGCGTGGGCCGAAGGGACATTGTGGGTGGGGCAGTATAGGGGCCGGAAGATTCATCAAATCGATCCGCAAACAGGGACGATCCTTCGCACCATCGATTGCAACCGCCTCGTTACTGGGGTCACCTGGGTCGACGGAGAACTATGGCACGGCACTTGGGAAGGGGACGAGAGCGATCTGAGGAAAATCGATCCTGAAACGGGAAAGGTGCTGGAGAAACTCGAGATGCCTTCCGGAGTAGGAGTGTCGGGGCTCGAGTCCGATGGTGGCGATCGGTTCTTCTGCGGGGGAGGCGGGAGCGGGAAGGTAAGGATCGTCCGCCGGCCCAGGCGAGGTTCCCCAAGCTCCGAGATATCCGTCAACTCGACGAGCAAATGATCGAAGCAGCCCTCGGGCGCGCGATTTCCTTCGAAAAGCCGGTTAGACATTCCCCCTCCAAGCCTTTAGACTTGCGCACTTTTTTCACAGGCAAGCATCATGGCAGCTGATACAGACCAGACACTGAAAGAACCCGCAGCCGTCCCGCGCGACCAGATCTCGCGCGAAGTGGCGCGCCGCCGCACTTTCGGCATCATTTCCCACCCCGACGCGGGCAAGACCACGCTCACCGAAAAGCTGCTGCTGTTCTCCGGAGCGATCCAGCTGGCCGGCGCGGTGAAGGCGCGCAAGAGCGGCCGTCATGCGACTTCCGACTTCCTCGAGATCGAGAAGCAGCGCGGCATTTCCGTCGCCAGCTCGGTGATGCAGTTCGAGTACCGCGACCATGTGGTGAACCTGCTCGACACGCCGGGCCACCAGGATTTCTCCGAAGATACCTATCGCGTGCTCACCGCCGTGGACTCGGCGCTGATGGTGATCGACGCGGCCAAGGGCGTGGAAGCGCAGACCATCAAGCTGCTCGACGTGTGCCGCATGCGCGACACGCCCATCATCACCTTCATGAACAAGATGGATCGCGAGGTGCGCGATCCGCTGGAACTGCTGGACGAAGTCGAGTCGGTGCTGAAAATCCAGTGCGCGCCGGTGACCTGGCCGGTCGGCATGGGCAAGACCTTCCGCGGCGTGTATCACCTGCTGCGCGACGAGATACTGCTGTTCACGCCGGGCGAAGAGCGGGCCGATGGCGAGGTCGAGGTCATCAAAGGCATCGACAATCCGGTGCTGGCCGAACGTTTCCCGCTGGAGATCGAGCAGCTCAAGATGGAAGTGGAACTGGTGCACGGCGCGTCGCATCCTTTCGATTTGCAACGCTTCCTTGACGGTAAACAGACGCCCGTGTTCTTCGGTTCCGCCATCAACAACTTCGGCGTGCGCGAGATCCTGAACGCGCTGCTGGACTGGGCGCCTGCGCCGATCGAGCGCGATGCCACGGCGCGCGTCGTGAATCCCAATGAGCAGGCATTCTCCGGCTTCGTGTTCAAGATCCAGGCCAACATGGACTCCAATCACCGCGACCGCATTGCGTTCCTGCGCGTGTGTTCGGGACATTTCGAGCGCGGCATGAAGATCAAGCATCTGCGCATTAACCGCGAGATCCGTGTGTCCAACGTGGTGACGTTCATGGCATCCAGCCGCGAGCAGGTGGAAGAGGCGTACGCCGGCGACATCATCGGCCTGCCCAACCACGGCAACATGCAGATCGGCGATAGCTTCTCCGAGGGTGAGGTGCTGCAGTACACCGGCATCCCGTATTTTGCGCCCGACTTTTTCCGCTCTGTGCGCATCCGCAACCCTATCAAGGTGAAGCAGTTGCACAAGGGCCTGCAGCAGCTGGGCGAAGAGGGCGCGGTGCAGGTATTCAAGCCGGTGGACGGCGGCGACCTGATCCTCGGTGCGGTCGGCATGCTGCAGTTCGACGTGGTGGCCAGCCGCCTGCAGGGTGAATACGGCGTGGATGCGATGTTCGAAGGTACCAGCACCACGAGTGCGCGCTGGGTGACTTGCGACGACAAGAAGATACTCGCCGATTTCGAGAAAGCACTGTCGCACAACCTCGCCATCGATGCGGCGGGCAACCTGGCTTACCTCGCACCGAACAACGTTAACTTGAAGTTGACGCAAGAGCGCTGGCCGAAAGTTGTGTTCCACACGACACGCGAGCACGCGGTAAAACTTTAATGCAACAAATCGAATTTCAGCTGCGCGGTGAGTTCATCGAGCTATGCAACCTGCTCAAGCTCACGGGCGTGTGCGACAGCGGTGGCGCGGGTAAGGCGCTGGTGGCGGAGGGCGTGGTTTCCGTCGACGGGCAGGTGGAATTGCGCAAGACCGCCAAGATACGTGCGGGGCAGGTGGTGACTTTGGGCGATGCGCAGATACAGGTGCTTGCCTGAGCGATGCTGTACATCGTCCACAATGTTGTCATCCCGGAACGCGAGATCGAGCTGACCGCCGTGCGCGCGCAGGGTGCGGGCGGTCAGAACGTGAACAAGGTGTCGAGTGCGGTGCACCTGCGCTTTGACATAGTTGCCTCGTCCCTGCCGCAGCCATTCAAGGAACGCCTGCTGCAACTCAACGATCAGCGCATCACCAAGGACGGCGTGGTCATCATCAAGGCGCAGGAATATCGCAACCAGGAACAGAACCGCAACGAGGCGTTGCGGCGCTTGAAGTCTTTGTTGCTGTCAGTCGCGGTCAAGCCCAAGCCGCGCGTCGCCACCAAGCCGACGCGCAGTTCGCAAAAGAGGCGCGTGGAAAGCAAAGTCAGGCGGGGTGAAACGAAGTCTTTGCGAGCCAAAGTGAACGACTAAACTTTGACGCTGTTTTCCAGATAGCGGTCAAATTCTCCCGCAGGCATCGGCTTTGCGAACAGGAAGCCCTGTCCGAAATCGCAACCGGCTGCCATCAGCATATTCCGCTGTGCTTCGGTCTCCACGCCTTCGGCGACGACTTTCATGCCCAGCTTGTGTGCCATGACGATGATCGCCTCGGCGATGGCCTGATCGCCCGGATTCTTCACCATGTTGCGCACGAATGACTGGTCGATCTTGAGATAGTCGATGTCGAAACGCTGCAGGTAGGACATGGCGGAATAGCCGGTACCGAAATCATCCAGCGAGACCTGGATACCGGCATCGCGGAACGCCAGCAGTTTCTCCTGGACTTCGATGCGGTCGTCCATCAAAAGGCCTTCGGTGATCTCCACCACGATGCAGCTGGGCGGTATGTCGAGCGCACGCAACCAGTCGATCAGGCCGAGATTATTTTCGCCGGAGATGAACTGGCGCGGCGATTTGTTCACGCTGATTTGCATGGCGGAAGGCAGGCCATCCTTGCCGATAGACCATTTCTTGGCCTTGAGCGCGGCCTGGCGGAACACCCAGTCGCCGATGTCATTGATCAGGCCGATCTCTTCGGCCAGCGGAATGAAGACGACAGGACTGACGAAGCCGAGTTTCGGGTGGTGCCAGCGCAGCAGGGCTTCCGCCTTGACGGGTTGTCCCGTCGTCAGGTCGATGATGGGCTGATAGTAAACCTCGAATTGGCCGCTATCGAGCGCCTTGCGCAGATCGTTGCTGAGTTGCAGCCGCGTCTGTGCCGTTTCCTGCATAGAGGAGGTGAAATAGCTGTACTGGTTTCTGCCGCGGGCTTTGGCGACATACATTGCCTGGTCGGCATTTTTCAGCAGCGAAGACAGGTTATCGGCATCCTGCGGGTAGAGCGTGATGCCAATGCTGGCGGAAACATAAGCCAGCGTTTCGCCGAGCACAAACGGTTTGGCGAGAACATGCATGATATTTTCCGCCAACGTAGCCAGACGATTCGGATCCGCAAGTCCGGGCAGAATGATGGTGAACTCGTCACCGCCCAGGCGCGCCAGCGTGTCCGATTCTCGTATGCATCCCGCTATGCGTTTTGAGGCCTGTATCAACAGGTTGTCACCCGCTTCATGTCCCAGTGTGTCGTTCACTTCCTTGAAGTGATCGAGATCGATGAACATCAAGGCCAGGGAATCCTGTTCACGTTCCTCAACTTTCATTTCCTGCAGCAGCCTGTCATAGAACAGGCGACGATTCGGCAACCCGGTGAGGATGTCGTAATTTGCCTGGCGCCAGATAATTTCTTCGCTGCGTTTCTTGTCGGTGATATCGGAAAAAATGGCAATGTACTGGCGCACCGCATTGTTTTCGTCGCGCACGGTATTGATGGTCAGCCATTCGGAATAGGTTCCCCCGTCCTTGCGCCGGTTGACGATCTCACCCTGCCAGTCGCCGCGGGTCAGGATATCCGACCACATCGCGCTGAAAAATTCCTTGCCATGCTGGCCCGAACTGAGCAATTTTGGATCTTGTCCCACTACTTCGTGCGCTTCATATTGCGTGATGGTCGTGAAGGAGGGATTGATCGCAATGATCTTGTTATCCGCATCGGTGACGACGATACCTTCCGGGCTGGTTTGGAACACGGTGGAGGCCAGTATCAATTCGTCCTCGTCCAGCTTGCGTTCGATAGCAATGCCGACGATCTTCGCCATCTCCTGGATGATCTTGACCTGCGCCGCGTTGGGTGAGGATATTTCGTGCTGGTACAGCGCAAACGTACCCAGCACTTTGCCTTTGGAAGAGAGTACGGGTTCCGACCAGCAGGCAGCCAGGTTGGCCTGAGCCGCCAACTCCCTGTAGGGAGCCCAATTGGCATGAGTCTGGATATCGGCGACAAAGGTTCGCTCGCCGGTCGCGGCAGTATGACCGCAGGATCCGCGTCCGATGCCGATCTCCAAACCTTGCAAGGCCGCGTTGTAAAAATCGGGGAACGAAGGAGCCGCACCGACAAGAAGGTGTTTGCCCTCTTTGTCCAGAAGCAGGATGGAACACAATACTTGGGGATGTTCGGCTTCCACCTGGCCGACAATGGCGTTGAGTATGTCCTTCAGCTCGCCGCCGCGCGCCAGCATCTCCAGTATTTCGCTGCGCATCTGTTCGCGGTGCAATGCCTGCTCTCGCTCGGTCACGTCATTCACGACCGAATAGAGCAAGGATTTGCCGTGATAATCCACATGTCCGGAATGTACTTCGACCTCTCGCATTTCGCCCGAAGCCAAGCGATGCTGAAAGCGGAAGTATTGGCGCAGTTCCTTCAGTGCGAGCGCCATTTCCAGCTTTACCGCTTCTGGAGGAAGGGTGTTGATGTCGGTCATGCGCATATTGCGTAACTCTTCTACCGGCCAGCCGTAGAATGCGGCGGCTGCCGGATTGGCATCCACGATCCTGCCGTCTTCCGGGTTGATCAGCAGCTTGATGGATGTATTGTTGGTAAACATCGAGTGATACAACGCCTCATCCTCGCGCAACAACTCTTCCTTGAGCGCGAGCCGTGCATGCAACTGGTTGAAGCTGGATTGCATTTTTCGGATTTCCGCACTGCCTTCCAGCGGGATGCTGCGCAGGGGAGGCATTTCTTCGTAAGCGAGCTTTTCTATCAATTCTACCGAGCGTGACAGCGGAGAAAGTTCATGGCGCAGAAATAGCCAAAGCAGTCCGATGACGAACAGGGATACGGCGCTCGCCACTGCGATGGCTTCATTGCGGATATCGATGATGCTTCTAAAAGCCTGCGCGGTCGGCAGGCGTGCCACAACGATCCAGTCCGCGCTGGGAATCCGCCTGGCGGATGCAAGTTCTTCGACGCCATAGGCATTGAGCGTGACGCCGGAGCCTTCAAGTCCTGCCATGACGCGGTCGTGCATCTTGTTGATGCCGGGAGCGGGCAACGCTTTTAGCGTGCGGATGTTCTCGGTATCGGCGACGAACAGGTTGTCACGGGGAGAGATGATCAGATAAGCATTTCTGTTGGGATGTGACTTGTTATCAAGGCTGCTGAGCAAACTGCCGTCGCTCAGGCTGGTTACGCCCGCAAGAATACCGGCAACTTTATTGCTCTTGTCGAAGATCGGTACGGCAATGACCAGGCGCGGATCCGTCACGAAACGACCCAGACCCGGTTTGGACAGGGCGGGCTTTCCCGTCGCCATCACCTGGCGATAGAAGTCCCTTTCGGTAAAATCTGCGCTGCCCCTGCTCCCTGCGTGGGGGAAGTCGGCAAGACCGTGACCGTCTTTGGAAATAATCATGATTCCAAGGGTGCACAGCTTGTAGAGAGCTGTTCGTTCGGCCAGAAACGACGAAAGCTGAGCGCGATGCGTCATCATTTGCGGAGTGATGGAATCTGCGGTCACGGCGAGCGAGTCGATACGCAGCTTGACGGCATTGTCGATGCGTTCGGCGACAAAAGAGACTTCGGAAAATTGCTGGTCCGACAATGTGACTTCCAGTTCCTGTCGCAAGTGCTCAGTGAACTGGTAGGTAATTACGCCGATAGACAACAGGAAGAGTCCAAGCGTGAATAAAGTCACCTTGAATTTGAGACTGAGTTTCTTGAACGCGCTGAACATGTTGGGTCTTGTCGACTTTTCCGGTTTGCCGCTGATTGTATTTTTATTCTGGTTTCCGCTCTTATCGGCTGGATTTGTCGAGTCTGTAATCGCAATGCAGGATTCTACGCTTTTCCCGACAGGTAGCTTTTTCGTTTTGTTTCCGGGAAAGCGTTCGATGGCATAGCGCAGCATGGTGCGCGGCATATTGCGGTAATGTAGCCGCAGAAAATCCTCTTCCCTGTCGGAGTCGCGTTTGCCCACTTCCCGCAACATCCATCCCACGGCCTTGTGTATCAGGTCATGTTCGTCCCGCAGCAGCGTCGCGGCGATGCGCAGGGTATCGTCGAAATCGTTCATGCGGATGAAATCAAGGGTGGAGATGATCGCAATGCGTCTCTCCCACAGCGAGGACGAGCGCGACAGCTTGTGCAATATCCTGCGCGAACGCTGCTGCAGGTGACGACCGACGATGTGCGGCGCGCTGACATCCACCAGATCCCAGTTGTTGATGCGGTGCGTATTGCCCAGATACAGGTCGTAAGCGGCTGTCCGATCTTCATCGGTGCCGTGCCTGGTAAGTTGTGCATCAACAACAGCAGGGCAAACAAACGTTCCTCGTGGTAACGCGACTGCAGCAGGGCGCTGATCGTTTTGAGGCTGGCATCCCGGTATAGCTTGGCCATGGCACGCAACGGCGGCACCTTGATGCCCAGGAATACATCGCCTGCACCGTATTGATCCGGGCCGGTCTTGAAGTAAGCGTTGCTGAGTGGCGGCTGTAGCGGGGCTGGCGAGGCCGCGCAGTTCTTTGCTGATCGCGGCAGCCGAGGCGGGCATGATTTAGCGGCGGCGTCCGCTGCTGCTGCCCATCAATGAGCCCATCACGCCGCGTACGAGCTGCCGTCCGAGCTCGGCGCCCACTGTGCGCACCACACTTTTTACCAATGCTTCACCCACGCCCTGGCGGCGGCTGGCTGTGCCTGCGCCGAAGATTCCACCCAGCATGTCTCCAAGGCCACCGCCGACCCCGCGTGGATGAGGTCGGCATCGGATTGTTTCTGCGTCGTGCGGCCTTTGAGTTTTTCATAGGCGGACTCGCGGTCGATGACTTGCTCGTAATGTCCGGCCAGAAGCGACGACTGGATGATGGCTGCACGTTCTGCATCGGTGATCGGACCGATCTGGGCTTGCGGCGGGACGATGAAGGCGCGTTCGACGATGCTGGGCGTACCTTTTTCGTCCAACAGCGAGACCAGCGCTTCGCCCACGCTGAGTTCGGTGATGGCGGCCTGTTCGTCAAGGTCTGGATTGTCGCGCATGGTTTCGGCGGCGGCGCGTACCGCCTTCTGGTCGCGTACCGAGAACGCCCGCAAGGCATGCTGCACGCGGTTGCCGAGTTGGCCCAATATCTTGTCCGGCACGTCTGCCGGATTCTGCGTGACGAAATATACGCCCACGCCCTTGGAGCGGATCAGGCGCACCACCTGTTCGATCTTGTCGATGAGTGCGGCAGGCGCATCGTTGAACAACAGATGCGCCTCGTCGAAGAAGAACACCAGCTTGGGTTTATCCAGGTCGCCCGCTTCCGGCAGGTGTTCGAACAGTTCCGACAGCAGCCATAGCAACAGTGTCGAATAAACCTTGGGCGACTGCATCAGCTTGTCGGCGGCGAGGATATTGATCATGCCCGCGCCTTTGCTGTCGGTTTGCATCAGGTCGTCGATGTTGAGCATGGGCTCGCCGAAGAATTGTTCCGCGCCCTGGCCATCCAGTTCCAGCAGTCCGCGCTGGATAGCGCCGATGCTGGCCGTTGAGATATTGCCGTATTCGGTGGTGTAATCCTTGGCGTTGTCGCCGACATGCTGCACCATCGCGCGCAGGTCCTTGAAATCGAGCAGCAACATGCCGCTGTCGTCGGCGATCTTGAATACGAGCGTGAGCACGCCCTGTTGCGTGTCGTTCAGGTTCAGCATGCGACCCAGCAGCAGCGGTCCCATGTCAGACACAGTGGCGCGCACCGGGTGGCCCATCTTGCCGAACACATCCCAGAAAGTCACCGGATAGGCACGATGTGCGAATTCCTTCAGCTTCAATTGCTTGACCCGCGATTCAACCTTGGCGTTGGCACCGCCTGCCTTGGAAATGCCGGAAAGATCGCCCTTGATATCGGACAGGAACACCGGCACGCCAATGCGGCTGAACGATTCCGCCAACGATTGCAGCGTGACGGTCTTACCCGTCCCCGTGGCGCCGGTGATGAGGCCGTGGCGGTTTGCCATTTGCGGCAGCAGCTCGAGTTCCAGTTTGTCGTTCTTGGCGATGAGCAGCGGTGCGGTCATTCTGAATTCCTTTGTTATATACGGCGGGAGTGCGGGGGGTATCTCCGGGAAGGTCGCATTGAGCTGGGGATGCAATCCGGCCCGTCATTATCGCGGCAGAAATGGCGCGCCGCAATCTTGGCCTGACCTGCTTCTGTGGTGAAAGGCCCGGTTCATTCGTTCATTCCGCCGCATCGGCTTGTAGTACAGGGGGCAGATTGCAGCAAGAAGTGTGGACGCTTACGTGAATTGCGTGCACGTAAGCCATACTTTTTAAGTGGATATAATTTGAAAAAAACAATTAAAGTTGCCGGGAATCGTGCCGATAACTAGACTGTAGACAAGTGGAAGAGTGTCCGTAGCAGATCAAAGGAGATAGTTATGTCAGTCAACCCGGCCAGTACAATTTCAGGAAACAATTACGTATCTCAGGTCCAGCCCAAACCGCAAACGCAGGCTGAACGTGCCACCGAGGCGGAGAACGACAAAGACAGCGACGATAGCAAGAAGGCTGCGGCAGCAAGCGCTGCCGCGAGTCAACCCAAACCCACGGTTAATACCAACGGCCAGACGGTAGGCGCCGTTATCAACGTCAAAGCCTGACACCTAGTTAGCAACACGGTAAACAACTCAAGGGCGCGACCTCAGGTCGCGCCTTTTTTTGTTTCAACCAGCCTCCGCTGTTTCTTCCTGTGAGCCGCACCGAACTGAACGCATTCCTGCGAAAGAAGATACGTGTTCTTGCCTTGTCGCGACGCGTAGAGAAACGCCGCTGCGCTGAATCATCGTCGGTACACTGAAAACCGCTTTCCGCGGGTGTCACGAGAAGGATAGTGCGATCTATGCCAGGATAATGAGGCAGTAGTTTTGGGAGCCTGAACCGGTGTTTCGGCTCCTGGCGAATTTCCCTGACCGGCGGCGATGCAGTTGGAACGAATCTGCGGCACTCGAATGAGCCGGCCAGCTCCAGTTGCGTGCCAAAGTGTTTTGCAAAAAAATGGGCTGCAAACGCAGCCCATTCCTTGAGTATTGAGGTGCCTGAGAACCGCCCCGAAACAACTGCCGGACTAATACTCCCTTATCCGGACAGGCATAACGAGGCGAGTCTGCGATTAATGCTTGTCGTGTGAACCAAAGAGATCGGCCATCACGTGCACATTGTCGTCACAGGCATGGTTCAGGCAGGGCAATTCGAATGCAGACTCAATCGTCTTGAGCAGCGAAAAGTGCGTGTAACGAATTGCACTCTTCTTTCCCTTTACGCCGTAGTTGGTGTCAACGATTAACGCAACCTGATTGGTGTTCGGTGTCAGGCTATAGTCGTTTTCATCCCAAAGCACGACGATCGCGTTGTTTCCTTCGTTCCAAACGGGCGAGTTTTTGATCGCCGTCACGAGCTTTTTGACCGTTACATCACCGCGTTGAATCAAAGCCGGGTTCGTTCCCGCCTGCGTGCCGTCCGAGGACGGGTTGTAGTTGCAGTAGGGGCCAGCATTGCCGCGACCGTGCTGGTCGTTGCACTGGTTCGGTGCGATGAAGGAGAAGGCCGGAACATTGCCGGAGGCGAGATCGCCATACAAACCGTTAGTTCCGTCGAAGCCCACTGTGTTGGCCAGACTGAGTTCTGGATTGCGGCCTTCCTGAACGCTGCGGAAATAGACGAACGGATTGTGCTTGGCGGCGTACAAATTGACGATGCCAGCCGACGTAAGCGGAGGATTCAGAGCCGGCAGAATATTGCTGAAGTTGGTGAGGTTGGAATAAACACCGTCACTGTTGTTCACCAAATCGGCACCGCTGACCGGAACGTCTTCCTGATAGCTCTTCCAGGTGCGACCGGCCTCGAAAAGCTGGTCGGCAATGGTCTTGCCGGATATGTTCTTGGCTGCCGCGATAGCCTGGATTCCGTCGATGTTGTTAAGGTAGGAAGTCTGGGTTTCGTTAGTTGCGTCAATGGCAGGCGTTGCGGCATCGGTGCCGATCCCGAAGATCGGGCAGATTGCCGGGCTGGGCGGATTGTCGGTATCGGCGACGCCCGTTACCAGGTTGGTGGTGCAGGATGTGCTGTGCCAATCAGAATTGTTGTCGCTTTGCACGCCGAAATTGGAACCGCCAACGACTTCCAGGTAATTGGTCAGGCTGGGATGGCCAATGCCGAAATAGTTTGTTGCCAGGTTGGCTGAATTCGCCAGTTGATTGATGAACGGGGCGTTCGGGTTGTTCATGATCTGGCCGTAGGCAGTGTTTTCCATCATGATCACAAATACGTGATCCAGATGGCGGATACCTTCGGGTACCTTGCCTTCGTTGGCGAACACCGGGCTTGCCAGCGCGATACCCAACAGGCCAAGCGCTAAGACGGATTTCTTCATGGTGATAATCTCCTGAGTTGGTTTGCTTTGCGGAATGTTTTTGTCTAACCGTAATCAAGCTCGTCAATTCTGAAAATATTGAAAGCTCGACGCTGATTGTTGGGTATCTGTATGACAGGCTGATGACTCGGCGGATCATCCGAACGAATAATTACCGCGGAAAAAATCATGACCATATCCGCGGCACCGGTAATGCAGGATTGTTAGTTGATTACAGAGGAATTTGATGAAGTGGAGAGATATTTAAAGGTTGTCACTTTGAAACTCGGGGCTGTTACGTGAGTACCATTGAACAATGGTGTAACAATTGCCGGATTAAAAATCCGCTGAGATTATTTTTTTGTCTGGTGCAGGTCCGGATT
>CAVQZH010000008.1:0-92139 GCA_963718345.1 uncultured Pseudomonadota bacterium | reverse complement strand
AACCCATAGCGGTCATGGCTGCTTCGCGATAACGGACATTCAACGTGGAAGAGAACGGCCTGCGCGGCTTTTCGCGCTGGTCCACTCGACTGCAGGGTTAGTGCGTGCTGTGGACACCGAAGCTAGCCATTAAATGTCGAATTTCTGCTGGCTGAATGCCACGAATCTCGATCTCAAAGCCCGGAATCGGTGAGCGAATAACTGTTACTTGGCTTGCCGGTTCCCCGTTAACAAACAGAACTAGCATGGAGTGATCGTCGATGTCGGGAGTTTCTTCGTTCCAAAGTGCGACGTGGTTGAATTTGTCACGCCCCGTTCGAGGTTAACGTGGCACGAATAACTTCTTCCCCAAATGAGACCGTTGAGGTAATTCCAGAAAAATCGCTCCACGTTAGATAATCATTCAGTGCGATGAATACCGGAGTCCCAGTGCCTCCGGACAATATGGCTGAACGAGTCCCTGGTTGGGGCTTGCGATAGGCCAATCTATAGCTCAGAACAGACATGGTCTCTTATGTGCGCACTAACGGTTAATGTCACTTGTTGGCCGGCTGGGGAAGTCTACACATAGTTATTCACCGCCGCAAAGCGGTCATTCCCGACTGTCGAAAAGTTAAGTTCATACACTGCCTGTCAGATCAAGACTGAGCTACTACATCTAAATATCAAACATCGTAGTCAACTTAGCGCCTCCTACGACAGGAGCCACCGTCCTATGTAAGCGCTTGAGCCGAAAAGTCCTGTTTCTACCAACGCTCCGCATCAAAGCAATACATAGTGGACTTCCGCTTCAATAGACTTCTGAACCAGGCTCAGTTCGATGAGATAGTGAAAATACGGTTTGATTGCGGACGTAATTCGACACGCTATAGATTTGGATCATTTTCATCGCTAAAATTTCACATGTACTGATTCTGAAACTGAACCACCGCGATTTGATGCAGCGATATGCGTCGCACACCCGACGATCACACACGCCACCAACAGCATAATAATTACCCTTCGCATCTAACCCATACCCATATTGAAATAATTAATCATAGAAAAAAGCAGAATCTCCAAAATTAGAGACTCTGCCTACACCGCAAACACATCATTTACCGATTTGTTCGCTGACTTCATTTTCTTGATGGTTCAGCTTCTCCTGCTCTTTTTTGGTTATGTGGCCACCATGCTCTGACGCCATCGCGCGTTCTTCCTTGCGAATTTTGTGGTCTTCCTTATGCAGCTTGGCTGCTTCGTCCTTTGACATTTTGCCTTCTTTAACTTCTTCCTTGATTCGCCGATCCTGATTCTCCAGGCGTTTGTTAACTTCTGCACGACGAGGGTGTTCCTTGTCGAATTTTGCCTCATCAGCAGAGGCACTCATTGCCATGCCTCCGAGCAGTAGCGCTGAAGCGACGAGAAGGGCATTACGTGATTTGCAGACCATGAAGTTTCTCCTGTGGAATTATTGGCGGCTGCCAATCAACCACCATGCAGCCAGTAACGCACCGCTCGGACTTTTTGTTGACGCGCTTTTTTTGTATGGGCCTAATGAACGTCTTGTCTGGGCGCTTTGCACCTGTTCAAGGTGTATTAGCCAATGTCTGATGTATCAATCACAACGCCGTTAACCCTTTGCGACAGTCAAACATCTAAAAAACATACCGTCACGAATTGGAATACTTCTATTGTGGTTGTGGCCCCAATGTCACCCGCGTCATATCCTTCGGCCGTATCCATTTGGCGAAGGCAGAACGTATATTGTCGGCCTCCAGCTGCATATAGTGTTGTGCCGCAATCGTCGGTTCGTCGAGTGGAAGATCGAGATCCCACCGTCCAATCAGACCTTGAGCAATGGCGTCCGTACTGCCTTCATTGAGCGATATCTGTCGCAATAGCATCGCCTTGGCTCGTTGCAGTTCGTCGGCTGTCACTGGAGTTTCTGCATAACCTCGAGTTCTCGCACGATGCTGGCATGAACTTTTGATACATTTTTCGGATCGCAGGCATATTGGACGAAATACATGCCGCGACTTCTGCCAATGTCCAATGACGATTCGACGGAATACACAAGCCCAGCGTTTTTACGCAGGTCTCGACTAAGGCGGGTTGAATAGAATCCTCCGCCCAAAATATTGTTGCCCAGTTGAAGCGCAAAATAGTCGTCATCCGAGCGTGTGATGCCGATGGTTTCGCCGAGTGTTACCTCATCCTGAATACGACTTTTGTCGGGCACGGCAGTAACTTCAGGCTGGCTCGGTGGAACAGATGGCAGGACGGTGTTGGGTTTTGGACCTGTTGCGTGCCACACGCCGAAATATTTTTCGATGACGCTCTTGGCCTTCTCGGGCGTAACGTCGCCAACCACGACAATGACGGCGAGATCAGGCCGAAATGCAATGCTATAGTAATCGCGAACTTGCTCAAGGGTGATCGCCGAAATGGTGGTCGGCAGCGTCTCGCGCAAGCTGGGATCGCCCTTCGGAAGCAGTGCACTGCGCAATGCCCTTCCGGACAGGTAACCCGGACTCTGCAGGCGTCCGGCGACAGAGTCCTCCACTTGCCGCCTTACAATTTTGAATGCCGATGCCGGCAATGCCGGATGAAGTTCATTGTCCGCAAGCAATTCAACACCACGTTCGAAATTATCCTTGAGTACGCTCACCTGAAAGTCGGTTCCTGCAGATTCACTGGCGCCTATCTGATCAAGGGCGCGCTGCATGGCGATACGGTCCAGGCTTTCGCTGCCGTAGGAAAACAGGTGATCAAGCACGGTAGACAATCCTTCCAGTCCCTTGGGAACTTCGAGTTCTGGTCGATTCCTGATGTGACCAGATACGGTGACCGTCTTGCTGACATTCTCCGGCTGCACGATGAGAGTCACTCCGTTGGGCAATTTGGTAACAGTCGGATGTACGGCTGAAGGCGGTACGCTCAACCGCGACTGTGCAGCGCTGGCCCATTTCGGCAGAGGCGTAGACTTCGCTTCGCCGAGGGCGATGCTTTCCTGACCGCCGAAACCGAGGCAGCAACCGGCTTGCCCGATCCCTGGGGCGTCAGCACAGCGACGATTGCGTGATCGAGATCCAGGTACTGGCGAGCCACACGGTTTACATCGTCCACGGTGACTTTTTCGATGCGTGCGAGATCTTCGTCCGGGGATTCCAGTCCATCGACTGCCACCGCTTCAGACCAAACCGTAGTCAGCCCCTCAATCGAGTTTTTCTCAAATTCTGCAGCGCTGCGTTCCTGCAATTTTGCAGCCGCAACAAGATCGGCGGGCACGCCGTTTTTGACGATTCCGCTGAGAATCGAGCGTACCTCGCGCTCCAGCTTGGCGGCGTCACCACCGGCAGGAAACATTACCGAGGCCATGGCGATTCCTGCCTTGGGCATGGGCTCATAGGAAAAACCGGCGGAAAGCGCCTTGCCCTGCGGAACCAATTCATACAATGCGCCGCGCTGGCTGCTAAGTACGTCAGAGAGAACTTCGAGCGCGGGATAATCGGGGCTGTCCGTGCCCGGCATACGCATGGCAACAGCCTCCATCCCGAACGGCATATCGCTTTTCAGCGTAATGGACTGTCGCCTGACCGGCTTGAGCCGCAGTGGTGCCCGCAGCGGAAGCTTCCTGGCAGGAATACTGCCAAATAGATCGCGTATCGTGGCGAGTGTCGCGTCCGCATCAAAGTCACCCGCGACGACGAGTATGGCGTTGTTGGGCGCATACCACCGGTCATGAAACGATTTGAGCATTGCTGCCGTGGTCCTGTCGAACGAGCGTTTCGTGCCCAACGCGTCGTGGGCGTAGGTCGTACCTGCGAACATTAGCGGCGCGCAGCTTGATAGACAGGATGTATTGCGGATCCGAGAGATCCTGCGCCACTTCCTGCTCGATGGCACCGCGCTCCTGATCCCATTCCTTTGCGGTATCCAGTACATTGCGCATGCGCAGTGCTTCGATATGCAAGGCCACATCGATATCCTCCGACGGGTACGGTGTAGTAATACTGTGTGACCGTCTGACTGGTTTGTGCGTTGAAGCTGCCACCCATGAGGCTGCCGATGTCGGCCAACTGGTCCGCCGACAGGCCGGGACTGCCGCGAAACATCATGTGCTCCTGGGCATGCGCCGTACCTGGAAATCCAGGCAGGTGTTTCGTCGGCACCGACGAGATAGCTGATTGAAGTCGACACGACAGGCGCCAGCGTGTTGCGGACAAGGACGACGCGCAGGCCATTATCCAGGGTGGCTGCGAACAATGCCGTCTGATTCGGGCAAGACGGCAGCAGAAGCTCCCGCTACAGTTCCGCTTAGAATCAGACCACAAAGCACGGCTGGAGTCATTCGCCAAGTATTCCAGGATGTGGCCGCGTGCCTGAGGTGGTTTTTCATTCAAATATCTCCCGCTTCACCTTGTTTGCTTTAGTAACTGGGCCGTCATTTCGCCTTTAAGACTGAATGTGCGGACGTCAGCTTTGGCGACCGCTTTTTCCTTTTTGCCATCACAGATGCAAACGGGCTGCGTCTCTTCTCATATTAGACATTGATCATTCCTAAAACCAGACTTTCACACATATTTATCAGTAGCAAGTTTAGACTTGATATATCCACTTTCGACTCTCGAACCGACATGTGACCTGAGTTCAGTTTGTACGTTCGCTGTTTTGTTAGCCTTTAAGATCGTAAACTCCCATAATGACTTTCGTGCCGATCTTCGTAGACTCGCCACCGATGATCAGCAGGCATATCCTAATTGCAATGGGAGTCTGTATGTTCGTCAATGGATTGGGCACGGCAAACCCGTCGCACCGCTATAACAAAACCGAATGCTGGGAAGCGTTCAAATCCTCCGCATGGTTTAGAAAACTTGATCTGCGTTCACGCACGATAGCGGAAGCCGTTCTCACTAAGGACAACGGCATCGAATTCAGATCTCTCGCCGTTGCATCCCTGGATGAAGTGTTCAACATTGATCCCGATACACTGCACAACCGTTTTCTGGACAACGCACCGGCGCTCGGAGCAGAAGCAGGCCGTGTGGCACTGGAAGATGCCGGCATCGACGCCGATGCAATTGATGGATTGGTAGTCAGTACCTGCACGGGTTACCTTTGTCCGGGCCTGACCAGTTATATCGTGGAACGACTGGGCCTGCGAGCCGATATTCAGGCTTACGATCTGGTTGGGCAGGGTTGCGCGGCCGCACTGCCCAATTTGCGTCTGGCGGAAGCATTGCTGTCGGCCGACACCTGCCGGAACGTGTTATCCATCTGTGTGGAAGTGAGCAGTGCCGCGATGTACCTCGATAACGATCCCGGCGTACTGATCAGTGCATGCCTGTTTGGCGACGGCGCCGGAGCAGCCGTGCTTTCCAGACAGCCCAATCCGCTGCGGCGCAGCATCGAATGGAAAGAGTATGCTTCCCTCGTGAATCCGGCTGAACGTAAAGCGCTGTTGTTCGAAACGCATGGTGGAATGCTACGTAACGTGCTGACACGCGCTGTTCCCGGACTGGCTGCCGATCACGCAGAGCAGGTGTTGCACAAGGTCATGAACAAGGCCGGTCTTGTGCCAGAAGACATCAACGCCTGGATAATGCATGCGGGCGGGCGCGACGTGCTGATTGCTTTGCAGAGCCGGCTGGGAATCTCCGCTGAAGATCTGCGTTACAGCGCAGATATGCTGCGCCTCTATGGCAACATGAGTAGCGCCTTTGTCTACTTTGTATTGCAGGCCGCGCTCAATGACAACGCGAAGCCCGGATGGTGGTGGATGTCGTCGTTCGGTGCCGGATTCAGCTGCCACGGTGCCTTGCTTAAAGTTGAGTAGCCTTGTCGAAAGGGAGAGCCTATCGTGGACTTTAATCTTCGGCGAAGAGTTGAGCCGGAACTGCTCGATGTTCTCGCCGCTGAAGATCCGCAAGCGCTAAGGTCACGTAAGGACTTGCGGCGCATTCACCGCGCAATGGCAACATTGTCAATCGTACAGCGCGCGCTGGATCGAGGTACCGCGGGTTGCGTCCCGCGCACGCTGCTTGAGCTTGGCGCTGGCGATGGCTCACAGATGTTGCGCCTGGCACGGAAGCGGGCAGATAGCTGGCCGGGAGCAGACGTCACCTTACTCGATAGGTTGAACCTGGTAGAGCCACAGACTCTCAAAGCAATTCACAAGCTCGGCTGGATACCCCATGTCCTGGCGTTAGATATATTCAAGTGGCTGGAAGGACATGACGACTCGCGCACAGATCTAGTAGTCGCCAATCTGTTCATGCATCATTTTTCGTCGAACGAGCTTGCGCGCATTATGGTGGGCATAGCGGCGCGCTGTCGTATATTTCTCTGCTGCGAGCCAAGGCGCTCTGCGCTGCCCTTGGTGGGAAGCCACTGCATCGGCTTGCTGGGTGCAGGTCCGGTGACGCGGCAGGATGCGGTATCGAGCGTACACGCGGGGTTTCAGGGGAAAGAGTTGTCGGAACTTTGGCCAAATCCGCAGGACTGGATACTGCACGAATATCCAGCCGGCTTGTTCAGCCATTGTTTCCTCGCCATGCGGAAAGAACACAAATGAATACCAATTACGACGTAGTCATTTTGGGCGGCGGCCCGTCCGGCGCGACCGCCGCCGTGCTCCTGGCAAAGGCAGGATGGAAGGTAGCCGTCGTCGAGAAAGCGGAGTTTCCAAGGCGCAAAGTTTGCGGTGAATTCATTTCTGGAACAACATGGCCGCTGCTGCGGCAGTTGGGAGTTGCCGCCCCTTTGATGGACATCGCCGGGCCCGTCGTGCGTCGCGTTGGCGTTTACGCGGGCGACGCGATGGTAACCGCACGACTTGCTGCACCAACCGATAGTGCCGGAGATGGCGGCAGAGCAGTCGGTCGCGAACATCTCGACTCGCTGCTGCTCAAGCGTGCGGCTGAAGCTGGGGCCGATGTGTGGCAACCTTTTGCGCTCGCGTCGTTTTTCGAGAGCAAAGACGGCTACGTGTGCAATATCCTCGACAAGGGCTCGCACCAGGAACATACATTGCATTCGCGGCTGATTATTGCTGCTCATGGCTGCTGGGAGTCAGGTGCATTGCCAACGCAGAACTTCCGACGCCCGCAGCGCACCTCAGATTTGTTCGGATTCAAGGCGCATTTTATCAACAGTACACTGCCCCCCGATCTAATGCCGCTGCTCGCGTTTCCAGGCGGATATGGCGGAATGGTGCACAGCGATGGCGGCCGCGTCAGCCTCTCGTGCTGCATACGTCGCGATCAACTTGAAAAATGCCGGCGACAATATCCGCATGTGAATGCAGGAACGGCGGTTCTCGCGCACATCGAAACTTCGTGCAAGGGAGTGTTCGAAGCGCTGTCGTCGGCCAGTCTGGACGGAGCATGGTTATCTTCCGGGCCGCTGCGCACAGGAATTCACACTTTTGGCCAGGATGGCATATTCACCGTTGGCAATGCGGCAGCCGAAGCTCATCCCATAGTGGCGGAAGGTATCAGCATGGCTATTCAATCTGCATTCCTCTTGAGCGAACAACTGAACGCGTGGCGCGCTCGTGACCATCTCCCCTTTCCGAATCGGGTACTGAAAAGCATCCGGCATGACTATGAAATGGCCTGGCGCAACAATTTTTCACGGCGCATCAGATTGGCCGCGGTATTCGCGCATTTGTTCATGCGTCCGGCGGCCGCTCATATTGTGACGGGATGGCTGGAACGCCTCCCGCGACTCCTGACAGAGGGGGCGCGCTGGAGCGGAAAGGCAGAACCATTTCGCCCTGCGCGCCAGTTTGACGTTACGCGGTCTTGACCTTATCTAACCATTTTACGGAGATCCGCCGATGCCATTTTCTCCTCTAAAGTTCCTGATATTTTTCCTGGCCGTAGCTTTTCTGGTCGGCTTCGTCCAGGTCGGACTGATCAGTATTGCCTTTGACAAACTTGGACTGTCACCGGAATCTGCCTACCTGCTCCTGATGTGCACGCTAATCGGCAGCGTAGTCAATCTGCCACTGCTGACCCTCAAGGCCGACGGAGATGTACAAACGAGAAGTCCAGCGGAGCAATCGCCCGTTACGGGCAAGATTTTGGTTGCAGCCAATGTCGGCGGCGCTGTCGTGCCCGTGGCCTTTTCAATTTACCTGATCAACCACAACCCGCTGGGCCTGTTTCATGTCGCGATCGTGGTCGCGTTGGTCGCCATCATTGCCCACAAGTTCAGTCAGCCGATACCCGGTGTAGGCATTGGCATACCTTTACTTATTACACCGATTGCCGCCGCCCTGATCGCAACCATCGTCGATCCGCAACAACGTGCTCCGCTGGCCTATATCGGCGGCACCTTGGGTGTCGTGATTGGAGCCGACCTGATACGCCTCAAGGATATTCGCAAGCTGGGCGTCCAATTTGCCTCCATTGGCGGTGCCGGTACTTTCGACGGGGTTTCTCTTACCGGATTCATCGCCGTATTGCTTGCGTAGATGCATCGCGCTCACCGATTTATGTTCCTGCATTCGATTGCGCAGCATGACTCGGTTACGCCAGTGATTTTTCGACAACTTCAAACACATCGCGTGACAGTCCCGCATGGTTGCGCAATGTTTCCAGGGCGGCACGCGCATGCGCTTGGCGCCCGGAATCAAACCTGCGCCAGCGGTCGAAACAACGCGCCAGGCGGGCAGCGACCTGCGGATTGATGCCATCGAGCGTGCGCGTTTGTTCGGCGAGGAAGCGGTAGCCGCTGCCATCGGCAGCGTGGAAACGTACATGGTTGCTGCCGAACGCTCGCAGCAGCGCGTAGACCTTGTTCGGGTTGCGCAGATCGAATGCAGTATGCTCGACGAGTCGCTCGACTTCCGCCAGCGTGTCGGGACGGCGGCTGGTCGCCTGAACTTGCAGCCACTTATCGATCACCAGCGCCTCATCTTTCCAGCGTGTATAGAAAGCATCGAGCGCCAGCACGCGCTCTTCGCCGTCGCTCTGTGCCAGCACGCTGAGCGCGGCGAACTGATCGGTCATATTGTCGGCGGTATCGAACTGTTTCTTCGCCAGCGCCCGCATCTCCGCGCTGTCTGTTTCGCACAAATAGCCAAGACATAGATTGCGCAATGCGCGGCGGGCGGCATCCTGCGCATCGGGCCGATAGATGCCTTTGGGAGCAAGCGTCTCATAGCACGCTCTGAATTCCGCGCCGAGTTGTTCTGCCAGGAAGCGGCGCAGGCCGTTGCGGGCAGCGTGCAGTGCATCGGGATCGACAACGTCCAATTGTTCAGCCAGCGTTGCCTCGCCCGGTAGTGTCAATGCTTCAGCGGCGAAGGCCGGGTCGGTGCCGGATTCGGCCAGCACGCGCGCCGCCGCTTTGGCAAAGTCGGCCGACCAGCTTGGCCTACCATCGGCACTGATAGTTTTGGTAGCCGCAATGATCAGTTCGCTGGCCAGTCGTTGGCCGGCTTCCCAACGGTTGAACGGATCGTGGTCGTGCGCCAGCAAGTGGGCGAGTTCTGCTTCCGAGTAATCAAACTCAAGCACGACCGGTGCCGAGAAATCGCGCAGCAGCGAGGGCACGGGCGCAGCGGCTACGCTTTCAAAGATGAATTCCTGCGATGCGGTTTGCAGCGACAGCACGTGCTCGGTGGTCACGCTGCTATCGCCAACTATATGCAAGGGCAAAGCATCTCCGTTCGGACCGACCAGGCCAACGGTGACAGGGATGTGGTACGGCTGTTTCTCCGGCTGGCCAGGCTTGGCGGCGCAGGATTGGCTCAAGCGCAGCGTATAGCGTTGCATGGCCGCATCGTAGCTGCCGGAGGCTTGTATGCGCGGCGAACCGGCCTGGTCGTACCAGCGCATGAACTGTTTGAGATCGACGCCAGACGCATCGGCCATGGCGGCGACGAAATCGTCGCAAGTCACCGCCTGGCCATCGTGACGCTCGAAGTAAAGGTCCATGCCACGGCGGAAGGCAGGCTTGCCGATCAGGGTCTGGATCATGCGCACCACCTCAGCGCCTTTTTGATAGACCGTGGCGGTGTAGAAATTGTTGATCTCGATATACGACGCAGGCCGCACCGGATGCGCCATGGGGCCGTTGTCTTCGGGGAATTGGCCGGCGCGCAAGCCGCGCACTTCGCGAATGCGCGCGACCGAGCGGTTGTGCACATCGGCGCCAAATTCCTGGTCGCGAAAAACGGTCAGACCTTCTTTGAGCGAGAGCTGGAACCAGTCGCGGCAGGTCACGCGGTTGCCGGTCCAGTTGTGGAAATATTCATGCGCCACCACCCGGTCAATATTTTCGTAATCGACATCGGTGGCGACGTCCGGCCGGGCCAGAACAAACTTGGTATTGAAGATGTTCAGTCCCTTGTTTTCCATCGCCCCCATATTGAAGTCGCCAACGGCGGCAATCATGTAATAGTCCAGATCACATTCCAGACCGAAAGTCTGCTCATCCCATTGCATCGCTTTTTTGAGCGCAGACATGGCATGCTCACATTGATCCAGCTTGCCCGGCTCGACATAGATCGCCAACTGAATTTCGCGGCCGGACAGGGTGCGATAACTGTCGCTCAATGATTCGAGCTTGGCTGCAACCACAGCGAACAGGTAGCAAGGTTTGGGAAATGGGTCTTGCCATTTGGCCCAGTGGCGACCACCCTCCTCGTTTCCGCTATCCACCGGGTTGCCGTTGGACAGCAATTGAGGCAGCGCCGCCTTATCGGCGTGCAGTGTGACGGTATAACGCGACATGACATCCGGCCTATCCTGAAACCAGGTGATACGGCGAAAGCCTTGCGCTTCACACTGGGTGAAATAACCGTTGGCCGAAGGGTAAAGACCAGAAAGTCGGGTATTGGTATCGGGGTGAATGCGCGACCGCGTCTCCAGGTGGAAGGCATCAGGAACGCTGGAAAGTGTCAGCTGGTCGGGGCTCAAGCGGTAACGATCGGGGGCGAGTTCGACGCCGTCGAGGCTGACGCGCAGCAATTCCAGTTCCTCACCATCCAGCACCAATGGCGCATTCGGCGTTTGCGCTGCCGGATTGCGGCGCAGCGCCAACTGTGCGGTAACAATGGCTTCGCCGCTGCGAAAATCGATGTCGACATAGACCGTATCGATCAGGAATGTCGGCGGAGTGTAGTCGGCCAAAAGAGTGGTATGTGGGGTGTATTGGGTCATTGTGGTTTTACTTTGCGGGAATATGCGTAGTGTGCCAGCAAAGCTTGGTACAAGTCATCCCGTGCGAACTGCAGCAAGGACTGCTTGTTCAGCTTGCAGGCAAATTCTTCCATCCTGAGCTACTGGATGAACTTCTCACTTAGCGACCGTCTCTGAAAACAATTATTGCTTCAACCCATTATTTTTCCTGCCAAAATATTGTTGACTATTGTTGGCGCGGAGCCGAAAATATTTCCGCCATATCAGCCGCACCCGTCGACCGACGATGCCCCTAATATTCCCGAGGGGGTGCACATACATGACTGCCTGTTTATCAATAGATATTTCAAATGTTTCATTTTCGTCGCTAAAGACGATGAGAGATGCGCTTGCACTATTAGCTACAGTAGCGGGCAATAAGAATATTCAAATGAGTGCCCATAAGCTGGAGAAAGATCAAAGTCGAGACCGCGGAACGAATACGGACCGGCACAGTAAAGTCCCAGCGGAGGTCCAACCATTGGCCGAGATGCAACATAAGACCGACAAATTAAAAATCGTGCTGGTCGAAGACGAGAGCCTGTTTCGGAGAGGGTTAAGCGAGCTTCTCACGCACTGCTATGATTTTGTCGTGCTCGGCACCGTCGGCACCGTAGAAGAGCTGCGCGCGCTGATGCGGGAGCAGCCCGATTTATTGGTCATGGATCTGCGCATGAAGCCAATGGACGGATTGACCATGTTGGTTCAAATGCGCACGGAAGGTTTCACCACGCCGGCCGTCATGCTGACCATGAGCGATTCTGAGGAGGACCTGGCCCATGCGATTCGCGCGGGCGCCCGCGGCTACCTGCTCAAAGATATGGCACCGGAAGATGTGGTAGATGCAATCAACCGCGTTGCCGCGGGTGAACTGGTGGTCGCGCCGGCCATGACAATGAAAATGATAGAGATACTTCGTGGAGACCAGCCCGAACATGTAGTGAAGAATACGCTCGATCTCTTGACGAAGCGCGAACGCGAAATCCTGCAACTGTTATCCCTCGGCGACAGCAATAAATCGATCGCACTGAGCCTGGATATCAGTTATGACACCGTAAAACAACACGTGCGTCACATCTTGAACAAGCTCAACTTATCTTCGCGGGTTAAGGCTGCCGTATTGTTTGCCAAGGAGCAGCAAGCAAGTGACGACGAAAATTCAACTCCCCATATAAATAAGACTCTGTACCCGATAGACTTACCTCATTAGAGATGCCTCGGCGACATATGGGGTTCGAATTTCTCAGCGCAACCAAGGCACAGATTTCACGATGAAAAGTGGACTTGCTTCAGACAGGCACCGGCTTCAGCAGAAGAATCCCGCGCCGACAGCCATAGACCCCCTCATGTCCTCGGTCATGCTCATCGTTGAGCGCACCGTACCCTTGCTATTGTCGAACATGACATCGAAACGCGCAGGCGCGGCCCAGTCATCGCAGTATCGCCATTCCCATACCAGCTCGTCGCGCGCCTTGAAATAGGCGGTCCAGTCCGGACTCGAGGGACCGAGAATGTGCAGTACTTGATCCTTGGTCATGCCGGGTTGGATGCGAGAGAAGAATTTCCGATCCAGCACGTTCTCGATTTTCATCAGCTTACCGTCAGCTCCAATGTAAACCATGTAAGTATTGAAACCCATCGGCCCTCTTGGGTAGACAAGTTGCGTCGACCTGTCCTCGTTCTGCCAACGCATCGCCGGCTGTCCCATCACGCGCAGAATGTCATCCAGCCCGGCTACGCCAGGTTTAAGCCCGCGGCCGTTATATGACGCGCATGCGCAGAGAATCAATGCCGAAAACAATACAAACCAACGTTTCATGGTGCATTCCCTTTCGACCGAATTTGATAGGGATGTTAGCTTTTGACTGTCAGGTGTGGGTTAGGTTCGATAGATCCGCATTGATCCCATCTTGTTGTTCACCGCGATACAGCTGTTCTGCACGGGCGTTCTGGGCTTCGGGCGCCCAATTTCTTTCATTTCACTTTCGAGTCGGTGGAACCCGGGCAGATCATTGACCTAAATTGCTGGCCGGAATAAACAATTCCGGGTCGACCATCGCCCCGTTTAGAACGACACTCCAATGCAGATGCGGGCCGGTGGCGCGACCGGTTTTTCCGGAAAGTCCAAGCAGCTGGCCTTTGCTTACGGTTTCGCCAGTTTGTACATCGATCCGCTCAAGATGGCAGTACATGGTAATCAGCCCATTGCCATGATCGACAAACACCGTCTTGCCGTTGAAAAAATAATCCCCCACCGCCAGTACCTCGCCTTGCGCGCTCGCCTTGACCGGCGTGCCGCTCGCCACCGCCACATCCAGGCCGGCATGCGGCGCACGCGGTTCGCCATTGAAGAATCGGCGCTGACCGAAGCGCCCGGCCAATTTTCCTTCAGCGGGAACAATCAAATCCAGATCGGTATTCTGCGTATCGCGCCAGTGGCGCTTTAACTCCTTGATGACCGAGATCTCTCGCTCGGCGCGAGCCAGGTCGGCTGCCGACAATTCCACCTTGCTCTTGTCTTTCATGATGATGCGCTGCTCGGGATAGTCCTTAGGATTTACCGTGAAATACTGTACTTTCCTTTCATCACCAATCTTTACGCTGAGCTCATGCGAACCTGGCGCCATATCAAGCGGCAGACCGACCACCGCATACCATTGATTGTGATCGGATGTGACAAGGACAGGCTGCTCGCCGAGCCAGGTTTGCGGCTTGTTAGCTTGCGTTGAAGCACTGCCGAGCGGAACAATCGCAACGCCGCCGGGTACGTTGGAGGATACGGGGAGGCTCGCATATGCCGGTAGAGGAGCAGCCAGGACGAGCAGGCTGAGTCGAAAGCAGGTGCGAAGCGTGATGGCAGTAAGTGTGTGCATGATTCCTTCTAGCGGGGATACCTTCTGATTGGCGTATCCAATCATTTCAACGGTAGCTTCCAAGCCTTATTTTGCCACTTCGATACGAAACTCGCCGTTTTTTCACGTCCTCTTAACATGCGTGAAATGCGAAAAGTGTAGCATTTGGCCAGCCATAACAATCCTCCTCGGGCAGGTTGTGGTCAGGCGGATCTGCGGTGTTTGCGTCACCCGGATCTGCCGCTTCCTCTTGGTTACAAAACTCTTTCAGCAAGTCCCGCTCCTGCTGTACTCCTTCGCGTGACCCGGGATACCCGCAAACTGCTGGTTCAGATTCACGGCACCATGGAGAACAACTGCGGCTGCACTTTCTTGTAGCCGTTCAATTGCTGCACGGTCAGCGGTGTGAGCTCCTTGATGGCAACCCATATTTGCAGCGGATGCTGCGACGGTTTGGCGAGGGCGATTTTCAGAGCCGCCCATGCCGCCCAGTCGATCTGCGGCATGCGTTCGCGCGTCCCGGCAGGCAGGTTGGCGGCGGTCTGCACCAGGCTGCGCAACAGCTGCAGCGTCTGCGGGCGCGTCATGCGGCTGGCAAAAAACTCTTCTTCACCGATCTCATCGGTCAGGATCATGATGTCCAGCCCGATTTTTTCTATCAACCCCAGCATGGCTCCAGTCAGCATATTTGTTCCTTGGTGTTGATTGCGTCGCGCAGCAACAAGGCGACGTGTATAGATTGGCGATTGATGCCTTCGCGTATCTGGTGGCGACAGGAAAAACCGTTGGCGAGGATGGTTGCCTCGGGTTTTGCACGCAGTGCGGGCAGCAGATCGATCTCGGCCATGCGCATGGAGATGCCGGCATGCTCTGCTTCCAGACCGAAACTGCCCGCCATGCCGCAACAGCTCGCTTCGATGAATTCGAACTCGAACTCCGGGATCAGCCGCAACACTTTGCGCAAAGACTTCATCGCGCCGACGGCCTTCTGGTGGCAATGTCCGTGCACCAGCGTCTTGCCGCGCGGCAGAGGTTTGAATTGGAGATTGAAACGTTTGCGGTCATGTTCCCGTGCGATGAATTCTTCAAACAGATAGACCTGTTTGGACAGCGCCACCGCCTCTTCGCCCAGACCAAGCTTCAGGTGATCGTCGCGCAACGACAGGATGCATGAGGGCTCCAATCCGACAACGGGTATGCCCGCGGCCAATGCCGGCCGCAGTGCGGCTTGCAGTCGGCGCGCTTCGCGCCGCGCCTCTTCCACCTGCCCAAGCGACAGATAAGTGCGCCCGCAACACAAGGCACGGCCGGGCTCGTCATCTTCCGAATGCGCTTGCAGGGCAATGACGCGATATCCGGCCGCCGTCAGCACCTGGTGCGCAGCCTGCGCGATCTCCGGCTCGAAGTGCATGGCGAAAGTATCGACAAACAGGATGACATCCCTGTCGCTGGCAGCGCTCCCGGCACCGCTCACCGGTGCCGCATAAGGCGTAGCTGCCAGTTCCGGCAGCTGTCGCTTGGCAGAAATGCCGAAGATGAATTCACCCAGCTTTGCCAGCCACAAAGAGCGATTGCGCCAATGGACCAGACTGCGCAATATCCGACGATAACGCAGCCAGCGTGGCAGACTCGCCACCATCCAGTCCCGATGCGATACACCCCGCAGTTCATTGACTTGTGCCTGATACTCGATCTTGATGGCGGCCATGTCGACCTGGTTGGCGCACTCGCGCTTGCAACCTTTGCAGCCGACACAGAGTTCCATCGCGGCCGCCAACCGTGGATCGGCGAAGGCATCGTCGCCAAATTCGCCATTCAATGCCGCTTTCAATACCACTACCCTGCCGCCCGGAGAATGTGCGACATCGTCCGTCGCGCGAAAGCTGGGGCACATTACGCCCTTGGGCGTGCGCTGGCAGAGCTTGTCGCTGATACACACCGCCACCGCTTTGGCGAAATCGCCACCGCTAGCGGGAATGCCGGCATAGGCGTCGCCCTGCCCCGCCGTTTCATAAGAAGACCAGTCGAGATGATGTTTCATTCGATCAAGACTGACAGTGCATTCAGCGCCGAATGCAGAGTCGGGACATGTTCAGCGTCCTGCGCACTGATACAACTCAACGCATGCGTCAACAATTCATCTCCCTCGCCGCTGCCATCCATTTCCAGAATCAGTCTTCCAATGCTGCTGGCAACCAGATTGGTGATGCGGCGGTTTTCGCCGAACACCTTGGCGGTGCCGATGGCGTTGGCGATAAGATCGCTCGTCGTCTGATAAGGATTCTGCTTCGGCTTAGCCATGCTTCACTCCTGTACTTCCACGGCGGCATAGTTCTTCAGTCGCTGTTCGGCGCTGACGCCCAATATCTTGAGCATCCACGGTGGCGGTGAATTCGTCATCGCCAGCTGGAACTCGGCGATCACCGCTTCCGCGGTACCGCCCTCCGGGCGCTTGATCGGATAGATGTTGGCGCGAATGATCTTGGCGGCCGCGGGTCCGCCGACGGAAACGATGTACACCACGTGGCAATCGCCGATGATCTGTGCGCGGAAGGCATTCTTGTCCTCCGCAAAGTCCGCCTCCAGCGCAGAACGGATGCCGATCAAACGACTGTCGGTTGCCGATACCTGGTACACCAAAAAGCGCAGGCAGGAACCGAAATGTCCGCTCAGCGTCATGCCGATATCGGAGGCAATCGCCACGCGCACGGAGCCGGGCAGGTCGCCTTCGTTATAGGGTTGGACCTCGGGCAATTTCTCGTCCGACTCCGCGTCACCCCACAGGATGCGCACTGCCAGTTTCATCGCTTCCAGGCCGATGCCGATATCCTCGCCGTCTTCTTCGCCATCCAGGCTGCCCAGTCCCGTTTTGAGATCGGTCACAGTAAAGGTGCGCAGAATATCGGCATCCAGCTTTTCGCCCAGCCTTTCCTGCAGCACGTCGATCAACTGCGGCAAGGTGGTATTGGGCAGCGAACGTGCTGCCAATGCCACGCGCAGTGCGGCTTCACGCGTAATCAGTTCCGGCTGTTGCATTGCGTCGTCTCCTTGAGTCACCAATGGCGTTGCATATACAGAGTGCAATTACAGTGCCAACGCCTTTCCACCAAAAATCGCTGTGCAGCTCAACACGCTGATCGCAAAGGAATCTTGATTCATATAGTCGGATATGGATGCGCTTCAACAACCCGTAAATTCGCTCAACTACCCTGGCGCGTGAACGCCGATTGGGCTTTTTGTCGCCTTCGCCACAAGCCTGGGCGAGTGTCATGTGCCGTTTACAACAGTGGTGCGCAGCAGCCAAATCCAGCTTTTATAAAACAATGAGTTAGGAGAAATATCCGGTCGGGCACGCAGTTTGCTCATATCCAGCCAGACCTTACCGGAGGACACATCGTGCAATTACCCGTCATCAACAACGAAGTAACCGAAGCTCCAAAAGGGGGATGTTCCGCAGGATCGTGCGGCTCGACCGACGACCAGATGGGCCATCTGCCGGAGCATATCCGCCAGAAGGTGTTCAACCATCCCTGCTATTCCGAAGAAGCGCATCACTACTTTGCGCGCATGCATGTGGCCGTCGCGCCGGCCTGCAACATCCAGTGTAATTACTGCAACCGCAAATACGACTGCGCCAACGAGTCGCGTCCGGGCGTGGTGTCCGAATTGCACCATCCGGTGCAGGCGGTAAAGAAAGTGCTCGCCGTCGCGGCGACGATTCCGCAAATGACGGTGCTGGGCATCGCCGGTCCCGGCGATCCTTTGGCCAACCCGGAGCGCACGTTCGAAACGTTCCGCATGCTGTCCGAGCAGGCCCCGGACATCAAGCTGTGCGTGTCGACCAACGGTCTGTCGCTGCCCGATCAAGTGGAGGAACTGGCGAAGTACAACATCGACCATGTGACCATCACCATCAATTGCGTCGATCCCGATGTGGGCGCGCAGATCTATCCGTGGATCTTCTGGAAGAACAAGCGCATCAAGGGACGCGAAGGCGCAGCCATCCTCATCGAGCAGCAACAGAAGGGACTGGAGATGCTGGTCGCCAAGGGCATCCTGGTTAAAGTGAACTCGGTGATGATTCCCGGCGTGAACGACCAGCATCTGGCGGAAGTGTCGAAGATCGTCAAGGCCAAGGGCGCCTTCCTGCACAACGTGATGCCGCTGATTTCCGAAGCGGAGCACGGCACCTACTACGGCCTCACCGGTCAGCGCGGCCCGACCCATGACGAGTTGCAAGCCTTGCAGGATGCCTGCTCCGGCGACATGAACATGATGCGTCACTGCCGCCAGTGCCGTGCCGATGCAGTCGGCCTGCTGGGCGAGGATAGAGGCTCGGAGTTCACCATGGACAAGATCGAAGAGATGGACATCAACTATCCCGAAGCGATGAAGATGCGCGCCGAGGTACATGCCGCCATCAACGAGGAACTGGAAAGCAAGCGTCTGGCCAAGGAGGCCAAGGTGCAACTGGTCAGCATCCAGGGCATCCAGAAGAAAGAAGTTACGCGACCGGTGTTGATGGCGGTCGCCACCAAAGGCGGTGGCGTCATCAACGAACACTTCGGTCATGCCAGCGAGTTCCTGATCTATGAAGCGTCGTCAGAAGGTGTGCGTTTCATCGGTCACCGCAAGACCACGCCTTACTGCGAAGGCGGCGATACCTGCGGCGACGGCGAAAGCGCACTGGACAAAACGTTCGCGTGTGCTGGCCGGTTGCGAAGTCGTGCTGTGCGGCAAGGTCGGTTACGAACCGTGGGGACCGCTGGAAGCCGCGGGTATCCAGCCCAACGGCGAGCACGCAATGGAAGCCATCGAGGACGCCGTGCTCAAGGTGTACGACGAGATGCGCGCGGCGGGCAAGCTGGAACCGAAATTGGACGCACAGCAGAAAGTAGCATAACGAAACCGTTCGTGTTGAGCTCGTCGAAACATGAACGACAAGCCTTCGACAAGCTCAGGCCGAACGGATGGTTGAGAGGAAATAATCATGGCACTGGAAATCATCGAATCCTGCGTCAATTGCTGGGCATGCGAACCGCTATGCCCAAGCAAGGCGATCTACGAGGCGAAGCCGACCTTCCTGATCGACCCGGACAAGTGCACCGAATGTGCGGGCGATTTCGAGGACCCGCAGTGCGCCACCATCTGCCCGATCGAAGGCGCGATCCTCAATGAGGACGGCGAGCCGATGAACCCGCCCGGTTCGCTCACCGGCATTCCGCTGCAGAAACTGGCGGCCTGAGAAATCTCGATCATGGCCACTGTCGTCTTCTACGAAAAGCCCGGTTGCGGTAACAACACCAAGCAAAAGGTGTGGTTGGCCGCATCGGGGCACACCGTGCTGGCGAAAAATCTGCTGACCGAGAAATGGAGCGCAACCAGCCTGCGCCCGTTCTTCGGCACGTTGCCGGTGGCACAATGGTTCAATCCCAGTGCACCGCGCGTCAAATCCGGCGAAGTCGATCCTGCCGCGCTGGATGCACAGACTGCTCTCGACATGATGATTGCGGAACCGCTATTGATTCGGCGTCCGTTGATGGAAGTGGACGGCGAATTCCGGGTCGGCTTCGATGACGATATGGTCAACACGTGGATCGGCCTGAACAACGCGCGGCCGAACGGCGATCTGGAAGCATGCCCGAGACACCATGATGCGAAACCCTGCCCGTCACCGGAATCCGTAACATGATACGCGTGCCGGATGCCGTCGAAATCGCGCCCGGTACACACTGGATCGGCGCGCTCGATCCCGGTTTGCGCGAATTCGACATCATCCTCAAAACGGCCAACGGCACGACCTACAACTCCTACTGCGTACGCGGTACAAACGGCGTGGCGGTGATCGATACCGTCAAGGAATCCCACGCCGCCGAATTCTTCTCGCGCCTGGAACAAGTCGCACGCTACGACGAGATCAGCACCATCGTACTGAACCATCTCGAACCCGATCACAGCGGCGCATTGCCGGAATTGATGCGGCGTGCACCGCAAGCCAAACTGTATATCTCCGCCAAGGCGCAATTGATGCTGAAGGCGCTGGTCAAAAGCGCCGACCTGCAATTCAACATCGTCAAGACCGGCGACACTGTCGATCTGGGCGGACGTACCTTGCGTTTTTTCAGCACGCCTTACCTGCACTGGCCGGATACGCAATGCACGCTGATCGAGGAGCAGAACGTCCTGTTCAGCGGCGACGTATTCGGCTGCCATTTTTGCGATCCGCGCCTGTTCAACGACCAGGTCGGCGATTTCCGTTTTTCGTTCGAGTACTACTACGCGCACATCATGCGACCGTTCCGCGAACATGTACTGGAAGCGCTGGAGTTGCTCGAACCGCTTGCCGCTAAAGCTCATTGCGCCGGCACACGGCCCCATCCTGCGCGAAGCACCGCTCAGTTACGTGCAGCGTTACCGGCAACTCGCATCTCCTCTCTTGCATAACGAGGTTGGCGCGGACAATAAATCCCTGCTGGTGTTCTACATCTCTTCCTACGGCAACACCGCGCGCATGGCACAAGCCGTGGCCGAAGGTGCCGAGACCATACCCGGTGTGCGCGTGTCGTTGTACGACCTGCAAGTTGGCGGCAACCTGCCGTTTGTGGACTTGATCGAAGAGGCCGACGGACTCGCCTTCGGTTCTCCCACCATCAACGGCGACGCGGTGAAACCGGTCTGGGATCTGCTGTCTTCGCTGGTCGCCATCAAAGTCAGCGACAAATTGGGTGCCGCCTTCGGCTCCTACGGCTGGAGCGGCGAGGCAATCAACATGATCGAGGACCGTCTGCGCGGACTCAAGCTGCGCGTGCCGATCAAAGGCGTGCGCGCCAAATTGATCCCCACCGAGGAAGAGCTCGGCCGTTGCCGCGACCTCGGCAAACAGCTCGCCCAACACCTGACCGGCAACATCGAAAACCGTGTCATTTCCATGTCTGAATTACTTGCCAGCAGCCATGCGTGAAATTTTCTTATCTTCGGGATTCAGCATGTCTGCTTTCCCTCACCCCAACCCTCTCCCGCAAGGCGAGGGGGCAAACGCCGCGCCACGCGCATTTCAATATCTGGAGCACTCGCATGCCTAAGTCCAACGTCACTTTTGAAAAACTCGGCATCACCGTCTCCGTCCCGGCCGGCACCCGTTTGATCGAGATCTCTGAGAAGGTCGGGGCAAGCATCACCTACGGCTGCCGCGAGGGTGAATGCGGCACCTGCATGATGAAAATCACTTCCGGCATGGAGAACATGAGCCAGCGCTCGGTGCTGGAAGACAAGGTGCTGCAGGAGAACATGGCCGGACGCAACGATCGCCTCGCCTGCCAGGCGCAAGTGCTGGGCGGCGAGATTAGCGTAAAAGCCTAATGGTCATGGCGTCAGCAACAAACGCTGCCACCGTGTCCATTCCCCCTCTCCTGCTCTCCCCCGATGGGAGAGAGGGATAAGGTGTCGCTTTGCGACGATTGTTTAACTATTTTTTTATAACTACCGCAGGAGTAACAGCAATGCCCAACATCACCTTTTCCAGCCCGCTGCACAAAGACAAGACGGTGTATGCCGTTGCCGGCAGCCACACCACGACCGTGCTGACACTCGCCAAGGATAACCATATTCCCATCGACTTCGGCTGCGGGGATGGCGAATGCTCGACCTGTCTGGTCAAGGTCACCAATCTCTCCAACAAGGGGCCTATGGCAGGACCTCTGACGGACCGCGAGATCAACGTGCTCAAGGAATCCGGCAAGATCACAAAAGCGCAGGTTGAAGCAATGAAAGTCAACGATCTCGTCACCACCGAATGGCGCCTGGCCTGCCAGATGGTGCTGCGCGACGAAGACCTGCTGATCGAATATCCCAGCAAATAGGAGGACATCATGCGGACCGACGTCATGCTCAGGCAGCAAGAAGCCCCTCTCTCTAACTCTCTCCCGCAAGCGGGAGAAAGGACGAACGTGAAAGGCAATCTTCAAATCCCGGGCCTGTATGCAGAACTGATGTCGCATGCCGCGGGACTGCCTAACGACGCCCTCTTTGCCCAGATGATCGCAAGCCAGATGGCTGGTGTGGGTGCGCTCCCGTCCGGGCTCGGCCTGGATGAAAAGGAATTCTGCGCCTTGCTGACAAACCATTTTCCCGGCGCCGAACTGGTGATTCATTGCACAAAGAAGGTCGGCGATCCGCGCGAGCTGGAACGCGACGATGTGCTCGGGCTTCTGCTCGCACATCGTGCCCACAGAAACATGTCGGAAGAATGGATGGCCGAGATCGTCACCACCGCATGCATGGCCAGCGACCATTTGTGGCAAGACCTTGGACTGTGGTCGCGCGAGTACTTAAGCTACCTGATGACGCAAAACTTCCCCTCGCTCGCCGCAAAGAACGTGCACGACATGAAGTGGAAGAAGTTCATCTACAAGCAATTGTGCGAACAGGAAGGCATCAACGCCTGCCGCTCGCCGTCATGCGAATATTGCGCGGACTATTTGAACTGTTTCGGGCCTGAAGACTAATCTCCGAGAACCGCTTGCGGCGTTGCCGCGGAGATCGACAGAGCACACAGACTGAGTGTGGCAGTTCCGGCTTTCCCTGTGATCTCTGCGCCTTGCACTCGAATCGCTCGCTACGAATTTTAATGTGCACGGAGATCAGCCCAACATGGCCATCACCGACCGCGCCATCGCCGCCTATCTCGGCCTCGCCATCGGCGATGCACTGGGTGCGACGGTGGAGTTTATGACTCCGCGCGAGATCGCAGCCGCGTATGGCATGCACGAGACGTTGCGCGGTGGCGGCTGGTTGCGCCTCAAGCCAGGGCATGTCACCGATGACACGACCATGTCGCTCGCGCTTGGCACTTCCATTCTGGCACAGGGCAAAGTGGATGCTTACGCGGCGGCAGTGGCATTCGATGCCTGGATGCGCGCCAAACCGGTAGACATCGGCAACACCGTGCGCCGCAACCTGCTGCAATTCCGCAAGACCGGCAATCCGGAAGCCCCCTACTCCGACCAGGATGCCGGCAACGGCGCCGCCATGCGCGTGTTGCCTGTGGCGCTCGCCACCTTCGGCCAAGCGGAAGAAACCGTGCGTGCAGCCTGTCGCGCGCAAGCCCACGTCACCCACCACTGCGTCCTCTCCGATGCCGCCTGCGAATGCCTGGTGTTCATGGTGCAGGATGCGCTGCGCGGTGCGGACAAAAATCACCTGTTGCACCGACATGCCCACCCGCTCGTTGCGCTCCATCCCGAATTCAAATTTCGTGCAGTGCGCCAGAGCAGCAACCCCAGCGGCTACGTGGTCGACACGATGCAAGCCGTGTTCCAGAGTTTTTTCGATACAGATGATTTTCGTGGCTGTCTGATCGACGTCGTCAATCGTGGCGGGGATGCGGACACCACCGGAGCCATCGCCGGCATGCTGGCCGGTGCCTTGTACGGGTTGGAACAAATTCCCGATCTATGGTTGAAAACGCTGGACCAGGACATCCGCCGCACTTGCGCAAAGCAGGCGCGCACCCTGGTCCAATGCAACTAATGCATTTATCCGGTTGACAACAGAACGAACGTTCTTTAGGATACGCAGAACGTTCGTTCTGTATTGGAAATGTCATGGCCAACTTGAATTGCGATTTTCCCAGCCCGGTGCGGCGCGCTGCCCACTCTGCGTTGCTGTCCCTGACGCACCCCAACAAGACCATGTTTGAAAGACAGCGTGCCCTGTTGCGCAGGGCGGTGCCGGCGGGCTTCCCTTCCCCGGCAGACGATTATGTCGAACGCCGTCTCAGCCTGGACGAGCATCTGATCCAGCACAAGGAATCCACCTTCTTCATGCGGGTAGCAGGACACTCCATGCGCGACCTCGGCATCTTCGATGGCGACCTGCTGGTGGTGGATCGTTCCGTACCGGCCACTCACGGTTGCGTGGTGGTAGCCGTGATTGACGGCGAATTCACGGTCAAGCAGTTGCTCTACACCCCGCAAGGCAAGGTACTGCGTGCCGCGCATCCGGATTATCCGGAAATTGCCGTCTCAGCCGAACATGATTTTTCCATCTGGGGCGTGGTGCAATGGAACGTGCACCGGCTATAAATTATGCAACGCGCGATTGCGCTGGTCGACTGCAACAACTTCTACGTTTCCTGCGAACGCGTGTTCCAGCCCAAGCTGGAAGGCAAACCTGTCGTCGTTCTGTCGAATAACGACGGCTGCGTGGTCTCGCGCTCGCAGGAGGCGAAAGACCTTGGATTGAAGATGGCCGCACCGTGGTACCAGATGAAAGGCCTCGCCACACGGCACGGTATCATCGCCCTCTCGTCCAATTACAACCTCTATGCCGACTTCTCCAACCGCGTGATGTCGCTGCTGTCCCGTTTCAGCCCGAGCCAGGAAGTCTACTCGATAGACGAATCCTTCCTGGACCTGACGGGTATCCCGGTCGACCACACAGCCCATGGCCAACAAATGCGCGAGACCATCAGGCAATGCGTCGGCATACCGGTATGCGTGGGCATCGCTTCCAGCAAGACGCTGGCCAAACTCGCCAACCATGTTTCCAAAACGGATCCCGCCTTCGCCGGTGTGTGCGACTTCAACCGCATGAGCGCAGCGGAACTGGACAAATTGCTGGCCGCAATCGAGGTGGGCAAAGTGTGGGGTATCGGTCGGCAAACCGCACCCAAACTGCAAGAAATCGGTGTCCGCTCCGTGCTTGACCTGAAACGTACCGCGGCCAAACGACTCAGCACCAGATTCAGTATTGTGTTCGAGCGCATCGTGGAAGAACTGAACGGCGTCGCTTGTCTGGACCTGAGCGATGTTGCCCCTGCCAAACAACAGATCACCTGTTCGCGCTCATTCGGCACGCTCACCTCCAGCCTGCCCGATCTGGAACAGGCCTTGATCTCATACACTACCCGTGCCACGGAAAAACTGCGGCAGCAGCGATCGATGGCCGGCGGCATTCACGTTTACATCCGTACCAACCCGCACAAAGAGGGCGAGCAGCAATACGAGCAAAGCCTCCTGATGCCACTGGCCGAACCGACCGACGATACCCGCCTGTTTTGCCGCGCAGCCTTGCACGGATTGCGCCAAATCTACCGCACTGGCTACGCCTACAAAAAGCTCGGCGTCACGCTCACCCAGCTCATTCCCGCCTCCAAACGGCCCAACACGCTGTTCGACGACACAGATGCCCGGAACAAATCGCGTGCGCTGATGACGGCACTGGATCGCATCAATCGTACGATGGGTAACGGCACGGTCAAATTGTTGGGTGAAGGTACATGCCAATCCTGGGCGATGCGCCGAGAGAGCCGGTCTGGAAGGTACACGACGGAATGGGGCGAGTTGGCCGCCTGTCGCGCCTAGAGAGTGTGATCCTCTGATCACAGATGCTGCCAGCTTAAGTCCAATAGTTACCGGGCGATCTATTTGTTGAATTTTTCAATTGCATCCTTCAAGGCCTTCACCTGCGCAGGCGTCTTGTCGAGTGTTTTTGATTTGGGTGCAGCCGCTATTGGCTTCTCGGCGGCTGCGATCGGTTTCGAAACTGCCTGTGAATTTTCGGTAAGCGGCGATTTGCTTGCTGCAACCGCTGGCGCGGAAGCTGCGTTCGTTGCAGCGAATGTGGCGGCCGGCGCGCTGACCACCTCGCGCAACTGTTCCTCGAACGTGGGCGACACTTTCAATTTTGCCTGCAGATGGCTCAGGCTCTGGACGATTTTCGTGTCCAGCTCATCCGCCTTCTTGCGTTCTTCAGCACGCAAGGTTTTTTCATGCCCCATGGCAAATTTGAGATTATCCAATTCTCCTCTGGTCTCAGACAGACTGGTACTCAAACTTTCGATCCTGGAAGTCAACTCGCTCAACTGTGTTCCGTCCGATGGAGAGTGATGACTGGAAGCGGCGATCATTGCGACCACCAAAGCGGCTATTGAAACGACGGGTGCAAAAGCCAACATTGCGTAGCGCGCAATGAATTTCAACTTCGCACGTGCGAGATCGGCTTTGGATGCAGGAGCATTGTCTTCCTCTTCTTCGCGGCTCCTATCTTGTTCCCTGTCTCTCTCCATGATGACCTCTTGGACAAATTAACATTCAATTCGAACAAATAGACATTCCGTCGCTGTATCAAGCCGTCGCTATGGTCGCACACTTTACGTAGAACGACTGGGGCTGCCTGCCGGCGTCGCCGAAAGTCATGATCTCAAAAATCCGCCTACCGCGATGCCGCAGTAACGAAAATGAATAATCCGCCAAGGCTTACTTTGTTTTTTGTTGGTTACCACACAGACTATCGGCGGCAAGACGCTCATTCTTAACCCCACTGCGGGATTTGCCTGCCAATTCAGAAATAGGAGAATGAAGATGAACAAGGATCAAGTTACTGGTATTGCCAAAAATATCGCCGGAAAAGTCCAGCAAGAAGCGGGGAAACTAACTGGCAACAAAGCACAGCAAGTCAAAGGTCTCGATAAACAGATCGCCGGCAACGCCCAGAAAACTTATGGCGACGCCAAGGAAGTCGTCAGAAATGCATTCAAGAACTCTTGAGTTCTTGTGCACTGATGGCCGCCGGGGGCCGCCATACTGATGCCCGACGGGAAAATTGGCCGAACAATGTGTTCATGCGGCCAGATCGAACACCAGCACCTCTGCGTCGACACCGTTGGACAATTCGATGCGGCTTTCGTTTTCCAGCAGTGCCGCATCGCCCGTGCTGATGCGCTGACCGTTGACATCCAGCGCTCCACGCACCAAATGCACATACCCTTTGCGATTTGCGGCGAGCGCAAGTTCCGCACGTTCACCCACGTCAAAAATACCTGCATATAGCGACGCGTCGGCGTGCAACAGGACCGAGCCTTGCGCACCGTCGGGAGATGCCACCAGGCGCAAGACGCCCCGCTTCGATTCGACCGGAATCGTTTTTTGCTCATAGCCGGGGGCAATACCTCTTGCATCAGGGATGATCCATATTTGCAGGAAGTGAGTGGTCTCGCCCTGCGCGTGATTGAACTCGCTGTGCACCACGCCTGTGCCCGCACTCATGCGTTGCACGTCGCCCGGCGGAATAGTCTGCTTGTTGCCCATACTGTCCTCATGCGCCAACTCACCCGCCAGCACATAGCTGACGATTTCCATGTCCTGATGACCGTGCTTGCCGAAACCGGTACCGGGTGCTATGCGATCTTCGTTGATAACGCGCAGATTGCCCCAACCCATATGCGCAGCGTCGTAATAATCGGCAAATGAAAACGAATGGTAGCTCTTGAGCCAACCGTGATCAGCGTAACCGCGGTCCTGGGATTTGCGCAGAGTAAGCATGGGTAAAACTCCTTGTCGAAGATCTCGATTTTTTGCTTGCTTCAGACTTTTGTCAGCGGCAATGTACTGATTCTAATCCAGGTCGAATGAGCAATACGGACGATTGATCCGGAATGCCCGTCTTCAGATCGTCGACTGTCCAATTCCCTAAGTTATTGTGATTCCGTGCCGATAGGTATAGCCTGAAGCAAAATAAGACGACACATCCTTACTTGATTGGACTTGTCGACCAATGTGCCATGATAAAAAGTCGGCGCCGTTGGAATAGTTTCATTAGGAGGTAATGTTAATGAGGTCTCGACCGAGAGTTTCAGTCGAAGCAAGGACGTTGGCATTGGCGCCCCTGTTGACGACATTGGCATTGGGATTGCTGTATCTGACCACGCAATATTTCCAGCCGTCCGGCCAGGAATTTAGCATTGCCTTCTTCTGTTTTGCCCTTGTTGTCATCCCTGCATCCAGCTACTTTTACGGTCACCGTGTACTGTCCAGAATTCTTGGCTCAGGCGTCGACCGTACCGCCGAGTTTGCCAAGTCAGTCGCCAATGGAACGCATCAAACGTCGATCCTGCCTGAAGCTCATGGCACAGGATCGGTGGTCGCGTCAGTCGAAAAACTGGCCGCGCAGGTTGAAACCATCTCCGCTGGAATTGCCGCCAACGTGGAGAAAATCAACTCCGAAGTGGAACAACTCTCTGCCGGAGCAAACGAAATCCTGTTCACCTCGCAGATGCAGGCTGCATCCATCAACGACACCAAACAAGTCATGAGCGACATGTCGCAACGGATCCAGGCTGTCACCGAATTAACACGGGAAACCGAGGCCATTTCGAATAAAGCGACCACGTTGTCTACCAATGGCGAGGCGGTAGTGCAGGACGCAGTCCAGGTAATGAATTCGATTTCAGATTCGATGCAGCTTGCTTCAAAGCAGATCCATGCACTCACCAGCCACGCATTGGACATCGGCAAGGTTGCCATCGTCATTCGCGAGATCGCCGATCAAACCAATTTGCTGGCACTCAATGCCGCGATCGAGGCAGCGCGCGCGGGCGAGCAAGGTCGCGGATTTGCAGTCGTGGCGGACGAAGTGCGCAAGCTGGCAGAAAGAACAGCGCAGTCCACACAGGAAATCACCAAGACCATCCATGTCATGCAGGAACAGACCAAGGATGCAGTGCAGGGAATTACCCAGGCGATGCCACTGATGACCAAAGGCGTCGAAAAGGCAAACCTGGCATCGGGGGTCCTGCGGAATATTCGCGAGGAGTCGCAGAATACGCTCGACAAGATCTCGCAATTGGCACTACAGATGGATGAACAATCGCAGATGGCAAGCAACGTCGTGGACAGCGTAACGCAGATTCTGGACATGGCAGCGAATACCGACAGCGTTGCTGAAAGGACGCTCAAGACTTCGGTGACCATTTCGTACACGGCGGCAGAGCTTCTTAAGCAAGCCAAACAACATAACGACTCTGTACCAGCAAGCAACGAAGTTGCATCAACGTAGTGCCCATTAAAACCTGACTACCCATACTAAAGGAGATTGAAATGGCTCTAATCACATGGTCCAACGTGCTGTCCACCGGCATCACCGAACAGGACACCCAGCACAAAAAACTCATTGACCTCATCAACCAGCTTAATGACGCCATGCAGGCAGGCAAAGGGACGGATGTGATGGGAAAGGTTCTTGCCGAACTGGTGAATTACACTGTGTATCACTTCGGGTACGAAGAAAAGCTGATGGCACAGCACAAGTACGAAGATACGCCGGCGCACAAGGTCGAACATGTCAAATTTGTGCAGACCGCTGGCGACTTCAAGAAAAAATTCGATGCCGGAAGCGCCGTCGTTTCGGTCGAGATCATGAATTTCCTGCGCGACTGGCTCACCAACCATATTATGAAAACCGACAAGAAGCTGGGGCAAGCACTGGGCAAGCTTGGTGTCAAATAGGGGCCCAACCTGATTCGAGGAACAGGGTCTCAACACCCACCTCAGCTTCCACTTCTACCAACAAAATCGGCACCCTTTCCAGGATGCCGATTTTTTTCTAGCCCGACGCCACGGGTAGAACTACTGTCCACTTGACCCGCAATAACTGCCGACCAAGCCACCAAAGTGCGGTGGCCGATCCGTGGTTTTATTGTTATTCACATATGATTCATGTGCCGCATTCAATTGGTCCGTGTTAATCCTTCTTTTTCAGTAGCACTACTGCGATCACGGCAATAATGATGCCGAGCAACCAGAGCCAGTATTTTTCCAGGAATCCCGGTCTCGGTTTTTTGAACCGGAAGGGCCGTCACCTCTACGGGTGCCGGGGCTGGCGGCGCTGCTACCGGAGCTTGTTTCACTTCCGCAGGTGCGGATACGGCTACAGGCTCGGGGGCCACAACTTTAGCCTCGACAGAACGGGCTTTGGCCACTTTCCTCTTGGCCTTCTTGACTACAGGCTTGGGTACAACCTGTTCGGCTGCGGCCGCCGCAACGGGTTGTTCTGCAACGACTGACGGAGCCGCGAGCGGGCTCGGGTGCCTTTTCGGCAGGCGCCGCGACCGGTGCCGCCACCGGCTCAGCGGCAACCTCTTTCGGTTTGGTCGCACAAGCCGATAAAGTCAAAGCGGCAAAAAGTAGTGCTATAGGCATAGCAATCTTGGAAATTCTTGACATAGTGTTCTCCAGGGCGTCAGTTGATAAAGTCGGTTGGGAGGCATCCTCCCACGGTAATTCGGACAGAGCAAACACTAGCGGTTCATTGTTACGAAACCACTTTAGCGCATTCAAGATAAATTGTTGTGTTCTTTGCAGCCGAAAAAAGGTACCGAATGATGCGTCAATACCGAGGCCGAGCGCTCCAGAGGAACGACATTCGAAATGTGACTAACATCCAGCACAAATCAGGTGAGAAATTGGCATCGGCTACACACGAAACCTTAGATAGGTTACCCATTACTGGGTATATCCTTGTACTGCTGTCGAGCCTAACATGAAGCCGTTCCAGCCTGAGTCCAAGGCTGGAACCAGTGACCATAGACGTGTCACTTTCTGACGTAGGTTTATGCAGTGGAGGTAGCAATCATGAACTCAATATCAAAATCAAACGACCTGCCGGAATATGTTGAAACGCCCAAGGCGGATGAAGCATTCGAACAAAGTCAGGCTTTAGAAATCGACAATGAGGACGCCAAATTCGTCTCTGAGTTTGCCTGGCTGGCTGCCGCGTCAGTAACGATTGCCAGCATCGCAACCAGCATTGGTCTTTCTTGAAAGTGCGAACAAAACGACAGGTGGAATTGACTACCGCTTGTTGATGCAAGGTCAATTTATAGAATCGTTGTATTGCAAGGGAGAGATGATCATGTTCCCGATATCAACAATCTCCGAACCAGATAGCAAATTTCAGATACTGTTCAATACCGCCTTCATGGAATTGGTAATTTTGGTGTCGTATGCTGTTTTGCCGGTGATTATCGAAAACGCATAAGGCGGTTCCAATTGCCGCAGATTGGGTGCCACTTTCAGCCTGGCAGGCTGTACCTGATTTCTAATTTCCGGCAGCTGACGAAATTTTACCGGTTTGACGCAAGCACAAATTGAAGTGAAACAACAAGGTTTAATGGGCTCAGCGCCCGCATTGATCACGCCTTTTCATCCAGCTTGCCTCCCGCTGCAAGACTTGAGATTTTGCTCAGCACAACCGATAGTTCTTTCACTTTGGCGTCCAGCACAGCCGCCTTGTTTGCCAACTCGATTTTCCTGGCTTGGTCCTGCTTGTTGCTTTCCCTGAGCTGCTCGATCATCCGCATGTATTCCTGCGACTTTTTCTTTTCTTCTTCCAGTTGCGCGTCTTTCCTGACGAGCTGATTCCCTTCCACTTCGGCCAATTTGTTCAACTTGGCTTTCAACTCGGCAGTTTTCTTGACCATGTCCGCGTGACTGGCCTGCTCCTGCACGAGACTTTCCTTGAGCTGTTCATTTATTTTTAACTGATCGTGATACTTCTTCTGCTCCTCTTCCAACTGAGTATTCTTTCTGATGAGCTGATTCTGCTCCACTTCATCCAGTCTGTTCAGTTTTGCCTGCAGTTCTGTCGTCTTGGCCTGCTCCAGCTTAAGGCTATCGCGCAATTGCACGATCGTCTTCAAAAGATCGTGCGACTTGCTTCTCTCTTCTTCAAGAAGCGCATCTTTTTTGGCAATATCCTCAAATTTCTTTCCTTCCGCCCGCGTGTCTTGCAAGACATCGATCTTGGCGGTCTCGTCGAATGCGCGAAGTTTTATTGTTCTATCCATGATGGCTATTCTCGCGAGTTCAGCCTTTCAGTGCAACTGAACACTAAGGAGGGATTCGGCTGAGCGCTATTCCCTATCGCTTACAGGGCTATTTTTGATTATTTACTTTGTGCATTATCCAATGCAGGCGGCTGATTGTCAGGCGCGGGGGCCATTGGAGGCTTTTGCACGGGATCTGACAACTGGATAACCGACGCGGGGCTGCTTGCTGCCGGCTGGGCCACAGGTTTCGTGGCTGACAATGCAGGAGCAACGGTACCGGTTGGCTTCGGCACGGACGAATTGGCCGGTTGCATGTTTGTTGGAGACTTGACCGCGCTGTTTGCTGGCGCCAGTTGTGGCCTCACGGCCGCCTGCGGCTCGGTTATGACGGGCCGCGGCTGCGCAAAAAGGGGTTTCGGTTGAACACTATTCGGCTTCGGCTGTGGCATTTCCGAGTGCACCAACTTTGGTTCCGGAATTATCGGCCTGTGTACCTGTTGTGGCACGCTTTTCGGAGGGATCGGCGGTTTATCGATCTCGGCTTGTATCGGCACACTCAGTTCTTTCGTCTCCTCCAGTGGCGTTACAGGAGTGGCGTTCTTTTCCGAATGGATCGCAGGTGTACTGACTGGCTCTTTTATGCCGACTGGCGGCTGGTCTGCACCAGGCGATTGTTCCGCTTGTTGCGATGTAAACAAGCCTTGCCACGCCGCCGCTGCAAGCACAATCGCCGCGATCCCCGTAAACCACAATGCGCGGTGGCGATTGTCATTCTTTCGGATGATACGAACCTTGGCCCGGCCGAAGATCGTATGCGTGATCTGCGCCTCACCGATCTCCGTCCAGATGCTTGGTCGCGCATTGCTTGCCAGCAATTGACGGTCCGGAATGTCGAGTTGGCTGATCTCGTGATTCATTGATTCTGCTCCCTGAAATTGCAGTTAGGCAGCGACATGATAACAAGTAATAGGCTAGTTACAACCCGCTACCAAGCCTTGAACAAAAGGGCGCCAAGATGGGTTATAACAGCCGACAGGGGTATAGAACACCGCCAGTCTTATTCCAGCGATAACTCGATCTTATCCAGCGTGATCGCCGGTTGTTGCGGTTTTTCCGCCTGCATTTTTTCCTGTTGCAGTCTTTCCTGCTGCTGCTTTGCCAGTTGCGCCGCTTCGAACTGGCGTTTGTGCTCCTCCTGCGCGGCCAATTCCTTCTTCCTTTCCTCTTCCAGTTCTTCCGGGCTCTTGTGCACGTGCAGTGAAAGTTCGATACCGGAAGCGTTACCCGGCTCGCCGCGCTTGCTCTTGAGCTTGATGTTCAGGCGCAGTTCGTTGGCCGAGTCGGCGTTGCGGATGGCTTCCTCGTAGGAAATATGACCTTCGTTATACAGGTCGAACAACGACCAATCGAAGGTGCGCATGCCCAGCTCGCGCGATTTTTCCATGATGCCCTTGATCTCGTGGAATTCGCCCTTGAATATCTTGTCGGCGATGATCGGCGTATTGATCAGGATTTCGATGGCGGCCTTGCGCCCCTTGCCGTCTGGTGTGCGAATGAGGCGTTGCGAAATAAGGGCGCGCAGATTGGCCGAAAGATCCATCAGCAGCTGGTTGCGGCGCTCTTCCGGGAAGAAATTGATGATGCGGTCGATAGTCTGGTTGGTGCTGTTGGCATGCAACGTGCCGAGGCACAGGTGCCCGGTCTCGGCGAACGCGATGGCGTGTTCCATGGTCTCGGCATCGCGGATTTCGCCGATGAGGATCACGTCTGGCGCCTGGCGCAGAGTGTTCTTCAGTGCGTGATGCCAGCTGTGAGTATCCACGCCAACTTCGCGGTGGGTGATCAGCGACTGTTTGGATTGGTGCACGTACTCCACCGGATCCTCGACGGTGATGATGTGACCTTTGGACGTGCTGTTGCGGTGGTCGATCATCGCAGCCAGCGACGTGGATTTGCCGGAGCCGGTGCCGCCGACCACCAGTACCAGACCGCGCTTGTGCATGACGACTTCTTTCAGCACCTCGGGCAGGCCGAGCTTTTCGAAATTGGGAATCTCTGCGGCGATCGTGCGGATGACCATGCCGACGTTCTGCTGCTGCACGAAGACGTTGACGCGAAAACGGGATACGCCAGGCACGGAAATGGCAAAGTTGCATTCCATCTCCTTATCGAATTCTGCGCGCTGTTCTTCGTTCATCAGCGCATGCGCCAGCTGGCGCGTGATCTTGCCGTTGAGTTTCTGCGACGTCATCGGCGTCATTTCGCCGTGCGCCTTCATGCTGGGCGGAAAATCATTGGATATGAACAGGTCGGACCCTCCCGCTCTGCTCATGGCGGTAAGCAGTTTGATGATGTATTCGTATGCTTGCTGATCGGTGAGACCTGACGACATCGCATTTCCTCGCAACGGTTAAAACGGCAAAAACTGGCGTGGCATTTTAACAGCAAGCTTCGCTGAAATAGTTTTTCCCGCGAACGCATGGATGTAACAAAGTTCGTGTTACCAGACGGCATGTTTTTGGGATATTGTCCGGCAAGCGAAATTAAGGAGCAGATATGAAACGACGTGTGTTGATTCTGGGCTACGGCAAAATGGGGCATGCCATGGAGTGTCTCGTCTCCGGATGCCACGACGTCCGCATCTGGTGCATGGAAGAGGAAGGCGATGCTTCGCTGGAAGACAAAGTCGCCTGGGCACAGGTGATCCTGTTCTGCCTGCCGGTGAATCCGCACCTTGAAGTTGTCACGCGCATCGCACCCTCGCTTGCGCAAGACAGTCTGTGCCTGACTATCGCCAAGGGACTGGATGAGGCGGGACGGACGGCGGCGCAGGTGTTTGAGAGCGTACTAACGAACGAACATCACTACGGAGTGATCTACGGCCCGATGATCTCGGAAGAGATCAGGACGGGGCACTATGCCTTTGCCGACGTGGTGTTGTCCGACACGGCGGATTTTCAGGTGATCTTCGATCTGTTTCTGGGCACCAAACTTATCTGCGAACAGGCGTCGGATATGCACGGCAGGAGTTGGTCGGTAATCCTGAAGAATGTGTACGCGATCATGTTCGGCGTCGCCGATGAATTGAAACTGGGCAACAATATGCGCGGCCATCTCATGGTGACGGCCATCTCCGAACTGTCGGGTATCGTGCAATCGTTCGGCGGGCAGGCGCACACGCCATACAGCTACGCCGGCCTCGGCGATCTGCTGACGACGGCCACCAGTGAAGACTCGCATCACCATGCACTCGGGCGACAACTGGTGCGCGGCGACTGGTCTAACATCTCCGGTGAGGGGGTGCATACTTTGCAGATGGTGGTGAAACATCGTTTGTTCGATTGGCACGCCTTCCCCTTGTTCAGCCTGGCGCACGACATCGTCACGGCACCGGAGACGCTGCACGAACGGGTTGAAGATTATTTGAGGCAGTTGCGTGAAACCGTGAGTTGCGCGATATGAGATGTAGCAGACAGTGCTCAAAACTGCATAAATGTTACTGTTGATAGGGTCATTTCTGCTTGTGCGCCATGCCAGAATTTACGGCGTAAGATGTTATGCCATTAACATTGCCGATACTCCCTGCGTTACTTTGATGCAGCGGTTATGTGGTTAGCCTCTGCCTTGATATAGCGCGCTGACGATTGAAAGGAACAGCCATGAAGCGTTTCAAATATATCATTGTCGGTGGCGGCATGACGGCCGACTCTGCCATCCGCAGTATCCGCAAGATCGATTCCAGCGGTACCATTGCCATGTTCTGCGACGAAAGCGATCCGCCCTATGACCGGCCTCCCCTGTCCAAATCCCTGTGGAAAGGCAAGCCTTTCTCCTCGATATGGCGCAGCCCCAACGGTCTCAATGTCGACATGCATCTGGGCAAGAAAATAACCGGTATCGACGCAACCAACAAGACTGCCACGGACGATGCCGGTGACGTCTATGCCTATGAGAAGCTTTTACTGGCCACGGGCGGTTCGGCGCGGCGCCTGCCGGAAGCCGATGACAGCGTGATCTATTTCAGGACGGCGGGCGATTACCGCAAGCTGCGCGCACTGTGCGAACGAGGTTCCGAGTTTGTCGTGATCGGCGGCGGCTTCATCGGATCGGAAATAGCCGCCGCACTGGCCATGAAAGGCAAACAGGTCACCATGATCTTTCCTTCCAACGGGATCGGCTCGCGTGTCTATCCGCAAACGCTCATGGCGTTCCTGAATTCCTATTACGAAGTGAAGGGCGTCAAGTTGCTCGATTCTGAAACGGTCAAATCTGTACGCGCGAAAGACGGCAAGATGATCGTGACGACGGGCAAAAGCATAGAGATCGTGGCAGACGGCGTTGTGGCCGGATTGGGTATCCAGCCCAATACTGGTTTGGCCGAACAAGCCGACCTGATTGTGGATAACGGCATCATGGTGGACGAATTGCTGCGCACCAGCAATCCCGACATTTACGCTGCAGGAGACGTGGCAAATTTCTATAGCGCAGCTCTGGATAAACGCATGCGTGTAGAGCATGAGGACAACGCCAATGTCATGGGTGAACTGGCAGGCAGGAACATGGCAGGACAGACCGACATTTACAGTCACCAGCCTTACTTCTATTCAGACCTGTTCGATCTGGGCTACGAAGCGGTGGGCGAACTTGATTCCGGGATGGATATCGTCGAAGACTGGAAGGAGACGTTCCGCAAAGGTGTCATATACTATTTGCGCGATGGCCAGGTACGCGGCGTGTTGCTGTGGAACACCTGGGGTCAGGTTGCCGCCGCGACCCAGTTGATCGCGGAAAAAGCCCAGCATAACCGGTCAACGCTGATGGGACGAATAAGCGATTAGACGCAATGTGCAAATAGTGTAAATTGCGCGGCTGGTTAATCAGGTCTCGGCAGAACAACCCTCGGTTGCCGGAATCGAGTTTGTCTTGCCGCTACTCTTTGCATCCGGGTAATTGAAAGCTATCAAACCATGCCCCACCTCGTCGTTTCCATTTCCGGCCACGGCTTCGGTCATGTCGCGCAGACCGCCCCCATCATTAACCTGCTTCCACAACGCCTGCCGCAACTTCAGTTGACGGTGCGCTCTGCGGTGCCCCTCGCGTATCTGCGTTCGCGCATCCATGTGCCTTTCGATCATCTGCCCAGTGAGGGCGACATCGGTATGGTGATGTCATCGGCATTGGATGTTCATGCCAAGGAAAGCTGCGCTGCCTATCGCACCTTCCATGCCGATTGGAATGTTCGTGTCGAGAAAGAAGCACGCCTGCTGCGCGAGCTTGGTGCAGACATGGTGTTCTCCAACGTGGGTTACCTGCCACTGGCGGGAGCACAGCGGGCAGGCATTACAAATGTCGCACTATGTTCTTTGAACTGGTTCGATATCTATCGCCATTACTGCGGCGATGACACCATTGCTGCACAGATACTTTCTTGTTACACCAACGCTGATGCCTTTTTGCGCACGACACCCGGCATGGCGATGGAGACATTGTCCAATCTGATCCAGGTCACACCCATTGCAAATATAGGCAGCAATCGGCGTGACGAACTGAACCGGCATCTGAAGTTATCGAGTGAAGAACAGCTGGTGCTGGTGAGCATGGGCGGCATCGCCAGTCGTTTGCCCATCAGAGCGCTGGCCGCGTATAGACGGCGTGCGCTGGCTGGTGCAGGAGAGTTGGCGCGTGGCGCATCCCGATACAGTTGTGCTGGAATCGCTGCCTCTGAATTTCAGCGATCTGCTCGCCAGCAGCGATGTACTGCTGTGCAAGCCGGGATATGGCAGCTTCGCCGAAGCGGCTTGCACTGGTATACCCGTGTTGTACGTTGATCGTCCCGATTGGCCGGAGGCGCCCACCCTGACCGGATGGATGCAGCAGCATGGTGTGTGCCGCGAAGTCTCGCGCAAGCAATTGGAAAGCGGCGATATTGCACAAGATTTATCAGCGCTTTGGTCTGCGCCGGCGATCACACCACCAATCGCGGATGGTGCCGCCCAAGTCGCCGACTGGCTGGCAAACATGCTTTCCCTTTCGGGTGATTGATTTTGACCGTTGTGCGAGGCAGGATGCGACATTATGAAACTCGAACTTACATGACATGATCGATTACATCTTTTTTGATGCCGCGCTACGCGACAAGTTTGTGGCTTATTCCGAGCAGCTCGGCGTGCCCTGCACCGCGTCCGACGACAGCATGGGGCTGTTGGTGTCCATTCCCGAGGACATAGCCGAGGCCGTGTCGGACGATATCGAGAAATATTATGAATCGCTTGAAGACGAACAGGAAGAACTGAGCAAGAACGAAGGCGATCTGAATCGCCTGGTCGGCTTCAACTTCACCTTGCCGGATGGACAGTCTCGCATGCTGCCGTTGGACACTGAGATGGCCAACCGTTTACTGGCAAGTTTCAGCCTGGACGAAATTCAGGGTTTGCTCAATGCGGTGGCGGAATGCACGCTGAACCCGAACGACGAGCATCTGTGCCACATACTCGCCGCCCAAAAAGATCAGTAAAGCGATTTGCCGAAGCGTGCAATGCGCGGCTTCCAGTTATCCAGAATAGCGGCCGAAACCAAAATGCGTTCGGCGCGGCCGATCAAGTCCTGCCGCGGTACGAAGCCGATGTAGCGCGAATCGGCGCTGTTGTCCCGATTATCGCCCAGCATCAGATACTGGCCCGAGGGAATGACAAGCGGGCCAAAATTGGACGCCTGCGACAATTCCGGTAACCATTGGATTGCGCGCTGATCTTCACCCAGTCTTTCGGTAAGGTGCAAAACCGGGTGAGATGTGCCGTTACCCATCGGTTCGGTCGACGCATCCAGCACCTTGTAATCCGCCTGCACACCATTGATGAGCAGTTTCTTGTCGCGCATTTCAACCACATCGCCGGGCAAAGCGACCAAACGCTTGATCAGTCGCTTTCCATCCGCCGGTGAAGTGAAAGTGACAATGTCACCACGCCGGGGATCTCCCAAATGGGCAAGGATGACATCTGTCAAAGGTAGTTTGAGATCATAGGCGACTCGATCCACGAACACGACATCGCCCTCAAGCAAGTTAGGCCGCATGGAACCTGAAGGAATGGGGTTCCAGTCCGCGATTGCCGTGCGAAAAACGCCGAACAGCAACAGGAAAACGATAAACCCCCGATTTTCACGTATCCATTTTTTCAAGCGACTATTCTCCGGCTAAACTTTCGACGGCGTAACAATCTAGTGGTGGTGACCGTCATCGCCATGCACGTGGCCATGCGACAGCTCTTCGGCTGTGGCCGGACGCACAGCGGTAACCATACCGGCGAACACCAGTGCCTTGCCGGCCAGCGGATGGTTGCCGTCCACAGTGACTTCATCGTCGGTGACTTCGGTCACGGTGTAGAGCATGTAGTCTTCATCGTCGTCGCCTTCGGCACCACCTTCGAATTGCATGCCTACTGCAACATCCTTGGGGAACATGCTGCGCGGCTCGGAACGCACGAGATCATGTTCGTATTCGCCAAAAGCGTCGTCTGGTTCCATGCTGACAGAGAATTTATCGCCCACAGCTTTGCCGTGCAGTACTTCCTCGACTGCGGGAAAGATGCCATCGTAGCCACCGTGCAGGTAGCTGATCGGTTCGCTATTCTTTTCCAGCAGCGCGCCGCTGGCGTCGGTCAGTTCATAGGTCAGCGAGACAACGGCGTTCTTTTCGATCTTCATTTCATTTCCTTTATCAATTTAAGAATCTCCTGCGGGTGTCCGTGGGCATGGACACCGTACAAGACATGGCGCAGCTCGCCCTGTTTGCCGATAACGAAAGTAGAACGCTGGATACAGAGTTTCTTGTGCCCATCCACTTCCTTCTCGTACAACACCCCATATTTCCTGCAAACGCGCCCGTCGGTATCGGACAACAACTGCACCGAAAGGCCATACTTGTCGCGGAATGTGGCGTGGCTGATGCAATCGTCGCGGCTGACACCGACCACGATAGTGTCGAACTTGGCGAATTCTTCCTCGCAATCGCTGAATTCGTTCGCTTCCATCGTGCACCCCGGCGTGTCGTCCTTGGGATAGAAATACAGCACGATGTTCTTGCCGCGTTGCTCACTCAAGCTGAACGTCTGCATATCTGCATCCGCCAGCTCAAAATGCGGCGCATCTGTTCCAATTTGAAGTTGCACAACCTGTAGTGGCATAGCGCCCTCCTGCCGCGGCATTCTAACCGAGTTTCAATTTGTACCAAATGGTTTCGCGGGGATTATAATTACAGGATGAATACAAAACTGACACTACTCGGCGGCTTGACCGTCAACGAATTTCTTCGCGACTATTGGCAGAAGAAACCTTTACTGATCCGCCAGGCTGTACCCGGTTTCAAGGGCCTGCTCGATCCGCAACAACTGATCGATCTGGCGTGCATCCCCGATGTGCAGGCACGCCTGGTTACGTACCAGCGCAAACAATGGAAATTGCGCCATGAACCGTTCGAGCCCGCAGACTTTGAAGGCCTTTCAAAAAAAGGGAAATGGTCGGTGCTGGTGCAGGGCGTCAATCACTTCTTGCCGAAAGGCGCCGAACTGGCAAAACAATTCAGCTTTATCCCGCACGCGCGGCTCGACGACCTGATGGTGAGCTACGCACCCAAAGGCGGCGGAGTCGGACCGCATTTCGATCCTTACGATGTGTTCCTGTTGCAAGGCCTTGGGCATCGGCGCTGGCAGATATCCACGCAAGAAGACCGTTCCCTGGTCGAGGGTGCACCATTGCGATTGCTGCAGAATTTCAAGGTTGAGCAGGAGTGGGTGCTGGAGGCTGGCGACATGCTTTACCTGCCGCCGCAATGCGGCCATAACGGCATTGCGGAAGACGACTGCATGACCTATTCCATCGGCTTCCGCACTCCGTGGTATCAGGAGCTGGCTGAGCAGTTCCTCGTCTATTTGCAGGATCGTATCGAGATTGAGGGCATCTACGCCGACCCAGGCCTGAAAGCACAGAAACACCCCGCCGAGATCAGCGCTGACATGCTGCAGCAAGTTGGACGCGCTATCCGCAAGGTGAAGTGGGACGATGAAGATATCGCCAACTTTCTGGGATGCTACCTCTCCGAACCCAAACCCCATATTTTCTTTGAAGCGCCCGCCAAGCCTCTGACCGAAGAACGTTTCGGGCAGGCACTACAAAAGAATGGAGCCAAGCTCGACCTCAAAACCCAGATGCTATGCCATGACAGTACCGTATTCATCAATGGCGAAGCATATCCGGTGGGGATGGGTTGCTACCGCATACTGCGTGAACTGGCAGACGCAAGGAGCCTGTCGGCATCAAGCAAATTCACTCGTGAAGCAACCGATCTGCTTTACCAATGGTATCTTGATGGATATTTGACCCCACGCACAAGGTAGAAGGAGCAGAGCTTGAGCGACGACACCTTGCAACACTCAACATTCGACGGCGTAGCCGACTACGTCGCCGCTCTGGATACGGTGTGCTCATCGGCATTGCGCACGCTGAATGTCTTTGAGCAAAACTATGAAAACATCGGTTTTAATTCCGAGACCCGTTACGACATCTTGCGTCGATTTCTGCTTTCCAGCACGCTAAACCGCCTGAATCTGCTGGCTCATGACCCGCAACATCTGATCCGCTATTGCCCGCGCATGATGACCTTGCTGCGCGACTTTGGAAGCTCCATGTTAATTTACCAGACACCCGCGAGCCTGCTGCATGTCACCGAGCCGTTCGCTGTTGCCGATAATTCGCATTATGTGCGCCGTTTTCACTTCGACGACACGCGCGGACTGCTGGCCAAAAACGATCCCGAGGAAGCTCGCCGCCTCAATTCCAATTTCAACGAAATGTGGGCTTCATCGCATCCCTGCGCTTCCGCAACGACACTAGGGCTATAAAACTCGCTGAATGTACTCTGACATTTCCCGACGGCAATGGTAGAATGCCGCGCCATTCGCAACGAGGGAGACTTTGGCGAATGGATTACCAAACAAATTTAGCACTCCCGTAATGTCAATTAACTGAAGGAAATGAAATGAAACTGTCCGCTCTGATCGCTGCTGTTCTGGCCCTGTCTCTGTCCGCTTGTGGTAAAGAAGCCGCTGCACCAGCTCCCGCACCGGCTGCTGCTCCTGCTCCGGCTGTTGAAGCTGCTTCCGCACCTGCTGCCGCTTCTGCTGCTGTAGCAGCACCTGCACCTGCTCCTGCACCTGCTCCTGCTGCAAAGTAAGAAGCTGCTCTCGCTCGATAAAAAAAGCCGACGCAAGTCGGCTTTTTTTATTCTCCAAAATTAGGCCATCAAGAAATCTCGCGCCAATCCAATCCCTGTTCTTGTGTTGCCACTGCAATATGCTCGGGTGCGCAGCCCAATGCCCCGCTTAGCGCCGTCACAGCCAGTTCCACCGCATTGTTCTTGCGGCTCAAATGCGCGGCGACGATATGCTGCAATCGACTGTTGTCCAGGCGTGCCAATAAGGCTGCCGCATCGTCATTGTTGAGGTGGCCGTAACGCCCTCCTACGCGCTGCTTCAGATTGTAGTGATAGTCCCCTTCGGCAAGCATGCGGGCGTCGTGGTTGCATTCCAGCACCAGTGCATTGCAACCGCTCAAGGTAGATTCGATGTGCGGCGTTGAACTGCCGGTATCAGTCAATACACCCAGCTTTAAAGTACCGTCGCTGAACACGTATTGCACCGGCTCTGCCGCATCGTGCGGAACGGGATAAGGCTGCACTTGCACCTCACCGATGGTGAACGCCAAATGCGGATTGATTTCGGTGATGGAGAGCGTGGCAAAAGACGTATTTTGCGTGCGCAACGTACCGTGCGTCAGCCATATCGGGATGTTGAATTTGCGCGCCAGCCTGGCAACGCCGGAGATGTGATCGCCATGTTCGTGCGTGACCACGATTCCGTCGAGTTGTTCTGCTCGCAGCCCTAGGCGGGCCAAGCGCGACACCGTTTCTGTTACGGTGAAACCGCAGTCAAGCAGGATCCGGGTTTGACCGACTTGAACAACGAGGGCGTTCCCCTCGCTGCCACTACCGAGGAGGGAGAACCGCATCTCCGCTGGGAGGGCGAGGCTCGTCGCCGCGATTGCTTTTATCCAGATTCTGAAACAGGACCCTGACAAGCCGCGCCGTTTCAGCGTCGCTCTTGCCATGCTGGTCGACAACAGTGACCACGGTATCTGCCCCGTTATCACGTACGATCACCTGATAATCCGGAAGTTTCTTTTTATCTTTGTCCGGGGTCGCCGCCACAAAATAGATGCCCTTGCTGCGGTCTTTATCCGTTGTAACGAGGTGTGCGCCATCCAAAGCCAGCCCCACCCGGCGCCAACTCCGGTCGAACGGTTCGCCCAGCAATATGCTCTGTGTTCCATTACTAACCTGCAACTTCGCGGAGGGAGCTGCTGTCGGACCCGACGCCGGTTTTGCGGTAACGGGATTGGCTACAACCGGCGCGCTCGCTGGATTCACACAGGGCTGCTCTGTCTTCTTCTTGGTATAGTCGGAATAACTGGCGACCTTCTCGCCGTCAGTTCCGGGAATGATATAACGCTGCTCCGACTCTGGAACCGTCAAATCGGGCGGCACTTCCAGCGATGGTGTCTCAACTGCGCCTGCTTTGTAATCCACCGGTTTGCGATCGAACATGCTGCATCCCGCAATCAATGATGCCGCAACGAATCCAAATACGATGTTCCTTAACTTCATGTCTTTTCCTATCAAATGACGCCGGCCTGACGCATGGCCGCTTCCACCACCGGTTGCGCCCCGGCAGTTAATGGTGTCAATGGCAAACGCAGAATATTCTTCATCTTGCCCATGCGCGCTACGGCCCATTTGACCGGTATGGGGTTGGCTTCGACAAACAGGTTGCGATGCAAGCCGAGCAGCCGGAAATTGATCTCGCGTGCTTTAGCCAGATCACCGTTCAACGCTGCAACGCACATCTGGTGCATCAGCCCCGGAGCAACGTTCGCCGTCACCGAAATCGAGCCATGTGCGCCGAGCAGCATCAAAGCCAAGGTGCTGGCATCATCGCCGCTGTAAATGGCAAAATCCTTGGGCGCGCGCTGCAACAGGTCGCTGCCGCGCGAAATATCGCCGGTCGCTTCCTTGATTCCGACAATGTTCCTGATCTGCGCCAGGCGCAACACAGTGTCGTTATGCAAGTCTGCACCTGTGCGTCCCGGGACGTTGTACAGGATGTGCGGCATATCCACCGCTTCGGCGATGGCCTTGAAATGCAGGTAGAGACCTTCCTGGGTAGGCTTATTGTAGTAAGGAACGACCGTAAGCGAAGCTTCCGCGCCGGCTTTCTTCGAAAAAGTCGCCAGCTCGATCGCTTCCTTCGTCGAGTTCGCGCCAGTTCCGGCGATGACAGGAATACGCTTGGCGGAATGCTTCACCGCTTCCGCGATAAGCAATTCGTGTTCTTCCACATCAACCGTGGGGGATTCGCCCGTCGTACCGACAACCACAATGCCATCGGTGCCTTCGGCGATATGAAAATCGATCAACGCGCGAAAGGCCGCCAAATCCAGGCTGCCATCCTCTTGCATCGGCGTGACGATCGCTACAAGACTTCCCTTGATCATGTTCTCTGCCACAAAAATAAAGATCGCATTCTACCCTAATCGACCGGCCCTACGCGACAAGAGCGGCACCCGTGTGGAATAATGCAGGTTCTTGGAACCCACTTGATCATGCCCTCCCTCACCCTGGCTCACCTGCAACCCGGCGACATCGCCACCATTGTCTCTGTTCACGCCGAAGAAGCTCTGCATCAGCGGCTGCAGGCAATGGGCTTCCGTAGCGGCAAACAGATCGAGCTGATACGAAAGGCCAGTTTCTCCGGGCCTTTGCAGGTTCGCATCGGCACCACAGACATCCTGCTGCGGCGCAACGAAGCCGCGAAGATCAAAGTGTGCCAGGCATGAAGCGCATCGCCTTATTGGGCATGCCCAACACTGGCAAGTCCACCCTGTTCAACCGCATGACGGGCGGAGCGGCACGCGTGGGCAACTGGCCCGGCATCACGGTTGAGTTGCTCAGTGGCAAGATATTGCTGGGCGACAACATGGTCGAGATCATCGACCTGCCGGGCATCTACGATCTGCACGGTTTTTCCGATGACGAACAAGTAGTACGTCACTTCCTGCACGACAACGTACCCGACCTGGCACTCGTCATACTTAATGCCACGCAGATCGAGCGTCAGATGAGCCTATTGTTGCAGCTCAAGCAAATCAACATGAATATCGTGGTCTTGCTCAACATGTCGGATGAGGCGAAAAAATACGGGATCAGCATTGACAGCAGGAAGATGACGGAAATGCTGGACATGCCCATCTTCCTGCTCAGCGGCAAATACGGCACGGGCTATCAGGAAGCATTGCAGGCAATCACCAAAGCCCTGCGTTACCCCACGCCCGGCATGGCGGAGGAATTGCGCAGCCAACTGGAACAGGACGAGCACATCGAATCGGAAATGGCACGCGTGCTGAAGCACGCGGTGCAAATTCCGGCACAGCTACCAGAGAACCTCACCGACAAACTCGACCGCGTGATGCTGCATCCGTGGCTGGGCTTGCCGATCTTCTTCGGCATTATGTATTTGCTGTTCCAAGGGATATTTTTTCTCGGCCAACCGCTGCAGGTTGGGGTGGGTGATGCGCTCGGATGGCTGCGCACGTCCGCGCTCAACCCTGCGCTTGCCGGACTGCCGGTATGGCTTTCAGGCTTGTTGCTGGACGGGATTTACAACGGCGTGGCCACGGTCGCCGCGTTCGTGCCTATCATCATCCTGTTTTTCCTGTTCATGGCAATGGTGGAAGACAGCGGTTATCTTTCGCGCGCCGCATTTCTGATGGATGCCCTGATGGCGAAAATGGGATTGGACGGGCGCGGATTTGTCATGTTGCTGATGGGTTTCGGCTGCAACGTGCCCGCGCTGATGGGAACGCGCGTGATGCGTTCGCGCAGCCTGCGCTTGCTCACCATGCTGGTCATTCCGTTTTCGCTGTGCTCGGCTCGCTTGCAGGTGTTTGTCTTCATCACCGCGGCCATGTTCTCTTCAAAAGCCGCCCCGGTCGTGCTGTTCAGCCTGTATTTGTTCAGCTTTGCCGCGGCTATCCTCACCGCTTTGCTGTTCAAGAATCGCTTCCAGAACAACGAGCCATTCGTGCTGGAACTGCCGCCCTATCGCTTCCCGACCGTGCGTCAGATGTTGCTGCGCGGCTGGCTGGAAGTCACTCATTTCTTGCGCCGCGCCACGCAGTTCATTGTTGCAGGCGTGGTGCTGGTATGGCTGCTCACCCATTTCCCGCCCTCTGCCGCCCCGGCAAGCGCAGGTACACTGGCCGGGATGATAGGCCACTTACTGCACCCAATCTTTACACCCATCGGCATCAACGATCAGCTCACGATCGCCTTGATATTCGGTTTCGTCGCAAAAGAGATTGTCATCGGCTCGCTGGCCGTCATATACGGCTTGAGCGGCGACGCACTGGGCACGACATTGGGACAACAGCTCGATTGGGTACAGGCCTACAGCTTCATGCTGTTCACGTTGATCTACGTACCGTGCCTCTCCGCCATCGCCACCTTGCGCAGCGAATCGAAGGATTTGCGTTACACTTTATTCGTACTGACGTGGTCGCTGGTACTGGCGTGGGCAGTCAGCTTTGTTTTCTATCAGGGTGCGCGCGCTCTGGGATATTGAGCTGCGATAATCGGAATCAGGGTTGTTTCCAGGCTTTATCGAGCAATTCTTGCGCTCTTGTATATTTCACCTTGGCGTCGTCCAGATTCTTTTTTGAAGCGACTGCCTTCTGCCTGTCTTCCGCCAGCCGGTTCTGCGCATCCGTCAGACGTTTCTCGGAATCGGAAACACGCTGCAGATTGTCCTTGTGCTCCGCTTCGGCTTTCTCCAGATTGCCGCGGGCATATTCCACTCCAACTTGCTGCGCCGAAACATCCTTGGCTTGCGCCAAGGATGTTAGCGAAAGTAAAACGAGAACCAGAACAAACTTCAACATGGTGTCCGCTCAGTTACTCAGTCATTAAAACGAGAACTGCACACCGATGAGCGGACCGCTAACCAGAACCGCATCTGCATTCGTTGTCTTCATCGTGAATACGGTTTTGCGATAACCGGCATAGACTTGCACTTGCGGAGAAACCGAGAACTCGGCGCGCGCGCCGTATTGCTGAAATTGCTTGGCATCGCCAAAGGTGGTTATATCGGGTCCGTAATAGAATTCGCCCGCGAACGCCACGCGGCGCTCTGCCGGCAATTCATAGCGAACTTGCACACCCAATGCGACAGAAGAAGTATTTTGCCTGGTTGGCGTCTCCTTGACCGTGGCCGCCACCGCCTTTGCGCCAACGCCGATCGTCAGGCCCGGCACTTTGATCTCGTCATTCGCCACCAGCAGTCCCACACCGCCCATCAGGCTATTCACATCGTTGTAAAGCAGATCTGCATAAATCTCGGATTTGCCGGCAAGCGTACTGGGAACTCCATACTTGAACTGAGCAGCATGATTGCCCAATCCGATGTCCAGCGTATCCGCCGCCGCGAGAGTAGTCACAGACATCAAAGAGATTGCCAAGATTTTGCGCAACATATTTTTCGCTCCTAAGAGATTGCAAGATGAATTGAATTGGCGGAGGCGGTGAGATTCGAACTCACGGAGGACTCACATCCTCGCTAGTTTTCAAGACTAGTGCCTTCAACCGCTCGGCCACACCTCCAAAAACCTACAAGGTGCCAACCTAGGGCTTTGGTTCCACTCGAAAGTTCCCCTGGCCGGTAATGGGCTGGCACACAATGGCGCGCATGATACCTGAAATACCCCAAGTTCCCAACGGGCAAGGTTGCAACTTTTACACTGCTTCTGTAGTCTCACGTTCGTCGTTGAATCAGAACCGTCTTCATTAAGGAGTAAATTATGCAATATGAAACCCCATCCCTGGTAACAACCACGTCGCTTGGCGTCGACCAGAACAAAGTCTTGCGCAACACCTACATGATGCTCGCGCTGACCATGATCCCGACCATCATCGGCGCTTTTGTCGGCACCTCGATCAACTTCTCATTCATGGCAGGGCATCCGTTGATGTCTGGACTGCTGATGTTCGGCGTGATGATGGGCATGCTGTTCGCCGTCACAGCCCTGCGCGACAGCGTGTGGGGCATCGCCGCCTTGCTTGGCTTCACCTTTGTCGCGGGCGTTTTCCTCGGACCCATCCTGCAAGTCGCACTGCACCTGAAGAACGGCGCACAACTTATCGGCTTGGCGGCTGGCGGAACCAGCATCATCTTCTTCTCGCTGGCGACCATCGCCACCACGACAAAGAAGGACTTCAGCTTCATGGGCAAATTCCTGTTCATCGGACTGATCTTGCTCATCGTGGCTTCACTGGCCAACATGTTCTTCCAGATCCCCGCGCTGTCGCTGACCATATCGGCCATTGCGGTAATGATCTTCTCGGCTTACATTCTGTTCGACGTGAGCAGAATCGTGCAGGGGGGTGAAACCAACTACGTGATGGCAACGCTGTCTCTGTACCTGGACATCTACAACCTGTTCATCAACCTGCTGAGCCTGCTGATGGCATTCAGCGGCGAACGGGACTAACAAAGCAATGCAATAAAAAAGGCGACCTGACGGTCGCCTTTTTTATGCTTTGCGTTTCCGCTACTGCCTGCCATCAACGCATAGTCGACTTGGCGCTCGCAATGGCCGGGACTCACATCCCTGCGCAAAATTTTCCCGTTTTTTGTTCGCGGAAAATCTTTCGCGAGATAAATAGTCTTGGGTGCCTTGTATGCAGCCAGATGCTCGCGTCCGAAGGCCAGCAACTCATCCGCCGTCGTAGTGCTGCCGGGCTGCATGATCACGTAGGCCACCACCAGCACCTTGTCCTTTTCGATCTCTTCGCCGACCGAAGCGCAGTCCGCCACGGACGGGTGCGATTTCAGTACGCGTTCGATTTCATACGGAGAAACGCGGTAGCCGAAACTCTTGATGATGTCGTCGCGCCGTCCCAGGAACCAGATGTAGCCGTCTTCATCGTAGCGCGCATAATCGCCGGTGAAGAAAAAACCGTCATGCTTCAGCTTGGTCGTTTCCTCCGGCAGGTTCCAGTAATTCAGGAACAGGCCGGGATCATCATCCGGTACGCAGATCATTCCCTCTTCACCTGTAGCCACAGGTTGCAGCGTGTCAGGGTTAAGCAGTTGTATCTTGTGCCCGGGTTGCGGAAACCCCGCCGATCCGGGACGTATCGGTCGTGACTTGGTCTGGCTCAGATAGTAGGAAAACTCGGACATGCCGACCGCCTCGTAGATATCCACGCCGAAACGTTCGCGCCATTGGGTCAATACTTCATCCGACAGATGTTCACCCGCACTCATGCAGTGGCGCAGGCTGGGGACATCCGCTTTGGTGAAATCGCTCTTTTGCACGATCTGGCGATAAATGGTCGGCACACCGACAAAGATGGTCGCCGAATGTTTTTTGATCAGGCGCGGCCAGGTGTTGGAGTCGTTCTTGCCTTCGTGCACGATGACCGTCTTGCCCAGGTATAGCGGGTCCATCAGGCCGGAACCCAGCACATAGGTCCAGTTGAACTTGCCGGAGTGCATGATGCGATCGCCTTCCTTCGCAAAATCAAACCAGTAGGTGGACGCCGGGGTGCGGCCGATCATGGCACGGTGCGCATGCAGAACCCCCTTGGGATAGCCGGTAGTACCGGAGGTGTAAACCAGATACGCCGGATCGGTTGATTTCGTCGGATACGGCGGCTCGCATTTCTGAATACCGGACAAGGCCGATTCCAGATCCTGCACATCCAACCCCTCGACTTTCTGCACTTCGCCCGGTCCGGACAACAATACGTGACGCAGATTGACCGCATCGTGCAGCTGGTCCTTGAGCGTAGTCCATGCCGCCTTGTCGGTGACCAATACTGCCGCCCCGGAATCCTGCGCCAGATAGACCACTTCTTCGCCCGTCAGCAAGGTGGAGGTCGGCACGGAAATGGCGCCGCACTTCATCGCGCCCAGAAACGCAGTGGGATAGTCCAATGAGTTGGGCAGCCGGATCAGAATGCGTTCGCCGGGACCCACTCCGAAGTTTCTCAGAATCTGGGCAAAGCGACTGGTACGCTCGGACAGCTGCGAAAAGGTGATTTGCGACGTGCCCAGCTTGTCGTCTTCCACGATCATGGCGATGTTGTCCGCCGCGGGCGTGTTCAGATGTGCGTCGGTACAGGCAACTCCGATATTGAAATTGTCGGGGACTTGCCATACCCAGGGGGCGAACGGTTTAAAGTTTGACATGGTTCTTACTCCTACAATATGACGCCGTACGGCCAGTTTTCACGAATGACTTGGGCAGGCATGAGTTGCAATACCGTCATGGCGAATTCGGTATCTGCCGGGGTGAGCGCACGCAAGGCATGCGCCCGCAATAAAGTTTGCAGTGCCTTGCCGAACATGGGCGGGTCCAGCATTTCGCCTTCGAACTTGATGGCACCGCCCAGCAGTGCGTCCGCCTCGATGGCCGCTTTCAGGATCCGGATCTTTTGCGAGACTTCAGTGGGCGACGGGGTATACGCCACCTTGCACAGATGAATATGCGCAGGATGGATGACTTGCTTCCCGGTCAGTCCGTTTGCCGCTTCCTGGCAGGCATGTTTGTAAACGATATGCGATTCATTCTCGCCGTGCAGATCCAGCCAGCGCCGTACGTCGTGCGGCTCGACAAAGTTCTCCGGCATGCTGCTGGAACCGATCAGCGTCTCCACCCCGCCGATGACTCCTTTACCGGCGATACGTGCTTCAAACATGATCTGGTTGAGAAAGTATTTAAGTTCTTCGGTCCAATGTTCAGGGGTGATCTGTATCCCCATCGCTTTGGAAAAATCGTGAATGCCGAATACGACATGTTTGACCGTACTGTATTGCATCAGGTCCGGCGCAATCTTCAACGATTTGGGGTGTTCGATGATGGGTTGTATGGTGATCGGATGGTTCAGGCCCACCAGGAAATTGGACAAGTCGCGCACTTCAGGCGCTCCATACGCCTCGCCCGCCTTGGCCAGCATCACCACATCGATATGCTCGGCCAGATCCTTCACCAGTTTCATATCAAGCTCGTACTCTTCGGTACGGAAAGGGTTGACCCTGATGGCGATCGCAACCTCATGCCTGCGCTTGAACTTGGGTAATTCCTGCCGCAGCAAGGTCCGGCTCATTTCTTTCTGGCGACAGCCGTCTTCCAGATCGAATATCAGCGTGTGGGCATGCGTCAGGTGCGCATGTTTTTTCATGCGTTGCGCAGCCGCTTCAAGGTCTTCGTATATTCCCAAGGAAGGCGCATATTTCACCGGTGGGTAATACAGCTGGATTCCCGGCCAGTAGCCACCCAACACACTCGCATCCACGGGACCGGAAAGGTCCTTGCCTGCCCTGTGCTCTTCCTTTTGTTTTTCTATGTTCTTCATATCTCCTCCAGCGTCGCTTTCATTTCACCAGGAATCCCGAAACAACTGCCTTATTCAAGATGATTCAGGTAATGATGATCATCCGTCAGGCATAAACCCAAACGCCATTCCATGGGTTTGTCACCATAGGTGTATGACACCCGTTCGATGCTCAATAATGGAGTACCCTGTTTGAGATTGAGCGCCGTAGCCACATCCGCGTCCGCGCCCACGGCAGTCAGCCTTTCCTCCGAGCGCACCATATGTATTCCCAGCAGCTTTTCGTACATTCGGTACATCGAGCCATTGAACGCCTCGACACGTTCCGCGGTTACACCCTTGAATGAAGCGAACGGAAGAACAATGCGATCCAGGATCTGCGGCTTGCTTGAAAACAGCAACAACCGTTTGATCTCTATCACAGCGCTGCCGGTCTTGATTTCCAGCAAGCGTGCAATATTGGCCGGCGCCTTGGATCGCTCGCAGCTCAACAATTTGTTATCCAGCAACTCGTTGCTGCCGTCGGTTGCCACCAGACGCAGGAACCTGAGCTTGACCGTATCCTCGGAGTGTGTCGCCACATAGGTGCCCTTGCCCTGGCGCCGCACCACGATATTTTCCGCCGCCAGTTCGTCTATCGCCTTCCTGACCGTACCCTGGCTCACCCCGAATCTTGCGGCCAGTTCCATTTCGCTGGGTATGGCCGCCCCGGGAGCCCACTCGCCCGAGATCAGGCTTTGCGTGATAAGCGCCTTGATCTGCTGGTATAGCGGTTGAAATATCGGGGATCCCATTGTTTATCCTGTCCGTGAACTCGTTGCGAATTGCGTGGCAGGAATTTATCACGTCAATTTTGCATAATCAAGTGTTATATATCTTATATAAGACATAAGAATTTTGTTGACACTGCATTTTGCCGCCGATAGAATCAACTGACGATTTTTTGATAACGATCAAATAGAACATGACACTTCAACAGGGGGAATCATGAACAAGCATTTTCGACCTCGCCGCTCAATGCTGTATGTGCCCGGCTGCAATACGCGCTACCTGGAAAAAGCACGCAGCCTGCCCGCAGATTCCGTCATTCTCGATCTGGGTGATCCGATACTGATCGCCGCCAAGGAGGAATCGCGCAGGAATGTAGTGAACGCGGTAAAACAGGGCGGATACGGCGCGCGCGAGCTGGTGATACGCGTAAACGATCTCAAATCCCCCTGGGGTCATGCAGACATCAAGGCAGTCGCCAAAATCGGTGCCGACGCTATCCTGTTTACCAACATCGAAGGGAGAGACGACGTATTGACCGCGCTTGAGGCATTGGATCAGGCTGGCGGACAAGAGACACCGGTGATGGTGATGATAGAAAGTCCCATGGCGGTCCTGCATGCCGAGGAAATCGCCAAAGCATCGGATCGCATCGCGTGCATGATCATGGCCACTTCCGACCTGATTTCCCAGATGCATGCGCATAGCACAAAAGACCGCTTCCCCCTGCTAACCAGCCTTTCCATGGTCATCCTGGCGGCAAGAGCCTATAACCGCGGCGTGGTAGACGGCATCAACAGTCATATCAAAAACATGGAAGCTTTCGAGTATGCCTGCCGACTGGGCCGCGATCTGGGCTTTGACGGCAAGTCGCTGGTGCACCCATTGCAACTTGCCTATGCCAACGACGCCTTTACGCCCAAGCCGGCCGAAGTGAACACGGCAAAGGAGATCATCAACGCGCTCTCCGCCGCCAACGCCGCCGGGCGCGGCACGGTTGTAGTGAACGACCGCCTGGTAGAACACCATCATGTGGAAGCAGCCAAGCGCTTGCTGAACCTGAGCGCCATGATCGAAAAACTGGAAAGTGCATATGTCTAAACAAGCCAACAAACCAGAACCCGGTCGCGGCAATTTTTTTGAAGATTTTCATATCGGACAGGTTTTCCAGCATGCCACGCCGCGAACCATAACTGAAGGTGATTGCGCGTTCTACATTGCACTTACCGGCAGCCGGCATATCCTGCATTGCGCCCAGCCTGTGGCGCATGCCATGGGATATCGCAATCACACTGTGGACGATCTGCTGGCATTCCATATTGCCTTCGGCAAAACGGTGCCGGATATTTCCGTCAACGCCGTGGCCAATCTGGGCTATGCCGATGTGCGTTTCCTTTTGCCGATCTATCCGGGCGACACCCTGAGCACCACGTCGACGGTCATCGGACTCAAACAGAATTCCAGCGGCAATAATGGCGTGGTTTACGTGCATTCGGTATCGCACAACCAGAGCCATGAACCCGTGCTGGAATGGAAACGCTGGGTCATGGTGCACAAGCAAGACCTCACGCACCCCGCTCCGGCCACCGTCATTCCGGAACTGCCTGCCGTCGTTCCCGTCGAGCGCCTGCACGTACCCGAGTTCGTGGATTGCCGCCAATTCGAAACAGTGTTGACGGGCGGTCAACGACTATGGGATGACTACGAACCGGGCGAACGCATCAACCACCCGGCCGGCATGACGGTGGACGATAGCGATCACACCCTGGCCACCAAGCTCTACCAGAACAATGCACGCCTGCATTTCGACGCCCAGATGATGAAGGACACGCCATTCGGTCGCCGCCTCATGTACGGCGGTCACGTCATCTCGATTTGCCGCGCGCTGTCCTACGACGGCCTGGAAAACGCCATGTGCATCGCAGCCATCAATGCCGGCAACCATAGTAATCCCAGTTTTGGAGGCGACACGTTCTATACCTGGACGGAAGTTCTGGAAAAGTGGGAACTGCCCGGTAAGAAAGGCATCGGCGCGTTACGCCTGCGCATGGTCGGTGTGAAGAACCTGCCCGCCAGGGAATTGCCACACACCCATATCGAACAAAACGGCAAGAAGGTCTATCACCCCAATGTCGTACTCGATCTTGACTACACAATCTTAATGCCACGCAGATAAGGAAAATATCATGTCACTTGCCGTACATCCCAATCAAGCGCTTTTCGGGGGAGAAAAACCGTTTCCCGTCATTCCCAGCTGCGAGCATTTTGCGGGCAGCGAAAAACTGATCCTCAAAGCGCTTGCACTGCAAGACACACTCGGACCGATCTTCGACATCACCTGTGATTGCGAAGACGGCGCAGCCGCAGGACAGGAGCGTGAACATGCGGAGATGATCGTCCGCGTCCTCAATTCCGGTGACAACAAACATCACATGGCAGGAGCGCGCATTCACGATTACACGCATGCTTCATGGAAACAGGATGTGGATATTCTGGTGGGTGGTGCGGGCCAGGTGTTGGCCTACATCACCATTCCCAAGTGCACGCGCGCCGTGCAGGCGGCCGAGATGATCGCCTACATCCAGAAAGTTGCCGCATCCCGCGGCATCACTCGCGAGATCCCCATTCATGCCCTGATCGAAACGCACGGCGCCCTGCATGAGGCGTACGAGATAGCCGCCCTGCCCTGGCTGCAGGTACTGGATTTCGGTTTGATGGATTTCGTCAGCGGCCATCACGGCGCCATCCCCGCAACTGCCATGCGCAGTCCCGGGCAATTCGAACACCGCCTGCTGGCACGCGCCAAGGCCAATGTGGTCGCCGCTGCATTGGCGCATGGCGTCGTACCCGCACACAATGTCACGCTGGATCTGAAGAATGTCGAAACTACTTTCTCCGACGCCAGCCGCGCGCGCAACGAATTTGGCTTCATGCGCATGTGGAGCATCTATCCGACACAAATCCAGGCGATCGTGGATGCCATGAAACCGAATTACAGCGAAGTGACGGTCGCGAGCAACATACTGCTCGCCGCACAGGCAGCCGGATGGGGGCCCATCCAGTACGACGGCGAATTGCATGATCGTGCCACTTACCGATATTTCTGGGAAATTCTGCAGAAAGCCAAGCTCACCAAAGTTGAAATCCCCAAAGAGGCAAATGCTGCATTCTTCGGTTGAAAATCTACGAAGCAGCAGTTGATCATGTGCGCCTGCGAGACGAACTAAAGACTTTGTGAATCCCAGGACTGCTCCAGAAGTCCCGGCATTCAGTCACCCATGCTGAGTAACAGAAGAATTTACAGCGACGCCAAGTGCGCGAAATCAGCCTGATCAGTTTTTCTCAAAAAGCGCAATCGACTCCACGTGCGAAGTCTGCGGGAACATGTTCATCACGCCCGCCGCCTTTCAGCGTGTAACCCTTGGCATGCACCAGCACTTCGGCGTCGCGAGCCAACGTGGACGGACTGCAGGAAACATAAACGATGCGGCGCGGCGCGGTTTCCTCGCTGATGGATCTCATCAGTTCGACCGCACCATCGCGCGGCGGATCGACCAGCCATTTATCGAAGCGTCCCAGCCCGGCCAGTGCAGCCTCATTCATTTCGAACAGGTTCATCGCACGATATTCCACCCCCACCCCACCCCTCCCCCGAGGAGAGGGAGTCTTTACCGAGACCATTGTATGTCGGCATTCTGTCTGGCACGTTTCACCAGCGCATCGCTGCCTTCGATACCCAGCACCTGCGCACCGCTTCTGGCGATGGGCAACGTGAAATTACCCAGGCCACAAAAGAAATCAGCAATGCGCTCACCCGCCTGCGGGTCCAATAAACGCATGGCGCGGCTGACCATCAGGCGATTCATATCGCTATTCACCTGCGTAAACTCGGTCGGGGCGAACGGCATGGTGATACCGAACTCCGGCAGGCTGTAACTCAACGCAGGCGCGTCCAGCGGGTAGAACGGTATGACTGTTTCCGGCCCTTTGGTCTGCGTCCAGAACTGGACCTTGTGCTCGTCGGCGAATTCTCTGATCAACGCTTCATCCGATGGTGTGAGCGCGGCAAGGATACGCAGCACCAGCACATCCACGTGTTCGCCCACCGCGACTTCGATCTGCGGGAGGATATCGCGCGTGGTGAACTTTTCATTCAACTCGCCCAGCAGCGGCAGCAGGCTGGCAATCTTGGGCGTCAGGATCTCGCAGTGCTGCATGTCGGCCACATATTTTCCGTTCTGCTCACGGAAGCCGACCAGCGTCTTGTTCTTTTTCAACACGTGGCGCACCGACAATCGCGCACGCTGGCGATAGGCCCAGGACAGGCCGTAGATTGGCGGCAACACGACTTCGGGTTTGACCTTGCCGATGCGCTGCAGATTGTCTTCCAGCACGCGCTGCTTGACGGCGACCTGCGCACGCGGATCCAGATGCTGCATGGAACACCCGCCGCACACGCCAAAAACCGGGCACTTCGGCTGCACACGCATGAAAGACTGTTTCAGGATCTGTTCGACCTTCGCCTGCTCATAGTTGTTCTTCTTGCGGTACGAGGAATAGGTCACGCGCTCACCGGTGAGCGCACCTTCAATGAAAATGACTTTGCCGTCGGCATGCGCGATGCCGCGACCTTCGTGGTCGAGGGATTCAACGATTACAGGATTCATACGGTTTTCTTGTCAGGCCACTGGGCAAGAAATTCGCGCCAGTGCGGTTCGTCGGATTTAGCCAGCGTGCTGCGGATCAGTTCGCATTCCTTGTCATAGCGCGCCTTGGTGAACTGTCCGCGCATCAACTGGAAGCGCGCGAACACCAGATACGTGTTCACCACATCCGTCTCGCAGTAATTGCGTATTTCGGCCAGTTTGCCTTGCTGATAAGCTTCCCACACCTTGCTGCCGTCCATACCCAGCTTGCCAGGGAAGCCGATCAGCTTCGCCAGTTCATCCAGCGGCGCGTTGGCACGCCCGGTATACATCGCCAACAAGTCCATCAGGTCGAGGTGGCGCGAATGATAGCGGCTGATGTAGTTGTTCCACTTGAAATCCTTGTCGTCCTCGCCCTGATCCCAGTAGCGCGGAGACTGAATGCCGTGGATCAGCCCGCGATAGTGCAGCACCGGCAGGTCGAAACCGCCGCCGTTCCACGATCACGATTTGCGGGGTGTATTTTTCGATGCCGTCGAAGAAGCGCTGGATGATGCTGCCTTCGTCCTCATCCGGCTCGCCCAGCGTCCACACCTTGAAGTTGTCACCTTCGCGCAACACGCACGAGATCGCCGCGACGCGCTGCAGATGGTGTGGCAAGAAATCGCTGCCGGTCTTCTGGCGCCGCATCTGGAAGGCCATCTCGGCCACTTCGGCATCGTTTACGGCGCCATCGAGCTCATACAGCGTGCGCAGCCCGGCGATGTCGGGAATGGTTTCGATGTCGAAAACTAAAGTCGGATTCATGGTGGGAGTGCGGATTGCGAACGGGGTGCGATTTTACCAAACCCTGACCGTTATCCATCCATGAATTCGCCAAAGAGAGAACAGCTACTTATATTTGCGTATCAGCCCCACCAGCACGCCGAATATCTCCAGTGTGCCTTGCGGGCGTATCACCGGATAGGCCGGATTGGCCGGACGCAGAATATATTGGCCGCGCTCCTTGTCCAGCGTCTTCAGTGTGAATTCGTTGTCCACTATGGCCACGACGATATCACCGACATTGGCAAGATTGCGCTTTTCCACCACGGCAACGTCACCTTCATGGATTCCTGCATCGACCATCGAGTCGCCTTTCACCGGAATCATCGTGGTGGTGGAAGGCTTGTCGATCAGCATCTCGTCGATGATGAAATAGTCGCCTTGCGTCTCGCTCACCGCAACGGGCATGCCGGCCTGCACCGCAGACTCGGCAAACGGACGCGCAAAGAACTGGCGGCTGGGTATCCACATGCCGTCCGGTGTGCGTTCCACGAATCCGGCTTTTTCCAGCCGGTCAAGGATGGCCTTGACCCAAGATTTGGAAGCAATGCCGAACACATCGCACAGCGCTGCGTAGGAAGGAATACTCTTCCAGGAAGCATAGTAATCCTGCAACTTGGCCAGATACTCTGCGTCTCTGGCGCTGGGATCGGAATCGGACATGATGTCACCTTTACAGAACGAACGTTCTTGTATGCTAAAGAACGTTCGTTCTGATGTCAATACTCACGACAAAACAGCGGAATGGACTGAATCGGGCATAGAACTTGTCTTACCCTTGCTAGAATGCCGCGCCAATCGAGGAGACCTGCTTTTGCAAAAGTTAAAACGCCTGTTGCTGGTTACGTTGTCGTGGTTCGCCGCCATCGTATTCCTGATAGAAGAATTCATCTGGGATTGGACCGCGGCGCTCATGGCAAAACTGGGCGCCATGCGCCTGGTTCACGCCATCGAATCACGGATTACCGCATTGCTGCCACCATGGGCATTGGTCGCATTCCTCCTGCCCAGCCTGATCCTCATCCCGGCCAAACTCGTCGGCCTGCATGCCATTGCGAACGGACACCTGCTTCTCGGTGGCGGCGTTTTTCTCCTGGCGAAGCTGCTCGGCATGGCATTGTTTTCTCGCATCTTCAACCTTACCCGTCCGGCACTGATGCAACTTGCCTGGTTCGCGCGTCTGTATGCCGTCGTGATGCGTTACCGCAACCGCATCCATGACTACCTGGATAACTGGGTGGCTTACCAGCGTATCAAGCTGCGCATCAAAACATTGGCCACCTCCATCAAGGCGATTTTCAAACGTAAAACTTGAGGCATCGCTTGTCTTGGCCGGGCGTAATCGGCCTTGACGTGCACTAAAGACAGGTTTATCCGATGCGCTGATGTCGCTCTCGCTCTGCATCGTGTTGTTCTGCTGATGCTGACCTGCTGGCGCAGACGGACTTGGCTCAGCTTCGCTGCGTATCTGCTGGCGCAGCGATATGACTTGGCCAGAAGCGAATTCACCAAGGCGCTGGAAGTTGATCCGCGGCTCTATCAGGCGCGCTACAACCTGTTTCGTCTGGACGATGAAGTGGCAATTGAAAAGACCGGAGCAACCCTCCCGCATTGAATCTCGACCTACGGCTTGATTACGCGAGGTCCTTTGGTGCAGAAATCCACCGTATCAGGATGCGAATTGCGAGCTACCGGCCTTATCCAATTCGACCCATTTGATAACCCGCTCCAGCCATTCAATTCTGAAAAAAATATGCTGCACGTCAGCTCAACAATAATCCAACGAATCTGCTTGGAAAGATCATTTGGTGAATGAAGTGGTATTGCCACGATGTGCGGATGCGTACGTCATGGAAAATGATGATTGGCATTTTTTTGAATTTTCGAATCCTGCTTAACAGCGCTTTGATTTCCCAAATTCTCGACAACGTCACTGTTGTCTGCCGCAGATAGAACCAGTGCAAGATTAAGCCGATCTGTAACCCCCAACTTAATAAACACTTCTGTTAAGTGAGCCTTCACCGTGCGCTCGGTAATTCCGCATGCGTTGGCAATCTGTTTGTTGTTGTCCCCGTTTCCCACACGAACCGCAATGTCGTATTCACGTTGAGTGAGCTTATTGAGCGAACAAAGAGAAGCTTGATATGCTTTATGTTTTGCTGTCGATTTACCTAATTCATTTATCAACCTGCAGGTAACTATCCGTCGTATCCACAATTCACCATTTTGGACTGCCACAACAACTTGCTTGAGAAATGCCGGTTCTACGTCTTTTCTGCAACATCCCTTGACGCCTACCTTTAACAATTCCCATTCCATTTCTTCTGAAATTGCATTGCCGATTACAATTATTTTTGTCTCTGTGCAAATGCTTCTCAATATGTCGATATTGTTAGTACTCAGCAATTCATAATCCAGGAGGGCAATTTTCGGCTTCACCCTTACGACCTCATCCTTAAGTTCGTTCAATTTTCCGACCTCCAGAATAGCGCCTTCAATGCCATTTAATCCTTTTTTCCATAAAGCGAGGCAGCTTGGGCACGCGCAAGTGATAATTGATTTGGTCGTCATCGGAATTCCCGTAGTTAAATTTACTTCAAACAAAACAAATTCATCCAAATGAGTACCCCATCTATTACCCATTCTTTAATAATGGTTAAGCAACACTTGTGCCAAGTACACTAATCTGCCAATTACCCCTACTTATATTAAGTTTTTAGAATTGAGATAACGATCAATCACATATTTGACGTAAATTTGACATCATCTTGACGTAAATGTGACGCTCAGTTGACGGGTAAGTTGTTGCGAGATAGTTTTTGATTTTCGGTCACGTAAGTTCGCGCCGACATTCTTTGGGGAAAACGCTAGAAGATGCGTTTTTGAAGTCAAGAACTGAAACGGACAAGTTCGATTGGATGCTCAACATCAATGAGCGCATATACGGAAATAACCTGTTAAGTATATGACTTAATGTATTTTAAATAGAGCACTCATAAAAACATACTTCTTATATACATAGTGTTTATGTCAACTATTTTTTGCTGCCATCCGTTACTGGTAATTATTCAATTCTACAATTCCTTGTTGCTGGGTTGTTTTTTTGAATAGCGGGGGTAGTACCGTCCAACAAGTGTACAAATCTAAAATGGAGAGCATGTAATTATGAAATCTATCATCGTTAGTTTTATTACAGCGGGAAGCCTGATGGTTGCGGGCAGTGCGTTTGCCGTGGATATGCCACCCTTGGCCAAGAAAGACGGTTGCGTCGCTTGTCATGCCATCGACCACAAAGTAGTTGGCCCGGCATGGTTGGATGTGGCGAAAAAGTACAAGGGTGTAAAGAAGTACAAGTATTCGAATAACGGCTCGGCCGCGCCCGATGCCAAGGAATATCCGCTGGTGGAAGGTCTCATGATCAAGGTTTCCAAAGGCGGTCACGGCAACTGGGGCACAGCTGCCATGATCCCCAACGATGCAGCCGGCAAAAAACAGGCTGACATCAAGGAGCTGGTTGAATTTGAATTGAGCCTAGCGAAGTAATAGCGTTAAAGTCGTACTTGCGGAGGAGTCTGCGTGAGTCAGACCCTGTTTGTTTTCTCCCGCCAGTTTCAGTCAGTATTTTCATCAGCGCGATGTGCCATACTGATCCATTATTATCGAGTCAGAGCCGAACCATGGTCACAGCTCCTCTGTGTCAAGGCCTGTCGCATCATCGAAGTATTTTCACCGGCGTGCACAAGCACTCCCAGCGACAAATCAAAGCTAGCTGCGACATCGCCGCGATTGCACAAAAATATTGTTACGTGGACATATTCCATTGGCTAGTCCCTAACAACCACAGGGTTTAGACGACCATCTCATATTGCATCCCGCCTCATTACATGTATCATTAATACATGTTATAAACTGTGGCAATACTCAAAAAGATCATCACCCATTCGCACGCAAGATGAGGAACCAACATGCAGACACCAGACATCGATGAAGAAGGCTATTTGATCGACCCATTTACCTGGAATGAACAGATAGCCGAGCAATTCGCCAGTCAGGAGAACATTCAGCTGAACGCGGATCATTGGGATGCAATACATTTCATGCGTCAATATTATGCAGAGCACCAAGTCGCGCCGGATGTTCGTCATGTAACGAAACATCTGTCCGCACGCCTGGGCCCTGCATCGCGCAACGCAGTATTCGAGCTTTTTCCGTACGGATATGTAAAGCAGGCATGCAAGATCGCCGGCATGAAGCGCCCGAGAGCCTGGAGCACCGGCTGAAGTTCTTGCACGCACTGATCGAACAAGGGTCTGCCTCCAACTTCCGCTTTACGATAATGCATACCAAACTCTGGAACAGTTTTACGGCAGCGCCCCACCGTGTCATGTTCTTTGGCGGAGCCCTGCAAGCCATTGCTGTCATGCTCTGGTGGCTATACGAACTGACAACCCGTTTCGGCATTGCCGGGCAGGCCGCGTCGTGGACAATTGCACCCAGTGCCGCACATGCCTATCTGATGCTGTACGGCCTGTTTCCGTTTTTCATGTTCGGCTTCCTGATGACTGTCTTTCCGCGCTGGATGAACGGCGACGAAATTCCAGCGCGGCATTTCGTGCCTTCTTTTCTGTTGCTGTCGTTGGGAGCTATCGGCTTTTACGTGGGCTTGATAAGCAACAACGTTGTGCTGGTCGTTGCCACTTCCACTGTGCTGGCCGGCTGGGGAGTCGCGCTCTACGCCTTGTTGCGTGTTTTGCTGGATACGCAACACCCCGACAAGCGCCACCCGACCATCATTTTCTTCGCACTCACGCTAGGCTGGTGCAGCCTTGCCGCCTATCTGATCTGGCTTGCGAACGACAATGCAGCGTATCTGCGCTACGCCATCCAGGGCGGGATATGGCTGTTTCTGCTACCGGTATTTGCGAGCGTTGCGCACCGCATGTTGCCATTCTTCACCAGCAGTGCGCTGCCCCAGTTTGTCGTACCTCGTCCCGACTGGCCATGGTGGATCATATTGGTGGCGAGCATTACCCATGGCTTGCTACAGTTCGCAGACCTGTCCAACTGGCTGTGGGTCAGCGACTTTCCACTGGCATTTGCGGCTCTCTATCTAACCTACGCCTGGGGCGTATTCCGCAGCCTGCGCATACCCTTGCTCGGCGTATTGCACATCGGCTTTGCCTGGATGGGAATTGCCATGCTGCTGTTCGGCATCCAGGATCTCGTGTTCTTCAACGGTCATGACTCAACGCTGATCTGGGGATTTGCGCCTCTGCATGCGCTTACCATAGGCTGCTTTGCAACATTGCTGATCGGGATGGGTACGCGCGTAACGCTGGGACATTCGGGACTGCCGATGCGGGTGAACAGGCCCATCATACTGATGTTTGGCGGAATGCAAATGGCCGCACTTTTACGCGTACTGGCCGACATACTGCCTCTACAAGCCCGATACTGGCTGTATGTGGCAGCCGCGATAATCTGGCTTGCCTGTTTTACACCCTGGACGCTACGCTATTTGCCGGTGTATTGGCGACCGCGCATGGATGGACTGGCGGGTTGAACCAATGCACGTTCGCGGAACAGGTTGAAGTTAAATAGACACTGGGACGCAACCCGAAAAAGGGTCGTGCGCCCAGCGAAGAATCAATTGCAATTTGAAAATTTAGACCAGTATCTCAATGAGTGACGAGAGGCGGAGCTTCGTGAAGAAGCGTGGGAACGCCTTGATCATGCTTCTTCGCGTGTTTCGCCATCCGCTTTTCCTTCGCCGTCATCAAAGGCTTCTTTTTGGTCTCTCTAGTGGAATGTTGTGACTTGGACATAATTTAACTCCTCTTGGTGATTAAGGAAAAATTACGATTTTTATGCTACTCCGCCGGATTGCATTTGTCAGCCCCCTCACTTTGACCGGTAATTTCGTTATCCGATAGGAACGCATGATGAGTTTCGGCAACATTTTGCGATTAGCGATTTGTTTCCACGCAAGGCAAGCAAGTTTGACGCTAATTGCAACTTGGGGCGGATCGCCTAAAGAAAATCACCGATTTCTGTTTATTTTCTGTACCTTACGTCTCTCTCGCAGCTTTCCATAAAAATAGTCGAGCGGGCACTTCCCCTGAAAAGATACTTGCGCGGGAAACTTCTGTCTCCCGGGAATATTCAAAGCGATACGAGCCTGCGGAAGCGTTTACCCGCAACGTTCATGGTGTTTTCGGGAGATGGTCATGAGCCCTTTATCGGGAATCAACGCCGCTACGCCGTTAATCAATATATATACAAACGGGATTACCAACCCGACTGCTGCGCTGCTGGCATCCGAACTAGGTCTTTCAACATCCGGTTTATTGGGAAATACATCTACGGTTGTCGAGCTGTCAGGAGAGAGTCAGCTTTTGTCTGCCGCAACCGCGTTCCAGGATCAGCTTCAGTCGCTGCAACCCGGCACCGCGAGTAGTGGCGGGGGCCAGAATTTTGGCGCCGATCTGGCAAGCCTCGCAGCGGAAGTCCAGAATTTCGTCGATGCATTCAACGGACTGCAAAACACGCTTGCCGGCATCAGCGGCACGGGCACGCTGTTTGGAGGAAGCATTCCGGGCGCGTCAGACCTGAGTCTATCGCTCAATACTCAGGCACAGGCCAGTTTCAGCAACGGCAGTTCTGCCCTGACCAACCTGTCCCAGTTGGGAATCGAGTTCCAGCCATCGCCGTTTCCCGGCGGAAAAAGCAGCTTGAGCATCAACCTTGCTACGCTTCAGTCGGCATTCAATACCGATGCAACGGGCGCGTTCTCCCTGCTTGCGGCAGCCACGAATTCGTTCAGCGAGCTGGCGGGAGGCGTTATCAGTCAAGCCGGCGGCCAGTTCTCTGCGCTCGCCACCTTAGGTCAAACTTCGGCCAGTTTGGGTTTGCTCACCGACAACCTGTCCTTCCCAAGCCAAACCGGCAACGACCTTGGCAGTTTGCTGGCGATTGCATCGCTGACAGGCAGCGCAAACCTGCAGCAGGCGGTCTCCGCCATCAACGAATACATACTCGTGTCCAGCTTGCTTGGCTGAGAAATATACGGCGGCCTGTTCACCCACCCAGCCATCCGGGTTGCACCTGTCATGAAAATGGTTTAGCTTGCGCAAAAACAAGACTACCTGAACCTTTTCCTGATGAATTTCTCCTCGATTTCAACACTGCGCCTGTTACGGCTGCTGTCTCTACTGCTGACCTTGTTTGCGTTATCCGGTTGCGCCAGCCTGGCCGCGTCGGCCACCAGCAAACTGGCCAACAATTTATCCAGTGCAATCCTCAACCAGGACGACCCGGAGACGGTGCAAGCCGGAATGCCCTCCTATCTTCTGCTCATCGACGGCCTGATCGAGGGCGATCCGAAAAATGAAAGTCTATTGCTGGCGGGCAGCAAGTTATATGGCGCTTATGCAGCCGCTTTTGTCAAAGAACCGGAGCGTGCCAAACGGCTTGCGCGCAAGGCTCGCGACTACAGCGATCGCGCGCTTTGTACCCATGACGAAAAACTATGTCATGTGATGGAGCGCCCCTATGACGACTTTGCCGCCGCTATCGCCACCCTGAAAGTGGACGATGTGCCGCTGTTATATGCCAGCGGCACAGCCTGGGCCGGCTGGATTCAGGCCAACAGCAGCGACTGGAACGCCATCGCCAGCCTGCCCAAGGTGAAGGTTTTGATGGCACGTGTGGCGGAACTGGACGAGACCTACAGCCACGGCGAGGCCCACCTTTATCTGGGCGTGTTCGACACATTGCTGCCGCCCGCGCTAGGCGGCAAGCCTGAAGAAGGCCGCGTGCATTTCGAGCGCGCCATACAACTTTCGGTGGGACGCGATTTGATGGCAAAGGTAGAATACGCGCGCCGTTATGCCCGCATCACTTACGACAGGCCATTGCATGACCGCCTGTTGCAGGAAGTACTCGACGCCAATGTGGTTGAACCTGGCCTCACATTGAGCAACGTGCTGGCGCAACGCGAAGCAAAAGAGTTGCTGGCAAGTGCCGACAAGTACTTTTAAGAACGGAACAGGAAAGTTCCGCCAATGACCAAAGGGATGAAAATGCGTTTACCGTTATCGCTGTTGTTTGCCGCACTGCTGGCCGTTCCATGTGTTCCGGCCCAGGCGCTAACCCTGAAAATTGCTACCTTCGCTCCGGATGGCACGCAGTGGACGCAGGAACTGCGCCGTGGCGGGGAAGAGATCGAGAAACGTACCGAGGGTCGCGTCAGCATCAAGCTGTATCCGGGCGGCAGCATGGGCAGCGACCGGGTAGTGCTGCGCAAGATCCGAGCGGGCCAGTTGCAGGGCGGAGCACTCACCGGTGGAGCGTTGGCCGAAATATCCCCGGATGCACAGATCTACAGCCTGCCCATGCTGTTCCGTTCCTACGATGAGCTCGACTACGTGCGGGCACGCATGGACAAAAAGATCGCACAGGGCATCGAGGATCACGGCTTCGTGACGTTCGGCTTCACCGACGGCGGCTTTGCCTACCTGATGTCTAGTTCGCCGTTGCGCCTTGTCGATGACTTGAAGAACCAGAAGATATGGGTACCGGAAGGCGACGATATCAGCCGTTCGATGTTTGAAAACCTGGGCGCACCCACGCTGCCCTTGCCGCTCACCGATGTGCTCACCGGCCTGCAGACCGGATTGATCACCACCATCGGTTGCACCCCATCGGGCGCCATCGCGCTGCAGTGGCATACCAAAGTGAAATACCTGACCGATTTGCCCACGATGTCCATCTTCGGCGCGTTGGCAGTGGACAAGAATGCTTTTACCAAGATGAGCACAGCCGACCAGACCGTCGTGCGCGAAGTGATGGAGCGCGTCTATGCGCGCGATGGACAAGCCAGACGCGCATCGACGACAACGGTGCGCTCGAAGCGCTGCGCAAACAAGGCATCGAGTTCGTAAAACTCGCACCGGAAGAGGTCGCCAAACTGCGCGCCGCTGCCGACAAGACCAGTCAGAGCCTGACCGACAAGGGAGTGATTTCACCAGCCCTAGTCAAGGACTTGCGCTCGAATCTGGATGCCTACCGCAGCCGCAAACCCTCGGCACATTAACGCATGCCGACCAGCAACCTGCCCCCTGCGCTTGCCCGTCTGATCAGGATCGTCACCTGGACGGAGAATGCCCTCCTGATCGGCATGCTGGCACTGATGGTGTTACTGGCTGCAGCGCAGATTCTGTTCCGCAATTTCCTGGACATCAGCATCTTCGGTGCCGACCAGATGCTGCGCCTGTTGGTGCTGTGGGTGGCATTTCTGGGTGCCATTGCTGCCAGCCGTGAAGGCAAGCATATCCACGTCGACGCGATTGCGCGCTGGCTGCCCGCCCGGGTCAAGTCCGGTGTGGTGGCGCTGACCGATCTTTTCACGCTGGTCGTGTGTCTGGTGCTGGCATGGCAGGCCTTGCGCTTCATGCAAAGCGCACGCGTCTCGGGCGAGATGGCTTTCGGCTCGTTGCCGGTATGGGTTGCGGAGCTCATCTTGCCGCTGGGCTTTACGCTCATCGCCCTGCGCTACGGCTTGCGTTGCATGCACCATGTGCGACAGGCCGGTGGCCGCGAGGAAATAAAATGACGATGTTCCTGATCGGCATTGCGCTCATCGCCATGATGCTGCTCGGTGCGCCGCTGTTCGCCGTTATCGCCGCGAGCGTCCTGATAAATTTCGCACGCGAAGGCGTCGACCTGACAGTCGTCATCATCGAAGTCTACCGTCTGGCCGAAATGCCGGTATTGCTGGCCATCCCCCTGTTCACATTCGCCGGTTACCTGTTGGCCGAATCGAATGCGCCCAAACGTCTGGTACGTATCACCAACGTCTTCTTCGGCTGGATGCCCGGCGGACTCGCAGCGGTAGCACTGGTCATCTGCGCGATGTTCACCGCCTTCACCGGCGCCTCCGGCGTCACCATCGTGGCGCTCGGCGGCATGCTGTATCCGGCACTCAAGCAAGCGGGTTATTCGGAACGCTACAGCCTGGGACTGGTCACCACCTCGGGCAGCATCGGTCTGCTGTTTGCACCTTCGCTGCCGCTCATCCTTTACGGCGTGGTGGCACAGCAACTCAACATCGGCGTGCCGGTATCCATCAGCGATCTGTTTCTGGCCGGCATCCTGCCCGGCCTGCTGATCATCGTCATGCTGTCGATATACGGCTTGTGGCAGAACCGCGGCCCGCAGGCCGGACACCAGCCTTTCAGCTGGCGCGAAGCACTGGCTTCGGTGCGCGAAGCGATGTGGGAATTGCCGCTGCCCTTCATCGTGCTCGGCGGCATATACAGCGGCTACTTCGCCGTATCCGAGGCAGCCGCCGTAACGGCGATCTATGTGTTCATCGTCGAGGTGCTCATCCACCGCGAGATCACCTTTACCAACCTGCCCAAAATCATGCGCGAGTCCATGGTGCTGGTCGGCGCAATCCTGATCGTGCTGAGCATGTCGCTGGCTTCCACCAACTATTTGCTCGATGCCGAAATTCCCTCCAAGCTGTTCAGTTTCATCCGCAGCCATGTGGACAACGAATATAGTTTCCTGCTGCTGCTGAATCTGTTCCTGCTCATGCTGGGCATGATGCTGGATATTTTTTCTGCACTGGTGATCATGGTGCCGTTGATCCTGCCGATTGCGGTGGGCTACGGCATCCATCCGGTGCACCTGGGCATCATCTTCCTGGCCAATATGGAAATCGCCTACCTGATGCCGCCGATGGGTATGAACCTGTTCATCGCCATGTACCGCTTCGACCGGCCGATGCTGGAGATCTTTCGGGCCGTTCTGCCCTTCGTCGCGATCCTGCTGACCGCTGTGTTGATCATCACCTACTGGCCGTCCCTGTCTCTGGCACTGATCAAGAGCTGACGTCGTTGTCGGCACTATCTAACGGGCCAAAGTCTGCCAGATGCTGTTGGTCGGCCCATTGGTACTAAACGTCTCAAACTCGGCCATAGCTGCCGCTTCTAGATTCGTTAAAAAACGTCCGTTGTTGGTTAACCGCCATAGATATATGCCATGGGTGTTATTCGTATTATTGACCTTGCATGCATGAGGAGTTGAAGGATAATCTGCTTCATATCTGCTGGTTAATTAGAAAATGCCCTGTTCGTGTTATCAAGACCTGTTAGGACAGGCTCTGAGTTTGGCGTTTAAGAAATTAGAGGAGTGGTTATGGAATCTGGATTATACGAGAAACACTTTGATGAAGGCTTTTGGGGGCATGAGGAGAAACTCTCTGTCCTGAAATCAAGTATCTCCCAGGTTAACCAACGGGCCACGTCATTCCTATCAAAAATAGCCGATGACTTCCCGCACCTTACTGATCATTCCATTGAACACTCGCTTATGCTATGGAACTATCTGGATACCATTCTGGGTGATGATCAAACGTCGAGACTCAATCCGTTAGAAGCATATGTTCTTCACATAGCCTTCTTATCGCATGACGCAGGTACTTGTTTGTCCGTTTTAGATCGGCCATAAACTATTGAGGCTAATCCACTTTATCAGGATTATGTGGCGACCTATGGTGATGACAACAATTCAAAAAAGGAGGCGTTGTTCTATACCATTCGCCATATGCATGGTGAATTCGCGAGGCGAGTAGTAACCCAGAAACTATCAGATGGCGACTTCCTTATCCAGAACGAGAAACTTAGAGAAGAGTTCGGGGATATAATTGGAAGAATAGCCGAGAGCCATGCAAATAACGCCAACCTCATTGAAACCGAGATAACCAATGAATACTCGGGACCAAGTTTTCCAAGAGAGTGGACCGTTCGCTGTCGTCGCCTTGCATATCTGCTTCGTGTTGTTGATGCCGCTCACCTCGATAATATTCGGACGCCAAAATCTATCGAGGCTATCAAGGCTCTTAAATCACCTTCGCGCGAGCATTGGTCTTTCCAGAAAAAGCTGGGATTCCCAACGCGCTCGGCTGATCGGTTTCTGATATATACCGCTAACTCGCCATTCAATCTCGAAGAACAAAAAGCATGGTGGTACTGCCATGAGGCACTCACGAGCCTGGCTGGATAGAGAAATAAAAACAGCAAATGAGTATTTTGAGGCAAAAGGGCTACCGCCCTTGGCCGTCAAGGGAGTGCAAGATGTCAACGACCCCTTGAACCTCAGCAAGGGCACTCTGCGAACAGAAGGCTGGTATGCATTTGATACTCGAGTGAGAGTAAGCAACCCGGTTCACATCGCGACCGAACTGGGAGGCGTCAAGCTTTACGGTGAAGAATGTCTTGCGCTACGAGAACTCATGCAGAATGCAATTGATGCCATCAATGCATATCGAGTGAAGACTGACCAGAACCTGCCCGAAGTTGGATTAATCAAGGTCCTTATTTCACAGGAAAACGGCGGCTTCTATCTGACCGTTACAGACGATGGAATAGGCATGAGCAGCTCGATCATGACAAATGAGTTGCTTGACTTTGGCACATCCTATTGGAAGACAAATCACTTCAGACTAGATCATCAAGGATTAGCCAGCAATCAATTCGAGGCCATCGGAAAGTTCGGCATTGGCTTCTTTTCAGTTTTCATGCTCGGCAATTTTGTTACGGTCACTTCTTGGCGGCATGGTGATGCACATACCGAAAAGAGAACACTGGAATTTTACGATGGACTGGCCAGTACCCCTATATTGCGAGACCCAACCGAAATTGAGAAGAAAGCCGTAATTGATCGAGGGACATCTGTTCGTGTACGACTGAATTCCGACCCCTATTCGGAAACCGGTTTTATCGGAAAAAAGAGCTTGGCGAATAACAGCCTAAATACCCTTGTTAGAGTTCTTGTTCCATCAGCGATCGTAAAAATAGAAGTGACTGAGGCGGATGGGAAGAGGGACGCTATTGAGCCACAATACTTGGAAAAACAAAACCTACAGGGTTATCTTGGCTATCTTTCGAGAATTGAAAACAAAGGCAGCTACCGCTGGCACTTAGACTTTATTAGTCAGCTTGGACTAGAGTTCATAGAGGTGTCCGACGAGAACCGGTCATGGGGGAAACTAGTATTGACTCCTCCCACCGGAGGAGTACTCCATGGCGGTCTCGGAATCGCAATATCGAGAGGAATTCGAGTATGCCCAATTTCCTCATTCATCGGATTTATGCGACATGACGAAGTTCTTACTGTAAAACGCGATACGCCTTACAGGGTAATTCCATTCGATGTTATGCGTGAATGGGGAAGGAAGCAGAAGGCAATGATCCTTGCGCGAGGCTTGCAGAACCTTTATGGACACGTATATTGGGGATTGCTGTTTGGACTGGGCCTGTATGAAGATGACACGCCAATACTTCTGCAAAAGATAAAAACACAAACGGATTTAAAATTTGTAACCGTTGGGGAACTGAAACTCGCCTTGCAGAACACGAAAGAACTAAAGGTCTATGCCGCTAATTTGGGTCACTTTTACCCTCCACTCCAGCTTGACGAAGGATATTTGCTACTGCAATCTGGAATAAACCTTCAGGAGCTGTTGCTTGAGAGTGACATGCCAAAGGTAAAGGACTCTACCAAAGTAATTGAGGATCTTTGTAAAGCTCAGTGGTCATCAGTGCAATCCAGGCACGATAGCTTCGTTGACCACAGCAAACTAACTTTTGGGATGCACTCGATTCCAAACCCCAGTGGGGTATGGATATATGAGCCATGAATTACCTAGCAACAAATTCGATAACGACAGTTCACTTAATGTTGATGTCCGATATTGTTGTACAGCAGACGTAATACAGGCTGACATGGAACGTCAGCAATGGCCGAGATCCGGCCCCTCAAGGCGCTTGGAATGTGTAACCGCTCGGGGTTCCCGCCACCCATTTTTACTTCCCCTCCATCAACCCCTTCATCCACGCCTGCTGGCACACTCGCTTACGCTTCTGTTCCATCAGTTTGCGGATATGCAGTTTGGCCTGATCGTAGCCCAGCACGCCAGCTTCGGTGATCGAGTCACAGCGCAGGACGTGAAAGCCGAGTTCGGATTCCAGCACTCCGCTTACTTCGCCCGCTTTCAGCTCGAACAAGGCTTTATCCAGTTCCGGGAAAAGCTTGCCGCGCGGCAAATCGCCCAGCTTTCCGCCATCCAGCGCAGTGGGACATTCGGAGTGTTTTAGTGCCTGCTCTTCGAAGCGTTGCGGTTCTTTCGCCAGTCTTGCCTGGATCGTCGCGATGCGCTTGCCGGCTTCGGCGCGCGTGTTCTCGGCGATGGTTTCGTTGATGGTGATCAGGATGTGGCGCACCAGCCGCGTCTCGGGACGGCGGAATTGTTCGGGGTGGTATTGGTAATACAGCTCCACATCCATGTCGCTGACTTTGGCCGCCCGGGTACCGACTTTCTCCAGAATGGCTTCGACTTTCATCTCGCGTTCCAGCGCTGCGGCAAACCCGGCTTCATCCAGGCCATTGCTCGCAAGATCGCCGGCGAATTCTTCTTCACTCGGATAGCGGCCGCGAATCTCCTGCATTGCGGCTTCCAGGGTGGAAGGCGGAACCATCACATCGCGGGCTTCCGCTGCAATCAGTACGCGTGCCTCCAGTTTGTGCTGTTGCTGCGCCATGCTTTGCACGCGCTCGAACTCCTCCGGCTGCAGCGTGGCGGGCGCTTTGCTGTAGAGTTTCTGCGCGGCTTTGAGTGCGAGGTAGGCCACGCCGCTGTCGATTACCTCAGGCATTTACCTTCTCCTCGTCGTCATAGACCTTGGTTGCCTCCAGTGAAGCTTCCGGGACTTGCAGCACCTGATCGTGAAAAATCACGTGGTACAGCACGCCGTTGTTCTCATCGCGAAACACTTTCAGTATCTCGCCTTCCATTCCGGGTGTGACGCGCACTTCGCCACGCACGGTGAGCGTGATCTTGCTGCGCACTCTCTCGCGGCTTTCGAATTTGCTGGGGATCCACACGTCATCGATGCTGATGAGCTCTTCCTCGCGAAAGCCGACGATCTTGTTCTGCTCGAGAATGTTGACGGTATAAATCAGTTGATCCTGCAGGAAGGTGCCTACATTCATGACGAAGCCGGTAGAGCCGCGCCGGATCAGCAGCGTACCGATGGCAACACCCGGATAGGTGCCGTCATTGCGCACATTGCGGATGATGCGGACTTCGTCCCCGAATTCGTATTTAGGCAGCATTGCTCAACCTCTTCCGTCATTCCGGCGCAGGCCGGAATCCAGCAAATTAAATACGCCGCGAAGCGGCACAACGAAGCGGCGTAGTCCGCTACGCGGGTTGTGTGTTATTACTGGATTCCGGCCTGCGCCGGAATGACGGCTTAGGAAATTCATCACGACCCCGCTTTATTCACAGTGATGGAACTAATCGGCACGAACTTCACCTGCGGTTCATGCATGTGGAATACCTTGAAGACTTTTTCGGTCAGTGCGTCGGACTTCACAAAGTCCTGGTATGCCTGAGTCAGCAGCGTGGTGTACATCATGCGGCGACCCTCTTCCAGCTCGGGCAACGTCGCCTTGCCGAGATAGTTGTGATAGCGCTGCAGGATGTGCAGACGGTTCACATGCACCACCGACGGATCGTATTCGATCCCGAAGTAGTTCAGAAAATCTTCGGCGGAAACCAACTCCTCCATTGCTTCGTCCAGTGTCAGTTCGTCCATCACGCTCTCCTTTGAATCAAATCTTCGTTGTCCATCGCCTGCCGCAGCACTTCCAGCAATGCCCTGCCGCCCATGCGGTCGTTGCTGTCCAGCTCCACCAATTTTTTCAGCATCGCCTGCCCGATATCGAAATATCCCAGGCGCAGGTTGACGTAGCCGGTCGCCTTTAGCACCATGAGGTAGAAACGCACCAGGCCCATCGAGCGCAGCACGCCTTCACCCAGATTGGCTTCGTTCAAATGCATCCAGGTCTCGGGAAAGTTCAGCCGCCGCCCGACTACGGCCAAGGTGCTCTCCCCCACCAGCAGCGCATCTTCAAAACGGTGCTGGTAGAAGTAGTAGCGATACAACGCCACCAGTACAATGAGGTGTTGCGGCGCCATCAGGCTGGCGCGCAGTAACAGGCCTTCAGCTTCCTCGCTGCCGTATCTGTCCGCGGCACCCTCGATCAGGCGCGACACATCCTGTGCCAGCGGTTCGTCGAAGTACAACTCGGCTTGTTCGAAATCGAGCAGGTCCATGGTTCAGGCCTTCCTGATGATGCGCGCCACTTCCGTGCCGCAAAGATCATCCGCCTCGCAGGTGCGGCATTGTCCGTCCACCGGCTCGCCTTGCTTGCGCAACTGCCCTTCCAGCACCTCGATGCGCTCCATCAGGCAGGCGATGGCGCGGCCTACCGGGTCGGGAATCAGGTGATGGTCGAGATTGATACCGTAGATATTGTCGGCGTTGGCTTCTTCCGTGCGCAGCACGATCTTGCCCGGAATGCCGATCACGGTGCGGTGCGACGGCACATCCTTGACCACAACCGAATTGGCGCCGACACGCACCTGCTCGCCGAGCGTGATCGCACCCAAAATCTTTGCTCCCGCGCCGACCACCACGCCGTCGCCCAGCGTCGGGTGACGCTTGCCTTTGTTCCAGGTCGTGCCGCCAAGCGTGACGCCGTGATACAGCGTCACGTCGTCGCCTATCTCTGCCGTCTCGCCGATCACCACGCCTGCGCCGTGATCGATGAAGAAGCGCCTGCCGATGGTGGCGCCCGGATGAATGTCGATGTTGGTCATGAAGCGCGCGAACCATGACAACAAGCGCGCCAGATAGCGCAGCCGCCATTTCCACAAACGATGTGCGATGCGCTGCAACAGGATGGCGTGCACGCCGGGATAAGTGGTCAGCACCTCGAAGCGCGAACGTGCCGCCGGGTCGCGCTGGAATACGCAACTCACGTCCTCAAACAGCAGCCGCAACAACGAGGGCTGTGCCGGCTTGGGAATCACACTCACGTTGCTGATCACGTCTTCCATGATTCGCTCCTAGTGCGCGGCACTGGGCTGACGCCCGATGTAGCGTTGATAAAGGAACAACAGCTCCTGGTCGGCAGGCGAACGCTTGGCGCGTTCGGCAAAACTGCGGATATCCGGCAACAGCGCACGCGCCTCGGCCTGGCTCAGGTGCAAGCCCATCGTGGCATAGGCAGCAATGATGCCGTGCGCCCCTGAATGCTTGCCAACCACCAGTTTGTGGCGACGGCCGACTTCGACGGGATCGAACCCTTGGTACGTGTCCGGATCCTTGAGCAGGCCGTCGACATGGATGCCCGCCTCATGCGTGAATACGCCCTCGCCCACCAGACTCTTTTGCCACGGCACAGGGCGGCCCGATGCGGCTGCGACCAGCGTCGACAGGGAGGGGAAAAGCGAAAGGTCGATGCCCGTGTCCAGGTTGTAAAGTTTTTTCAGCCCCATCGCGACTTCTTCCAGCGGCGCGTTGCCCGCGCGTTCGCCCAGACCGTTCACCGTGGTATTGATATGCGTGGCACCCGCCACGGCGGCAGCCAGACTGTTGGCTGTAGCCAGACCGAGGTCGTCGTGCGCATGCATCTCGATCTCGATGTCCACCGCACTGCGCAAGGCGCTGATGGCTTTGTGCACGCCGAACGGCTCCATCACGCCCAGCGTGTCGGCATAGCGAATGCGGCACGCGCCGGCGGCCTGTGCGGCTTCGGCGACCTGCAGCATGAATTCCGGATCGGCGCGCGAAGCATCCTCGCAACCGACGATCACTTCCAGACCGTAGTCGTAAGCATACGGTACGAGTTCGTAGATGGTATCCAGCACCCATGCACGGTCGCGCTTCAGCTTCTTGGCGAGATGGATATCCGACACGGGGATGGATACGTCGATCATGTGCACGTCGAGCTGATCGCAGGCGTCGATATCTTCCTTGCACATGCGGCTCCACGCGATCAGCTTCGCATCCAGGTCAAGTGAAGCAACCGCATTGATACTTTCACGTTCTTCATGTCCCATCGCCGGAATGCCGACTTCCAGTTCCGGCACGCCCAGCGCATCGAGCTGGCGCGCGATGTCCAGCTTCTCTTCCAGCGTGAACGCCACCCCGGCGGTCTGTTCGCCGTCGCGCAGGGTGGTGTCGTCGATGATGATGGTGCGTGACATGATGGTCATCTCATTTCAGCATTATCAGCAGGGCACATAGCATCCACAGCGAGAAGCAAGTCACCGCGACTTGCGTCATCTCCGAAGCGGCTACCAGCTGTTTGGCTACTGTCTTCATGCGTACGTCGGCGCGAACGCCTTTTCCGGTTCAGCTGCGGGACCATCGCCATCCCAGTACGGCGACAGCTTGCGCAGTTGCGCGATGATCTCGGGCACCACTGCGATCACTCGATCCACTTCAGCCTCGGTGCTGTAACGCGACAGCGAGAAGCGCACCGTGCCGTGAGCGGCGGTGTAAGGAATACCCATCGCACGCATCACGTGTGAAGGCTCCAGCGAACCTGAAGTGCAGGCAGAGCCTGAGCTGGCGGCAATACCGAACTTGTTCAGCAGCAGCAGGATCGCTTCGCCCTCGATGAACTCGAACGCGATGTTGCTGGTATTGGGCAGGCGGTTGTCCGGGTTGCCGGTCACAAAAGAACGCGGGACCTTTGCCAGAATGCCTGCTTCCAGCTTGTCGCGCAGACGTGCGACTTCGGTGTTCTCGAAAGCCATCGCTTCCAGCGCCATCTCGGCAGCCTTGCCCAGCCCGACGATGGAGGTGGTGTTCTCGGTACCGGCACGGCGACCGCGTTCCTGGTGACCGCCACGCAGCAGCGGACGGAACCGCGTGCCGCGTTTCAAGTACAGGACGCCGATGCCTTTGGGTGCGTGCAGTTTGTGGCCGGACACGGAGAGCATGTCGATCTTGGTGTCTTTCAGATTCAGGGGCACTTTGCCCACGGCCTGCACGGCGTCGGTATGGAACATCGCACCGGCGGCATTCGCCAGCTCGGCCATTTCAACCACCGGGAAGAAAGTACCGGTCTCGTTGTTGGCCCACATCACCGATACCACGGCGACCTGGTCGGTGAGCAGCTTTTTGTATTCGTCCAGATCGAGGCGACCCTTGCCGTCCACCTTGAGCAGATGCACCTTGTAGCCTTCCTTTTCCAGATGTGTACACAGCGTGAGGATGGCGGGGTGCTCGACGGTGGTGGTGATGATTTCTTTCCGTTCCGGCTGCGCCTTCAGTGCCGAAATAATCGCTGTGGAATCGGACTCGGTGCCGCAGGAAGTGAAGATGATCTCGGAGTCGTGTTCCGCTCCCAGCAACTCCTGCACTTGCATGCGCGCCTTCTTGATCGCCAGCCCAACCTTGTTGCCGAAGCTGTGCATCGACGACGGGTTGCCGAACTGCTCGGTGAAATACGGCAGCATGACCTCGACCACAGCGGGGTCGACGCGGGTTGTTGCGTTGTTGTCGAAATAGATGCCTTCCATTTTCTGCTCCTTCTTGTTTACTCCCCTCGCCCGTTTACGGGAGAGGGGCCGGGGGAGAGGGACTGCTTGCTTCTCACCCTCTCCCTAGCCCTCTCCCGCGAGCGGGAGAGGGAACTATTGGTTACGGATGGCAACTCGCCCTGCTCAACGCACCGGCCTTGGTTGGCACGATCTTGATGAACTCTTTCAGTTCTTCCATCAGCTTTTGCTGGATGCCCTGCAATGTCAGCGCTTCCATCTGGCAACCGGAGCACGCCCCGGTCATGTTGACGTAGATGGTCTTGCCGTCCACGTCCACCAGCTCAATATCGCCGCCATCGCGCTTCAGTTGCGGACGCACAGATTCCAGCACGGCTTCGATCTTGCGGATGCGTTGCAGGTTGGTCATGCCGGCAGGTTTGGCTTCTTCCTTTGCGGGCGTGCCCGGCTTGAAAGCCTCGCCGCGTTCGGTCATCACCTTGACCAGGATCTCTTCGATGCCTTCGTGGCAGGAGGAACAACCGCCGCCGGCCTTGGTGTAGTTGGTCACGTCCTGTACCGAACACAGATTGTTGGCGCGGATGGTGTCTTCGATCAGCACCGCGTCGATGGCGAAACACTTGCACACCAGTGCGCCTTCTTCGTGATCGTCGCTCCACACTTCGCCGCGATAGTTGGCCACGGCAGCTTGCAGCGCCTCGCGCCCCATCACCGAGCAGTGCATCTTTTCAGGCGGCAGGCCGTCGAGGTAATCGGCGATGTCCTGGTTGCTCACCTTCAACGCTTCATCCAGCGTCTTGCCCTTGATCATCTCGGTGAGCGCGGAAGAGGAGGCGATGGCCGAGCCACAACCAAAGGTCTGGAAATGCGCGTCGAGAATGACGTCGGTATCCGGTTCGACCTTGAGCATCAGGCGCAGCGCATCGCCGCACGAAATCGAGCCGACGTCGCCCACGCCGTTGGCACCTTCCAGCACACCGGCGTTGCGCGGTTGAAAGAAGTGTTCTTTGACTTTTTCCGAGTAGTCCCACATGGCTAAGCTCCTTATGCAGAGAAAGATGAACCGCAAGCACAGCTGGAGCTGGCATTCGGGTTTTCGAATTTGAAACCGCTGCCGTTCAGGCTATCGACGAAATCGACCGTCACACCTTCGAGCAGGGGAGCGGACAACGGATCGACCAGCAGCGTCACCGCGCCGTATTCCAGCACGGTGTCGTCCTCGCTCTTCGCTTCTTCCAGCGACATGCCGTACTGGAAGCCGGAGCAGCCGCCACCGGAAATGGCGATGCGCAGTCCGGCTACGGGCGTGGCCGAGCCCTTGATAAATTTCTCTACGGCGGAGATTGCATTGGGTGTCAGGTTGATCATGGTTCGCTCCTATCAGGTGGTCTGTGCCTGAGTATTCGCAAACTACGTGCCAACCCCCACCAACAAGGTCAACAGACTGTTTAATTGAGGAATTACAAGAATCGAACGCTCAACTCGCGTGTGTGGAACAAGACGGGGGTGGGGTGTTGTAGGGTTTGTGACAAGGAATGAAACTTCCCTTATCGCCTTTTATTAATGAAACCTGGTCAGGGCTATAAGGAAGTGCCGAACAGTTTGCCCACACCCGCAGTGACGGCCCATGGCCAGTGCGCCCCAGAACGCAACGCGCAGTGATGCCCTGAGTATCGGAGCACCACCCGCACGGGCTGCCACAGCGCCCAATCCGGTGAGTACAACTAACGAAACACCGGCCACCACAGGAACCAGTAGCGATGATGGTGCCACCAATGCTGCCAGCAGCGGCAAGGCTGCGCCCACAGAAAAAGTCAGCGCCGACGTGAATGCAGCCTGCACCGGTCGTACTTGGATAATTTCACTGATACCCAGCTCATCGCGGGCATGGGCGCCGAGCGCGTCATGATCCATCAACTGCTGCGCAACCTGTTCCGCCAGTTCCGGAGCAATCCCGCGCTCAACGTAGATCGCCGCCAGCTCTTGCTGTTCATGCGCGGGTTGCGCTTCGAGTTCCGCACTTTCGCGCTTCAGGTCGGCTTGTTCGGTATCAGACTGTGAACTGACCGACACATACTCGCCCGCGGCCATCGACATCGCGCCTGCAACCAACCCGGCCACACCTGCCACCAACAGCTCGTTGCGACCTACATTGGCCGCAGCGACGCCGACCAGCAGGCTGGCGGTGGAGACGATCCCGTCATTTGCGCCCAGCACCGCGGCGCGCAGCCAGCCGATGCGCTGGGAGCGGTGATATTCAGGATGTGTCGTTCTGGGCATAGTGTTGTCGCTTCTGCAATTTCGGCTAAACCAAGCCGCTATTTCGACACTATATATGACGGATTAGAGGCATGTAGCTTTGACTATATTGAAACAACACGCCCTTTGAATGCAAGGCTGAACGGAAAATCAGTCGACAAGATAAGTCGTTTCAATGTCCGGCAGTATTTCCAGCTCGCTGTGGAAATATCAGGATGCATGCAATGATGATCGCGATAAGCGATGCGGAGGCGGAAAAGCGACTTAACGCGAGGCCGCCCGCACTCAGCGGCTTGTCGAGAAAATCGCCCACAACGGCACCCAAGGGGCGCGTAAGAATAAATGCTGCCCAAAAAAGCAATGTCCTGGAAACCCTGGTCCATTTATATGCAACGACCACGGCTCCCAGAAGGAGAGCGAAAACAATTGCACCACCTTCGTACCCAAGTCCCGCCGTGTCGGCAGTCCAATCGCCAAGCGCGGTACCCAACGTTTGAGAAAACATGATGGTTACCCAATAAAACATTTCTTCTTTCGGGGAACTCACCGTATTCACGGAAACGGAACCAAGAGCCCAGTACCAAATAGCCAGAGAAGCCATCAACAGCGTGAATAGCAGAGTTACCCCGCCGGCATATCCGATGCCAAGAGAACGATCGGCGAAATCGGCCAGCGTCGTGCCAACCGTGGTTGTGGCGATGATGGTTGCCCAGTACAAATACGGGTGAAATTGCTTGGCCTTGATCTGGGCAACTACCGCGATCAGAAAAATCGCAGCGAAAATAGCCGTCCCAACCAGATAGCCCAAATGCATCGACATGGATACCGTGTCACCACCGGTTTCACCAAGTGTGGTTGCGACGATTTTGATTATCCAGAAAATCAGCGTGACTTCCGGAACCTTCGTTAAGGCATGCTTAATTGAATTATTCATAAGGCTTCTCTTTTCCAAGACCATTGCACGAGTAGCTGCATGCAACTATAGCAACGGTTTCTTAAGAGTCGCTTAAGTCTTCATGGTTCACATTAGTGACTATTGACTTGCACCAGGTCGCAAGAAGAATGCCTGCCCTCGACCGTGCACGCATTAACCACGTGGCCGCTGGTGTCCCATACCTTGACATCCCAATGCTTGGCATCTTTTCGTTCCATCGTCATGAAACCGAAATCCGTTCACCCATGAGCTATGGTGCTCAACCACTGCGCCGGGCGCAGGCGTTGCGCCCGGCGGCAGTTCCGCAGGCAGCGGCACTACGTCTTCCATGGTGCCCGAGAATCCGGCCACAAATTGTGTCGGGTGCGGACTGGAAAAGCTGACTTCCTGCCATACATGGACATGGCCCGAAAGCAATGCGTTGACCCGCGGCGGAAAGATGAGCGGGTTAATGGCGCCGAACACCGACTGCATGCCCTGATTGCCCGGCAACAGTTTCAACTTGCCCTGCTTATCCAGCTCGGCGGAAAAGCCGAGTATCGGATGGTGATTCGCCGCAATATTGTAAGCAGCATTTTGCGACAATAAATCCATCTTCCTATACAGATCGCGGTATTTGAACTCGCGAATATCCCCCGCCGGTATCGGCTTTCCAACTGTATCCGAAGTGTCCAGCACAATCAGTTGTGCATCGTCGCCGAGCGGCACCGCATACGGATCGCTGAAGTCCCCCGACTCGTCGTTCGCCGCATCGTTGCAATCGCGTCCAGGCAGCAAAGGTCGCGGATCGAGCATCCTCCACCAACCTTGACCGGCACGCGCACAGGATTCGTGGTTGCCGCGAACCATCACCCACGGTGCAGCTTTAAACAATGCTGCTCCCGGCTCAAACAAATCGGCTTGCCACGTATCCCATCCGTAACCCCATGGGCTACCGGCACATCCGGGGTGGTCTGCCGGGCACTCGTTTTCGCGATATTGATAATCGCCGACGTGCACGACCAGATCAGGTTTCCAGTCAGCCGCGGCGGCGGCCACCTTGGCAAACGGATATTGATTCGCATCGTTGCACGCCTGATAAGCCTCCTCGCTCTTCTTCAGGCGGCAACCCGTGTCGCCTATCACGACTATGCGCTTAACCTCTTTAACCGGGAGCGGAAGTGAAAGCTCGCCGATCATCGCTTTGCCGGTATCGGACGGGATTACCTTCTCACATGTGCGGATCGGAAAGTCGGAAGGCTTTGAGTCTGCCGGTGCAGAGCGTGTCGGACGCAACGGTTCGGACGCGGGGGCTGCGCGAAGATCCATCTGCACGTCATGGCCGTCAAATTGTATAGATGGACATTGCGCATCCGTCGTCAGATAACGCGCGACCGGTACGCCATTTTCTCCGAGCACGACATAGGCAGTATGCGTGCCAACCGAAGCTTGATTGTTCAACGAAGCACAGCCGAACAAGAAAAGTGTAGTCGCGATCAAAAATATCGAGCGTGGGGATGCGCTCTTGCACAGGCTAAACATGGAATCTCCTTGGAGTTAATTGTTGTTTTGTTATTTATTGTTCCGGTCGAACTCGACCCAGACCTGGTAGACATGGTCGGAGCCCTTGAGCTCGGGCGGCGGTTCCGGATACTGGGCATCCTGGACCGCATGCAGCGCAGCACGGTCGATCAGCCCAAAGCCGCTGGCTACCACCAGCCGAATGCCGCTGACTGTCGTATCGCGCAGGTGAAACTCCACCCGCACCCTGCCCGTGTAGTGCAGACTGGATGCGGCCGGCGGATAGTAATGCGCTGCCTGCACCGCGGCATGGACTTTGGCTGCATATTCCGCACTGGGTTCGGCTTTACCCGCTACGGCTTCGGGCGGTGGCGGCGCGGGTTCGGTGAAGGCCGTCGCCTCAGCTTCCGTTACTTGCGGCAATACCGGCTTGGGTTCTTCGTGCACCACTTGCGGCTGCGGCTTGGGTTGTATTTTCGGCTGCGGTTTGGGCTTGGGTGCAGGGGGTTTCTCCGGCTGCTGGTCTTCGTTCACCAGCGAGATCACTTGCGATCCGGACAGCACCGGCTTCATCGAGGATGTGCTGGTCAGGGCGAAAGCAGCACCCGCCAGCAACACGGATTCGACCATGACTGCCAGCCAGAAAGCCTGCATTTGATTGCGATTATTCATGGCCGCGATCTACTTGCTTGCGGCATTGCGGGTAGCCAGACCCACTTCGGTGGCACCACCCGCCTTGATGGCGTCGATCACGGTCATGACTTGCTGCAGCGAAGACGTATCGCTGCCCGCAATCGTCACCGCGGTCTTGCTGCTGTCGCGTTGATGCAGCAGGTCGGTCAATTGGGCCGGTGTCAGCGTTTGGTTCTCGACTTGCAACGTTCCGTCCGGATTGATTTCCACCAGCAACTTCGGGTGCGGGATGGCCACCGCGGTGGAACTGGTCGGCAGTTTCGTCACATGGCCTGAACTGGGGATCATGCGCAGCGTGAGCATCGCAAAGAAGACCAGCAGGAACAGCATGATGTCGATCATCGGGATGATCTCGATCCGGGCCTTGCGTGTTTCCAGATACCTCATTTCAAGCCCTCGCCTGCGTATGCAGTACTTCGACGGCACAGCGAGCCGGTGCTGCCTGCGTCCTGAATTGATCGTGACGGTTCAGCAGCATGACTTTGATCGTTTCGAGCTGGTGCAGGATGATGCGCACGCGGGTGTGCAGGGCGTTGAAGAACACCAGGCCGATCATGGCAATGAACAGGCCGGAGGCGGTGGCGATCAGGGCTTCGGCAATGCCGCCGGTCACCTGCGTTGCGTCGTTCTGCACATCGCCCAGCGCATGAAAGGCGTTGAACATGCCGATGATGGTGCCGAACAGGCCCAGCAGCGGGGCCAGGGTGATCACGGTGTCGAGCATCCACAGCGAGCGGTCAAGCGTAGGCACTTCGTGCATGATCGCTTCTTCCAGGTGGCCGTCGAGACTGGTGCGGTCGGCATTGCTGACCGGTTCGTTCTGCAGGATGGTGAACAGGCCGGCATGCGGCAGTTGCGCGAGTTTATCGGGCAAAGCCAGGGTGGCCTTCTGTGCACCCTCCTTCAGCATCGCGATCAGTTGCTCGCCGCCATGCTGCATGTTGGAGAGATAGCGAGTGCGCTCGATGATCACCGTCAGCGCCACCAGCAGCAACACCAACATCAGGTACAGCGTGCCGCCAGAGGCGTTTGCTAGTTCTAGTATGTGGGGTAGGGTCATGGTCTCTGATTAATCGTTTCCACTATACGAAATCCAACAATATAGCTGTCGAATGTGACGGCTAGATTAAAGTCCAAAATAACCAATGACATTTCGAACATGCCAATTCAGGAAGCTCTCCGATCCAATTCGGAGCGATTGGGTCTCAGCCTCCGGACAAACCGGTCCATATATAAATAAACGACGGGAGTGGTAAAAAGCGTAAGCGCTTGCGAAACCAGCAGCCCGCCAACCATTGCTATACCAAGCGGAAGGCGCAGTTCGGAGCCTGCGCTCGTTCCCAGCGCGAGCGGCAAGGCCCCCAAGAGAGCAGCCATGGTGGTCATCATGATTGGCCTGAAACGCAATAAACAAGCCCTGTAAATCGCTTCTTCCGGAGAGTGCCCTTTGGCCTCTTCGGTGATGGCCACGTCTACCATCATGATTCCGTTCTTCTTGACGATCCCTATCAGCAATAGAACACCGATCAACGCGACAAGCGAAAAATCGTAGTGAAGAATTATTAGCGCAAGCAAACCGCCGATTCCGGCCGAGGGTAGGGTCGACATGATCGTAATCGGATGAATGTAACTTTCATACAGGACGCCAAGGACAATATAGATCGCCAACAACGCCGCAAGGATCAGGAATGGCTGGTTCGCGAGGGACTCCTGAAAAGCTTGCGCACTTCCGGCAAACATTGAAGTCAGGCCTTCAGGTTTGCCCAACAAACGCTCCTTTGCATTGATCGCGTCGATTGCATTCCCGAGCGACTGTCCGGATGCCAAATTGAAGGACAACGTCGTCGCCGGAAATTGCCCATCGTGATTGACCGTGAGCGGAGCGGATGTATGTTCAAGTTTACTGATAGCACCCAGAAGTACTGGCGCGCCACTCCCGGAGGGGACGTAGATTCGGCCAAGTGCCGATTCGTCCAGCTGAAATCGTGGATCAACCTCCAGAATCACACGATAAACGCTCACTTGAGTATAAAAGCTTACCACTTGGCGCTGGCCAAACGCATCGTACAGGGTGTCATCCACGGCCTGTGTAGTGACGCCAAAACGGGCCATGGCGTCCTTGTCCAGAACTATCTTCAAGCGCGGTGCCGGAAGTTCCGTATCCCCTGCCACGTCACGAATTTGCGGGATCGTTTTTAGCGCATTCAACATGATGGGCGTCCATTGCCGCAGTTCTTCAAGATTCATGTCGCGCAGCGTGTATTGAAACTGTGTTTTGCTCACCCGAGCGCCTACTTGCAAATCCTGGCGCGCCTGGAGATGCAGGGTCATTTCCGGAATGCCTTTTGCCCGCTGATTGATACGTTTGATTACATCGTAGACGGAGGACTTTCTGGATTCCAGAGGTTTCAAGTCCACGGAGATGCGTCCAACGTTGGTTGACGGACTGCCTTCGACCCAAAAATACACATTCTGTATATCGTCATCGCGCCTCACCACATCTGCCAGCAATTGCATTTGGCGCACCATGGCAAGATACGAAATATCCGGTGATGCTTCTGCGACACCTCCAATCAGGCCGTTGTCTTGCTGCGGGAAGAATCCTTTTGGGATATAGATATACAGCCCAACAGTGACAATCAGCGTGCTCAACATCACTCCCAGCGTGAGCGGCTGATGGCTAAGCACCTTGCGCAAAGCCCTGGCGTAACCTTCACGAGAACGCTCGATCCACATTTCGCATTGTTGCAAAAACCAGCCACGCTGCCGGGCAACATCGATCTTCAGGAATCTCGCGCAAAGCACAGGGGTCAGGGTCAGGGAAACAGCACCGGAAATCAGTATGGCGATTGCCGCCGTATCCGCGAATTCGCGGAATAGCCGACCTACAATCCCGCCCATAAAAAGGACGGGTATAAACACCGCCACGAGCGATATCGTCATGGAAAGTATCGTGAACCCGATCTCTCCTGAACCTTTGAGCGCAGCAGCCTGCGGATCCAGCCCCTCTTCGACATGACGCAGTATGTTTTCCTGCATGACAATTGCGTCATCGACAACAAAACCAATCGAGATAGTCAGTGCCATCAGCGAGACGTTGTCGAGCGTGTACCCGAACAGATACATGGCGGCCATCGTGCCAAATAGCGAAAGCGGAATAACGATCGCCGGGATCATGGTCGCGCGCAGACTTCCCACAAAAACATAGACGACGAACACGACCAGAAGACACGACAACAGCAGGGTAAATTGAACTTCCTTGACAGATGAGCGTATGGTCTGCGTGCGGTCACCCAACAACACAAGGTGGACGGAGGCAGGAAGATTGTGCTGCAAGCCCGGCAAAACCTCCCTGATCTTTTCCACCGTCGAATTGATGTTGAAACCGATTTGTTTGTGAATATCAATCATGACTGCCTGATGACCCGACACCCAGGCACTCTGCTGAACATCCTCGACACTTGGAATTATTTCGGCGATGTTGCCAAGTTTAACCAACGCACCGTTGTTGGTCCTTAACGCGATCTCGCCATATTCGCGCGCCTCGACGAGCTGATCGTTTGTATCCAGCGTCATCGACTGGCGCGATCCATTCAGCGTGCCTTTCGGACCATTTGCAGTTGCTTCGGCAATTCTTTGCCGCACATCTTCCAGAGTCAGGCCCATCGAAGAAACACGCCCCGGATCGACTTGAATGCGTATTGCGGGTTTTTGCCTGCCGTGAAAATCGATGGCGCCAACACCGCGTATCCGGGACAGTTCCGGGGTCAGGTAATTTTCGGCATAGTCGTCGACCTTCGCTATCGGCATGTCGTCCGAATACATCGCGATGGTCATGAGCAATGCATCAGACGGATTCTTCTTTTCGAAAGTAGGTGGATGCGGCAAATTTTTCGGAAGATCTCCCAACGCGGCATTGATCGCCGTCTGGACATCCAGTGCCGCCGCGTCCACGCCCCGAGCCAAATCAAATTGCACGTTTATCGAACTCGATCCCAATGAGCTTGTTGACGTAATTGAAGTGACGCCGGGCAAAATTGCAAGCGCACGCTCGAGAGGCGACGTAACGGAGGAAGCAATCGTCTCTGCGCTTGCCCCAGGCAAAGATGCTTGAATGGATATTGTCGGAATATCTACCTGCGGCACTCCGGCAATTGGCAATTTCAAGTAACTCGCAACGCCAACGAACATCAACCCAAGCATCAGCAATACTGTCGCGGTGGGACGCCTGATGAAAATCGCTGAAATTTTCAATGTATCAGCCTGTAACGAGTTCGAAACGGGATCATGATCGCGTTCCGGCAGGTCCGACGGACGACGCCGTCGACAGCTCGTCTTTCACTTCAACCCGGACGCCATCGCCAAGTTGAAACTGCCCCTCCACCACGACACGCTCGTCTTCTCCGAGTCCGGCGCTGATTACGGTTTGAGTGCCGGACACTTGTCCCACTTCGACCTTCCTGACTTCCGCAAGATTCTTTGGGCCGATGACGTAAACAAATGGTTGCTGGGCGCCGGCTTGAATTGCCTCAGTGGGGACAACAACAACATTCGGTAGGTCGCTAAGAACAATGCGCACCGTTACGAATGCGCCCGGCCACAATTTTTCCTTCGCATTCTTGAATGTTGCCTTGCAACGAATTGTTCCTGTAGATGAGTCTATTTGGCTTTCGATCAACGACAGTATCCCGTCGTCCAGCTCTTCGCTGCCATCCTGGTTCAGCGCTATAACACGCAGGGGCCTGTGATTTTGTTGTTGGAGCAGAACAGGAAGCGAACTTTGGGGAAGGGAAAACGTCACGAAAACCGGTTGAATCTGACTTACGATTACGAGCCCGTTTGGATCATTGGCATGCACTAAATTGCCTACATCGACAAGCCTGGCCCCCAGTCTTCCATCAATCGGAGACCGGATCGTCGCGTAATCCAGCTGCAATTGGGCCAGATCAATTTGGGCCTGATCTGCACTTACCGTTGCCCGAGCCTGGTCTAGAAGCGCTCGCGTCGCGTCCACCGTCTGCATTGCAATGGAATCTTGCTTGAGCAAGGACTCATATCGCTCAAGATCAAGCTGGGTATTTTCCAGTTGCGCTTTGTCCTTCTCTTTTTGTGCAACGGCGGCCCTCACCTGCACCTCAAATGGGCGCCTATCCAATTCGACCAATATGTCGCCATGTTTGACATATTTGCCTTCTTGAAACCGAACCAGACTTAGCTCGCCGTCGATGCGCGCACGCACCACTACGGTATTCAGAGCCTGAACCGTTCCAATGGCATTAACATAGTTTGGTGCGTTCCTGCGTTCAGCCTTGGCAATTCGCACCGGGATTGCGCGATCATCAACGCCGTGTGTTTTTTCCGCTGCGGTAAACAATCCAAAGCTCGTTACCGCAATAATCAGACAAGCAGCGATGACCAACGCACTAGTGCGCAAAATCGTTTTTTTCAATGTCATAGTAGTGATCGGCACCAGGTAAGTCAGCAACAACAATGCCTTAACCGTTGTTGCCGCTTTCGTTCAGCGCGGCAGCATCAATTTCAAGATATTGTCGCGCTTTACGTAGTGGTGGTAAATGCCAGCGGCGGCATGCAAACCAATAAGAAAGTATCCGGCGGTCGCAATGTTTGTGTGAACACTCCGCAGCAACTTCGCCACACCCTGGTTCTTGTCGATCAATATTGGCAGTTCCATCCCCAATAGTACTACGGGCTTTCCTCTGGCGCTCAGGAAGAGCCAGCCCAATATTGGCAACGCTATCATTAGCGCATACAAGGCAACATGCACAGCTTTGGACAATCGAGCCTGGGATGTAGTCATCCCTGGTTCAATAATGGGAACAGCACCTGCCGAACGTGCCCAAAGACGCAGCCACACGAAACAAAACACGGTCAGGCCAAGCATGTAATGGCAAGTGACAATCAAGTCGCGCGCAGCGCTTTCTCTCGGAAACACCGATTTGAGATCAATCGTAGCGTAAGTCAATACGATCAATATCAGCATCAGCCAGTGCAACGACATTGAAAGCCAGCCGTAACTGGAAGTTGTGCTTTTCCATCGGATGGTCATCAGACTCTCACTTATGTCAGTAGTTAGTTATGGATCGCCCAGCAACCAGAATTGATCATCCGCGAGCGTTCATGGATTCAATGCAACCACCAACACGACAAAGCTATTCGGGATGATCGATGGCTTGGGCTTCGGCTGTTCTGTGGTGGGGGCAGGCGTTTCACCAAAGGAGGCTGTCACCAGATAAGCCCGGTGTTTGTCCATGTCGTATGCCAGGGTTTTGGCGCCCTTCTGCGTTGTAATTGTTTGCGACACAGAGAAGCGACGACGACTAATCTCTTTTACGACAGTTAAAGTTCCTTCTCCATTTGAACTGAATGCAACACCCAATTTCGGGTCAAAGGCGGCTGAATCCGGTTTTTCACCAATAGCGACTTCCGAAACTATCTTGCCGGTCCTGGAGTCCAGAATTTCCATTAGCTTGTTGTCGCAGACCGAAAACAGCAGATGATGCTTCTGATCAATCGCCAACCCGGTAGGCGCTACTCCTTTGCCAAGAGCATAAGTCTTGAGTACCTTGTTGGATTTGCCATCAATCACCGCAATTTCATTTTTGTCTTCAAGGTTCACAAAGATATTGCCTGCGTTGTCGAATACGGCAAGCTCCGGTTTTCCCGGCAGGGCAATCGTAGCCAGCTCCTTCAGCGAAACCGCATCGATCACGGATGCGTTGACCGAACGTCCATTGAATGACACTACATGTTTTGATTTCGGTTCATAAATAATCGAATCCGGACTCGATCCGGAAACGGGAATGGTCTGGATCACATTTAACGTCGTCAGATCAAATGCCGTAACGGAATTGCTTTTACCGTTGCTGGTGAATCCAAGATTGAGATCCTCCGCTATCGCGATTCCGTGAACCCCGTCGGTGCCGGGAATATCACCAACCAATTTTCCGGAATCCGCATCCATGACTTGCACGTGCGTTGATCGGCTTATAAACAGGCGACGATTTTTTTTGTCGAACGCAAGGAGATCCCATTTCCCGTCCCCACCCACGCTGTACTGATTCACCAGTGCGAAAGTCATGTTACCGGGCAACGGGGCCGATTGAGCCAGATGGCTGGTTAACAGGCAGATGCCTAAAATAAATTGAATTGATGTTCTAGCAAGCATGGCGTTATCCAAAAAGTCTTTCTCGGGTTAGCAGAAACGATTTTATCAATACGTTCCGTGTTGAAATTTATTTCCGGTCGAACTCGACCCAGACCTGATAGACATGGTCGGAGCCCTTGAGCTCGGGCGGCGGTTCCGGATACTGGGCATCCTGGACCGCATGCAGCGCAGCACGGTCGATCAGCCCAAAGCCGCTGGCCACCACCAGCCGAATGCCGCTGACTGTCGTATCGCGCAGGTGAAACTCCACCCGCACCCTGCCCGTGTAGTGCAGACTGGATGCGGCCGGCGGATAGTAATGCGCTGCCTGCACCGCGGCATGGACTTTGGCTGCATATTCCGCACTGGGTTCGGCTTTACCCGCTACGGCTTCAGGCGGTGGCGGCGCGGGTTCGGTGAAGGCCGTCGCCTCAGCTTCAGTTACTTGCGGCAATACCGGTTTGGGTTCTTCGTGCACCACTTGCGGCTGCGGCTTGGGTTGTATTTTCGGCTGCGGTTTGGGCTTGGGTGCAGGGGGTTTCTCCGGCTGCTGGTCTTCGTTCACCAGCGAGATCACTTGCGATCCGGACAGCACCGGCTTCATCGAGGATGTGCTGGTCAGGGCGAAAGCAGCACCCGCCAGCAACACGGATTCGACCATGACTGCCAGCCAGAAAGCCTGCATTTGATTGCGATTATTCATGATCGCGATCTACTTGCTTGCAGCATTGCGGGTAGCCAGACCCACTTCGGTGGCACCACCCGCCTTGATGGCGTCGATCACGGTCATGACTTGCTGTAGCGAAGACGTATCACTGCCGGCAATCGTCACCGCGGTCTTGCTGCTGTCGCGTTGTGCAGCAGGTCGGTCAATTGGGCCGGTGTCAGCGTCTGGTTCTCGACTTGCAGCGATCCGTCCGGGTTGATTTCCACCAGCAACTTCGGGTGCGGGATGGCCACGGCGGTGGAACTGGTCGGCAGTTTCGTGACATGGCCGGAACTGGGGATCATGCGCAGCGTGAGCATCGCAAAGAAGACCAGCAGGAACAGCATGATGTCGATCATCGGGATGATCTCGATCCGGGCCTTGCGTGTTTCCAGATACCTCATTTCAAGCCCTCGCCTGCGTATGCAGTACTTCGACGGCACAGCGAGCCGGTGCTGCCTGTGTCCTGAACTGATCGTGGCGGTTCAGCAGCATGACTTTGATCGTTTCGAGCTGGTGCAGGATGATGCGCACGCGGGTGTGCAGGGCGTTGAAGAACACCAGGCCGATCATGGCAATGAACAGGCCGGAGGCGGTGGCGATCAGGGCTTCGGCAATGCCGCCGGTCACCTGCGTTGCGTCGTTCTGGACATCGCCCAGCGCATGAAAGGCGTTGAACATGCCGATGATGGTGCCGAACAGGCCCAGCAGCGGGGCCAGGGTGATCACGGTGTCGAGCATCCACAGCGAGCGGTCAAGCGTAGGCACTTCGTGCATGATGGCTTCTTCCAGGTGGCCGTCGAGACGTGGCGCGGTCGGCATTGCTGACCGGTTCGTTCTGCAGGATGGTGAACAGGCCGGCATGCGGCAGTTGCGCGAGTTTATCGGGCAAAGCCAGGGTGGCCTTCTGGGCACCCTCCTTTAGCATCGCGATCAGTTGCTCGCCGCCATGCTGCATGTTGGAGAGATAGCGAGTGCGCTCGATGATCACCGTCAGCGCCACCAGCAACAACACCAGCATCAGGTACAGCGTGCCGCCTGAATCATTTGCTAGTTCTAGTATGTGGGAAATATTCATGATCTCAAATTAAAAGTGGGGGAGCCGAGCTCCCCCGTTGCATTCGAACAGTCGTATCAGTTACCGACCGTCATCTCTTTACATATCTACAGTCAGCGTTACAGAAGCACTGCGTGCCGGTACTACGCTCAACAGATCGGCCGCACTCGGATTTGCACTCGTGCTACCTTGCGACAGCTCCAGCCACGCCAACGACGCTGTGGTTGTTGAACAGATTGTTGACCGCAAACTGTACTTTGGACTGCTTCGCATAGCTTACCGGATTGCTTGATCGTGTAATTGACGAACAAATTGGTAAGCACGACAGGGTCAATGGTAAAGGCTTCGTTTACAACAATCTTGCCGGTAGCGAGGTCAGTGCCGTCGTTATACATCTTGCCCACGCGCTTGGTCTGCAGACCAGAATTCCAGTCAGCCTGCGCATAGTTCAAACCCAGCGTTTCGGTATCGGATGGGTGCATTGGCGACCCACTTGCCGGTGCTGTACTTTGTGCTGCCGACGGTACCGTTCACGTACAGGCTGAATCCGCTACCCAACATGATGTTGCTTTCTGCTTCGATACCCTGGCTGACCTGATTTCCAACCAGAGGATACGTGGGAAGACCGAGTAGCGGGATCGGTCACGACCGTATAGGCGTTATCCAGCGTCGTATGGTAAATGTCCGCATCCAAGGTGTATCTGTCCGACTTCCAAACCGAACCAAACTGGAATGTCTTGGATTTGGTCGGCTTCGGTGTGCTGGCGACCTTTGCGCCTATATACATCAAACACGCCGGTGTCTGGAATCTGGTCGCCGACTGCATATTGACCGTAAGCTCGCCCAGTTCGGCTGCAACTGGTAATGCACATCCAATGAAGGCAACACATCGTTGTAAGTAACCGAGTTCGAAACGCTAGATGCGCCAACGCCTGTGGCGGTACATGTGCTTGCATTTACAGTGGCTCCCAAACCTCCAACACCACCGGTATTGGGTGGCGTATTACAGTCCTGCAGATGGTTGTAGACGG